>NC_016630.1:643670-1287341 GCF_000163895.2 Filifactor alocis ATCC 35896
TAATTGCCAACACAGTTGTTGCCACTACCCCACTCGGAAATATATCAGTAGCGTTTTTCAAAAAAAAGAACAATGTTAACCCCAACGCAATCCCAATTAAAGTGATAACTACAGACAGTATTTTTTTCAACATCTAAATTCCCTCCTTTCTTCCTTATACTCCATTATAATAAAAATATCATAAGAATATATAAAAAATATGTTGTTTTTTTGAAAAATAAATTGTCCATATTCCTATAAGTATTCTACGACACCTCATTATAATCCAAATTTTACAATTTTGCCAAACGTAATATTTTCTTTTGCATCTTTTACGGAAAAATCACCGAAACAATCTGACGCTTTCGATACGATTTTTTGTTAAGAAAATTTACTTATCTTGATTTACAAAGGCTTTACTTATCTTGATTTACAAAGGCAATGTACGGAAGATTTCTATAACTTTCTTGGCAGTCGATTCCATATCCTATAATAAATTCATCCGGCAAATGAAATCCTGTAAAATCCGCTTTTACATCGCATTTTCTACCTTCCGGTTTATCCAACAAAGTACAAATCTTCAATTTTTTGCATTTTCTGGCATAAAGATAATTTTTTAAATAATCTATCGTTAATCCGGTATCAATAATATCCTCTACAATCAAAACATTTTTGTCTTCAACATCCATATCTAAGTCTTTGATAATCTTCACAACTCCGGAGCTTTCTAAAGACATCCCATAGCTTGATAAAGACATAAAATCAATCTTCACATCCAAATCAATATGTCTTATCAAATCTGACACAAAAATACAGGCACCTTTCAATATTCCGACCACATAGAGTTCCTCTCCTGCAAACTCTTTTTCTACCTGTTTTGCCAACTCTTTTACCTTTTCTTGAATTTGCTCTTCCGTTAACAAAATCCCGCCAATCTCTAACATTTCTGTCCCTCCTGTTTCTTATTTTTCTTTCATCATATCAATATTTTTTATCACAATAGACCACTTTCCGTTTTCCTCCAAAACAAACTCCACCGTGTCTGTTTCATTTACTAAGTGTACCGGTATATTCACTTCGATTCCTTCATCCGTTATGATATGTTGTTTTTGATAGTTTTTCTTTAATGTTGTTTCCGGTATCACAATCTCTTCATTCCAAAGATTTGCTTTTTGAAATGCATTTTCATAGATATTTTTCAGTTCACTCTTTTCTTCAAAAGCCTGTTCAATAACAGTTGGGATATGGACACTTCCCTTTTCAAACACACTGTCTAAAACCGCTTTTTTCACCTGCGCTTTTTGACTGAAATCTTCTCCAACGAATTTATCTTCCAAATTTGTTGTAATTTCCTTGAATTCTTGAAATTTTTCTTTTTCAGAGAACCCTGCATCACTTTTTAGGACCATATCTCCTAAAAGTTGAACTTCATCTGAATTGATGATGTATTTTCGATCAATTAAGGCAATGTCTTTATGTTTCAAATGAATCAAAAAACCTTCATCTACCTTTGTTCGATTCGCCAAGTACAAATCTTCTGTATTAGCTAATTTCCAAATGTTTCCATCTCTTGTCTGCTCTTTTCCTCGAACAAAAAATCTTTTATGATTCCACTTAAAACATCCAAAATACAACAATTCACTCATTTCAAACAAAACAAATGCCAAATCACAAGAAGGTAATGTGGAAGAATTTTCATAAATTACCTGATGAAGCAAACTTGAAATATCTTTTGTTACTTCCATAAAGGCGTCTAAATTTTGATCTAAGTCTGTCATCATGCAATCTACTACACTGTCTTCCTGAAACCTTGCCCATTTCATTTCACGAGAATGGTACAAGGAGTTAATATGTTTCAACAAAAAATCATAGGTCATCTCTTCTTCTCTATCTATCTCAAAGGTAGAAAAAGTCGGAACTGCCTGATATTTGTTTAATGTGTGAATCACTGCCTTATATAAAATTGGTTTTTCAAATTCAAACATTGTAACCATCACTTTCTATTTTGCAAAATTGTATGCGCTTTTTCCAAAATTCTATCTGCCACTTCTTTTTTTTGCATCAAATCATATTTTTCAATTTCTCCGTCCGGAAATAAAAAATTCACAATATTTGTATCTGTTCCAAACCCTGCTCCGGATTTCGTTAAATCATTTGACACAATAAAATCCAAATTTTTCTTTTTTAATTTTTGAACAGCATGTTCTAAGACACTCTCTGTTTCTGCTGCAAATCCCACCATCACCTGATTGGATTTCTTTAATTGTCCCATCTCAAAGGCAATATCTTTTGTACGTTTCAAATCAATTACCAAATTTTCATCTTGCTTTTTGATTTTGTTTTTAGCAAAAACCTTCGGTGTAAAATCTGCTACCGCTGCTGCTTTAATCAAGATATCCGTATCAAAGAATTCTCGTTTTACCTCTTGGTACATCTCTTCCGCAGAACGAACTTCAATAAACTTCGACAGTCCTCGCGGTGGTTTTAAATTTGTTTTTCCTGAAATTAAAACAACTGTTGCACCCTTTAGAATAGCTTGCTCTGCAATCGCATATCCCATTTTACCGGTAGAACGATTTGTAAGATATCTGACCGGATCGATATCTTCTGTCGTTGCTCCCGCTGTAACGGTAACTTTACAGCCGGCCATCTCTTTCGTTTGATTTGCTATCAAACACAATTCCTCTACAATCACCGTAGGATCTTCCATTTTACCTTTTCCCGTATCTCCGCAAGCCAATAATCCTGAAACCGGTTCAATAAAATAATATCCATGTCTTTTCAATTTCAAAATGTTCTCTTGAACAATCGGATTGTGATACATCTTTGTATTCATAGCAGGTACAATTACTTTTTTCGCTTCAGTTGCCATAATCGTGGTAGTAATCATATCATCCGCTATGCCGTTAGCAATTTTTCCTATAATATTAGCAGTAGCAGGCACAATCACAAACACATCTGCTTTTTTTGCTAATTCAATATGCTCCACATTCCAATCGGAAGGTGTTTCAAACATGTCCGTCACCACCGTTTGATTACTCAATGTCTGAAACGTCAAAGGCGAGACAAATTCCTGTGCATTCTTTGTCATGATAACATCTATCTTAAAGCCTTGTTTTTTTAGCTTGGATACCACATCACAAGCTTTATATGCTGCAATGCCTCCGCTCACACCCACAACAATATTTTTTTCCATATCCATTCTCCTTCAAGTATTTCATATCTCTATTTCGAATATTCCTTCATCCCATTTTCATAATCTTGATAAAGTTCATGAATCTGTTTCGTATATCTGGAAACCCTGTTTTTTTCTGCCAAAACAATTGCTTCCAACTCTTTTACGGAGTATTCCAAATCATCATTCACAATAAAATATGAATACTGTTCAATTTCACTGATTTCACGAATGGAACGATCTAACCTCTTATCTATCTGCTCCATAGTTTCTGTTCCACGACTACAAATTCTTCTCTTCAATTCTTCAATCGTCGGTGGCAATACAAAAATAAGAACTGCATCCGGATAACTTGCTTTGATATTCATTGCTCCCTCAATCTCAATTTCTAAAATAACATCATCTCCGGATTCAATTTTATCTTCCACATACTTTTTAGGAGTGCCGTAATAGTTATCGAATACATGAACATATTCCAAAAGTTCCTGTTTCTCAATCATTTCTTCAAATTTGGGCTTATCTATAAAAAAATAATGTGTTCCGTCTACCTCTCCATCCCTTGGAGCTCTCGTTGTTGCCGAAATAGAAAGTCCTACTTTTTCATTTTTCTCCAAAAACCTTTTACAAATCGTTCCTTTTCCGCTTCCGGATGGTCCCGAAAGCACAATCAACAGTCCTTTTTTCTTCATCAATCTACTCCATGCTATTCTATATTTTGTACTTGTTCCCTAATCTTTTCCAATTCACTCTTTAACATAACAACCTTATCTAAAATATTAATTTTGTCCGATTTGGAGCCGATTGTATTTACTTCACGATTCATCTCCTGAATAATAAAATCTAACTTTCTGCCAATCGGTTCCGATTTTTCTAAACTGTCAAGCAATTGTGCAATATGGCTCTTAAAACGAATGATTTCTTCCGTAATAGAACTTCTGTCCGCCAAAATTGCCGCCTCTTGTATGATTCTTTGTTCATCAATATTTTGACTCATCTTCTGTAATAAAACAGTCATCTTCTCCATCAACTTTTCTTGATATTCCTCTTCCAAAGTATCTGCAAAACTTTCAATATGAAGAATGTTCTCTGACAGAATCTTACATCTGGCTGAAATATCTTTCGATAAAGCTTGACCTTCTTTTTTTCTCATTTCAACCATTTCCGAAACCGCTTGACGAGTAGCTGTATTCAACAATTCCAAAATCTCCTGTTCGTCAAATTCATTCTCTGCAACCGCAATCACATCCGGAAATTTCAACAAATCCATTGTTCTGATTCCCCCACTGAGAGAAAATCGATTTTCTACTTCCCGTGCAATCGTTATATACTCTTCTGCCAATCTTCTATTTAGTGTCAGTTTCTTGTCAACACCATCTTTCAATATCAAAGTAACGAACACATCCAACTTTCCACGCTGAATTTCCTGCTTTATCATATCCTTTACTTTTTCTTCTAATCTCATAATTTGTCTAGGCATTCTTACATAGATATCCAAATATCGATTGTTAATTGACTTCATCTCTATTGTGATAGAACAAAGTGTATTTTCTGCTGTTGCTCTACCGTAACCTGTCATACTAAACATCGTACTCTTCTCCTCAAACTATTATTTTATCTCAGTTATACTCATCATAATTACATTTCCATTATATATTAGAATGGAATTACATACAATATCATAAAGAAGGTTTCTTATTCCGTTATATCATGCATTTTATCATTGATTGTTAAACTATATTACAGAATGCAATCTATCCAATACACTGCAAAAAACAACTCATTTCCTCAAAACAATTATCCTTCCCTTATGCCCGTTTTGTTTTTCAGATAAATAAGTCATCGAAAGATATGATATTATTATACTGAAATCATACTTTTCCAACTGTCTTTCCGTCAAATTTTGAGGTAAATAGGAAACGGAAGTAACTTCTTTTCACAAAATAAATTTAAAATTTCTGAATACCGACAAAAAATATCCTTGCCTAAAAATATTTTTTACTAATTTCCAAAGGATAAATGAGCAAATTCATAACAATGCAACATAGAAACTCTCCGAAAAATCGTACAAACAACTTAAGTAACATACCATTCATACTAAATACTATTGTAAAATGTAGAAATAATGTATGATTATGAAAAAGATAATAAGATATACCGGAACTTGAAAAAAGTAAATTTTTTATGATAACTTTAACCAGTGGTTAAGTATAAAAATAAATGCTGTTTTTTACGATAGAAACAATATCTTAAAAATGATATACTGTAACCGGATGTATTATAAAAAGCAGTTGATATCAGATACTGATAATTGCAATAAAATATCTTTGAATACTGACCAATAATAAACTTATGTAAAAGGAGAAAACACAATGGATTTACTCAAACATATACAACAAAATAATGAACTGAATACCCTACTCATGCGTGAGTGTGATATTTATTTTTATGACAAAATTCAACAGGTAGCATTTTCAAACAATCATGAAATCTACTCCATACCGTGCAAAGCATTCGCTCAAGACGGAAGTGGAGGTGAATTTGTGTTTCTTGAAGATGACAGCATAGGATTTATCAGTAGTGAAGGTGATGTCGGAAGAGTTGCAGAAACCTTGGAGGAGTTACTGATATTCTTACTCCATGCAGGATGTATTTCTGATTTTAATTGTAAGTATCTTTATAAAAATCATGCTTTACTAAAATCTTTTTGCGCAGGATATTTATCAAAAACGAGAGAGAATTACATTGCTAAAAATGAGGATTGGGACAAAACACGCAGCAAAATTGCAGAAACCCTATCACTTCCTTTTCATCCTGACAAATTGGACGAATTTGCAATGAAGTTTTATCAATCTGCAACAAGGGAACCGATATTTTCCTGTAAATATATTGATGGTGAAAATGAATATGTCTGTGATTCTGTACTTTCTGATATAGTGGGATTATGGATAACAGAACTTACCGGTATGAAAAGGGAAGAGATTGAATCCTATCAATAAAGAAAAAATATGATAAACAAACTGAAGTTTTAGGAGAAAACACCTATGTCAAAATATATGATTCGTGATGTGCAGGAGAAGGATATAAAGGCTATAGTCGATATTTATAATTCTAACTACCAATTTTTATTCCATCATTTAGGGGTAAAATCAGTAGATGAAACATTTATGATACAAGAAATCTCGACTATGAGAAAACTCGGTTTTCGTCCTTCTGTAATCGTAAATCAGGAAAATGTAACCATACAAGGAATATTGGACTATAAATTAGAACAAGAGGTATATCTTTCACTGATTATGTTATCAAAAGATTTACAGGGAAACGGTACAGGCAGCAGTCTGTATTCCTGCTTTGAATCAAAAATGATACAAGATAAAAGGGATTCTATTCGAATTGATGTTGTGAACGATTACCAAAAAAATTTGGTTTCTTTTTGGAAAAAACATGGATTTGAGGAAGCAGAAGAGATAGTCCTGAGCTGGGGAAATAAAAAAAGCAAGGCAGTTGTTATGAAAAAATATTTGAGATAAACAAATCTTGTTTTTTAGAACCGAAATAATACAATATATCAATCTGTTTATAACTAAATGACAGGGAGCTTCTGTATAGCATTATCTAACAGATCAATATACTTCCAGTATGTTGCCGGAAGATTACTGATATTGCTAAAATCATCTTCATCAAAATGATAAACAAGATGTCTCATGATTTGATTTTGAATAAAATATAAGTCCTTTAGTTCAGCAAGACTTACGCTGTCCAATTTATTGATATAGTTGTATAGCTCGGAAAAAGACTTTTCATCAAATATATTTTCTTCATGCATAAAATAAAGAAAACTTTGATTTGTTGCATTTTTATTATCCTCTATTATATTGCCTGTACCTACTTTTGACATATTATCACCCTCACAAATGTCAATTTTTATCTCTGAAATTCAACGGTGTCATACCATTCCTTCTTCATATCAGAAAACCTTCTGAACTGACCTTTATTTTTTCGTTTTGAACAACCAAAAACAGAAATTTTTTTAATTTACAGTCCCTTGAATACTATGTTACATTTGGTATTTGCTTAGATAACTGAAAGTTTGCTAATTTTTTATATAGTGAACAATATCCATTCTATCGTTTATTCTATCAATCTCTCCTATCCTAATATATCCTAATTTTTCATATAAATAGCAGTTTCCTTTTTCTTGAAAGATTGTATCAAGCTCCCAATTGTCTTTACCATGAATTCTTTCTATTTCGCAGAAAGCTTTTTGTGCTAAACCTTTATTACGAAACTTCTCCATGATAAACAACGGCGCTACCCTCTTTCTGCTTCCATCTTTTTTATCAATTACTCGAATCGCACCAACGATATCATTTCCCTCATAAATGTAATAAAAGAAGGTCTGTTTTTGAAGTAATTTCGTCTTGATTTTTTCTTTTGTTTCATTTGCCGGATTGGTTTCTAAATCTTGATATTTGTCCAATAATTTTTGAAACGCTTGAACTTGCATTGTCCATAATTTTTCCGCGTCATTAACACCTATTCTGACCAACTTTATGCTCATAGCACATCGCCTCTTTCATTTCCATAATTTTCGATTAGAAAAATGTATTGTTTCAGCATTTTACAGAATACATTTATAGCATCTTACAAACAGATATCCTGTATTTTTACATAATCATATCATATTTGTATGCCGTTTCACAAAACTATCCTAAATTTATCCTATGTGAAAAAGAGGGACACCCCCTCTTTTATTTGAATTACAGAATCATTTTATTTTTTGAACCATTCAACAAATTTCGTTAGAATATCTTTACAATACTGTTCTATTGCATTACTTTAAATCATAAAATTGAGAACGTTGGACAATCATGATACCTATTTATCTTGTAGTCGTTTTTTTCAAAATATATTTGATTGCAAAGATTGACAACAGTGTCAAAATCCCTGTCAATACAATAGTACCACCCGGTTTCATCGCAAATTGATAAGCGAGAATCAGTCCTACAACATGAAAGAATATTGCAAAACAAATAGAATATATCACCGTTTGTTTATAACTCTTTGCAAATTCCATTGCACAAGCACCCGGAATTACCATCATGGAAGAAACAATCAATGCTCCTACAATTCTGGCTGAAATAGAAATCGTTAATCCTGTCAAAATTGTAAATAAAAAGGTAACAAAACGAACAGGAACTCCTGCCAAAATTGCACTTTCTTCATCGAATGCGATGTGCAACAATTCTTTATATAACAATAAAAAGCAACAAAATACAGCGATGCTTACAGCGATAACAAAATACAACTCAAAGTCACTGATAGAAACAATGCTACCAAATAAAAAACTGTTAAAATTAGCAGAATTTTTTACATATCCTGAGAGAATCGCTGCCAACCCTACTCCGCCTGACATAATAATTGCAATAGACATCTCGGAATACTTAGGGATTTTTTTTCTGATAAATTCAATCCCTAATGCCCCAATAACCGCTGTTGCAATTGCACCCAGCACAGGATTGAAGTTTAATATCAACCCTGTTGCTACTCCTGCCAGTGACGCATGTGAAAGTGCATCTCCTATCATGGATAACCTTCTGAGAATTACAATAATACCTACACATGGGATGATAACAGAAAGCATAATTCCTACAATAAAGGCTTTTTGCATAAATGCATATTGAAACATTTCCATGTTACCATTCCCCTTTTCTTTCTACTGCCCGTTTATCCTCTAATAAAAATATACGATTTGAAACATTCTTCAAAACAGACACATCATGGCTAATCACAACGATTGTTATCTTATGGTGACAGTTGATATGATGGAGCAAATGCATCAACTGTTCGGTAGATTTTCTATCAATTCCCGTTGTCGGTTCATCAAGCAACAAAATATTCGGATTGTTCACCAACGCCTTTGCTATCATTACTCTCTGTTGTTGTCCGCCGGACATTTTGTAAATCAAACGATTTGCATACTCTTCCATCTCTACCATTCTTAATGCATTATGAACCATTTGATAATGATGCTTTTTCGGTCTTTTTAAGAAACCTATGTCCCGAAAGAGATTTAGCATAACAATCTCTTCAGCCGTTGCCGGAAACCCAGAGTTTTTACCTGAAGCTCTTTGCGGAACATAGCCGATTCCGTTTTGCACATCATACTTGCTGACTTTTTTTCCGTTCATCATGACGCTTCCATGCCACGGTTCCAACTGCCCCAAGACCAGTTTAATCAAAGTGCTTTTACCGGCACCATTTTCTCCCATGATGCCGATTAAATCTCCTTCATATATTTTCATATCCAGGTTTTCCAACACTGTTTCCTTTTCATAACCAAATGTGACATTATCTAAAGAAATAATTTCGTTCACTCGTCTACACCTTTCTTATTGTAGTGCTTTCACAATGGAATTCAGATTTTGTTCCATAATAGAAATATAATCATTTCCTTCTTTCAGTTGCTCTTCTGTAAGACCTTCAATCGGATTTAATACATCTGTTGTCGCCCCTGTTTCTTTTGCAACAGATTCTGCCACTTTAGGGCTTACCAACTCTTCAAAAAAGATAACTTTTACATTGTGTTCTTCCACAAATTCCACTATCTCAGCCATTCTTTTTGGATTCGGTTCAGAATCAGGAGATAACCCTTCAATTCCTACTTGTGTCAATCCATATTCTTTACATAAATACCCAAACGCTTCATGAGACACTACAATATTTTTATTTGGAAGTTTTGCAATTTCCGTTTCATACTTTTTATCCAACTCATCAAATTTTTCACTATACATTTTGAAGTTAGCTTCATAATATTCAGCATTCGCTGCATCTGCCTTTACCAAAGCATTTTTGATGTTTTCCATTTCTTTCTTTGCATTTTTAATACTTGTCCAAACATGAGGATCTAAACTGTGTTCATGTTCAGTCGCATCTTCTCCCTCATGCTCATGCGCTTCTTCACTTTCATGGTCATGTGTTTCTTCACCTTCATCATCGTGGTGATGATGCCCTTCCATCAAATCAAGTCCTTCAGACGCTTCTACCAACACGATATCCTTATTACTCAATGATTTTGTCACATCTTCTACCCAATGTTCCATACCTGCACCGTTATAAATAAGCATATCAGCTTTTTCTAAATTTGCAATATCTTCTGTACTTGGTTCCCAGTCATGCGGTTCAGTACCGGAAGGAACTAAATTGATTACATCTACCTTGTCACCGGCAATTTTGCTTGTAAAATCATACATCGGGTAAAAACTGGTATATACCTGTAATTTCTTCCCCTCTGTATTGTTTGGTTCCGTTTTTTCTGCTGTTCCGCAACCCGCAAACACAGATAGTCCCATTGTTGTAATCAAAGCAACTGTAAGTGCTTTATTCCAAAATCTTTTCATTTCCCTACTCCTTTATGATAACTATATTTTCAAAAATAAAAATAGGAATAATTCCTATTTTCGTTATTTATTCTATTCCTATTCAAGCTTTTTGTCAATCAAAAATAATAATAATTAACAATAACGATAATATGTATTCACTCTGATTGAAATTTTCTCTCTATAAAAAATATCCTGTGTCCTTGATATAGATACAGTAATTTCTCTTTCTTCCGGCTTTACATAATCATTCGTCAGTTTTTGTGCGATACGATTCAAAGCCATCAATTGCCCTTCAGGAGTTAGCTTTATCATCATAAACATAGCCTGTACCATCTGTCCAGCTTGTGTTCCTACTTCAGCAGTCAAAGCAACTGCTTGCATTGCTTTTTCACTGTCTTCCACCTTGATATACTTTTGAATCAATCTCTCACCGATAATAATATCATTTTTTGTAAAGCGTTTGCCCTCATCAAGTTTAGATTCCAACAAATACAACTGTTTATCCAATCCCTCTATTTGAATTGTTTGATTCACTCTATTGAGTGAATCCTTGTCCTTAATCACTTCATATTCGAATTTTTCGTTATTGATTTCATTTTGAATCATTTGTGCAAAATCCTTATGAATCGCCGGAGCAACTTGCACCGTATTTTGGAAAGAGCGAGTGTTTATCTGTGATGGGTCAAACGAAAAACTTTTTTCATTTTTGTATTGATATTGCTTTTATTTTTTTGTAATATTATTCAAATTATACAAAAAAATCTTGTCTGTTATAAAAACAAACAAGATTTTTTTTATTTTTCTGAAATTAAATGACGACTATTATAGATGTATTCCCCACCGGAGTATATCGTAGCAATTAAGGCAATATACATTATCGGCAAACCGATTATAGTAATATTTAACAACAATAAAATTGTTCCTATCATTTGTGTTACTGTCTTGATTTTTCCACCCTTTGCTGCTGCAATCACCGTTCCCTGACTGGAAGCAATGGCTCTTAAGATGCTGATTGCATATTCTCTTGCAACAATTACTACAACGAGAAAAGCAGGCAATCTTCCTACTTGCACCAAAAAAATCATGGCTGCTGCAACCAATACTTTGTCAGCAAGCGGATCCATAAATTTTCCAAAATCTGTTACCAAATTATATTTTCTGGCAAGGTATCCATCCAAAAAATCTGTCGCAGAGGCAACACTATATACAACGGTTGCAAAAAGATACACTTCTTTGCTTCTTTCAAAATAAGCCACCACAAAAAATACCAGCACCAATAATAGTCTCAAAACAGTCAGTTTGTTTGGTGTATTCATGATACTGCCCTCCCAATTAAATCATATTCCATAAAATCGTCTATTTCTACTGATACAAATGATCCTATTTCCAGCTCTCTGTCTGTATGAACATAGACAACTCCGTCTATTTCCACCATATCTCTTTTGCTTCTTCCCACATAAACTCCTTGCTCTACTTCTTCTTCAATCAATACTTCCACTGTTTGATTTAAGAAAGATTGGTTTTTTTCAAAAGAAACTGCCTGTTGGATATTCATAATTTCAGCACGACGATTTTCTTTTTCTTGCTCTTCAATCTGATCTTTCATTTTTGCTGCAGGTGTTCCCTCTTCTTGTGAAAATGCAAATACTCCCAACCTATCGAATTTAACTTCTTGCACAAATTGTTTTAATTCTTCAAACTCTTCTCTCGTTTCTCCCGGAAATCCTGTAATTAGAGTTGTTCTTAGAACTGCATTCGGTATCTGTGTTCGAATCTGATTCACTTTATCATACAATTCTTGCTTTGATGTATGACGATTCATTCTCTTGAGCACTGTATCTGAACAATGTTGAATCGGCATATCGAAATAAGGGATGATTTTTTTGGAGTTCTTCACTGCCAAAATAAACTCATCATCAATGTCTTCCGGATAAGAATACAATACACGAATCCAATGCAAGCCTTTCACATTGTCCAGCTCTTTCAACAACTCTCCCAATGATTTTTTCCCATATAAATCTATCCCATATTTTGTGGTGTCCTGTGCAATCACAATCAATTCTTTCACTCCGGATTCTGCTAATTTTTTTGACTCTTCCACAATATCTTCTTTTTGTCTGCTACGATACTTTCCTCTTAATTTCGGAATAATACAGTAGGTACAAAGATTATCACAACCCTCTGCTATTTTAAGATAGGCATAATACTCTTCTGTCAGTTGTGTTCTTTCCATATTCTCTGATAAATTCAAATTGATATCTTCCAACAAACTGTCCCGTTTCCCCAATTCTGTCATTTTGATTGCACTCATAATTTGAGGAAAACTTGTTGTTCCCAAAATAAAATCAATTTCAGGAATTTCTTCCATCAACTCTTTGGAATATCTCTGTGCCAAACATCCGGTAACAATCAACTTTTTCAAATTCCCTATTTCCTTATACTGTGCCAATGACAAAATTTCCTGTATAGACTCTTCCTTAGCACTGTCAATAAACCCACATGTGTTGACAATTCCTATCTCCGCTTCTTCAACATCTAAAGTTTGAGTCAAACCTTCAGACTCCATAATTCCAAGCATATTCTCAGAATCAACCCAATTTTTTGCACATCCCATTGTTGTAATAAATACTTTATTCCAATTCGTCCCCATTATTATTTCCTCTCAAAGTATCGCTTCCATCAACCAATACATTTCTTGGTCTCACACCGTCACTTGCGGCTACAATCCCCTTTTCTTCCATATAATCCATAATTCGAGATGCCCTGTTATACCCTATCCTGAATTTTCTTTGAATCAGAGAAGTTGATACTTTTCCGTTTTCAATTGCAAAATCTACAATATCTTGATAAAGGTCATCCACTTCCTCTTCTTGAAGTTGTTGTTGCATCTTTTCTTGAATTTGTGAAACAACATCCTCTTTCTGTTCTTGCTCTTCTTCTTTGGATTGTGCATTTTGTTCCTTGATAAAAGACGCAATATTTATCACTTCCTGCTCTGAAATAAATGCCCCCTGTACTCTAAGCGGTTTGCTCATTCCAATTGGATAGTAGAGCATATCTCCTTTTCCCAACAATTTCTCTGCTCCTCCGATATCCAATATCGTACGAGAATCTGTTTGAGAGGATACTGCAAAGGCGATTCGAGAAGGGATGTTTGCTTTAATCAAACCGGTGATAACATCTACAGATGGTCTTTGAGTTGCAATCACTAAATGAATTCCACAAGCTCTTGCCATCTGTGCCAATCGACAGATGGAATCTTCTACTTCTTTCGGACTTACCAACATCAAATCAGCCAACTCATCTACAATGATAACGATACTTGGCATTTTTTCTTCCGGCATTTTTTTGTTATATCCATCAATATCCTTTACACGATTTTCCGCAAATGTTTTATATCTGCGATTCATCTCATCGACTGCCCAACTCAAAGCGTAGGGTGCTTTTTTCATATCGGTAACAACAGGCATCATCAGATGAGGAATTCCGTTGTAAACGGATAATTCGACCATCTTAGGGTCAATCATAATAAACTTTACTTCATCCGGTTTTGCATGATACAAAATACTACATATCAAAGTGTTGATACATACACTTTTTCCGGAACCTGTTGAACCCGCAACCAATAAATGTGGCATTTTTACTAAATTAGAAATCTTTGTTTTGCCAGCGACATCTTTTCCGAGCACAAAAGAAACTTTGGATGATTCATTTCTAAATAGTGCATCTGTTACCACACTTTTAAATCCTACGATTTCCGTTTCTTCATTAGAAACCTCAATCCCAATCAGAGATTTTCCCGGAATCGGCGCTTCAATCCGAATCGATTGTGCAGCTAAGGCAAGTGACAAATCGTCTGATAAACTTAATATCTTAGAAACTTTTGTTCCCGGTTTCGGTTGCAACTCATACCTTGTAATGGTCGGACCGGAAGAAACATTCACTACGCTTGCTTCTACGGCAAAAATTTTCAAAGTATCTTCTACTAACTTTGCTTTATGCTGAATATCAGAATTTTTTCTCTGCAATTTTGTATGGCTGTCCAATAACCAATACGGCGGAAGAATGTACTCTTTTTGGAGCTCTTCATGTTCTTCTCCTGTAATAATCGAAATTCCTGAATTTTCTTTTTTGACCGCCATCGGTTCACTATCGTCTTGAGCCTGTGAACTGTTTCTAACACGCTCTTTTCGATAAACGATTTCTTCCAAGTTGTTGTACTCAAAATTAGACGGAACGTCATCATCAGAAACTTCTCTTCTGTCCAAAACATCCGATTCTTCTTGATAAGCCGAATCTTCTTCTTTTTCAAATGAATCTTCCCCTGAAGAGTCTGTTTGATGATTTCTACCAAAAAAAACTTTAAACATATTTTCACGCTTTTCCTGTTCCGTATAACTCTCCTTTGTCAACGGTTTCAATTGATAATTTTCGTACTGACTGTAATCAAAGCTTTTTTCAAAATTTCCCTGTTCCAAAAATGCACTCTGTTCATCATCGCCTTCATCAGGCAATTCTTCAAAAATTAAATTGCTTATTTTTTCTTTCATCATTTCAAAAAATGCACGAAATCCTTTCACTACACCGCCTGTTTCTTCAATCATTTGTAACGGTCCGAATCCAAAATAGAACCATACAATAAATAAGGTCAAAGCCAGAAGAAAAATTGTAGTTCCCCATACTCCTAAAAATCTATGAAATAGATATAAAAACGAATATGGAATGACTCCTACTCCCAAATTCTCCGCTGAATCTGTAAATACCCTACTCACATTACTCCAGCGATACTCGCCCTTTGGAAGGATGAAATTATTAATTTTTGCATAAAACAAACTCACATCCAAAAACAGTAAAGGAATCAGTCCTGTTGGAATGTCTTGAAAAGTAAACCGATTATAATATAGTAATTTTACCGCACCCAAAACAATCATTCCGATTGAAAGAAGGAGTGCTATTTTTCCAAAAATCCCCAACAACAAAAAGCGAATTCCTTTCCCTACAATTCCCATGGAAGCTGTATTCAAGGATAGAGAAACGAAAATTCCCACAAATACCATGATGATTGCAAGTAAATTTTCATTTTTTCCTTGTTTTTTTGTATTCTTTTTATGTTTAGAAAAAAATGATAATTTTTGTTGCTCCTTGCCTGTCTTTTTTCTCATATTTGATTTTTTTTCTGCCGCATTTCTTTTCTTTGCCAAAATATACACTCCAAACTTCTAAAATGTGCCTTGTCTTACCAAAATAACTATGTCAACTAACTACTACTATTCTTTATTCTTGGAAAAATACTTTCAATGCCAAAACCAAGTATTCTGTATCTTTTGAACCCATCAATTCCCTGCTTGAATGCATTGATAACATTGGGTTTCCGATATCTACGGATTCGATTGCCAATTCACGAGCGGAAATCGGTCCGATGGTAGAACCTCCTGCCTGATCGGAGCGATTCACAAACTGTTGACAAGGCACTCCCGCTTTTTTGCATAACTGCATAAACACGGAGGTAGAATAACTTGTACTGCTATATTTTTTGTTGAAACTAGTCTTAATAACAGGTCCTTCATTCAACTTAGGATGATTGGTAACATCTGTCTTTTCAGGTGTATTAGGATGAATGGCATGTGCCATATCGCAAGAAATCATAAATGATTTTTGTATCATTGCATAGTAATCATCGCCTGTTATTCCCATTGATTGAGCAATTCTTTCCAACACTGTAGATAACAACACAGAACCTGCTCCCAAACGAGAACCGCTTCCTACTTCTTCGTTATCAAAACCCACTGCAACATTTACCGCGTTCTTTGCTTCAGTTTCCATCAAAGCAACAAAATTTGTATAGAACATAGATAAATTGTCCAATCTTCCGGAACTGATCATTTCTTTTAAAAACCCTACAAATGATGCTTTTTCGACAGGATAAAAATAGCACTCATAAGACAAAATATCTTCTTTCTTACAGTTAATTTTTTTGGACAATTGAGTCAAAAAATACTCTTCTTCCAATTTTTTGCCGGACAATCCGATAATTGGTAACATATCCTTCTGTTTGTTTAATTCTAATCCCTGATTTACGATTCTATTTTGGTGAATTGCAACATTTGGAATAATCGCAACCGGTTCCTCAAAATCTACCAATACAGCCTTCGTTTCAAAGACAGAATCCCCTTTCAAATCAACTCTTCCCGCAACAGAAAGAGGTCTGTCAAGCCATGTATTCAAAATAGGTCCGCCATATGTTTCCGTGTTTAATTTTTGATAATTTTTGAACTGAATATCAGCATTTGGTTTAATCAAAAATGTCGGAGAGTCTGTATGGGAGCCTAAGATACGAAAACGATCCGCATTTTCTCCTATTGCAAATCCAATCAATGTAGTCCCCAAATCCACATAATATTTGCCACCGCGATTTAAGGACCATGACTCTTTGATATCCAACCCTGTATAACCGCTCTTTTCCAATCTTTTCTTCATAGATTCTACCGCATGATAAGGAGAAACGCCTCCATCCAAAAACTCCATCAAATCCTTATTATACTTGTTCTTATATTTCAAAATAAATTCCTCCCTACCTCATAAATCCATAGTATCATTTCTAACATGATTGATTGTGTTTTTATCGATTTTTTTGTGTGTTCTTACAGTATTGAAATAAAGATTACCTCATGTCTCAATTGGTATCCTTATCCTTTGTGATAAATTCCACATCAATTATATCACAGTCTTTTTTATTTTTAAAATTACAAGCATTTCCATGATTTTCTCCAACACTTTTTTGTTCCGCATACCGTTCCAACTCATCACAGACATATGCCAAAAGAAAAAGAATCAGAAAAATATCCTCTACATAACCCAATCCAAAAAATAAAAAGTCCCACAACAAATCAATCGGGCTGAGCAAATAAGCCGCCATGAAAAAAAGCAATAGTATTACCTTACACTTTCTATACCACTTTACCTCATCATCTAACAAAAAATCAGGTAAATGTTTGACTGTTTTCAAGAAACGAAACCCTTGTAAAAAAATACTGTAATTATTCTTCATAAGAGCACCTCCTATTGCTGTTTTAACATCATTCTAACAGATTCTGTAAAGGAAAGATATAATTTTTATAGTCTATTTTTTGAATGGATACCCAAAAATTCGTTCTCTTTCTCTTCACTGAAATTACATGATATTTATATCCTATTCTTTTTTAATTTATGATATAATCTCTTATGATATATCATATTACCATATCAAAATACAAAGATTGAGCTTTCACAGGTAAGATATTCAATATTCTTACCAAAATGATACAAAAATTTGAAAAGTGGGATCTTAGAATCTATGATATAATCATTAGAACAATTACCGAGGAGGAGATTATGAACAATAAAGATGAATTATTCTCTATCTTTCAAGATTATAATTCAAAAATTGTTGGAATGCATCAAAAAGAGTATGCTGTCCTCATCCTCTTTGTCAAGCGGCAGGATGAATATCATATTGTTTTAGAAAAGCGTTCTTCTAATATTCCGCAATCAGGAGAAATTTCATTTCCCGGCGGAAAAATAGAGCAATCTGATTCAAGCAGATTAGAGTCTGCTCTTCGAGAAACCGAGGAAGAGTTAGGAATTGACAAAAAGTATATTTCCGTTCTCTCAGATTTTGTCATTTTGACTCCACCGTTTGGAAAAGTCCTGTATTCTTTTCTTGCGACGACAGAATCATCTGAATTTCAACCGAATAGAGAAGAAGTGGAGAGATTGATTTTTTTACCTGTCTCTTTTTTAACGGCCACTAAACCAAAATCATATGAAGGAAAAATCACAATTCAAAGACCTGATACCTTTCCTTATGATAAAATTCCAAACAAACAAAAATATTCTTTTGGAACAGGAACATATACTACCTATTTTTATGAATATAACGGTGATATTATATGGGGACTGACAGCATATCTCCTAAAAGAACTTGCCGATACCATAAAAAACAGTATAGATACATTTTAATTTTTTAGAGAGGATGTTTATTTATTATGAAATTAGGAATCGCAGGATTGCCGAATGTAGGAAAATCTACATTGTTTAATGCTATTACAAATGCAGGAGCAGAGTCTGCAAACTATCCGTTTTGTACAATCGAACCGAATGTAGGGGTTGTTTCAGTTCCGGATGAAAGATTAGAAGTGTTAGCGAAAATATATGAATCCAAAAAAATTGTACCCACCTATATTGAGTTTTATGATATTGCCGGTCTTGTAAAAGGTGCCAGCAAAGGGGAAGGACTTGGAAACAAATTCTTATCTCATATCAGAGAAGTAGAAGCAATTGTTCATGTCGTTCGTTGCTTTGAAGATGACAATATTGTCCATGTAGAAGGAAACATTAATCCACTAAGAGATATTGAAACCATCAATTTGGAACTTATTTTTTCTGATATTGAATTGTTGGAAAAAAGAATTCAAAAGACAGTAAAATTAGCGAAAGCAGATGCTTCTTTGAAAAAAGAAGTGGAGATTATGGAACGCATCAAATCTACATTAGAAAATTCTCTCTCTGCAAGAACTATGTCTTTCAACGATGAAGAATTATCGTTTGTAAAATCATTGAACTTACTAAGCTACAAACCAATTATCTACATTGCAAATGTTTCTGAAGATAACTTTTCTTCCGATAACTCAGAAAATCCTTATGTAAAAGCGGTAGCAGAATTTGCAAAATCTGAAAATGCAGAATGTGTATCTATCTGTGCAGGTTTGGAATATGAAATTTCGCAATTGGAAGAGGAAGAAAAAAAATTATTCTTGGAAGACCTTGGAATTGGAGAATCCGGTTTGGACAAGTTGGTGAAAGCAAGCTACTCTTTACTCGGTCTTATCTCTTTCTTAACCGCAGGTCCTATGGAAACTCGTGCTTGGACCATCCGAAAAGGTACAAAGGCACAACAAGCTGCCGGAAAGATTCACTCTGATATTGAACGTGGTTTCATTAGAGCAGAGACGATTTCTTTTGCAGAGTTAGTTGCATCAGGTGGAAATATGGTCGCTGCAAAAGAAAAGGGTTTAGTTCGTTTGGAAGGAAAAGAATATATTATGCAAGATGGAGATGTTGTGCTGTTCAGATTCAATGTCTAATCCATCAATTGACAGAAACTAATATCATCAAATAGCAAAACATCCGCTCAATCGATTTGAAAACTTCATTTCAGTATGATTAAGTGGATGTTTTTCTATTTGTTAAATTTATCGAATGATAGAACATAGACAACGAAACAATTTTTTATCAATATCTATATTTTATACTATAACTCGATTAAACTATTGAATCAATCCAATCTCTACAAGTTATACTTTTAATTATTTCACTAATCAATCTATTTACATTTTCACAGAGTTTGTACATAACTTTTCAAGTATCTGAGATACTTCATTTTTCAAGAATAAGGAAATAATTCTATTAAGTTTTTAGTATTATAAATATCTTATCCAAAAATTTCAATTCCTTTTTCCAACACACTTTACAAAAAATTATCCTTGATACTTCTTCAAAAACTGAAATACTGTATCCCAATATTTTTCCGTTTCTAACAAATATGATTGTACATGACCTGCTCCATGAACAATTAATTTTTCTTTTGTATCTCCGGTATATGCCTGATAATTCTGTTCCAACATATAGAACGGAACAAAGCTATCTTTATCTCCATGAATAAATAACATCGGTACCGTTGTATTTTGTAACATAGGTACACAAGAAGCATCCTTAAGGGCATATCCCGCTCTAATACGAGACATAACATCTGCCATATTTAATACCGGAAAAGTCGGTAGATGGTACAAATACTTCAGCTCTGATTCAAACTCTTCCCAAGCAGATGTATATCCCGAATCTTCAACAATGGCATATACATTTGGCGGAAGCGGCTCGCCCGATACCATTATAACTGTAGCACCTCCCATAGATACTCCATGCAGTGATATCTTGGCATTTGGATTTTTATCCAAAATATATTCTATCCAATTTACAATATCCTTTCGCTCCAAATATCCCATTCCGATAAATTTTCCTTCTGATTCTCCATGGGCTCTATGATCCGGAGCCAACACCTGATATCCTTGCTCTAAATAGGTGGCTGTTATGTTTTGAGGAGCTTCCTTATGTCGATGAGATTTGTAACCGTGTACCACGATTACCCACATGTCAGATTTTTCACCATGTTGTGTATATTCATCCGCTTTCAATTTTAACCCGTCATCAGACGTAATTGTGACCTCTTGTTTATGAACTGCATCATTCTTAAAAATTTTTTCTCGTCTCTCTTTATATTGCTCTTTTGATTGATTGATTTTATTCAAATCCGTTTCACTCAATCCATCAGGCGGAGCAACTTTCGGCTTTTTATCTTGTCGAATAATTGCAACTTTAAGAAAATAATTCCCCACCAAAACAGTACTTCCTACACTGATTACAATAGCGATGATAATTACTGATAATATTTTCCTCTTTTTTGACTGTTTATAAAACATTCTCTGCTACACCTTCCGTTTTTTATTTACAAATGACCTGAATTACTGAACAAACTATAGTACAGTGCTGATTTTTTATATTGACACCTATCGTACCATATTTTTGAAAAAACTAATATCATTCTATATTAAATTTCTACTATATTTTTTATAGTATGTTTCTTCTTAGCACTAATTAAGCAATAAAGTAAATAGCTATAGTAACACGATGTCCTTTCGCTGACACTCTATAGTATGGTCTTAATTTGATTTTTCAACTTTCATGATATGTCATATTCTGTTACTTCAAAGAGGATAGAATTCATAGATTACATCTATCAAACTCATTGATACACATTCAATTCTGTTTGTAGAATAAAGACATCAATTTTTCTTTCAAACTGCTTTCCTCAAAAGAATCTACTGCACATCTGTCTTTATAGATATCCATATATTTTGCAATTATAAAAATTTCCACAAAAAACTTTCTTTTCTGAAGTCTACTTGATTTCAAAAAAGAAAGTTTTTTATTTTTTCATTCTGTGATAACAGCCGTCCTATTATCCTTGTTCAAAGATATTATGTTTATAAAATACACGCCTGAAATCATTTTAACCTAATAATTATTGATTTACTCTGATAGATATTTTTCTTTCAAATATTCATCCATAGCCTTTGCAGCAACTTTTCCCGCTCCCATCGCAGAAATTACTGTAGCCGCTCCTGTTACCGTATCTCCACCGGCATAAACTCCTTCTAAAGATGTTAATCCATTTTCGTTTACAACAATACATTGTTTTCTGTTTGTTTCCAATCCGTCTGTTGTAGAAGTAATCAACGGATTCGGTTTTGTTCCAAGTGACATGATAACAGTATCCACTTCCATCTCAAATTCAGAATTCGGAATTTCAACAGGTCTTCTTCTTCCGGATTCATCAGGTTCTCCCAACTCCATTCTAACGCATCTCATTGCACGAACGCATCCTGTATCATCTGTCAAAATTTCTTTTGGATTTGTCAATGTGTCAAAAATGATACCCTCTTCTTTTGCATGATGCACTTCTTCCGCTCTTGCAGGTAACTCTTTGTCGCTTCTGCGATATACGATATGAGATTCCGCACCCAATCTCAATGCTGTTCTGGCTGCGTCCATCGCAACATTTCCACCGCCTACAACTGCTACTTTTTTTCCTCTTCGAATCGGAGTATCATAATCTTCCAAGTATGCTTTCATCAGATTTACTCTTGTCAAAAATTCATTTGCGGACAATACACCATTTGCATTTTCACCCGGAATTCCCATAAACATAGGAAGTCCTGCTCCGGATCCGATAAATACCGCTTTGAAATTCTCTTCTTCGAACAATTCCTCAATTGTAACAGTACGACCTATGATAACATTTGTTTCAATTTTTACACCCAGTTTGCGAATCGAATCAATTTCATACTGTACAACTTCTTTTTTCGGAAGACGAAACTCAGGAATTCCATAAGTCAACACTCCGCCAGGTTCGTGGAATGCTTCAAATATTGTTACGTCATATCCTTTTTTTGCCAAATCTCCTGCACATGCAAGTCCTGAAGGTCCTGAGCCGATAACTGCTACTTTAATACCGTTAGAAGGATCTTTTTTTGAAACATTCAAATCACGCTCTCTTGCCCAATCCGCAACAAATCTCTCTAACTTTCCGATAGAAACAGCCTCATTTTTGATTCCAACAACACAAGAACCTTCACATTGCGATTCTTGCGGACAAACCCTGCCGCACACTGCCGGCAAAGAGCTGTTCTGTGCAATAATCTGAGCCGCGGCTTCAATATCTCCGTCTTTTACTTTTGCAATGAAAGAAGGAATGTTCACTCCTACAGGACAAGCTTGAACACAACGAGGATTTTTACAATTCAAACATCTTGTAGCTTCCAACATCGCCTCGTTAGTGTCATATCCATAACAAACTTCCTTAAAATTGCCTGCTCTTACTTTCGGTTCCTGTTCTCTTACGGGAACTTTTACTTTTTTATCTATCATTATTCGTCAACCTCCTCGCAGTCACAGCCCACAGGTCGATGTGTATCTCCCTCTTCATACTTCAACATCTTTCTTCCTTCTTCCGTCTTGAACATGGTTTGTCTTCGCATTGCTTCATCATAGTTTACCAAATGACCATCAAATTCCGGACCATCTACACAAGCAAACTTCACTTCATCTCCGACACGAACACGACATGCTCCGCACATCCCTGTTCCGTCTACCATAATAGTGTTCAAACTCACGATAGTCGGAATATTTAATTTCTTTGTTGTCATAGAAGCAAATTTCATCATAATCATCGGTCCGATAACCACTGCTTCATCATAAGCTTTTCCCTGATTATTTACCAAGTCTTCTAATAAGGCTGTAACCATTCCGTGAAATCCAAAGGAACCGTCATCCGTTGCATAATATACATTTTTGGCAACTTGTTCCATCTTTTCTGTGAAGATTAACAAATCTTTTGTTTTTGCTCCGATAATAACATCTACATCCAAATTATGTTCTTTAAACCATTTTACTTGAGGATATACCGGTGCTGCTCCAACTCCGCCTGCAATAAAAATAAATTTTTTGTTCTTTAATTTTTCGATATCCTCGTGAATAAAGTCACTTGGATTTCCAAGAGGTCCTACAAAATCTCTCAATGAATCCCCTTCATTCAATGTAGATAATTTTTTACTTGACATTCCGACTACTTGGAACACAATAGAAACCGTTCCCTTCTCTCTGTCGTAATCAGCAATGGTAAGAGGCACTCTCTCTCCTCTTTCATCAATCTTCACAATTACAAATTGTCCCGGTTTTGCTGACTTAGCCACTCTCGGCGCTTCAATATCCATCAAATATACAAGATTATTTAATTGTTTTTTGTGTACAATGCGATATCCCATTTTTTCCCCCTTCAATAAATTACCGTTAACTGAATCATCCCATCCTGTAATAAAACATATTAAGTACATTATACTACAGATTATACCCATTCAAAACTATTTTTATAACAAATATCCAACTATTTGTGTGTTTCTGCAAAATACTTTTTTATTCTTATGTTCTACTTTTTCTTTTTATGGTATACTTTATGTGAAATTATATTTTGGAATTTTTATTCGGAACCAACAAATAAGGAGTATTGATATTATCACTAAAATGATGCTCTGTACTTAAGATGAAATCATTTCATCCACCATTATTTTGAATCTTTCTGAATAAATACGATTCCTGTCAATATCAACAACTATTATTTTTTTGGAGGAATGACAATGAATACAAAACAATTGGAAATAATGCAAGACGGAAAAGGATTTATTGCTGCACTGGATCAAAGTGGCGGTTCTACACCAAAAGCACTGAAATTATACGGAGTGACAGAAGATCAGTACAGTAATGAAGAAGAAATGTTTCGTTTAGTTCATGAAATGCGTAAACGTATCATCACAAGCCCTTCTTTTACAAGTGAACGCATCTTGGCGGCTATCTTATTCAAAGTTACTATGAACTCTAAAATTGATGATTTATATACTCCTGATTTTCTTTGGGAGAAAAAAGGAATTCTTCCTATTTTAAAAGTTGATAGCGGATTGGCTGAATTAAACAACGGAGTTCAATTGATGAAACCTTTTGAATTAGATGAATTGCTTGCAAATGCAAAAGAACGCCATATTTTCGGTACTAAGATGCGTTCTGTTATCAAAGAATACAACGAAGATGGTATCCGCGAAATTGTAAAACAACAATTTGAATATGCAAGAGCAATCATTGCACAAGGCTTTGTTCCAATCGTAGAACCTGAAGTTGATATTCATGCAAAAGAAAAATCTAAAATTGAATCTTTCCTAAAAGCAGAAGTGGTAAAAGAATTGAAAACAATGAATGAAAACCAAAAATTAATGTTTAAATTCACAATTCCAACAGAAGCCAACTTGTATTCCGATTTGGTAAACTTCCCTTGTGTTCTTCGTATTGTAGCTCTTTCAGGCGGATACTCAAGAGAAGATGCTAATGCTCTTTTAAGCAAAAACCAAAATATGATTGCAAGCTTCTCAAGAGCTTTGACAGAAGGATTAAATGTAAACCAAACACAAGAAGAATTCGATACAATGCTTAATCAGTCTATCGAATCTATTGTAAAAGCTTCTATAGAGAAATAATTTTTTATTAAAATATTGAAAAAGTGTGTTTTTGATAAAGGAATGAGCTTACCGGTCTATTCCTTTATACACACTTTTTTTGATGTCAAAATAAAATTTCTACTAAAACCTAATAGAATGATATATCAATACAATATCGTACAATAATAAAAAATATAACTATTACTATGATTAATAAAGATTGGATTACCGGTATAGATTTTAGTACTATAAAAATAAATTAAGGTGACATACTATGAAACAATACTATGATAATTTAATATACTATCGAAGAATATTTCGCCAAATGGCAGAAACCGGATTTTTGGAAATGAACACTACAATTGAGTTGATTCGTCTTATGAAATCTTTTGGATTTCACGTGCGTTATGGACGAGAAATTCATGGGCACAGGGAAGGAATGCCGCTGAAAACAGAATTGGAACTCCACGCATCCACGCTGAATCAGAAAGAAATTCCATTTGATATCTCAGACATCAAATTAGGTTATACAGGTCTTATTGCAGACTTTGATACAAAAAAACCGGGACCGAAAATAGCCTTTCGATTTGATATCGATGCTCTTCCAATCAAAGAAACAGCAGTCAGAGATCATCTTCCAAATCAACTGAACTTCCGCTCCAAAGACGAAAATACTTGTCATGCATGTGGACACGATGCACATATTGCAATGGGAATTGTTCTTGGCAAATATATTTCAGAGCATTACGATATGCTCTGCGGAAGTATTCGTATCATATTTCAGCCTGCAGAAGAAGGTGTTCACGGTGCAAAATCCATGATGGAAAAAGGATGTGTAGACGACGTAGATTATATGGTAGGCTGTCATATCGGAATGAACGAACATAAGGACACCATCGGTGTTGGAACAAAAGACTTTCTCTCTACCAAAAAATTTAATGTCACTTATTGGGGACGCTCCGCACATGCTGCAAATAATCCTGAACAAGGAAGAAACGCTCTTTTGGGTGGTGCCAGTTTATGCCTTACTCTCAACAGTCTGATTCAATACAGTTCTTCTAACACCAAATTAAACATCGGTAGATTCTTATCCGGTCAAAACAGAAATATTATTGCACAAGATTGCTCTCTTGAAGCAGAGGTACGTGCAGACCACTATACAACTTTGTCCGACTTGTGGGAACGAATTGTACAAGCTGTTCAAGGCACGGCACTCTCATTCGGGCTACAATATCGTATTGATGTTGTCGGAGAAGCACCGGATTTTAAAACGGAACATCCGCAATTTGAATCTCTTGTCAATAAAACATTATTACAACAAGGTTTCAAGACAGATTTTCAACCTTCATTCAACGGCTCGGAAGATGTCACCTATATGCTCAAAAAAGTAGAAGAAAACGGTGGGAAAAGCATCCATTTCTTAATTGGTGCAAAATTGGCAGCACCACATCACAATGAAGCATTTGACTTCAATGAGGATTCCATGTTCTTGGGATTCTCTATGTTTACTCACCTATTTCCTATTATCTATACAGATTATTCTTCTAAATAATAGTTTTTTCATCTCTAATAAAAAGCCGTATAGCAATCACATTTATTTTTGATTTCAAAAATATCTCGCAATTTTTTCAGCATTAAGGAAACGGAAATCTATCATTGCTGATAAACAACAAGAACTCACTGTAGGAATAATACTTTGAAATCATGATACTATGAGCTGAGTGAAACTGAAAAATATTAGAAATAAAAAAATTTCTCATCTAAATCTTTGTCATAAAACAGAAAAAGACATTGCCGTCTCATCAAAAATATGAGCTCGGTAATGTCTTTTTTGATAAATTTTTTGTTGAAGCAAATAGAATCTTGCTATTATTTCGGTCTTGACGCCAAAATCAACTCTTTCAAATCCTTTTCTTGAAACAGGTATCTGTTATTGCAGAAATGACAAGTGAGTTCCGCCTGTCCGTCTTCCATCAAAAGCTGTTCCAATTCATATCTTCCCAAGCTAATCAATGCCCGTTCCATTCTTTCTCTGCTGCAATCACAAAAGTATCTCGTTTGTCTCTCTTCAACAACGTTCATTCCTAATTCACCTAAAATAACTTCCATAATTTGCTCCAAGCGTTCCGCCTCATCCAACATATGGGAAATAGATAATACACCTCGTAGATTTCTCTCTAATATTTCAATATCTTCTTCACTGGCATCAGGCATCAACTGAACAATAAAACCGCCGGCAGACTTGACGGTTCCATCCACATCCACCAAAACACCTAACGCAACGGAAGATGGTACCTGCTCAGAGTTTGCATAGTAAGCTGTCAAATCTTCTGCAATCTCTCCGTTTGTAAGCGGATACTGTCCTATATAAGGTTCTTTCAGACCTAAATCTCGAATAACGGATACCGTCCCTTTCGTTCCAACTCCGGCAGAAACATCCAACTTTCTGTCATTTATACGAATCGGCAAGTTTACTTCAGGATGAGCAATATATCCTTTTGCATCCCCTTGAGAATTTGATACACAAACCAACAAGCCTAAAGGCCCGTCACCCTTAAATTGTAGAGTCAATTTTGCATTTTTCTCTTTCATCATGACTCCCATCATCGTACCGGCAGTAATTACCCGTCCCAATGCTGCTGTTGCAACAGGCGTACATTGATGAACTTTTCTTGCCTCTTCTACCATATCTTTTGAATCAATTGCAATCATATTGATTGTTTTATTGTCTGAAATTGCTCTTAATAGTCTTCCCATTCTTACTTCCCCTTCATTTTCTATCTTATTCTATTTTACAGCTACAAAAAATAATCGTTCTACAAAATCCAAATCTTTTTGTTCCTTATCCAAATCTCCATATACAAAAACTTCACGATATCCCGTCTCTTGAAGGATTGTGGTCATTTCTTTAATAGAATATGCCCTTTGGGTTTGTTTCTCTTGCATCCTTCTATATAGCATACCCTCTTGTTCCATTAAAGTAATTGTCATTTCCACCTGTTTCTTTTCTTCATCATATTCGTTTTCCCATAGATAGATCATATCCTCAAAGCTTTGACCGAACACATTGTTCCCTAATATCTCAGAAAGCTTATATTCTGAAGAAATGTCAAATATAAATGTTCCGCCTTTTTTCAACCGTCTGTTAAGGTAAGACAATAGATTTTTTAGTTTATCTTGCTCTAAAATATAATTTAAGGTGTCATTTGACGAAAAGATACAATCTATTTCATAGATTTCAAAATCCATATTTTCAATGTCTTGTTCCATGAGTATGACTTTATTCCCAAACCTTCGCAATCTTTCTTGTGCCAAAAAAAGCATCTCTTCAGAAGTATCTACCCCAACCACTTCATATCCTTTGTTAAGTAAACATTCTGTCATAATGCCGGAACCGCATCCCAATTCCAAAATATGATGAATATCAGGAGTTCTCTCTAAAAACAGTTTCTCCATAAAATCACACCACTGATTGTAGTCTACTTCTTCCATCAATTCGTCGTAAATTTTAGATATTACCTCATATGCCACGAAACTTTCCTCCTTAAAATATAAAAAATAAAACCTACTTATGCAGATTTTATTTTTTATTTCCTATCTATCTTGGTCCGTCACTACAAATACATATGGAATATTTCTATAATAATCTCCAAAGTTCAAGCCATATCCGACTACAAATTTATCTTCAATCACAAATCCGGTATAATCAGGATTCACATCAACTTTTCGTCGAGAAGGCTTATCTAAAAGAGAACAAGTTCTCACACTCTTTGCACCCTTTGATTGAATATAATCTTTCACAAAAGCCATTGTTGTTCCGGAATCTACAATATCATCTACAATAAGCACATCATATCCTATCATATCTGTAGAAACATCCGCCACCACTCGCACTTCTCCCGATGTTTCTTGGGAATGCCCATAACTTGAAGTTGTCATAAAATCAACTTTACACGGAACTGTAATTTCACGAACCAAATCAGCAGCAAAAATAAAACTTCCTCTAAGAAGAGAAATTACCAGCAAATTCTTCTCCTGATATTCTTTCGAAATTTGTTTTCCCATCTCTTCAACTCTTGATTTAATTTCCTCTTTGGAACACAAAACTTCCCAAACTTTTTTCTCAATATCCATCTGCTTAAATTCCTTTCTATTTCTCTTGATGTAATCTGTTAGAAGTTTCTCTCTCTATAATTTCATAAGGTAATTGTATATGTTTCTCTTTAATCGGTTTATTTTCTATTTTTTTCAGCAACAGGCTTGCTGAAGATGCACCGATATCATATAGCGGATGGTGCACTGCTGTCATTCTCGGTCTGACCCAACTGCATATTTCTGTATCATAATATCCTACGATAGAAATATCTTCAGGTATTGATAGTCCATTATCTACCACAGCACCCATTGCACCTACCGCTAAATCATCGGAGCAACAAAAAACTGCTGTCGGTCTGTTCTCTAACTGCAACAGTTTTTCCATTGCACAATATCCTTCTTCAAATGTATTTTTAACTTGTGATACAATCATTTTATCAACTGCAATTCCATGCTCTTTCAATGCGTTTTGATATCCCTCAAACATTCGTGTTTTTTCAATATCTTCAGATAATTTCATCTGAATCAGTCCGATTCGAGTATGTCCGTGTTCTAAAAAATATTTTGTAATATCATAAGATGCCTGTCTGTCATCTACTCCCGCTGATATTACATCATAATCCATAGCATTTTTGCTGATAAATACAGTCGGAATCTTCAGCTCTGCTGTCAAAGTAACTACTTTTTCCGTCAGACGAGGAGATATGATAATAATTCCTGCGACCTGTTTCGTATACAACAAATGAATAAATTTGATTTCTCTCTCCACTTCTCCATAGGAATTACACAAAAACAAATCATAATCATACATTCTCGCAACTTCTTCAATTCCATTCAAATATCCACCTACACGCGGTTTCGATACATCCGAAACAATGACACCGATACACTGACTCTTCTTCATCACCAAACTTCTTGCAACGGGATTTGGAACATATCCTGTCTCCTCTACGACTTTTTCCACTCTTTTACGAATCTCATCGGAAACCGGTTTGGAGTGATTCAGCACCCTTGATACAGTCGAAACAGAAACTCCTGCCATTCTTGCGACATCTTTAATGGTTATAACCATACCATACCTCCCACAAAATATATAACAAACAATTCTTTTTTTCTTACTCTTCTCTTAATTATTTTTCTTAAAAAGATTGTATTTTTACGTTTGATACTTCATTATACTACAGATTAGCGTTTTTCTTCAAAATACATTTCACTTTACAAATCTTTTTTCCTAAATTCAAAAAATTCCTCTCATATTCTGTCACAATATTATCCTCACAGCTTTCCTCTTGATGCAAATCGTAAGTTAAAAATACAATCTCATACTGAGACTCTTTCAAACATCCTAAACTGAATTCAAACAATTCTTCATTGTCTGTCTTAAATTCCAAGATTGCACCGTTACGACAAACTTTTTCGTACTTTTCCAACATAAGACCATGTGTCAATCGCCTTTTCGCTTGTTTACTCTTTTTCCATGGGTCTGAAAAATTCAAATAAATTCCATCCAACTCATTTTCTTCAAAATATTCTTCCAAACAACTTGCATTTTTACCCATAAAACAAATATTTTTCAAACTTTCCCGTTCTGCTCTTTGACAAGACTGAATTAAAAGAGCATCTAATTTTTCCATGCCGATATATGCACTTTTCGGATTTCTTTTAGAAAGTTCATACAAAAACTGTCCTTTTCCAACGCCTATCTCCAAAAAAATGTCCTTACAGTCTTGAAATTTCGTTCTCCACTTACCTTTCCACTGCTCCGGTTGTTTTACAAGATAAGTATCTTCAAATGACTCCAACTTTTCTTTAAAATATTTCGGCCTTCTGTATCTCATACTTTCTCCTCATTTAAAAATTTACAACTTCTTATCCTCTGTTAATTTGAATTCAAATGCTTTTCTATTCCTTACAAAATTTTTTATTTTTACTTGAAAAAACGGACATATTGTATTAAACTAAGTTCGAAACGGATTGATTACTAATGTACAGGAGGTTAAATACATGATTTTTAATGTAATTCAAGATATTATTGCTGAACAATTGCATATTGATAAAAAAGATATCACTATGGACTCTCATTTACGAAACGATTTGAATGCAGACTCAATCGATGCAGTCGATATCATTATGGCTTTGGAAGATCGATTTGAAATAGAGTTTGATGACAATGATTTAGAAAAACTGGAAACCATTCGTGATGTTGTTGAATATATTGAAGAACATACTTCGAAAGAATAATTACTATAACCGATTTACTAACTCCTGCATATCTTGCGGGAGTTCTGCTTTTAAATAAATTTTTTCTTCTTTTCTCGGGGAAAAAAACTCCAATGTTACAGAATGTAATGCTTGACGATTCATATATTCCATATTTCCTCCATAAAGACTGTCTCCAATCAAAGGATATCCGATATATGCCATATGACATCTTAGTTGATGTGTTCTTCCTGTAACCGGAGTCAATTCCACTAACGAAAACTTCTCTCCTTCTTTCAACACCTTATATTTTGTAATAGCTGTCTGACCATCTTCCATCACTTCGCGCTTAATCCCATCATTTTCTCGTCTACCAATCGGAGCATTGATTTCTCCCTCTTGTCTTTTCATTTTACCTTCAATCAATGCGACATATGTTTTTTGCATCATCATATCTTGATGTGCCTGTGACATGCGATGATGTGCATATCGATTTTTAGCAATCAACAAAATCCCTGATGTATCTCTATCCAAACGACTGATAAATCTCACTTTCTCTAATATTCCGTTTTGACGAAACCAAGATTCCATATAGTTAAGGAGTGTTCCTGTCAGATGGGTTCCTGTCGGATGTACCACTATAAAAGGAGACTTGTTGACAGCAACGATATCTTCATCCTCATAGATTACATCGACAACCCCTTCTTCTAAACCGTACTCACTTCTGTTTTCCCCCAAATCCACTGTAATAATTTCTCCTACATGTACCGGTTCATGGTTGAAACGGAGTGTTCCGTTTACATTAACAGCACGTCTGCTCTTCAATTCGGATATCATTCGAAGTGAAATTCCCATTTCCTCAATCAACACTTTTTTCAACACTTCTTCTTTTTCTACACTCCAAACCAAATAATTATATTTCTGTTTTCCAGGTATCCACATATCATTTTATTCCTCTCTTTTTTGACACTACCACCAAAACAACCACACTCTGTTTTTTTATGAATTATCTGATTTCTCCTGCACTTTGCGTTATTTATAAGATACTCTGTGGTATAATATGAAATAGTTCATTCAAAATATAACCTTCAAGGAGTGAGTCTTGTTGAAAAAATCAGTAGTGATTACTTATAATGATTATGCACTTTCTGCTGTCATTGCCGAACAACTGAAAGAAAAATTAATCCGTGCCGAATTTGCCGTTCATCATCATTTTGTTGGAGATGAAGCCCTCATTTTTACCATCGGAGGAGACGGCTCATTTATCAAAACGATTCATGATTTTAATTTTCCGTCTATCCCGATTGTCGGAATCAATACGGGACACTTAGGTTTCTTTCAGGAAATCCTTCCTGAGCAACTCGATTTATTCATCGAAAATTATCAAAAACAAAACTACACTTTACAAGAAATTCTTCCTTTGCAAGCCACAGTATATATTGCAGACAAAAGATTTATCATAAAATCTTTGAACGAGATTGTACTTCGTTCTTATTTAGGAAAAACAGTGCATTTGAACCTATCCATCAACGGAAATTTTATCCAATGTTTCGGAGGAGACGGCTTGATTATATCATCCTCTGCAGGTTCTACCGCTTACAATTACTCTGCCGGCGGTTCCATCGTGGATCCGTCCATCAATACATTACAAATTACACCGCTTGCTCCACTCAACACCAATGCCTATCGGTCTTTTACTTCAAGCATTATTTCTTCCTCTACTTCTGATATCATCGTATCTCCTGAGGAACAATACCGAAATTATATCTCTATTATCGTAGATGGAGTACAAAAACATTATAATGATTTTAAAGAAATTGTTGTTACAACCCATACAGACCCGATTCGTGTCATTCGTATGGACAACTATGAATTTTGGAATAAAGTTACAAACAAATTTTTGTAAGATTGCATATTCCGTACACCTGCTATATCGACACTGTAGAGAATGTAAAAATTTACATTTTCTACAGTGTCTTTTTTATCAAAAATACCGAGACATCAGGATTTTCTATGTCTGTCCTTATCTATTCCATATCCTTATAATCGAAATCAAACAATTCATCCTGCTGCAACTGTTGCAGCCTATTTTGAAACATTGCCATTCGTTGTTGAAAATCTTGTTCTTCTTCAATGTCTTCTTCTGTTGTCTTTACTTCTTCTTGTTTTGAAACTTCAACATCATCTAATGCTTCAAACAAAACAACACCAATTCCATTTGCCTCTTCTAAAATCTCATCTGAAATATCTTCATCCTTTAAATCAAAGATATCTGAAATTTGCATTTCTTTATTCTCTTGAAGTGTCTGCTTCCACTTATTGAAAGTTTCGCTCATAACAACTTCCTCCTTACTCCAACATTTGTACCTTCTCTTGATAAGAAGGGTTATTTTGTGCATAAAATAACAAGACTCCTCCTACTCCGAAACAGAAAGGAATAACACAAGTTGAGGAGCTCTTGTTAACATCTCAAAGACTATTTTTGAATTTTAGCAATACTGTCCAAAACATTTGCAAGCATTTCTTCGAATTTAACCTTTTTATCTCTCTCAGCTTGTACCAAAGAGTCAGGAGCTTTATCTGTAAACCCTTTGTTATTCAATTTTCCTTCTGCACGCTTAATTTCATTTTGTAATTTTTCTTTTTCTTTATTCAATCGTTCCAATTCTTTTTCAAAATCAACCAGTTCTTCCAATGGCAAATATAGTTTCGCCTTATCGATGACAATAGAAACAGCATCTGACGGAACATCAGATTCCTGAACAAATTCCAATCCTGAAACAGAGCTCAATGTCTTAAAATATCCTTCAGATTTTACAAAAATTGATTCTGTAGCTCCTTCTGTTACAACCAACAATCTTGCTTTTTTAGAAGGTGGTACATTCATTTCACTTCTCGTATTTCGAATTGCCTTAATCGCAGACATTACAATTTCTATTTCATTCTCTTCTACTTCATAGCTGTCCTTTTCTTCAAATACAGGCCACTCTGCTACAATCAATTTATGTTCTGTTTCTACATAAGAATAGATTTCTTCTGTAATAAACGGCATAAACGGATGCAATAATTTCAAGATTTTTTTCAATACATATTGCAATGTATAAAGTGCAGTATCTTTTTCAGATCCGGCTTCTCCATACAGACGAGGTTTTACCATCTCAATATACCAATCACAGAAATTTGACCAAGTAAAATCATAAATCTTATCCGCCGCCAAAGACAACTCATACTTATCTAAGTTGTCAGATACTTCTTTTGCCACCTTATTTGACAATGAAATAATCCATTTATCACCCAATTCAAAATAAGGCTCCACTTCTTCACGAGTTGTTAAAACCGGTTGATATTCCTCTAAGTTCATCAAAATAAATCTTGATGCATTCCACAGCTTGTTTGCAAAATTTCTTGCAGATTCTACTCGTTCCATATAGAAACGCATATCATTTCCCGGTGTATTGGAGCTTGCCAACATAAATCTCAGAGCATCTGCTCCATAATGGTCAATGATTTCTAAAGGATCAATTCCATTTCCTAAAGATTTACTCATTTTACGCCCTTGGTCATCACGAACAAGTCCATGAATAAATACATCTTTGAAAGGTACTTCTTTCTTCAAATAAAGAGAAGAAAATACCATTCGAATCACCCAAAAGAAAATAATATCATATCCTGTCACAAGCGTACTTGTCGGGAAGAAACGAAACATCTCGGGTGTTTCTTCCGGCCATCCCAATGTACTCATTGGCCAAAGTGCAGAAGAAAACCAAGTATCCAATACATCTTCATCTTGTTCCAAATTGGCAGAATGACATTTATAACAACGTTCCGGTTTTTGTTTTGCAACAATCATTTCTCCACAATCTTCGCAGTAATATGCAGGTATTCTATGTCCCCACCACAATTGTCTGGAGATACACCAATCACGAATATTTTCTAACCACATATTATAAATTTTGTCAAATCTGTCCGGTACAAGATTCAATTTCTTTGTTTCCAATGCCTCTAAAGCAGGTTGTGCCAAGTCTTTCATCTTCACAAACCATTGTTTTGATACCATAGGTTCTACCACATTATGACAACGATAACAATGGCCTACCGCATGTGCATGGTCTTTGACAGAAACCAATAGACCTGCTTCTTCCAAATTCTTTACAATTTCTTTTCGACATTCATAACGACTCATTCCGGCATATTTTCCGGATTTCTCATTCATCGTTCCGTCTTCATTCATCACAATAATTTGCTCTAAATTATGACGAAGACCTACCTCAAAATCGTTAGGATCATGTGCAGGAGTAATTTTTACAACTCCGGTTCCAAATTCCGGATCTACATATTCATCTGCAATCAACGGAATTTCTCTTCCGATAAACGGTACTACCAACATCTTACCTATCAAATGACGGTATCTCTCATCTTCCGGATGAACTGCCACAGCCGTATCCCCGACAATTGTTTCAGGTCTTGTTGTCGCAACTTCCAAGAATTCATCCGAATCCTTGAACATATATTTGAAATGCCAAAAATGTCCGTTGTTATCTTCGTGATCTACCTCTGCATCAGAAAGAGAAGTCTTGCAATCCACACACCAGTTAATGATACGATTTCCACGATAAATATAGCCTTCTTCATACAACTTCACAAAAAACTCTAATACAGCCTCATTACATCCTTCATCCATCGTGAAACGCTCTCTGCTCCAATCACAAGAATCGCCGAGCTTTTTCATTTGTTCCACAATACGATCGCCAAACTCTTCCTTCCATGCCCAAGCGTGTTTCAAAAATTCCTCTCTGCCAATTTCCTCCTTCGTTTTTCCCAATGTTTGGCGAATTCTTTCTACCACCTTCACTTCCGTTGCGATGGAAGCATGGTCCGTTCCGGGTTGCCACAAGGTATCATAACCCTGCATTCTCTTATATCGGATTAGAATATCCTGTAGCGTATGATCGAGCGCATGACCCATGTGCAACTGCCCTGTAATATTAGGTGGAGGAAGAACGATGCTGAAAGCTTCTCCTTTTTTTCCTCTCTGTGGTTTGAAGTATTCTCCTTCTTCCCACATCTCATAAATCTTCTTTTCAAACTCTTTCGGTTGATATGTTTTTGATAAATTTGCCATAAAATCCTCCATCTTCCTAAATTATTTTCATATACATTTGTTCTATCTTTACAAAATAATATTTACCTGAATTCACAAAAAATCAAATTAGTGAACAATCTATCACTTTACTGATTTCATTCATAAAAACTTTTGTCCATCACACAAACTAAATATTTATTCAATCCTTAATATCTTTTAGTTCCTCTATCATAAAACAACAACCTTTCCACAAAAAAATTATCACTCAAACAAAACTCACGAGTTTTCGTTCTTTCAAAATAAAAAACCTTCGTTCTCTTAAAAAAAGGACGAAGGTCAAATCGCGGTACCACCTTAATTCATCATAATACTATGATGCACTCAATTTCTTTAACGCAGAACTACGACTATCTTACTAAACTCGGATAGTTTGCTCCAAAGCTACACATTTTGCACTTTCATCACAGTATCTTCCAGTCTATGAATACTGCTCCCTATCACTTCCCTGCAAAAGCCTCTTCTTCTATGCAATAAATTATAAATTTTCCCTTATAATCTCCTATTATATGCAATATGCTTACTAAAGTCAAAGATTTTTTATTAAATTACATGATGTCGCACAAATTATTTTAATGAACTGCCTTTTTAACTATTCCTTCAATATAAAAATCTTTAGTTTTTTTGACAAGGTTCATAATGTAATTTTTGTGCTTCTTTCAACCGTATTGCTGTATATCCTTTGGGATATGCTTGATAGTATGGACTGTTTGAAGTATGGTATTTTGTGCCATTTTTAGCAATATATACATAAGGGTTATATACATAACTGTAAAAAAAATAACTAATCAATAGGATAATGAATAATGGTAATATGAGTTGTTTTATTGTTTTATTGTTTTATTGTTCATTACTATCACAATCACTTTCTGATAAACAATTAAATGTTGTTTTGTTGTGTGTGCGAATTGATATTACACAAAATATAAAGAAGTAAATAAAATACACAATCGGCTTACCAATTGTTATTGGGTCTATCATTATTTCTGATGTAATTAGCTCTATCATATATAAATAAATTATAGTTACAATAGGCTTTATGATGTAAAAACCGATTCCTAAATATAATAAGAATTTTTTATTTGATTTTTTGAAATCATTATTTTCATTTTTGTATTCTAAATTTCTCTTTTTATATTGTTTAAATGCTAAATAAAAAAATGGATATGGTATAACAAACAGTGCTAATGTGGAAAAATCATAATCAAAGATTACAAAAGTCCCTATTATGTAAGCAATTACACAAACCCATAAATAATATTCAACCCATCTTATTACTTGTTTCATAATAAATCTCCTTCCTGTCTATTGATTTGTCAATACGCTTTTATATAGTTCAACCTCTTTTAATATCGTGATTTAGACATTACAAATAAAGTAAATGCTCCAACTATCAATTCATCTAAACACAATCCTAACGAAATTTTTGCAAACAATCCAACATCCTGATTTTTTGCAATAAAGAAAGCTATTACTATAAAAAACAATTCTGCGGCGATGGTAGTTTGATTTCCATTCAATAATTCTTTTCCGATTTCTATAATAATACCAATTGCAATAACAGTAGTAATGATTGGATAACCACTGTAAAATGTCATTATTCCTACAATGGAAGCAATGACAGTCAAAACTGTTGATAACATTTTGTCAACTCCTTAAAATTTTCTTCTTGATTCAATAACTTTTCCCAAAACAGTAAAGTAACGGGCAATTCTTCTTTATACTGTTACCTGTTACGATAACAAATAACGGATATATAAGTTTTTTAATTGTTTTTCTGCTCATTATAATTATCTGCCTTTTTTGAAAGAATAAAAAATATTATACTCAATACTACAAAAAATGATGTGCTTATATTTCTTTGTGTTGTATATAAAGTTGTAAAGAAATCTGTTTCTCCTATAGATGATGAAAAAATCGCAATAGAAAGCAATACAAATGTACATATAGCTTGAACGATATTAAAAATAAAAAGCATATGAAATGTTACTTTTCTTGACTGATATAGCTGATTTAATAGCTTATATGTCATAGCACAGGAACAAAGACCGGCAATAACAATTTGAAAAAATAACGAAAACTCTACACTTAAAAATGGTGTAAACATCCCTGATATAGGAGAACACAAAAGCGCCATTCCTGAATTAAGAGGAATAAATAAAAATAGAGTGTAAATAAAAATCTCTTTTTTTGTAGGTTTGTTTCCTTCCTCTTCCAAACTTCGAAAAGCATCGTTTAACGCTCTCTCTAACTGTTGTAAATCTGTAGAGGATAATAGGTTTTTTTGATGTATTTCGTTTACTTTATAAACAAAATTACCATTCATTTTATCAACTCCTTAAAATTTTCTTCTTGATTCAATAACTTTTTCCAAAACAGTAAAGTAACGGGCAATTCTTCTATCTGGTCATCGGTATAGAATTGTGGTGTATAAACTATTGGATTAAATCCGTTTAGGAAGATTCCATTATCGTGTTTGATAATTTGTTTTACGGTTGCATCTTGCCTGTTTACAAGCACAACTGCTATTTCTCCATTCTCGACATTGTTTTGTTGTCTGATAATCACAATATCTCCTTCGAACAATTTAGGTTCCATACTTTCACCTTGTATCTTAAGTGCAAAAAATGTACCTGTTCTTGCAAGTTCGGGCGTTATTTCTTCATAATCCAATATCTCTTCTACTGCCTCAATAGGAATCCCTGCTACTACTTTTCCTAATATTGGAATGCTAACTCCTTTCCTTTTAGCTTCTTGACTATAGCCTAATAAATAATCTGTTGATACTCCAAGAACATCAGCGATATTTGATAAATTGGTTGCGTTCGGTTCTCTCGTTCCTTTTATATATCTTCCAATTATTACTTCTGTATCGCCTATACGATATGACAATTCTCGATTTGTCATATTTTTTTCGCACAAAATGTTTTCAATTGTTTTGCCTACATTTACCGTTTGGTTCATATCATTACCCTTGTCATCATATTATATAGTACTTTTCTCAAATATACAATTAACAAGGCATTCATACAGTAAATTTGAATCATAAAAAGCTTTTTTACCTTTTTATACTGTTACCTGTTCGAATGACCTATAAATATCATCACTGTTTCAAATTGAGATTCATCACTTAAATTCTTGTTTTTCCAAGCAACTACACGCCCGTCTCCCTAACTTTGAAAAGAGAGCAGTTGAAAAACATTTTTAAATTCCCGACATTTCAATCAGATTTTAGTATTAGTGATACTTTTATCAAAACAAGCAAGCAGAAAGCGGATTTTGACAGTGCCAAAACACTATCAATAAACCGCTTTTATTCTTCATTCAGTCTCTCTTATTCTTTCAACAACTAATCATCCAATTTCAACACTGCCATAAATGCTTTTTGCGGAACTTCTACATTTCCGATTTGTCGCATTCTTTTCTTACCTTCTTTTTGTTTTTCAAGCAATTTTTTCTTACGAGAAATATCGCCTCCGTAACATTTTGCAAGAACGTCTTTTCGATATGCGCTTACTGTTTCTCTTGCGATGACTTTTTGACCTACTGCTGCTTGAATCGGAACAGGGAATTGATGTCTCGGAATTTCTTCTTTCAACTTTTCACACATTCCTCTACCGCGATTGTAAGCTGTTGTCTCGTGAACAATGAATGAAAGAGCATCGACTTGTTCTTTGTTAATCAAGATATCTAATTTTACCAAGTTGGATTCTCTGTATTCTTTGAATTCATAATCCAAACTTCCATATCCTTTTGTTCTGGATTTCAAGGAGTCGAAGAAGTCATAAATTACTTCGTTCAAAGGCAGTTCATAGTGAATCATGACTCTTTTTTCATCCAGATATTCCATATGAATCATGATTCCTCTTCTTTCCTGTGCAAGTTCCATCACAGAACCGACAAATTCTTTAGGAACGATGATATCTGCTTTTACAATCGGCTCTTCAATCATTTTGATTTCTGTTACCGGCGGAAGGTTGGTAGGATTTTGAATCATCTCTACTTCCCCTGTCACCTTTGTCACACGATATACAACAGACGGCGCCGTTGTAACAATATCCAGATTAAACTCTCTTTCCAAACGCTCTTGCATAATTTCCATATGCAACAATCCAAGAAATCCGCAACGGAATCCAAATCCCAATGCAACGGAGGTTTCCGCCTCAAATTCCAAAGCGGCATCATTCACTTGAAGTTTCTCCAAAGCATCTCTTACATTCTCATATTTTTCTCCTTCAGCAGGATAAATTCCGCAATATACCATCGGCGTTGCTTTTTTGTATCCCGGCAAATGTTCTGCTGTCGGACGATTTGCTGATGTAATGGTATCTCCGACGCGACAACTTCTGATATCTTTGATAGATGCCGCAATATAGCCTACATCTCCTGCGGAAAGTTGGTCTACAGGCATATGGTTTGGAGAAATAATTCCTGTTTCCACAACTTCAAACTTCTTGTTGGTATTCATCATTAAGATTTCGTCACCCTTTTTTACAGTTCCGTCAAAAACTCTGATATAGGCAATTACTCCCTTGTAACTGTCATAGTAAGAATCAAAAATCAACGCTTTCAAAGGCTCATTCTCATCACCTTGTGGTGCCGGAATATGTTTTACAACCGCTTCCAATACATCTTCGATATTCAAACCGTCTTTTGCTGAAATCATCGGTGCATCAGACGCATCTAAACCAATAATATCTTCAATCTCTGTTTTTATTTCATCAGGTCTCGCACTCGGAAGATCGATTTTGTTAATCACAGGAAGAATTTCTAAATTCTGATCCAATGCAAGATACACATTTGCTAAAGTTTGTGCCTCTACTCCCTGTGCCGCATCTACTACCAAAATAGCTCCCTCACATGCAGCCAAACTTCGAGAGACTTCATAGTTGAAATCGACATGACCCGGCGTATCAATTAAATTAAGGTAATATTCTTCTCCGTCATTTGCATGATATACCAACTTAATTGTCTGTAACTTAATTGTGATTCCTCTTTCTCTTTCTAAATCCATATTGTCAAGAAGTTGGTTTTTCATATCTCTATGTTCCACCAACCCTGTCTTTTCAATCAAGCGATCTGCCAGTGTTGATTTTCCATGGTCAATATGTGCAATAATACTAAAATTTCTGGTTCTTTCCTTTCTATTCAAACATTCTCCTCCTTAAAAAAGAATTTCATCGTATAATGTCCTATTATAATATAATGTCGGCATAAATAACAGTCTATTTCTCATTTATACCAATCACTGATTAAAGTTATAATAAAAAACTGTTTTTTCATGCTGCTATAAGCTTATTCTCTTTTTCATAATCACACACTGTGTCTACATTTTAAAGTAGTGTATTTCTCATTAGATATTTTTTATGGAAATACTTCATTTCAATAGTAATTTCATCCTATTTCATGACTTTCTTAATTGTATCATCTTTTTATGTTTTTGAAAACAAACGCCGTTTGCTTGTAACTCTAATCTTTTTAAATTGCTGAAAGAGCAAATATTTGATAAATATTTGTTTTTATAATTGCATTATGCGAAATCCTATTATATAATAAAAAATAATGTAAATACAATCTTTTGAGTTCAGTCGGATAGTAGATAAGAGAAAAATAATTTTTTACTTTTTCTTTCTCTTTTCATTTACAAGTTTTCATATTTTTGATACAATACTATCTGTTGACGTTTGAAGAGATTATCAAAATACTAGGAGGTGAAATCGTTGGCTAATATAAAATCCGCTCAAAAAAGAATTTCTGTAACCGCAAAAAAAACAGCTGTTAATAAAATGAGAAAGTCTCAAGTAAAAACTGCAATCCGTAGATTTGATGAAGCGATTCTTGCAGGAGATTTGGAAAAAGCAAATGAAACTTTTCGTTATGCTCAAAAGAAAATCTATCAAATTGCTGCCAAAGGAACAATTCATAAAAAAGCCGCAGATAGAAAGGTTTCTAAACTTGCAAAGAGACTGAATGCTGCAAAATAACCTATTTTTACAGTAACAAGTTTGTACAAGTATACTTATTTTTATATAGACTTGATATGATATTAGGACCATAGGACTTACCTATGGTTTTTTGCTTTTAAACGTAATAAATAGAACATCACTGCATAAATCGATTGCGATGATGTTCTATTTTAATTTAATGCTTCTGCTTTGATTTTGACACTGTCAAAATAATCAGTTCTCCCAGCATATAAATTGGTATTTCTCCAATTTTATATCGATAATCCATGTTGTTGAGCTCATTCAAAATAGTGAGACTTTCTTGATAAGAATATCGTTTTTTTAATGACAACGCTTTTGTAAGATAAAAAGGTTTTACATTTAACTCTTTCGCAATTTTAGACTGAGAGTACCCTTGATTTAATAAATAGCTTGATTTCATATACACCGCTATTTTTTTAGACAAAATTCCCAACAAAGAAAGCTGAAACTCCGGATTCTTGTTCTGTAATTTCAAAATCTGATAAAGTCGGAGCGCCTCTTTCGTGTTTCCGTTTAGAATATGATTTTCCAAGTCAAAAATTGTTCCACTGTCTGACGGTGACATCAATTGTTCTAAAACATGTTCGTCTATCTCTTTTTTTTGCAACAAAAACGAAACTACCTTATCTAAGTCTGAATTGACATCGTATAATGTTTTGTTCGATAACTTACCCAAATATCCGCTTTGTTTGATGAATTGTTTTATCATCGTTTCCGATAATGGTGCTTTTTTTTGATTCAGTTGATATTGAATATAAGAATACAACTCTCGATCGGTTAATTTCTTCAAATCAAGGCATTGACAAAGTGTTTCCAATGCTTTATAGATTGTATTTTTTCTGTCTTCCGGCGCAATCTTCATAATAAGCCAAGTATCTTTCGACAAGTTCTTCACTCGTTGCACAAATTGCTCCATCTCTTTTTTTGACCATAGATTCTTAGCAGTATTTCTTGTCATAAATTCCGGAAAATATATGACTTTCTGAACATCCATCATCGGAACGGATTCAATTTTTGATATTGCATCTAAATAGTCTGTTGTTTCTTGAGATATGGTAATAAAATTAAATTCTGAAAAAGCAGGATTTAATTTCTTTCGTATAAAATTTACAAAATCCTCCATCAAAAACTCTTCTTCCCCATATAGAATATATTTATCAGGAGTAGTTGCTTTGTTTTTTTGTTCTTTGTATGTCATAGAAATTCTTCCTTACTGTGTTTTGTTCTTCATATAAATACCAGATAACAACAGGAGTATAGATTAATATCAACCAATATGGCGAAAATTCCGATGCTTTAAGATTTGAAAACGGCAGCGCGGTCAATTGATGAATCCAATGTAACAGATAATCCATTCCTTTGTTACATAATTCTATCACATAATGCTCTACAAAAAATCCATTTGGAAGAAAAAAAGCAACAAGGAATAGTATCATATCTATTGTAATCATCGGAATTGCTACTAAATTTGCAATAATCCCGTAAATTGGGATTTGATGAAAATAATAAATGCACAATGGCAATGTCAATAACTGTGCAGCAACCGTCACTTCTATCAACGAAATCATGTAACCTACCATTACTTTTCCGTATTCCCATACTTTATTCGTTGGATTCCAAGTAAGGAATTGTCCCATTGTACGATGAAGTTTGGGATAAAAAATACCGATAGATATCACACTTGCAAAAGAAAGTTGAAATCCTATGTCCCAAACTTTCCACGGATTATGAATCAATATTACCGTAATCAAAAAAGAAACCGCCGCTAACAAATCATACTTTCGTCTGATAAGAAACGATAAATAGTACAACAAATAAAACCCTACCGCACGAATGATGGACGCCCTTGCTCCTGTCATATAGGCGTATGCGATTAAAAATACACAAATCAACAGATTTCTGCTTTTCATCGAGATTTTAAATAAAATGAGATGAAAAAATAATGCTATAATTCCCACATGAAATCCTGAAATTGCTAAAAGATGTGAAATTCCAAGTTTTGAAAAAGACTCTGTCACTTCATCGGGAAGTTCTGATTTATCTCCATATAACAGGGCTTTCCATAAATAGGCTCTGTTTCTGAATTTTATATCAATTCTACAATCCACATAGTTCAAAACTTGTCCGCGCAAATAACACCATTGACTTCTTTTTCCCGTAAGATAGACAGTCGGTTTATCAATAGCATATGTAATTTGTTGTGACCTAAGATATTTTCCGTAAGAAGGATTTTTGAGACATAGAACATCTTCAAAATTTCCTTCCAACAAAATAATATCTCCCAATTCTATATTTTTCAGATTGGATACATTGGTTGCACACACATTTTTTGTCCAAATACGCAATTTGCCATGTTTTGTATCTACTCGTGTAACGGTATCTTCCAACCTTGCTTGTTGTTTCAATTCCACCGGTCGGTATAAGGATGTGATTATGAGCGAATAAAGAATCACAATAACCGAAAGAAATACCACCGGTCGTCTGAATAGAATGAATTTATACATAGTCATTGCTGTATGACTCTCCTAATCGAATTTTTTGATTACATTGTTTTAATAATATCTTCATTTCTTCCGTTACTTCTAACATATCGGATTTCAATAACGTTTCCAAGTCAATCTGTCTCATATATAACAGTGATAACGCATCAATCGTCATTTTCATATCCCATTTCAAGGAATCTACTTTCGTAACTACACCGTTCAAAAACTGAAAAACTCCATTGTTTTGGCTTAGAATAGTATCTTCCACCAAAATCTTTTTTCCTTCTAATTCAGAAAATATTTCATCATATTCCTGTTGCAACACTGCTTTTGCATCCAACACTCTACTCATCATAAAAGGATGTGAATTACGTGAAATTTGGTTATCATAGCCTATTGACAAATCAAACAGATTTTTGTTTACCGGATGAATGACAGCACTTTTACATTGTGTTTGATGATGATTCAAGAAGTTTATCACAGCAAACACCGCATTCTGATTGGTCGCAATTAACTCTTGCAACAAAGCTGTATCCTTTTCATAACGAGGATGCATCATAAAGTATCCTACGACATTATCTCCTTGATACATCAGATACATGTCTCCACCTTCTACTTCCCACTCTGAAATTCGAACCACAAAATCTTCTTTTGTTCTCTTAATATATGCAGTTTTTTTCTTCATTTCCTCATGATACAATTCTAACAAGAGTTCAATGTGCTCTGCGTTTCTTTTATCTACTTTTTCGAATCGAATATTTGTTTTATTCGGAAGCACTTTCCCAAGTTCCATTTTGAACGAATGGTCAAAAAAAGTATTGATAAAACCATACCTTCTGTAGATGGATGTGTCAATCGGCATAAGCAGTACCATCTCATCTTTGCATTCTTGTAACAAAGAAAGTGTTTGTTTCATTAAAAAAGAAGAATACCCTTTCCCCCGATGCTCCGGAAACACGCTGACTCCCACAATATAACGCACCTTCTTTTCTTCTCCGTTCAAGATCAGTGTATATGGATTGATCAATAAGGACGCTACAATGGTTTCATTGTCTTCCAAAATAATATTGTTGGATGCTTCATATCGGTTTGAAAAATAATAATCCATATAAGACTGTGAATCTTGAAAAGAATAACTCCACAACTCTTTTACTACTTTTTTATCTTCTTCCCTTGCAAATCGAATCTTCATACACTTTCTCCCAATCTACAGTTTTTTTATGCAATCCACTTAGATATATCCTTGAAATTAATATGTTATAATCGAGTATTGTGTCCAACTCGCCCATGCTCACTCACAAAAATATTGTTTCTTTCTGTCTAAAACTACATAGCATCTTTCTGTTCTATTGTTGTAATCCAGTATTTTTCAACCATCTTGTATGGTTTGTAAGACAATTTCGCCTGTCTCAAACCTTCCATTCCCAAATCATCCTCACGATTGATTAACTCCGCTTTTTCAAATTCACTTTGCAAGAAGAAAACGCTCATTGCAATATACAATCCGCGAATATCAGGATTTGCCTTTTCTACATGAATCAAAGCCATATTTGGGAGAATCAAATCTCCAATTGAAAATGCTTCCAACTTCCCATCAATGTACATTCCACCTACTCGAATATCCGGAAAATATCTTATATTTGAAAATATTTTTGAAATCGCCAATCTTTCACTAATGAGATTTTGATCATTTTCTTTTGTTCTTGCCCATCTTTCTTCCAGTTCGATGCATCCTTCAAATTCATCCTGTGACAAGAGACGATACTCATATCTTTCCTCGTATTGTTTCAAAAAAGAATTAAAATGATTTTTTTTCGAGTGGAGCTTTCGTCCGGCAAGAGTTCTCATTTTATCCCCTTCATAAACATAGTCCCAATTATCACGAACATTGTAATAGTAAAAATAATTACCGTATCGCTGTTCGATATATTCTTTTATTTCTTCTGTAATTGCACGGAATTCTAACGGTCTCTGTAACTCCTGAAAAATACTCTCTATTTCATCAAATGCATCATCCAAGTATTGCATTTCACACAACGGATTGATGACAAAAATATCTCCCTCATATTCCCCGAAAATAAGTAAGAACTTATCAGTCTTATAGTATCGAAATCCATAGGATTGTTGCCACATATACATTGTGGTAAAACTATATTCGCAAGCTTCATAAGACACCTTATCAAAGTATGGCTGGAGTTCCTCTTTTGAATTTGCCGTAATATGATGTAAATTTTCCTTTCCATCAAGGATGCTCATCCTATCCCCTTCTTTCCTCTACCTATTATACCCTAAAATATTTCATTTTAATACTTATCATTCCTATCTAATTTTATAACCGAATTATTTTATGAACTTTTAAACCATGCCTTCGCTATTTTATCCTGTCAGGCAGAATTACAATAACAGCAATTCATCTCCATGTTACTTCTTCATCATAAAAATATTTTATAGTAAGCTGATAACTCAAGAAAACCAATACACTCTAACATTGCAATTGAATTATAAAAATAATTCGATATCGGGCGTTTTTATACATTTTTTCCGTTTTGTTATGATATAATATGAAAATATGAATATAACAATTAGAACACATAGATTCAGCGAAGTAATTGGCTGACTAACATTCTAAATCTATGGGAAGATATGAAGAAAAGTCAAATTTTATAAATTTGGGGTTGGAATTTTTAATACTATAAAACAAGATAAGGAAAGGGCTTCTTATGAATACTCATTGTATAAAAAAGAATTTATTCTGGCTTCTGCTGTTCTTTTGTTTTTTTCTTTTTATTTCCTGTTCCCCACTGAATTCAGATCTTACCAAACACGATACCAAGAATCTTTTAACAATCCACACCATTGATGTCTCCCAAGGAGACAGCACCCTTATTGTTTCTCCCGCCGGAAAAACAATCCTTATTGACGCAGGAAACAATTCTTTTGGGGAAGATGTGGTCCATTATATCAAACAACAGGGAATTCACAAAATTGATATTTTGATTGGAACTCACCCGGATGCAGACCATATCGGCGGGATTGATTCCGTTATAGAAAATTTTGAAATAGATAAATTTTATATGCCAATTCGAAAACATTCTACAAAAACTTACCGCGATGTCATTCAGGCGGCGAAAAAAAAGAACCTTACCATTGAAGACGGGCTTGCGGGAATGGAAATTCCGTTTGAAGAAGATATTTCTGTCACATTGTTATCACCTTTCAACCATGCCTATACAAATAACAATCAGTTTTCTATTGTGACATATATCACATACAACAGGCTTTCATTTTTATTTATGGGAGATGCCGATGAATATAACGAACAAGAAATTTTATCTCATTATCCAAATTTGAAATGCAACTTCCTGAAGATAGGTCACCACGGGAGCAAACACTCTACAAGCGAGCAATTCTTGACCTCTGTTTCACCAAATGTTATTTCTATCTCTTGTGGGTATAAAAACCAATTTCATCATCCAAACAAACGAGTCATGGAATTAATCCAAAAATATAATATTCCTGTCTATCGAACGGATGAACAAAAAACAATTCGTTTTTTCTCTGATGGAATCCATCTGTCGACAGATATGCCTAATCCTGCAAGTTATGACTATCCTACAGAATGATAATCTTCTATCAAAATATTGTTTTTTGTATAAAAAAACGGTTGTATCAAAATATTCTTGTCAACTATTTTTATATATACTATAATAAATTCAACAAAAGAAACAAAACTATACAGAAAACAAGGTTTTTATATCATCTTATGTGTTCTTCTGTATTCTAATAAATTTTGTAAAAACTACTTATTCTTATTGAAAGAGGTGGACAATATGTCAAAAACAGAACAGAGCTCTGTAAACAAACTGTTTCAAAACATTGTCAATCTATATGAACAGCACAATTATTCTTCAGCACTGAAACTAATTGAAGAACATCGTGACTCTATGTCTGATTCCTTAAACATGAAACATCAATTACAATTGAATAAACTACATGCATCCTCTGCATATCATGAAATTATCCGTTTGCACGAAGAGAATCCGGACTCAACGGAGCTTAAAAATATGTTGAGCAATTATCAGCAAATGCTGGAAATTCACCTCAATGCAAAAGAGTGGAACCATCTTCTGAGCATATTTTCCGATATTGATGGAAAGAATGTATCTTTTAACAGTACAGACAATTTGAAACCAAAAAAAAGAGTACTTTCTTCCAACTTATTACTTAGCATTGTATTTATATTGTTTTTAGTCGGAATACTGGCATTGGCGTTCTTATTTTTGAAACCTAAATTATCTAACACCAACACTCCTGCGGTACCACAGTCTTCCGATACGAAAAATGGAGAAAGTGATTCTAATGATAATACTCATACAACACAACCCTCTACTACAACACCTGTAACGGACAATAATACAACACAAAATCCTACTACAGCATCTGCAACCGGTGATAATACAACACAAAATCCTACTACAGTATCTGCAACCAATGATAATGAGATGCAAAATAATGACTATCTTCTTCCAAGTGATACAAAACTTTTGACGATAGAAGATATGACTACATTCGATAAGAGCAACCTTAACCTTGCCATAAACGAAATGTTTGCTCGTTATGGATATGACTTTGGAAAATCCGGAAAATATTATGAATATTTCCAAACGAAATCTTGGTATAAAATAGATCCTACCGTAATTAGTGCAGCTCAAGCAGAAGATAAATTTTCTGAAACAGAACACAAGAACTTAAATTTCTTATTGAATTATAAAAGAGGAAAAATAAAATAAACTTTATAAGACGCTTCAACCAAAAAATAGATTCTCTTCCATCAAAAATGGTAAAGAATCTATTTTTTTCGATAATGATAAGTACAAAAAAGAGTAGAAGCTTATCCATCATCGGCTTCTACTCTCTGTTTCTTTACTTATTCAGTTTTACTCGGTCTTTGGAATTTATTCAAGAATTTTTCCTACTACTCCCGCTCCTACTGTTCTTCCACCTTCACGAATCGCAAATCTCAATCCTTCTTCGATTGCGATTTTTGTGATTAGTTCTACTGTCATTGTGATGTTGTCTCCCGGCATTACCATTTCTACTCCGTCAGGTAATGTGATGTCTCCTGTTACGTCTGTTGTTCTGAAGTAGAATTGTGGTCTGTATCCTTTGAAGAATGGAGTATGTCTTCCTCCTTCTTCTTTTTTCAATACGTATACGTTTGCTGTGAATTTTGTATGCGGGTGGATTGTTCCCGGTTTTGCAAGTACTTGTCCTCTTTCGATTTCGTCTCTTGCTACTCCTCTTAACAATACTCCGATGTTGTCTCCTGCTTGTGCTTCGTCTAACAGTTTACGGAACATTTCGATTCCTGTTACTACTACTTTTCTCGGTTCGTCTGCTAATCCTACGATTTCTACTTCTTCGGATACGTGTAGTACTCCTCTTTCTACTCTTCCTGTTGATACTGTTCCTCTTCCTGAGATACTGAAGATGTCTTCAATTGGCATTAGGAACGGTTTGTCTGTTTCTCTTTCAGGTTCCGGAATGTAGCTGTCGATTTGTTCGAATAGTTCTACGATTGCATCTCCCCATTTGCTGTTTGGATCTTCTAAGGCTTTTAATGCACTTCCTCTTACGATTGGTGTGTCGTCTCCGGGGAATTCATATTCGTTTAGTAGGTCTCTTACTTCCATTTCTACTAATTCTAATAATTCTTCGTCATCTACCATGTCGCATTTGTTTAGGAATACTACGATGTATGGTACTCCTACTTGTCTTGACAATAGGATGTGTTCTCTTGTTTGTGGCATTGGACCGTCTGCTGCACTTACTACTAAGATTGCTCCGTCCATTTGTGCTGCTCCTGTTATCATGTTTTTTACATAGTCGGCGTGGCCCGGGCAGTCTACGTGTGCGTAGTGTCTATTCGGTGTTTCATACTCTACGTGGGATGTTGAGATTGTGATTCCTCTTTCTCTTTCTTCCGGTGCTTTATCGATGTTGTCGAATGCTACTGCTTCTCCCAATTGGTATTTTTCGTGCAATGTTCTTGTGATTGCTGCTGTCAATGTTGTTTTACCGTGGTCTACGTGGCCGATTGTTCCTATGTTTACGTGTGGTTTACTTCTTTCAAATTTTGCTTTTCCCATTTTTCTTCCTCCTAAAAATTAATCTTCAATAGAAACCTATCTGTTAATTTCTTTATTTATATTTATGAAGTGATTATTCTCCTTGTTCCATAATTTTTTTCGCAATGGAATTTGGAACTTCTTCATAGTGATCAAAAATCATTGTATAAGTTGCACGTCCTTGAGTTGCAGAACGCAAGTCTGTTGAGTATCCAAACATTTCAGAAAGTGGAACCATTGCATTGATTGCTTGTGCTCCACCCTGTCTTGCTTCCATTCCTTCGATTCTTCCACGGCGAGAGTTAAGATCTCCCATTACATCTCCCATGTAGTCCTCCGGAGTAACAACTTCTACTTTGAATACCGGTTCTAACAATACAGGGTTTGCTTTTTTCATACCTTCTTTGAATGCCATAGAAGCAGCAACTTTAAATGCCATTTCCGAGGAGTCAACTTCATGGTAAGAACCATCATATAGTTCTACTTTGACGTCTACTACCGGATATCCTGCAAGGATACCTGCTTCCATTGCTCCTTGGATACCTGTATCAACAGGTCCAATGTATTCTTTAGGGATCGCTCCCCCAACAATGTTGTTAACAAACTCATAACCTGCACCGGGTTCTTGAGGAATCATACGAATCTTAACATGTCCGTATTGTCCACGACCACCTGATTGTTTTGCATATTTATTTTCAATATCAACAGATTGACGAATTGTTTCACGGTATGCTACTTGTGGTGCTCCAACTGTAGCTTCTACTTTGAATTCACGAAGTAATCTGTCTACAATGATTTCCAAGTGCAACTCTCCCATTCCTGAGATAATTGTTTGTCCGGTTTCTTCATCTGTTCTAACTCGGAAAGTAGGGTCTTCTTCTGACAATCTTTGAAGCGCTACACCCATTTTTTCTTGAGCTGCTTTTGTCTTTGGTTCAATTGCTACAGAGATAACCGGTTCAGGGAATTCCATAGATTCCAAAATAATCGGATGAGCCGGATCACAAAGTGTATCTCCGGTTGTTGTATCTTTCAAACCTACCGCAGCTGCGATATCTCCTGAGTAAACTTCTGTAATTTCTTCTCTTGAGTTCGCATGCATTTGAAGGATACGTCCGATTCTTTCTTTCTTATTTTTTGTTGAGTTTAATACATAAGAACCGGATTGCAAACTTCCGGAATATACACGGAAGAAAGCAAGTTTTCCAACAAACGGATCCACCATGATTTTAAATGCTAATGAAGAAAACGGTTCAGAGTCAGACGAATGACGAACTTCTTCCGTTCCATCTTCCAAAACACCTTTGATGTCAGGTACATCAACAGGTGCAGGCATATAATCAACAACTGCATCCAACAATAGTTGTACCCCTTTATTACGATATGCGGAACCACAAAATACCGGATTGATCGCTGTTGAAATAACTCCTTGACGAAGTGCATTTTTCAATTCATCAACTGAAATTTCTTCCCCTTCAAGGTATTTCATTGTCAAATCTTCATCTAATTCTGCAATTGCCTCTACCATGATTGCGCGATATTCTTCTGCTTGTGCTTGCATATCAGCAGGAATTTCACATTCTTCCATTTCTGTTCCAAGCTTATCATGTGTTTTGTATGCTTTCATTGTAAGCAAATCAATCATTCCTTCGAATGTATCCTCTGCTCCGATTGGAAGTTGCATTGCTACTGCATTCGCACCCAATCTATCCTTCATCATATCTACAACTCTAAGGAAGTTTGCTCCAATGATATCCATTTTGTTTACGAAAGCAATTCTTGGTACTTTGTATGTGTCTGCCTGTCTCCATACATTTTCAGATTGAGGTTCTACCCCGCCTTTTGCACAGAATACAGCTACAGCACCGTCCAATACACGAAGAGAACGCTCTACTTCTACTGTAAAGTCAACGTGGCCTGGAGTATCAATGATATTGATACGGTGATTGTTCCATTGAGCAGTTGTCGCAGCAGAAGTAATGGTAATACCTCTCTCTTTTTCTTGCTCCATCCAGTCCATTTGAGAAGCTCCTTCGTGAGTTTCTCCTAATTTATGAGTTTTTCCGGTATAAAACAAAATACGTTCTGTTGTAGTTGTTTTACCGGCATCGATATGCGCCATGATACCGATATTTCTTGTCTTTTCTAAAGGAAATTGTCTTGGCACTAATCGCCACTCCTTTCTTATTTAATAACCAAATATTACCAACGATAGTGAGCAAATGCTTTATTTGCTTCTGCCATTTTATGAGTATCTTCTTTCTTCTTAACAGATGCTCCCATTCCGTTTGCAGCATCCATAATTTCTCTTGCTAATTTCAATTTCATACCTTTTTCATTTCTTGCACGAGTATATCTTACTAACCAACGTAGTCCCAATGTTTCTCTACGTTCCGGACGTACTTCAACAGGAACTTGGTAGTTCGCACCGCCGACTCTTCTCGCTTTTACTTCCAATACCGGCATGATATTGTTCATCGCTTTTTCAAATACTTCTAATGGATCTTCTCCTGTTTTTTCTTTGATTTCTTCAAAAGCTCCATACACGATTTCTTGTGCTGTCCCTTTTTTTCCATCTAACATTACATTATTTACAAGCTTTGTTACCACTTTACTTCCGTATAGCGGATCAGCCAAAACTTCTCTCTTTGGAATATTACCTCTTCTTGGCACTATTCTTCCCTCCTTAATAATTTAAATTAAATCATCGGTACTCGACATTTCAAAATGCCGATTGTGCCTCCATATTTTTTATATTTATATGAATGCACGAATTCAATACACGTCTTATTTAGCGTCTTTTGGTCTTTTTGTACCGTATTTTGATCTTGCCTGTCTTCTCTTTTCGATACCTGCTGTATCAAGTGTTCCACGAACAATGTGATAACGAACCCCAGGAAGGTCCTTTACTCTTCCTCCACGAATCAACACAACGCTGTGTTCTTGCAAGTTGTGTCCTTCTCCCGGAATATAAGCAGAAACTTCAATTCCGTTCGTCAATCTTACTCTGGCTACTTTACGAAGAGCAGAGTTAGGTTTTTTAGGAGTTACTGTTTTCACTGCTGTACAAACCCCTCTTTTTTGTGGGGAATTCAAATTGGTTGCTCTCTTTTTAAGAGCATTAAACCCTTTTTGAAGAGCCGGTGCTGTTGATTTATATTCTACAGCCTCTCTTCCTTTTCTTACTAACTGGTTAATGGTTGGCATCTGTACACCTCCTCTATATTATTTTTACGCCGCCAACTGTATTGTCCGTGCTAAGGATTCAAACTTAGCCGTTCAATATGGATACCTTTCATCAAAAAGTATCTATTGTAATCCCATATTTTGAGAATTACATACCCAATAATTCTATCATTATTTATTTTGATTGTCCAGTTTTTTACAAAAATTATATGAGTTTATTTTTTTGCTATGCAGAACTTTTTTCAAAACTTCTACAATCCTCTTATTTCTGTTATTTCTGTAAAGAAAATGCTTCTTTCCTATACGTCTTATAGTACCAATATGCAGAAAGTGCTACCATTCCTTTGATAACACTGCTCATCGAAATTACCCACCAAATTCCTTCCACTCCCAAATATTGAGGCTGAGATAACACATATGCAAACGGAATGCGAAGTCCTGTAAATACAATCCCAATTGTAGAAGGAATCACTGTCTTTCCAATTCCGTTAAACAATCCTGCTGTAGTAATCTCCAAACACATCAACACTTGCGATAAGCTCAATATTTTCAAATATACCGCTCCAGCATCCAATGTTTCTGCATCTCCCACAAAGAAAATACTGAATACTTCTTTCCCGAAAAAGAAAAATAAAAAAAATGCGAAAAAGCCTATCATAGCAGAAAAACAAATTGTTGTATGATATCCTTTCAAAATTCGTTCTCTTTTATTTGAAGAATAATTTTGACCTACAAAAGCTGTCAATGCCGCTGAAAATCCGCTTGCAGATTCCCATGAAATTGCCTCTAATTGTGATCCTACTTTTTGCGCTGCTATTTGACTGTTTCCAAATACAGCTACCAATCTACCAATCATAATAGAAATGACAGTAAATGCCGTTTCTTGTATTCCGTAAGGCAATCCAATCAAAACAATCTCTTTCATTTTTGAAAAACTGATTCCGTTTCTAAAAGTCGGCTTCAAAAAGCTTTGATTACTTTTTTTCATTTCAACTACATATAAGACAGACATAATAATCTGTGCAAGTGATGTTGACAAAGCTGCACCGAACACGCCCAATCCCATACCGAAAATTAATGTAAAGTTGAGTAAAATATTCAAAACAAGTCCTATTAAGTTGATATGAAAAGGTAGCCTGCTGTTTCCTGCTCCCTGAAAAATTGCTGCTAACACGGGATTTAAAAAGAAAAAAGGCATTGCATAAGCAATAATTTTCAAATATTGTTCCGATAAAAAAACTACTTTTGTATCTTGATATCGAAAAAAAGAAACAATCGCTTTGTTCTTTGTAAGGATAATAAGCCCCAATAAAAAGCCTAACATCAAAGTAATAATAATTCCGCTTTCAACATAAGATTTTGCATCTTCAAATTCTTTTTTTCCCACTGAATGGGACAATTTTACTTGAGAACCGATTCGACTCACTGCTGAGGTAGACATGGCAAGCCATATATAGAATCCACCTGTTCCTGCCGCAGCTACTTCACGACTTCCCAACCTGCTCACACACCACATATCCACAAAATTGTGCAGCATCATCAAAAGCGATGTTCCCAAAATCGGCATTGTCAATTTAATTAAAGTATCTGTAATCGGTCCAATGGTCAAATCTTGATATCCCTTCTTTTGCTCCATATATAATCCTTTCTTTCCCTATATAATAGCATTAACTCTGTCATGACAATATATTTACGGCTATCTATCTAATTACCTAATTATAAACAAAATATACTTCTCTTCTAATCTATATTCCTATGCTCTCCGCAAATTTAGCACTCCAAAAAAATCACAAACTATCTATCAATAGAATTCTGATACAGTACCATGTATTACTAATCACTGATTAAAATTATAATAGAAATCTACTTTTTTTGATATTGCAATTTCGGATTATTATCTTTTATTATCTTTTATTATCTTTTTTGTAAACATATACTATATCCCTCTCTTTAATTTAAAATAATGTTTTAGTATAATAATAAGGAACAACGTATTTCATCTACCATATTTTAGAACATCATTATATCACCAAACTATACAAGATAATAGAGCATATTAACGTGATTCTCACAAAAAATAGGATTCATGTTAAAAGTTTTGTCTTAAAAAAATACTGTTGTTTCAATGCTTTGCTCACTTATAAAAATATTTTTTGTTCATATTGCATTTTTAAACCTCTTATGATAGAATAATATTTGCTATTGTGAAAGTATTGATGTATCAAGGACAAGGAGGTGTCTTAACATGGCAAGAGTATGTGATGTATGCGGAAAAGGAAAAATGTCCGGAAACGCTGTGAGCCACTCTAACCGTCACAACAAAAGAACTTGGGCTCCAAATTTGAGAACTGTTCATGCTGTTGTAAACGGAACACCAAAAACTATTAAAGTTTGTACACGTTGTTTGCGTTCAGGAAAAATCGAACGTGCTTAGTCTGCAAAAGAATAATTGTTTATGAAAAGCAAAAGCTTCGAACCGAGCATGGATTCAAAGCTTTCTTTTTTTTGCAAAAGTCTAAATTAGGGGCCTATAGGACAAAAAGTGTTGATAAAAACCGCTATATATGTTGAGAAAACACGTGTATAGCGGTTTGATGTTTTTTTATTAAGGATGAAAAAACGCGGATGAAAACTTGATAATCCCTTGAACATTCAACAATATCTATAATTTAATTTTTTCTTTTACTTTATCTTCCAACGCTTCTTTCAAATCGAATCCATATATGTCTGAAAACAACGGGAAATTGATATACTCCAATCTTTGTTGATAGAATTGTTTGACATCGATTCCTTTCAAAATAAAAGAAACTTCCGTGATATCTTTCAGCTCTCCATCTTTTTGCAATACCCAAATATTATCTTTTTCTCTATCATAAATTCCTATTTCAACAATATTTTCTAAATAAAAATACTGATTTTCAAAATCTGAAATTTTCTCTTTATCATGCTCTTCTAAAATAGTATTTATCATATCTTTTAAGAAATTCTTGTCTCCAATGGATTTTTTGATTTTATTTTTATAAAACTTGCGACGATGCAAAAAGGAATAACATAACTTTTTCAAAATAGTATCGTCCTCATGTTCCCATCGCATCATATGATACATCAGTATGGTATCATCCATCCGCAAATATTCTTTCAAAGAAATCTCTTCTCCCAGCAGAAGTTTTGCCATACTTTTATCACAAAAAGAAAGTCTGTTTTCTCGATACAACTGCGCCCCTCTTTGAAATATCTTCTTGATGATAGACTCCATCTGCCTTTTCAAAGAATGTTGATACACTTCTCGATGCATATAGAATCTTGCTAAAATATATTCTTCTATGGATGAAATATATTTTTCATTCACACAAATAATATATTTCCCCTCTCTTTCCACCACTTCAAAAGAACGAATTAACCTCTCTAAATCATAGTTTCCGTTGGTTACACTCGTAAAATAGGAATCTCTCAACAAATAATCCATTCGGTCTGCATCCATTTGTGAGCTTACCAACTGTGAAATTAAGGTGAAAATAGGATTTTTTTCTTCTCTCAAACCTTTTTTTGAAATAATCTTAATTAATCGTTCCAAAAACTGCTCTGAAAATTCCTCTACAATCACTTTATGCAATTCTGTATCTTTATCTTTCAGAATTTCAATCGTCCATTTTTCATGTGCTCCGCGATTAAAGGTTCGTTCAAAGGTATGCGAAAAACTGGCATGCCCTATATCGTGCAACAATGCACTACATAATGCTAAATCTTTTTCTTCGGGAGCAACGACAACACCTAATTCATCAAGTTTTTTTACAAAATGCGATAGGATTTTGGTCATTACATGATAGGTTCCTATGCTATGTGAAAACCTGGTATGCGTAGCTGTAGGAAACACAACATATTCACAACTCAGTTGCTTGATTCGATTCAACCTCTGAAACTCTACTGTATTGATAATCTTGAAAAACCGCTCATGAAACATAATATCGGAATGTACCACATCTCTTAGGATATAAACTTGTCTTCTCTTAGGTTCCTTTTGATTCAAATATTCTCAACTCCCTTCAAATCGGATTCTTTTTGTCAAAATATTCAACAATATTTTTAGCAGTTCTTTTGTCTATTCCCTTAATTGCTGATAATTCTTCTTCTGTTTTTTCTTTAATATTTTTTACCGACTTAAATTCTTTTAATAAAATCATCTTTTTCTTTGTGCCCACTCCCGGAATATCATCTAATTTTGAACGAGATAGACGTTTTTCTCTGAGAGAACGGTGATATTCAATGGCAAAACGATGCACTTCTTCCCGTATCGCATAAATCAATAACTCTACTGCATTGATAATCTTGCAAAACCGTTCATAAAGCATAATATCAGAATGTACTACATCTCTTAAGATATACACATGCTTTTTGTTACTTTCTCTCTGATTCAAGCATTTTCAACTCCCTTCGAATCGGATTCTTTTTATCAAAATATTCAACAATATTTTTAGCAGTTCTTCTGTCTATTCCTTTAACTGCTGATAATTCTTCTTCTGTTTTTTCTTTGATATTTTTTACTGACTTAAATTCTTTTAACAAGATCATTTTTTTCTTTGAACCAACTCCCGGAATATCATCTAATTCAGAACGAGATAGATGTTTTTCTCTAAGAGAACGGTGATATTCAATTGCAAAACGATGTACTTCTTCCTGTATCGCATAAATCAATTTGTAAACATCCGACTTTTTATCGATTTCAAACAGTTCTTCATCTGAACAAATCCCCTTAGTCCTATGCTTATCGTCTTTGTAAAGTCCAAACACCGGAATGTCCAATCCAATATCTTCCAATAAATTTCTAATGACAGAAACCTGTCCCTTTCCACCATCCATCAAAAATAAATCAGGTAAATTTGGGTGTTGTACTCTCCGTTCTATCACTTCTTTTAGCGAACTGTAATCGTCAGGTCCTTCTACTGATTTGATTCGATATTTACGATACTCTTTCGGTGCTTTTTTTCCATCTATAAACACCACTTGACCTCCGACTGAATCTACTCCTGAAATATTCGAAATGTCAAAAGCCTCTATTCTGTGAGGAAATGTATTCAACTTCATAATATCTTGTAGTTCTTCCAACACTTGATGCTTTTTTCGTTTTTGTAAATCTACAATATTATTTTCTTTGATATAGTTTTGTTCTGCGTTCTTTCGAACAAGATTTAACAGCTTTCTTTTTTCTCCACGAATCGGAATGATAAATTCTGTTTTCTTTCCTTTTTTGCCGGACAAATGCTTTGCAAGTAATTCCATATCATCAAATGATTCTTCCACAAAAATTTGCTCCGGAATAAAATTGGTATTCAAATAGAATTGTTTTATAAAGGAAGATACTACCTCTTCCCTACTTTGTTCTGTTTTCTTAAAATAAAAGTGATCAGAACCTAACATTTTACCATCACGAATATAGAAAATTTGAATCATAACATTCCCATCTTCGTTATGGTATGAAATATAGTCTTGGTGTTTATCATTGTCAGCTGAAACAAGTTTTTGTGATTCAAAAAGAGAAGAAATTCCTTGTAGTTTATCACGAAATTTTGCTGCATCCTCAAAGCGCATCTCTACAGATGCCTGTTTCATTTTATCTGTCAAAATAGAGACAATGTCATCACTTTTCCCTTGTAAAAACAACAAAATCTCCTCTATCATAGCATTGTATTCTTTTTTGTCAGCCTTACCTGTACAAGGTCCTATACAACGATGAATATAGTAATTCAAACAAGGCCGTTCTCCTCGCTCAATGGATTTTCTGATCTCTCTCCTACAAGTTCGAATCGGATACAATTCTTGTAAGGTATCCAATATCTCATTTAAGGCAAACACATTTGTATATGGACCGAAATACTTACTGCCATCTTTCGTTACTTTTCTTGTTTTGATAACTCTCGGGAACTCTTCCTGTACTGTAACCTTAACATATGGATAGGTTTTATCATCTCGCAACAAAATATTATACGGAGGATTATATTCTTTGATTAAATTGTTCTCCAAAATCAAGGCTTCCATTTCACTATCGGTTACAATATAGTCAAAATATGACACATTGCTCACCATAGCACTTACCTTCAAATCTGTATGTCCTGATTTTCGAAAATATTGTGACACCCTATTTTTCAACGAAACAGCTTTCCCAACATAAATCACTTTGTCAGCATCATTTTTCATCAAATATACGCCCGGAGAGGATGGTAACGTATTGATTAAATTTTTAATTTGTTCCTTCAATCGTCCATTTCCTCCCTTTTCCTTTGCACTATATACTTATCTGACAGAAGATGGTATCGGTTCCAAAAATACTCCTTTTTTCAAATATATTTCTTCATCCACACCGGATACATCAGAAATAGTCGCTTCTATCTTATATTGTTTTCCCAAAATAACATATGGTATTTCTTTCTTACTCGACATCGTAATCTCCAATATACAGTCTTCCGATTTCATATACACAACCTTATTCTTGATTCGCACAACAGGTCCATAAATTTGCACTCGTTTCCCCTTGGGAAAAATGTTCTTCCCTCCATTATTTACTTGCTCTGTATTTAGCCGAAGTTGTGTTATAAATTGGTCTACAACATACTTAGGTATCTCCTCATTATTCAAATTATGATAATAGACGGATTTCATAAAAAATATCCCTACAAAACAAGAAAGTAAAGCGATTACCAAAACTTTAAAATGCAATGTTTTAAAAAAGTCTTTTTTGGATATTCCAATTTTCAATAATATTTTTTCAAGTATTTCATCTGTCTTGACACTACATGTTTTAAATTTCCGTTTGAAAGGACATACAAATACTTTTTTCCGATCCACAGATGACTCATCTTCCGGCAATGACTCTTCATGTTCATCATTTTCTGATTTTTCCTCTGCCGAAATTTCTTCTGCCGGTTCCTCTGATAATTCCAAAGTTCCTTTCTGTGTAACATCATCATGTATGACATCGGTATTTATTTCTGTCATTTCCTGTATATCATTCAGATGTTCTTTATCATCGAATGTGAATTGCGTCTTATCATGTTTTTTGTCAGCCATTCTATTCTCCTAACTTTTTATCTTCTGTTTCGTATTTCTATATCCATTATGATTGTATCTATAGTTATATCATAAAGGCATTCAATTTACAATCAACACAATCATTCCAAACAATAGACCATATCCAAAACCTGAATACCGTCCGAAAGCTGATCAATTCACTTATATTAAAACATAATAAATAGCATGGAAATGCGGAATCCCTTTGTTGTGTAATGTAATTATAAAAAATACAGTATAAGAAATAGAAAATCAAAAAGAGAAGAACTGAAAAGAGAATGACAGCGAAAGTAATAAAAACGAAGATATATGATTTGAAATTGAGGATAAACTTTTTATAGGTCCTTCCCAAGCAATACGTAGTTATATCTTTTTTTTATTAAGTCTCCGGCGTACCCCTGCGTAACTTTCCCTTCCAAAATCAATGCTCCTATGCTTTCACATCGTATTTTCTTCAATTCTTCGTAAATAACATATGAAAGAGCCGAACCTAATCCCTTATGTTCTTTATCCACTCCCATATAAAGCAATATATACTTCTTAGGAAATTTTTTGTAATACAGGACTTTACACAAATTTAAAATTTTGTTCACATGATACACCGCAGTCCCGTAGTCAGGTATCGCTATACAGAATCCAACCATCTTCTCTTCATGATACGCTATCTTGACCATATTTAAATTGATGATTTTAAAATATCGTTTCATATATTCACAAAAGTCCTCAAGTGACACTTCCTTATATACTGGAAAATTTCGATACAATCTACTTACTGCATGATAAATATCTTTTAAAATCATATTGATATCGTCCGCCTCAGGACTAACAATTTTGTATCCGTTTTCGTTGAACTGCTGATATCGTTTTTTCAATTTTACATTTTGATAGTTTTCCCTCACTCGTCCATAAAAGGAAGAGCTGTAACTTTGGATGATTTGATACCCGTTTTTCAGAAACCTGTTCAGGTAATATTCTCTGTGATAAGGTTCTCCTGTATAAGGCTCTTCTTCAAAAAAATCGATTTTCAAACGATACCTTATCCAAAAAGAAGCATCTACCGGTCCGATAATTCTTTGACAACCACTCTGTTTTGCATAAAACTCTGCACGCTCAAAAAGAAAGTTCCAAACCTCTTCTTCCTCAATGCCTTCGACAAATCCCAAGTATGCTGTATCATCACCGGAATAGAATGTAAGTACAAATCTTCCGACTATTTTTTCATCACAATAAATACAGAACTTTCGCAAGGTGAAATATTTACTCAAAATATGGGTTCCCAACAGCAATTCTTTCAACTCACCACGATCGAAAGCATCTTTTTTGCGAGAATAGAGATAGGATGTCATACGCATAAAATCTGACAGATGTTTTTCCGAAACATCAAATTCCACACAAGTCTTGTTCTTCACTATAATTTCCCTCCACAATCCACTGTTCCAAAATCTATTTCTATAAGCGGCCTTTCTATTTTTCACATTTTCTTTGCAAGATGTGAATGTCTCCGGTACTTCCATCCATTTCAACAATATCTCCGTTTTTTAAAAGCTCAGTGGCATTTTCAACTGCAACGATGGAAGGAATCCTCAACTCTCTGGCTATAATTGCAGTGTGCGACAATAAAGAACCTTTTTCTGTAACAATTCCTTTCGCACTTGCTAAAAGAAATACCCATCCCGGATCCGTCATTCTTGCCACGAGAATCTTATTCTTTGTATTTTTGATTTCTTTAGCACTTTCAATAACCGATACACTTCCGGTGACTTTGCCGAAAGAACAAGGTACTCCTGAAAGAAATTCTGTTTGAAAAATTTGTTTTTGTTTTTTTTCGAAATGATTTAATTTTTGCAACCCTGTTTTAGTTGCCACAATACGGTTATAAATCGGCATTGACTTAAAATTTTCATATTCCTTTTTTCTTTCTTTTGTAATTTTTCGCAGATCTCTATGTGTATTCATTTCATCGAATATTTCTTCAATCTTTAAATAATAAATATCTTCTACACTTTCCAAACGATTTTGCAACACAAAATTTTTACCCACAGCCTGAAAAATGCTTCTTACCATACCATAAATTCTGGTGCGATTCAATCGGGAAATTTCTCGATTTCTTATTCCTGCTACAGCTCTTCTTTCAAAAAATCCTTCTTTCATATTACCGTTCAGCTCATTTTCTTTGTGCATCATTTTCTGTTTCATCTCCTGTAATTTCAAGGAATCTGATGCATACTCTTCTATTTTTTGATCCAACAATTCCGGATTGGTTCGAAAGGTTCTGCTTTCCATTTTCAGCTCTTCTACAGTACGATCTCCGTAATGATCGATGTACGCATTTTTCCGCACGATATACTCCTCTTCACTTACGTTTTGCAAACGAAATTCAGCAAGTTGTATCAATTCTCTTACGGGCTTCATACTTTCAATATCTTTTATCCCTGATATTCTTTCATAAACTCGACCGCTCTTATCCATTTTCTTTGCCATTGCAGTAAACAAAAAAGCATATAAATCATTAATCAAAGTAATGTCCCACACTGCTAAAAGCTCTTCCTCCACATTCCGATAAAGTTCTTTCAACTGTTCATTTGTAAGATCTTCACGAAAAGTCTTTTTAAAATATCTGTTTACCTCCTCGTAATGCTCATTCAATTTCTTCATGGATTTTTGTACCCAAAAAAATTCATACGCAAAATTGAAATAAGTTTTTATTCTAATCAAATGAGATAACTTCATCCTCTCAGGCAATTCTTTTCTATCTTTCACTCCAAGCATTTCTTGCCATATCGGTATTATCTTTTTCCCAAACGGAACACACTGTAACAAAGTGTACCAATTATCAATTTTGTAGTACATCGCTCCGTTGACCGACCCTACCATATTTTCAAACAGTGAGGAAAATTGTTCGATTAATTCTTCTTTCTTCCAAATTCTTCGTGCCAATCCTGAAAATACACCTGTATAAGCGGCACGGGCAAAAGATTCGGAAAGGGGAAGTGTAATTCCCGGATAACTTTCAACAATGTTGGAATTGTCATAAACTTCTGTTTCTTCCTCAGTGAATGAAGTAATTTTTCTTGCCTGCAAAATATATATTTCATTCCCGATAACTGAAAATTCAATATCTGCATAAGGATAATCAAATATCTTCTTAATGTTTTCTCCAATAGAAATCAGGTTATCCAAAATATCCATACTGAGTAAATCTTCCATTCCGTCATAATAGTATTTTTTATCCGAAACATTATAGTAATAAGTGACTGTTTGAATCTTATCCGACACCACCGCATCTCCCAATCCTTTTCCCACGGTTATAACGGCCTCATTCAAAATCCCTTGCGGATTGGAAGTAAATAAAATTCCTGAAAAATCTCCTTCTACCATTTCTTGAACAATAACATCCATCTTCATTTGTGCAATGTCGATGTGGTTGAGTATACTGTACTCCAATGCGGATTTGCAATACAGTGCTTTCAAGCAGTCCTTTATCCGAAGGGAGACATCTCCGGCTTCAACATTCAGATAAGTGTCGAACATCCCTGCAAAACTGTATTCCTCTCCGTCTTCCATATTGCACGAAGATCTTACGGCATATTCTATATTTTTCTCTAAAATTATTTCAGGTACTCTAATAAAACGATCCAACAATATATTCAAACAATCGCTTTGTTTTGACAATGTATCCTTTTTCCATTGAGAAATACATTTCGAAAGCTCCGCCGAAAATGTATTATAATCAATTAACTCTTCCCATTTCAACACAAAAAACTTCGGAACATTTATTCCGTTTTTTTTCATAATTTCAAGATTTTTACTCTTCATTATATTTTACCTATCATCAAATAAATGGCGACTGTCAACAACATCAATGTTTCCTGTATATAGGTGTAGCGTTCCACTTTCTCCACAATCTTATATTGATAAGGATCTTTGATATATTGCAAAAACTTGATTGTCATCCAACTCACAATGCCGATGAATGCAACTACGGAAATCTTATTTAAATTCCATACCAAAATGATATTAGTAATGATATCCGTCAATGTCAAAATCATGACAAATCGAGTAGCTTTTTCATACCCGAATAATTTAGAATACGTTACATACTCGGTCTCTTCTCGCGGTGCTCTTATCTTACGGCTTATTTCCCAAATCAATGAAGGAAAATACAATGTCCACAACACCAAAAAGGTGATATATGTAAACGGATATAACTTATACTTCACACAGGTAAACGAGATGATATACAAGTTGATAATTATCTGAACCGGATTGTGTGTCACAAGTGCCAACGGTAAATTCGGCTGTATTTTATGTCTCTGAAAGAACCATTGACTCATCAAAAAACCGTATCCATACAAAAATAAAAAAAACGCCGTATTATTCATATACAAAACATTCAAAATGAATGCAATCACTTGAGCAAGCGTACATGCCACAATCAAATCTCTCTTGTTTACTTTTCCGCTCGGAAGAGCCCTGTTAGGAAACAAACGCTTATCTGTCTCATAATCCTTAAAATCATCAGCCACTCTAAGATACATATAGAAAGCAAATACTGTATATGCTCCCACAAATTCTTGGATTCCTATGTTGAAATGAACGATACCGTAATTCAGTAGAACCATAAAATAAATCTCTCCAAATACGATTGCTCCAAGGAGAAACCTTGGTATAAGGGGAAACATCTCCCGAAAATAAATGTTTAATCGTCTTATCACACTATCACTCCTATTTTTTCTGCATAATTAACCTTGATTTCCGTTCCATCGAGAGCATTGCGTAAAATATCATCCTCCAGCCTTACTCTTTTCTCCGGAATCAAAATCACTACTGTAGAACCTCCAAAACTGAAATATCCTTTTTCTTCTCCCTGCACCACATCTGCTTTTTTACGATTGACAATTTCTCCTACTAATAAGGCTCCAATCTCCATTTGCACGAACATACCCATAGTTTCAGTCTGTACAACCTGATATTCCCTCTTGTTTTCAACAAAAATCTTATGATTTTTTGATACAGAACTAACCGTATGAAGACAGCCTTTTATCTTCTTTTCTTTTACTATCTTTCCGCTTGCTACATGACAATACCTATGATAATCCTGCACTCCCAAACGAAATACCAAACAAATACCGTTACGAAAAAATTGTGAAAGTTCCTCATCACGCAAAAGCTCTCCTAACGTATAGCTATGTCCTTTGATACTCAATTTGACATCAGAAGTCACAAAATATACGCTTAACTTAGAATCTGCAGGAGAAATCAAACTGCCTTCATCAGGTTTCATATCAAGGTATTCTTTCTTTTTTTTTCGAATAAAAAAATCGTTAAAGGAACGGTACGAACTCTCTTCATACTCCTCCATACAAATGTGATACTTTTGTACAAATGGAACAATCTTTCGTTGACTGAAAGAGGAATCATAGTATATGGCAAAGAATTTCGAAAACCATGGATTCACAGCCATTTTGAGTAAAATTCTCCCCAAAAAACTCTCATATAGGAAATGCAAAACTCCTTCTCCAAACTGTTGCTCTTGATAAAATTTTTGATTTTTTCTATCATAAATTCTTTTCATGATATCCACCGATATACATATAACATTCCCACAGCAAGTACAACAAAAAATGGATATGCCCATCTTTTCGGCTTTGAAACTCTAATATCTGTAATTTGAAATACTCCGATTGAAAGATAACACACCATAAAAATAATATCAAAAACGTTCAAAGAAATCGCATATTTCAAAAGATACACCAAAGGTAGAATAAGCGCCGTATATGTTACCGGAAGTCCACGATAAAAAGATATCTCTCCCATGCTTTCTTTAGCTCCCATATTAAAAAATGCTAATCGTGCCGTTCCGCAGATTGCAAAAAAAGTTCCCGCTAAGCTAACAAGAAGCCAAGAAGATACCGTCACATACAACAAAACGACCGGAAAGGCAATAAAGTTGACAACATCTGCTACAGAATCCAACTCAATGCCAAAAAGTTTTTCTTCTTCTGTACGTTTGATTCTTCTGGCAATCTGTCCGTCAAACAAATCACATATTCCTGCCAAAATCAAACAACTCATTGCAGATTCTGCATCTGCATGAATTACAAAGCCCATTCCTATTATTGAAAAAAATATCCCGACATAAGTCAAAATTACTGTCCGATTCCATTTTCCTATCATCATAAATCATTCTTCTCCTGATACAATTTTAAAATTTATATTGAATCTTTGCTTCCGTCTTCCGACAACAAAAAAATCTCTCCCGTTTCTCCATCCATTTTAATAAGAGAACCATCTTTGATTTTTTTTGTTGCATCCGTAACCGATGCAATACACGGTATTCCATACTCTCTGGCTACAATAGCACCATGACACAAAACTCCTCCGAATTCCGTAATCAATCCTGAAAGCAGAGCAAATTTTCCGCTCCACCCCGTATCTGTATATTTTGTAACTAAGATATCGTTTTTTTGCAACTTGTCGATTTCTTCTATCGAATGAATCACCCGTGCAACACCGGAAATAACACCGACATTACATCCCGTTCCGCAAAGCAAATTTTTGTCATTACTTTGCCTTTGCACCGGCTTGAAAGTAGATCCGATTTCATTTTCACTAAGAAAATTTCGAAAAGAAAGGTAATAATCCTTATTCTTGGAAAGTCTGTATATAAATTCCCGTTTATCAATTTTTCCTTCTTGAAAATCCCAAATATCTCCTACACGGCTCATCCAAATATCTTCTTTCGAATCTAAAATTCCTTCTTTTTTGTAAATTTCTCCCAATCGAATGGTATATATTCGTATAATATAATACAGCATTGTGGAAAGATCTCGGAATTCTTCTCTCCACCACAACATATTTCTTATCTTTTCTGTTTGAATTTTTAATCTTTTGAACTTACGTTTTCTCAATTTTTGTTTCAGAGATTCCATACGCATTTCATAAAGTCGATGTTGCATTTTTCCATCATCGGAGTCTTCATGCACCCCTTCCGAAAGGAGCGATGTTCGAAACATCTCTATAACTGCAGGAAGATCTTCATAATAGCAAGGATAGCTGACGTCCAGCTCCCGATCGGAGTGATATCCGTACCTTTCCAAAAATTCACTTACTCGATTCAAATAATATTTTCCTTCAGAAAGCTCTTCTATCATCTGCTCAGAAGGGGTTGTTTTCCAATACTGATAAGCTTCTTCACAACTTCGAATCAAACGAGTTGACTCTCTGATATATACGAACGGCCTCAAATGCGAAATATCGGTAATTCCATTCAACAATTCCAAATAATCGGCATATCCCATATGTTTCGTGATTTTTTCTTTATAGAGCGTCTGATGAATTTCATTTATGAATATCTGCCAAAAATATATCGTTTCAGACTTCAAATAATGTTCATGTGTCAAGTCATACCATTTCTTTTCAAATTCTGAAATACTCATAGTTTCATCAAGGGTTTCCCTATAATATCTATATTTATCCGATAAAAGATTTTTATATTTTTGTGCCTTTGTTTCTCTGTCCTTCAGTATCTTTTTTTGTGCCACAACAATTTTTAGCACTCTGAACAATGAAGTCAAAGTCAACTTTGTTTTCTGTCCGTCTCCTTCATAATTCGGTGTAACTCCATATGAGGCATCGAACTCTCTTTCCTTATAACCGGGAACTACACTCATTACTTTTTTAACAAAAGAAAGATTCCAATAAGGTCTCCCAAAAAAAATTTCTCCCAAAGTTCCCTCACATTCAGAAGAAGACAACAACTTCGAATCAATCACAAATGTACGCAAAGCATGATCCCAAACGTACTCGTACAAACTCCACATATATGGAATACACGTAGTTGCCGATACTCCTCCGTCTCTGAAATCGGCGGTAGTCCACATATCTTTGATTTGTGAATATCCGATTTTTGTAATTGCCCTTGCCTGCAAAATAAATAATTCTCCATCTTTTAGTGCAAACTCAATATCGCACGGATATCCGAACATCTTCTGAATTTCTTTAAAAACAACGGAGATTTCTTTCAAACTTTTTTCGCTCAATATTTTGTTCTCGTCTTTGTAGTTACAAGTATCTCGATACCAATCATAAGAGTAGTTTTCCGGTCGAATCTTTCCGGATACCAAATCTTCTCCCGTTCCGCAAGCAACTTCAACAAGAATTTCTCTGTCATTTCCCGTAATCGGATTTACGGTAAATGCAACCCCACTGTAATCAGCATCCACCATATCTTGAATGATAACTGCCATTTTCGGTTCATCAAACGCAATATGATTATGATACAAATACTCCAAAATCGGTTCGGAAAATAAAGATGCCCAACAATCTTCCACCGCCCATTTTATTTCTTGAGATCCTCTTTTGTACAAATGTGTTCGGTATAAACCGGCAAAAGAATAATTTTCACAGTCCTCCAAAGTTCCGCTGCTACGAACGGCATATGCTTTGTCCGGTCGAATAAAATCTTTTATTTCTTCAAACAATTTTTCTGAAAAATCCACTTTAGAAAACAAGAGTTCCATTTCTTTGCTGATTTCTCGTATATTTGTTCCGTCCAACTTTTGAAACAAACGGCTAATTTCTTTTTTTAACCCTGTAGAAAGCATTGCTCTTTCATACAAATCAGTGTCTATAACCACTCCATCAGGGACATGAAATCCATGTTTTTTCAACAAGATAAGATTCTTGGCTTTGTTCCCCAATCTATTTGATTCTACCGTCATTTCTGCGTTCAAGCTTATCAATATTCTACCTCCGGATTCATTTTTTTATCTGTCTTTCTAAAACATATTTTTTCTCAAACCAAGCAGATACAGCAACATATTTACAAAAATATGCGTAACCGCTCCCAATACAACCAGTTTGACAAATCTTAGCATCCCAATGTCATAAAACAACCAAACCACAAATGCACAGCCGATAACCGAATCCGCCTGATCCAAAAATATGAAAAAAACCTTTTTAAATCCCGAAATCGTCTTTCCCGGCTCAATATCCAACCTACGTTTCAAAAAACTGTTGGGAAGTTCAAATACCGCGTATCCGAATCCCAACAAAGCTCCAACCGATATATTATAGTTAAAATGATTCGAATGAGTATAGTAAAAATAATTATGTATCATCAAAAAATCACTTTTGGATGAAACAAATCCCCACAAGCCATACATAGTAATGCTGAGCCAAACATACCCGAAAAATCCTTTCCATGTCTTGTTATCTCCGAAAATTCGTTTTCCATCTTTGAATGATTTCCCTGAATCCATTGGAATTTGCCATTTTTTTACAACCGGTAGCTTGCACCATACCATATTCAAAATGCCGGACAATATAACCGGCGCCAAAGTCAAATACATTGTAACAACTTCATTCATATCAAAAATTACCCTCTTTCACAAAATTGTGAATCTAATTTCTATTTTATTTTATTATGCTATCATATAACAGTTTTTTAAACAACTAGTTTATTTGTTTTTTACAAAAAACAATTCTTATCTCCCCTTTTATCATAGAAAACAAACACACCATTACACCACAAAATATCTTTCCTCTATGCAAGTGTAAACAACACATCCGTATCGGAAAAAATTTCAAAATGTCATTTTCCATTCCGTCACTGAATATAAGCACATTTTCAAGCATGGAAGAAGTGATTTTAAAAGGTTTCTGTCTCAAATTTTTCCGAATATACAGTTCACTTCACTGCTTCTGCCTGGAAACAGTTCTCATGACCGAACAAATTAAATTCTTCTCAACACAATCCAATTTAGACATCTCATAAACAGCACTCTATCTTACTTGCACTTCTTCGAATCCGTAAGGTCAAACTACTCTTGAGCGATCTACTGCTCCCCAATCACAATACTAAACACTGTTTTAAAATATAGACATAGTGTATGATTTTAAAAAAAGATTTTTAATATAACTTTAATCAGTGATCGATATGAAAAGGTCTGTGCCAGTTATTTTCCGTGTAATGTCCAGTTTCTTCCAACATCGGAATCATCTTTCATATGAATTTTAAATTTTAAAGCAGCTTATTCAAAATCAACTCCTATACATTTTATGAAAAAGTTTGCAAGAAGTTTACAAAAATATACTTTTTTATACCAAATGATGTAAATCAAAAATAAAAACCTCGTATTTTCAATAAATACAAGGCTTTGTAGAAAACTAACATATGTATGGTGCACCTAAAGGGACTCGAACCCCTAACACATGGCTTCGAAGGCCACTGCTCTATCCAATTGAGCTATAGATGCCAACAAAAAAATGGAGCGGGTGAAGGGGATCGAACCCTCGCAACCGGCTTGGAAGGCCGGGGCTCTACCACTGAGCTACACCCGCAGAATAAAAACAGATTATAAATTTGTATGGTGGAGGAGAGTGGATTCGAACCACTGAAAGCGTAGCTAACAGATTTACAGTCTGCCCCCTTTGGCCACTCGGGAACTCCTCCAAAATGGTGGGACCAATAGGGTTCGAACCTATGACCCCCTGCTTGTAAGGCAGGTGCTCTCCCAGCTGAGCTATGATCCCATTTAAACTTAAAATACATTAAATTAAAATAATTTTAGAATAACTCAAAATAGAGTTATTCTAAAATCTAAAATTGGCTACGACTTACTTTCCCGGGGGTCTGCACCCCAAGTATCATCAGCGATGAAAGGCTTAACTTCTGTGTTCGGGATGGGAACAGGTGTATCTCTTTCTCTATTGTAACCATATTCTTTTCTTTTGCTTCGCTTTTCGGCAACTTCTTTGTTGGATTTCTTCGTCAATCGGTCATGTATCTCATATACACTCCCTCTTTCCTCATCATCCGCCTTGAATTTGCTCAAAAATACTTGCAAAACTGTCTTACTGCACACTTGCAGTAATTTTTGTTAAGATGTTTAATGGTGGAGACAAGGAGATTCGAACTCCTGACCCCCTGCTTGCAAGGCAGGTGCTCTCCCAACTGAGCTATGCCCCCATTTCTATCATATATTCTTACTTGATGGATTGTACCATCAAAACTGCATAACATCTTTTACCTTCGGATCAAGTCCTCGATTGATTAGTACTCGTTCGCTTCATACATTACTGCACTTCCACTTTGAGCCTATCTACCATGTAGTCTTCATGGAATCTTACTTCTCTCGAATGGGAAATCTTATCTTGAGGCTGGCTTCGTGCTTAGATGCCTTCAGCACTTATCCTTCCCACACATAGCTACCCAGCTGTGCACTTGGCAGTACAACTGGTGCACCAGTGGTGTGTCCATCCCGGTCCTCTCGTACTAAGGACAGCTCCTCTCAAATTTCCTGCGCCTGCGACGGATAGGGACCGAACTGTCTCACGACGTTCTGAACCCAGCTCGCGTACCACTTTAATGGGCGAACAGCCCAACCCTTGGGACCTGCTACAGCCCCAGGATGTGATGAGCCGACATCGAGGTGCCAAACCTCCCCGTCGATGTGGACTCTTGGGGGAGATAAGCCTGTTATCCCCAGGGTAGCTTTTATCCGTTGAGCGATGGCAATTCCACTTTCTACCACCGGATCACTAAGCCCGACTTTCGTCCTTGCTCGACCTGTTTGTCTCGCAATCAAGCTCCCTTTTGCCTTTGCACTCTTCTCACGATTTCCGTCCGTGATGAGGGAACCTTTGGACGCCTCCGTTACTCTTTGGGAGGCGACCGCCCCAGTCAAACTGCCTGCCAAGCAGTGTCCTATATCATGATTCAATGATTCTAGTTAGAATTCAAGCAACACAAGGGTGGTATCCCAACGATGACTCCTACAAGGCTGACGCCCTATACTCTAAGTCTCCCACCTATCCTGTACATCTGTTACCTAAATCCAATGCTAAGCTGCAGTAAAGCTCCATGGGGTCTTTCCGTCCTGTCGCAGGTGTCCGGCATCTTCACCGGCACTACAATTTCACCGAGTCTGTTGTTGAGACAGTGCCCAAATCGTTACGCCTTTCGTGCGGGTCGGAACTTACCCGACAAGGAATTTCGCTACCTTAGGACCGTTATAGTTACGGCCGCCGTTTACTGGGGCTTAAGTTCGAACCTTCGATTGCTCTAAGTCTTCCCCTTAACCTTCCAGCACCGGGCAGGCGTCAGCTCCTATACTTCACTTTGCAGTTTTGCAGAAACCTATGTTTTTGGTAAACAGTCGCTTGGGCCTATTCTCTGCGGCCTGCTCTCGCAGGCTCCCCTTCTCCCTAGGTTACGGGGTTATTTTGCCGAGTTCCTTAACAACAGTTCTCTCGCTGGCCTTAGGATTCTCTCCTCACCTACCTGTGTCGGTTTGCGGTACGGGCACCTTGGTCTTGCTAGAGGCTTTTCCTGGCAGTTTGAATGATTCGGCTTCGCTACTTTATTTTCACTCCCCATCACAGATTACGATTGTATTACCGGATTTGCCTGGTCTTACTCGCTTTCTGCTTGGACACGCTCTACCAACGGCGTGCTCCGGTCATCCTCCTGCGTCCCCCCTTCGCTCATTCAACTACGGTGGTACGGGATTTATTACCCGTTGTCCATCACCTACGCCTTTCGGCCTTGGCTTAGGTCCCGACTTACCCTGAGCGGACGAACCTTCCTCAGGAAACCTTAGGTTTTCGGCCGGAAGGATTCTCACCTTCCTCTCGCTACTCATGCCAACATTCTCTCTCGTATACGGTCCACTTTTTCTTTCGATTCTGCTTCTTACTGTATACGATGCTCTCCTACCACTATACTCTACAGTATAATCCAAAGCTTCGGTATTATGTTTTAGCCCCGGTAATTTTCGGCGCAGGATCACTCGACCAGTGAGCTATTACGCACTCTTTAAATGTATGGCTGCTTCTAAGCCAACATCCTGGTTGTCTATGCAATCTCACATCCTTTCCCACTTAACATATATTTTGGGACCTTAGCTGTTGGTCTGGGCTCTTTCCCTCTCGACTATGGACCTTATCACTCATAGTCTGACTGCTTTGCGCTATATATGGCATTCTTAGTTTGATAATCCTCAGTAATCTAAAAGACCCATTGGACAGTCAGTGCTTTACCTCCATATATATCTTGCAAAACGCTAGCCCTAAAGCTATTTCGGAGAGAACCAGCTATCTCCGGGCTCGATTGGAATTTCACCGCTATCCACACCTCATCCCCGCACTTTTCAACGTACGTGGGTTCGATCCTCCATTCCCTGTTACGGAAACTTCAATCTGGACATGGATAGGTCGCCCGGTTTCGGGTCTGCAATATGGTACTCTTGCCCTCTTAAGACTCGCTTTCGCTTCGGCTCCATACCTTAAGTATTTAACCTTGCATCATATCGCAACTCGTTGGCCCGTTCTACAAAAAGTACGCAGTCACTTGCAATTGCTTGCTCCTACAGTTTGTAAGCATATGGTTTCAGGTTCTTTTTCACTCCCCTCCCGGGGTTCTTTTCACCTTTCCCTCACGGTACTGTTCTCTATCGGTCGCTTGGTAGTATTTAGCCTTGGGGGGTGGTCCCCCCGTCTTCCCACCGGGTTTCTCGTGTCCTGTGGTACTCTTGATCACTCTTGCTTGTTTCTCTTTTCGTCTACGGGACTTTTACTCTTCTTTGGTTTGCCTTTCCAGGCATATTCGACTAAGTTCTTCAATGCTTTCTGAGTGTCGACCCCTATGTGGTTTCCCACTTAGGTTTGGGCTCTTTCGCTTTCGCTCGCCGCTACTGACGAAATCGATGTTTCTTTCTCTTCCTCCGGGTACTTAGATGTTTCAGTTCTCCGGGTTCCCTTCCCATAACTATGGATTCATTATGGAATATACAGATGTTAACCTGTATGAGTTTCCTCATTCGGATATCTACGGCTCTTTAGTTGCTTGCACTTCCCCGTAGCTTTTCGCAGCTTACCACGTCCTTCTTCGGCTCCTAGCGCCTAGGCATTCGCCATATGCTCTTTTTTACTTGATCGCGTCTTACTTTATATTTTTCCGTTCTTCTTTGTTGGATTTCTTCGTCTATCGGTCATGTATTTATATACACTCCCTCTCTCCTCATCATCCGCCTCGAATTTACGAAAAAATATCTCGTAAATGTTTTTACTTTCGAAAACTTGTTATTCTCTGCTTGCTTTCGCTCGCTTTGAATGGCTTTTGTCTGTTCTCTTTTGCTTTCGGTGAAATTACAGTGTTTCACACTCTTACGACGTTTCAAAAAAACCTTCTCTTGCTTTGTCTTTTTCCGTTCTTCTTTGTCAAGCTACGCTCTTTCGTCAATCACATATTTGTATATGCTCTTTCCTCTTTCGCTTGCTTTCCTCGAATTTACGAAAAAATACTTCGCAAGTACTTGTATTTTCATACTGTTACTCTTGAGTTTTTCTCTCGATTTCGTTTGTTTTTCTTTCTATCGTCTCGCGCTTTCTCTGTAATTTCTTAGATGTTATGCAGTTTTCAAGGTACAATTCTATTGCTTCGCTTTTTGGTAACTTCTTGGAGTTTCCTCAAAAATGCTTGCAATATGTCTTTTTCTTCTTTTGAAGGTTGAACCTTCAAAACTAAACAGCAGTTTCTTTTCTCCCTAGAAAGGAGGTGATCCAGCCGCACCTTCCGATACGGCTACCTTGTTACGACTTCACCCCAGTCATTTGTTTTGCCTTGGGCAGCTCTCTCCTTGCGGTTGAGTCGCTGACTTTGGGCCCCCCAAACTCCCATGGTGTGACGGGCGGTGTGTACAAGACCCGGGAACGCATTCACCGCGACATTCTGATTCGCGATTACTAGCAACTCCAACTTCATGTAGGCGAGTTTCAGCCTACAATCCGAACTTGGATCATCTTTTTGAGGTTTGCTTGACTTCGCAGTTTCGCTTCTCTCTGTAATGACCATTGTAGCACGTGTGTAGCCCTAAACATAAGGGGCATGATGATTTGACGTCATCCCCACCTTCCTCTAAGTTGTCCTTAGCTGTCTCGATAGAGTCCCCATCTTACTGCTGGTAACTATCGACAAGGGTTGCGCTCGTTGCGGGACTTAACCCAACATCTCACGACACGAGCTGACGACAACCATGCACCACCTGTATCCATTGTCTACCCGAAGGTAAAAGTCCTCGATTAAAAGGCTGTCATTGGTATGTCAAGTTTAGGTAAGGTTCTTCGCGTTGCTTCGAATTAAACCACATGCTCCGCTGCTTGTGCGGGTCCCCGTCAATTCCTTTGAGTTTTACTCTTGCGAGCGTACTCCCCAGGCGGAGTACTTAATGTGTTAACTTCGGCACCGAGTTCTTCACCCGACACCTAGTACTCATCGTTTACGGCGTGGACTACCAGGGTATCTAATCCTGTTTGCTCCCCACGCTTTCGTGCCTCAGTGTCAGTTGCAGTCCAGAAAGTCGCCTTCGCCACTGGTATTCCTCCTAATATCTACGCATTTCACCGCTACACTAGGAATTCCACTTTCCTCTCCTGCACTCAAGTTAAACAGTTTTAATGGCTTACATTGGTTGAGCCTATGCCTTTCACCACTAACTTGTTAAACCACCTGCGCACCCTTTACGCCCAGTTATTCCGGATAACGCTTGCCCCCTACGTATTACCGCGGCTGCTGGCACGTAGTTAGCCGGGGCTTTCTTTTAGGGTACTGTCATTTCTTTCTTCCCCTACTACAGAGTTTTACGACACGAATGCCTTCTTCACTCACGCGGCGTTGCTGCATCAGGGTTCCCCCCATTGTGCAATATTCCCCACTGCTGCCTCCCGTAGGAGTTTGGACCGTGTCTCAGTTCCAATGTGGCCGTTCACCCTCTCAGGTCGGCTACTGATCGTTGCCTTGGTGGGCTTTTATCTCACCAACTAGCTAATCAGACGCGGGCTCATCTTTGTCCACTATCGTTTTGATATTATTAGGATGCCCTATTAATATGTTATACGGTTTTAGCTATTCTTTCGAATAGTTATTCCTTTGACAAAGGCAGATTACCCACGCGTTACGCACCCGTCCGCCACTAACTTCTATCATCTTCGCCCCGAAAGGTTCTGTTAATAGTCGTTCGTTCGACTTGCATGTGTTAAGCACGCCGCCAGCGTTCATCCTGAGCCAGGATCAAACTCTTCGTTTTAATCTTTTCTCAGTTTTGCTCCGGTTGTTCTCTTGAACAACTTCAAAGTTATTTACCGGTTTGCTTTTTCCTTAATCTTTCGATTAAGTGGTTTTTCGCTTTGCAATTTTTCAATTGCTTGGTTGTTTTTTCTGCTGTTTAGTTTTCAAGGTTCATTCTTTTTTCTCGCTGCCCTCTGTGGTTTCCTACCTCGCCAGACTGCTTGTCTATATTACCATCTCGTTTTTACTTTGTCAACATCTTTTTTTATCTTTTTTATCGGCTCTTTCTGCTTTCTTTTCTGCTGTCTGTTTTGATGCTGCCTCTCCTACCTCGATGGTGTGTTCAATTTATCATATCTTCTTCTCTTTGTCAATTCTTTTTTTATCTTCCCTATAACAAGTTTGCAACCCGAAATAAAATTTAACAAAATCTATGTAAAAATAATTGCTACAAAAATATAAAAATGCCGTATTTCTAACACATACAGCATTTTATAAAAAATAAATATCCATTGGCGGAGATGGTGGGATTTGAACCCACGCACCGATAATATCGATCTGCCGGATTTCGAATCCGGTCCCTTCAACCACTTGGGTACATCTCCAAAAATAGATTTGCCTTACTTCATTAATCATACCAAAATTTCTTCAATATGTACATTCATGTTTCTGTATAAATTTTTCGTGTTGAATGAAAAATTTTTAAGATTAGCTTATATTTTTAAAGTAATGTATATTGAATAAATATAAATGTAAAAAGGACATGCCTAACCCACATGTCCTTTTTTGTTTCAAAAATAGATATCTATTTTGCAATAACTTCTCTACCTTTGTAATGTCCACATTCTGCACATACATGATGTGGTAAAGCGAATTCTCCACAGTTTGAACATTTTACCAATGTTTTTGCTGTCATTTTCATATTTGCAGATCTTCTTGATCTTGTTGCACTTTTTGCGGTTTTTCTCTTTGGTACTGCCATTTCTTTCTACCTCCTTTAGTTCAATAATTCTCTCAACTTTGCCATTCTTTCATCTATCGGTTTTTCAACTTCAGGACAATCACAAGGTCCATCATTTAAATTATGTCCACAGGTAGGACAAACACCCAAACAATCGTCTTTGCACAATAGTTTGAATGGTATTTCATCCCAAATTTGTACCCATACCAAATCCCATAGATTCAACTGATCTTTTTCATAACAATAGCTATCGAAATCCATAAAGTATTCTTCTTCCTCTGTTACCAAAACGACCAAAAATGGCTTGTCGACCGAAATTTCAATTTCCTTCAAACACTTGGAACAAGGTACGGACAATAAGGTCTTCACACTGCCGTCGAAAACTAGATTGTCTTCATGATAGCGAACACGACCTTCCACAACGGGCGTTTCTAAAAAAAGAACATTGTCATAATTGGCATTACATTCTTCTAAGGGGATGACATCATTTACAGAAATACTTTTCTTTTTTCTTTTTTTTACATCAGTAATATCTATAACCGCCATGACGCCCTCCTGATAATTCAACATTTCTCATTATACAAAGCGTTTCGTGTTTTGTCAATATTTTTGTATATCTGTAAAGTATATTTCCGGAATCTTTAATACAGATATCAAAAACTATTTTACTAATGCTAAAGTATCTCTTGCAATCATCAGTTCTTCGTTTGTTGGAATTACCATTACCGGAATTTTAGAGTCTTTCGTAGAAATAAACATTTCTTTTCCTCTTTGTTTATTTGCTTCTTCATCCAAAGCGATTCCCCATGCTTTAAATCCTTCACAGATTGCTGCTCTATCTTTTGCTGAGTTTTCTCCCAAGCCTGCTGTAAAGATAATTCCATCTACTCGTCCAAGTACTGCAGCATACGCTCCAATTGTTTCTCTCACTCTTAGACGGAAAGTCTCAAGTGTCACTTGTGCTCTCTCATTACCTTTTGCTGCTTCTTCTTCAATATCTCTAAAGTCAGAACTTACACCGGAAAGTCCTAATACCCCGGATTGTTTATTCATTAAGTTATTTACTTCTTCAATGCTCAAATTTTCTTTTTGCATTAAGAAAGGAACAATAGCCGGATCGATATCTCCACATCGCGTTCCCATAATTAAGCCTGCTAAAGGAGTGAAGCCCATGGATGTTTCTACAGATTTTCCTCCCTTAACCGCTGCTATAGATGCACCGTTTCCTAAGTGACAGGTAATCAAATTAAGTTCTTCCGGTTTTTTACCTAACAAAGCAGCTGCCTGAATAGACACAAATCTGTGAGATGTTCCATGGAATCCATATTTTCTAATTCCGTATTTTTCGTAATATTCATAAGGGATTCCATATAGGAACGCTTCTTTTGGCATTGTTTGATGGAATGCAGTATCAAATACAGCAACCATTGGTACTTCAGGAAGAATTTCTCTACAAGCAGAGATTCCAATCAAGTTTGGAGGATTGTGTAGTGGTGCCAATTCGATGCAATCTTCCAATGCTTTGATTACTTCTTCCATCAAAACGCAAGATTCCGCAAACTTTTCTCCACCATGTACTACACGATGTCCCACAGCTCCAATTTCTTCCATAGATGCAATTGCACCGTATTCTTCATTTACAAGTGCTTCTAATACTAATTTTAAAGCTACCTTATGGTCTTCCATCGGTACTTTGATAATTTCTTTTTCTTTATTTGCTGATTCGTGTTTCAAGATAGAGCCTTCAATTCCGATTCTTTCCACAAGACCTTTCGCTAACACATGCTCATTTTCCATATCAATCAATTGATATTTCAAAGAAGAACTTCCGCAGTTGATGACTAATATTTTCACTATATTTCCCCTTTCTAATACAAAGAAGACAGCTACCAGAAGTTAGCTTCTCCCATGTTTTTTTGCATTTTTTTATTTTTTCATCAATAGAATACAACAAAATTACATTAAAATCAATTTAAATTTCATTTTTCCTACTGATTAAAGTATTGTTTTGTCATTGTAAAGGATAAACTATCATTCTAAAATGCTACTACTTTTTATCTCAATTTGATTTCTTGCTATTTTAGTAAACAATACCACTTTTTCTCTGTATATGATTTTTTAAAAAATTATAGTACGAATCACTAATTATCATTATACATTATAAATTCATCATGATATACTGTACTGGATGAATTTATAAAAAAGGAGATAGTGTTTATGAAATCATTTTCAAAAAATTTTTATGGCATCTTACTATGTTTACTCATTGCAACGCCGGCATGGTTCTTAGGGAAGACTCTTCCTTTGGTTGGTGCTCCGGTATTTGCTATCTTCATCGGAATGATTGTAAATACATTTTACAAGGATAGAGCCAAAACCGGAGCCGGAATTAAATTTACATCAAAATATATTCTACAGTTCGCAGTTGTCTTGCTGGGATTCGGTCTCAACTTATCACAAGTCTTGATGGTGGGAACAACTTCTTTGCCAATTATTTTATCCACTATCACAACTTCTCTGTTCTGTGCGTGGTTATTACAAAAAAAATTCAACCTTGACAGCAATACGGCTACCTTAGTAGGCGTCGGGTCTTCCATCTGTGGTGGTTCAGCAATTGCTGCAACAGCTCCTGTCATCAAAGCGGATGAAGAAGAAATTGCAAAAGCTATTTCTGTAATTTTCTTATTCAACATTTTGGCAGCACTGATATTTCCCACACTCGGCGACTTGATAGGACTGTCTAACAACGGATTTTCAGTCTTTGCAGGAACCGCAGTCAACGATACTTCTTCTGTTACCGCAACCGCAACAACATGGGACAGTATACACAACTCAAACACCTTGGAAGGTGCAACAATTGTAAAATTAACAAGAACACTCGCAATTATTCCGATTACATTAGGGTTATCTTTCTATCAAATCTACAAACAAAAACAACAAGGCGCTTCCTCGCACGAAAAGGTAAGCATCAAAAAAGTGTTCCCAATATTTATTCTGTTTTTTGTATTAGCATCTATCTTAACTACTTTCTTAACCAAAAATGGAATTGATACTGATGTCTTTCATTACTTCAAAGTCCTTTCCAAGTTCTGTATTGTGATGGCAATGGCAGCGATTGGATTGAATACCGACATCATCAAACTGATTAAAACCGGCGGACAAGCCATCTTTCTTGGCGGAAGTTGTTGGATCGCCATCACCCTGGTTGATCTATTGATGCAACGATTCCTCAATCTTTGGTAACATTTTTGTTGTAAAAAATGAAATTTGCTCTGAATCTTTGATAAACTATCTACAAGAGTATGTCAAAATATGGTATGATGGATACATCATAGGTACATTAATTTGATTCTTATAAAAAGCAATTTAAAAGAGGTTTTGAAATGTTTGATAGAACAGCAAAAAAAATTAGCAGAAGAAAAATTATATATTCTATTTGTATTGAAAAACGCAAATGTTTCATTATCAAAAAATATATTGACTCATATTTTTTTGGAAAATGAACTTCTTGATTTTTTCTCCTTACAACAATATTTATATGAACTGAATGAGGATGGATTTATTCAAGAGATGCAATCGAGTTCTCCTGCTCGTTTCGTCATTACTGAAAAAGGAGAAGAAGTCCTTTGTTTTTTCGAAAACCAGTTGTCATTCTCCAAAAGAGAACAAGTCTTAATTTACTTGGATGACAAAAAAGATTCTCTTATCAAAGAAAAAGAAATCAAAGCTACCTATGAAAAAACAGATGACAAAAATTACTCCGTCTGTCTATCCATGGCAAACGAAGACACCAATATATTTTGCCTGAATATTACCGTTCCGTCTGTTGCACTCGCAAGGACAATATGCCAAAATTGGGATGAATCATCTGCAGAAATTTACACTAATGTAGTAACATCTCTTATGCCAAACAAAAAACAAAGTTAGTATGAATTCTATAAAAAATCTATTTCATATATAGCAAAACAAATAAGGATAAGGATAAATTTATGATTTTACAGGAACAATATGATGTGACATTAAAAACTAACTAACAGAGTTGTCATAAGTTCAAATTTAAAAGAAATGCCTCTTAATCCTGTCTTTCTTGAAGCGAAAGAAAATGCTACTCTAATTTAAGAGAGAATAAAATAATAGACATCAATTTTGTGTAATACTATGAGAACGATTCAAATAAATTACAGTACAAAAAATAACTATTTTTTAAAATGTCATGATTCATCTTATCGTCACGACAAACATAAAAACACAGCATAAAAATAAAGACTCAATCTGCTCAGTTATTCAGATTGAGTCTTTTAATTTCTTTATGTTTTTTTCTATTCGTTTTCACTATTCTTATCCCTAAATTTCACACTCAACTTATTGTAAATAAAGCTGATTGCAAAGCAAAGTATGGCACCGACTATCATGGATAAAACTCTTTTTATAGAATTTTCGCCCCGCATGTCCACAGCAATAAATTTTAATACCACCAATATCGTCAGGCAGAGTCCATAATCTCTAAGCCCTTTCATCGCCCACTTAAATCCTAACGCTATAGAAATAACAGCGACTACAAGACCGGCAATATTATATAAGAATGAGACTATCTCCACATTCAGCAATCCGTTTAATATAGAAAAAGTTAATACTAAATATTTTAAACCTAATAACACATGTGTAAAATAAGGAATTACGTCTCTTTTTAATATCTCTTTTGACTGAACGACAGCTATTGCTATTGTAAATGTACAGTAAACATACAATGCCACTGTACCATTCACAAAATTAATATTTCTAATCCCTACAAAATATAATATAGCGGTAGCAACATAAAAAATGGAAGAAAGGGTAGAATCATCCAAAACTCCTCCATGGTCTGTCATTTTGAAATTCTCATCTTCCCAATTCTTAAAATATCCTATTGTCACAAAACCTAACATGAAAAGTACAATGACAGCATAAGTGATAGAGTTATATAATACGCTTGACTCTGCGGTTGCTCCGGTTGTTGCATTAAAGTTAATCAACAAAATTGATGTTAAACATAGAGGAAGTCCTATGATTTTAAATACAGCAAGATTCTTGTAATGTTTTGTCTTATATATATCAAACAAAAGATACACAAAAGCAACTATATTCAGCGTACCATAAACATAATTCATAACATTCGACTGAATATACAAGTTAATCGACATGTTTAACAAAATAGGAGCTATGTTGTCAATTAGTAAAATAACAACTATTAGCAAATAATTCACTTCCTTATGAATTACCTTGCCCACAATATAGAGAATGACACAAAGTACGATAAGCCCTGAGATGTTACCGTTAAACAAAGTCTTGTTAATCCCTAACAATACCGATCCGATAACTAAGCTAAAAAAGATGTCATAAGGTTTTCTAATGTTTTTCCAAAGTAGATTGATAGCTAAATATTGCATGAAAGCTACAATAAATATTGTCAAATATATCAATACTGCTTTCCCATTGATTTCTGAGATGAGCAATTGATATAAGGTTATAAATGCAACACCTGTGTTTATCATACTGATAGGGATTTTCTCAAGACTTTTTTCAGAATTTTCTTCCTCCCTATATAAAATATTATCTATAGTGAAAAGTCCTATTACAGCTAATAAAGCCAGCCACTTGCATCCGGATACAGTTAACGAAAATAATCCTATATACGACAAAAAGGACAAATTCAATGCAGTGGTCAAAAACTCTTTGTTAACTTTATAAGCGTTAGCTACCATGCTCACACAAACTAAGGTTATAAATGCAAATAGTAGAACTCTATCAAAGTCCGTTTCAACTACAAAGATACTAAATATAAGAACAACAAGTGTAGATACACAAGTTACTACCGTAGTGATAATTAATTTCTTTTTGTCTGATAATGCCCTGTATAACAGAAAACATATTGCTGAAAATGCAACCATACATACTAACGCCAACCGGTTGAAACTTGAAAGATTATCGAGAAATGAAAATACATACGCAGCAAACGATAAATTCAAAGAAACAACCAAATGCTTCTTACCTATTTTATTAGAAACAACACCCATTCCCACACAAATGAAACTGATAAATGTCAGCAATATCAAATTAGCAATATCACTACCGCTTTCCGTTATGCTTATTAGCAGAACAATAAAACTAAGAGTATAAATTAGTATTGTCGTATAAAAAAGTTCTTTTTCATTCGATAGTACCTTATACAAAGCAAACAGTATTACTCCAAAGACTGCGACACAAAGTGATGACAACATTTGAAATTGAGGATAATATTCAAAAAATAATATAATAAATGAAACAAAAGACATATTCAGTGTAATCACCGAGTATTTTTTATTCATTTTGAAAGAATTACCTACGATACTTACGCATACCAAAACCATGAAAGCAAACAACAAAGTTCTATCCATGCCGGTGTGCGCCAGACTCAGTCCCATCAAAAGCGTGATAATACTACCCATATACGCTATTATCACAGTAAAAAACATCTGTATTTTGTTCGATAAAAAGATGAAAAGTATAGCCCATATCAAGCACAGAATCAGCGTCATGTTGTTATCGACTAAATGAAACGCTAAATTAGCTGATAAGATATCTATGTATATTACTCCTGCACCCGTGCCAAGCAATATAGCATAAATCGGATTTTTATCTTTAAGGATGAACTTCAACCCAGCTCCACTCAACAAAATACCAACTAAAAATATAAGCCCGACTTTTGTTTCTGAAGTCATTTTATTCCAAATCATAGCTACAAAAGACCCGGTAGCTACAAAGAGCAAAAGAGCTGATAATGCGCCGATAATGTATTTCCCAACCATAGCTTCCCCACGCGGCTTGCCGTCATTTGTCTTGATTCTTTTCGGAAACTTAACATCAGGCAACTCAAAGCGCGGTGTTTTTTTACCGGAAGCTGTTGTGATAGGCAATTTTTTCTTTAGTGTCTCTGCCTTTGAAATAGAAGAACCCGATTTTTCGATTTCTGTTTTTTCATCATGAATTTCCATTTCAGAACTTTGAATATCAGAAATCTCTATCTTATGTTTTTCAAGCAGTTGTTCTTTGAACAAATTAGGATCATTTTCAAGAGAGTCAATTTCTGTCGCAATCTTTACCGCTTCATCCAAAGCTGTATTTCCCTGTAACTTGGTCTGAAGTCCATTTATTATCTGATTTTGTTCATCAATCTTTCGATAACAAGCATCCATTCTATATTTTAAATCGTGAATTTGAATTTCAAGCTCTTCTACGCGAGTCTTTATGCTCTTCACAAATCTACCTCCAATAACTTATAAAATAATATTGAACCTTGTAATACGGACAATCTTTTGTCTTCCAAAGAATCTGCTTGCCGTATGTACTGTCCTGAATTTTCAAAAAATACGATAACTGTCTTTTATGATAGCATACAAACTCCTTTTTTCAAAATCTATTTTTATGAATTATTGAAATAAATTATTAACCTCACCGAATCAGTATTATCATCAAAAACTGTCACGAAAATAAAAATCGTATACCTTCACAATAATCACAAAATTTTATAGCTATAAAAAAAGAGTTGTTTTTCAACAACCCTTTCTTCGCATATTTATATAGGATTTAAAAATATACTTTCGACTTCTATTTCCTTACTTGTTTCTTCTCTTATTTCACGCTTGAGTTAATGAACCATAACTGTTTGCTATAGTAAGCAATTTGTTCTTCCATCAATGAAACAGCTTCTGTCCAACCCAATCCATCTGCTTTTGATTTGATGTCTTTTGCGTTGTCAATCAATGTTTTAACATCTTCTTGAAGGATTTGCAACACTTCCAAAGAACTGAATTCTCTTGGATCCACCTCTTTGATAGTAGCTTTTTCTAAATAGTCACTCAATTTGCAATCAGGCATTACTCCGAATATTTTTTGATGTTCTGCCACTGCATCAAAGTGAAGGAATGTAGTATCGTACATCATTTCTGTAAATTCATGGATAGATTTGAATGCAAGTCCTGTCACATTCCAATGTAAATTGTGTAATTTAAATGTCATTACCGCCAAGTTAGATAAATATAAATCAAATTCTTTTTTTAAGTTCATCATAATAAAATCCTCCTCTGTTATTTACTACTCTCTATTTCTTATAACTCATTTAACTACTGGCTATGATACCCCTTCATTGATTGTCTAAACAAAATATACTGATTATTTTTATTTTTTAATTCTGAATCTCAAATATTTACAATCCTAACAAACATTTTCTGAGTTCGGATGGATGATTAAAATAGTATGTGCTTTCAGAAAAATCATGGTTGCTCTGGATTCCCCAGCCTGCTGCTGCAAAATCCACTCCGGCTCGAAGTGCACATTTTAAATCTGAAATCGCATCACCGACATAAATCACTTTTTCTTTCTGTGTCTTATTTTCTTCAATAAATTTGTTTAACGGATCAGGATGAGGTTTTGGCATAAGAACGTCATCAGCACCAATAATTTGATTAAAGATTCCATCCATTTGAAAACGTTCCACATCCACTTGTGCTTCTGCATTTGTTCTCGATGTCACAATTCCAAGACCGTAGCCTGATTCTTTGAGTTCATATAACAACTCCTTCATCCCTTCAAAAAAAGAAATTGTATGTTGATACCTTACGACTCCATCATACCACTCTTGGATAAACGCTCTCTTATCTTTCACACCAAAGTTTTCCATAGTTTGATTGGTTGTACAACCAAAAATATGTTCCAAATCTTTTTTCTCTACAATTTTCCCCTCTAATTTTTCCAGCGCTTCTTTCACCGCACAAAGATTCGCTTCCCATGTGTTTAAAATAGTCATATCTAAATCAAAAACAATATATTGATACAAAATAATTCTCCTCTTTCTTCTCAATAAAATATTTGTTATCCGAATTTTCTTATATCCTACGCTTTTTGAAGTAAGATCCTTCTAAGCTCATCCAATGCTATTGTAACTGCTCTTTCACGAATCACATTACGACTTGCAAATCGATTCATCTTCTTCACAAAATACTCTCCTCTATCATAGATAGCAACATAGACTGTGCCGATAGGAGTTTGTTCCGTTCCGCCATTTGGACCGGCAAGTCCTGTAATCCCAACACCGATATCCGTTCCTGCAACTTCAGAAACACCTTTCGCCATTTCTTTTGCTACCTCTTCGCTGACTACTCCATTTTTTTCTAAAGTTTCTGCACTGACACTTAATCTACTCTCTTTGCTCTCTTCTGTGTAAGTCACAAATCCTTCTCGATACACATCAGATATTCCCGGATAATCAATCAACTTCGCTGCAAGCATTCCGCCCGTACAAGATTCTGCCGTTGCAATTGTAAGATTTTTCTTTAGTAACAGTTCTGCCACAACAGCTTCCAAACCTTTATCAGATGCAATGACCGTAGCATTTTCCCCAAACCGTCTCAACAACTCTTGTTTTACCGGTTCAATCAATTCCAATCCTTGTTGCTCTGTTTCTGCTTTCGCTGTGATGCGAAAAGTAACTTGTCCCTTCCCCGCATAAGTTGCAATGGTTGGATTTGTTTGATGCAATATCATATCCAAAACCATTTCTTCTGCCAATGATTCACCAAGTTCCGTTACGATAATTTTGCATGCTACAACTGTTTGTTTAGAATATTGATGTAAATGTGGTACGACTTGGTTTATCATCAACGGTTTCATCTCAAAAGGAGGCCCCGGAAGTAAAACAACTATTTTTTTTGACAAATCTTGTGTTTGTTCTACAATACAAGCATTTGCCGTTCCCATATCGTTGGTCAAAATCATGCTTCCTTCCGGAAAATATGCCTGTCTTAAATTATTCTTCGGCATTTCTTTATGAAAACTCATATATTTTTCGACCAAATGTTGATAACTTCCTTCATCATATATCATTGGTAAACCAAAATACTCTGCTACAATTTCTTTGGTAATATCATCCTGCGTCGGTCCAAGCCCTCCTGTAGAAATGATAACATCTGCTCGATTCAGCGCAATTTCATATGCCTCTTTCATTCGTTTCGGATTATCTCCAACTACTGTCTGATAATGCACATCTATCCCTATCTTTGCCAATTCTTTTGAAAGAAATGCAGCATTTGTATTGACAATATCTCCATGTAACAATTCTGTTCCCACACACAGTATTTCAGCATTCATTTTTGCTCCTCTTTTCGTTCCTATTCTTTATCTTCAAAATATCCACTGCCATACATTTCATAAAGGGAATAATATTTTCCTTTTCGCTCCATCAATTCCTTGTGACTTCCGCTCTCTTCAATACCGTTTTCAGTCAGCACCAATATGGTATCGGCATTTTGAATGGTTGTCAATCGATGAGCAATGGTAAATGTCGTTCTTCCTTTTGATAACTCCACCAAAGAATGCTGCACAATTCGTTCACTTTCATTATCCAATGCAGAAGTTGCCTCATCCAAAATCAAAATTGGAGGATTTTTCAAAAATACACGTGCAATACTAATTCTTTGTTTTTGTCCACCGGATAATTTAACGCCTCGTTCTCCTACATAGGTATTATATCCGTTCTCCAAACCCATAATAAACTCATGTGCTCCCGCTTTTTTTGCAGCACTTACAATTTCTTCGTCGGAAGCTCCTACTTTACCATACTCAATATTCTCTCTTACTGTTCCCGAAAATAAATACACATCCTGTTGTACTACACCGATTTGATTTCGAAGCGATTTTTGAGTAATTTTTCTGATATCTACACCATCCAACAAAATGTGGCCTTCACTTACCTCATAAAACCTTGGAATCAAATTGCACAGAGTTGTCTTTCCACCACCGGACGGACCAACCAATGCAATCTTTTGTTCCGGTCGGATGTGCAAATCAATGTTCGATAACACCATTTTGTCATGATCCGGATACTGAAAACTCACATGATCAAACAAAATATCTCCTGTTGCTCCGGTGATTTCAACTGCATCGTCATCATCTTGAATTTCTACTTCTTCATCCATCACTTCAATGAATCGTTCAATCCCGGTCATTCCTCTTTGAAATTGTTCCGCAAATTCGACAATTCTTTTAATCGCAGACAACAACATCGCTACATACAACATATACGCAACCATATCTCCTGCCGTAATCTCTCGTTGTATCATAAAATACGAAGAACACAACAGTACTGTCACATACATCAAGCCATCAAAAAATTGTGTAACCCCTTTGAATCCCGCCATATAATAGTATTGAAATTTTTTGATATGAAACAATCCGGAATTTCCTTCTTCAAATTTCTCTTTTTCAATCTCTTCATTTGCAAAAGAACGAACAACCTTAACACCGAGCAAGCTATCTTCCAACTGCGCGTTCAAATCTCCAATCTGCTCTCTTGAACGTTTGAATGCCAACCTCATTCTTTTTCTAAAATACATTGTTGCAACAAGCATCAACGGAATAACCGAAAATACAATTACTGTCAACAAAACATTGATCCGACATAAAATCAGGAAGGATACCAATATTTTTACTCCGGCAATAAAAAATTCTTCCGGACAATGATGCGCAAATTCTGTGATTTCAAACAAATCACTTGTAATTCTTCCCATAATCTGTCCAATCTTCGTATTATCAAAATAATTGAATGATAATTCTTGAAGATGAGAAAATAAATCTCTCCTCATATCTGTTTCAATCTTTGCTCCCATAATATGTCCAACCGAAGCCATATAATAATTCGCAGCGGTATCCACCAGCCTCAATATAAAATAAATCACACACATTTTTATGACAAAACTCATTGTCAAAGCCTGAAAATCAAACATCGCTTTGTTTGTAATATTTCTAACCATTAACGGAAATACAATTTCACATACCGTTGTAAATGAAGCACAAATCAAATCTATCGCCAAAATAGAATAATACTTTCTAAAATATGGTAAAAATCTTGTAATTAACTCTGATGTTTTGATTTTATCCTGATATTGTTCCATAATAATCTCCTCTCTAAATTCTTATTTTTATATAGTAACTTTTTATTTGCTACCTTCATTATATCTTAGTATATCATTATCTTTTTTTACTTTACCCACTCATATTTTTATTTGATTCAAAAAAATATTGGAGCATGAACTCGCCATTCCCTCTACTTTCACATCATACCCATTTATTCTATGTACCTTTAATACTTAGGTTCATTTTGTGATATTTTTCATTCAAAAAACCCTGAATTTACCAAACAACGATACATCTTTGAACTTTATTCTATCACTTCGCCTACTTTCTTTTCAAGAATATTATTTATACATCATATACAAAATATCAATATTGTAATAAACAGTGAGATAACCTGCTAATCACACTAATAATTTTTTGTCACTCTTCATCGTATTTTTAAATCATTAAACCGCTACACACATTGTTTTTACAATATATATAGCGGTTTTTATCAACACTTTTTGTCCTATAGTTCTATTTTTTACACAAAAAAAATGAGACGTCCCCACGTCTCACTTTAATAGCTAAGTTAATTTTTTAATCAAACAGACTATTCTGCTTTTGGTGCACCTACAGGACAAACTCCCGCACAAGCTCCACAATCAATGCAAGCTGATGCATCAATAATATATTGTGTATCTCCTTGAGAAATTGCTCCTACAGGACATTCTCCTTCACAAGCTCCACATCCAATGCAACTATCAGAAATTTTATAAGCCATGATACTTCCTCCTTATTCTCATTTAATAATATCTTTTCGACAAATATAGTATATCAAACCTTGTTTTAAAAGTAAAGCTTTTTTGAAAAATTTTTTTCAATTACTCAAAAAACATATTTTTTGTAAATCTTTTTCTTTGTTTCTTATTCTTTTTTAAATCAGTATTATATGTGGAATTCCAATACATTTTATCTTTTTTTATGTTTCGAACTCAAAATATTTTTCTTCCTCTCTATCAATATTTTGTTATCATTTGATATCGTAATTTTTCCTTTTCTAAAATAAGAATCTTCAAAAAAATCCCCTTTGCCATATTCTCATTCTCATTAAAATATATTTTGTTTATTTTAAAAATCTTTCGGTTCCTATTATGGTTTTAAAACAGTTTCATGTTTATAAATTATTCATCATAATATCTGTCTAATTCTTACCCATACGATATCCCTATATTAATTAAGAATATTGTTCTTATATGATATCTTTTATGTCTTTCCAAACAATTTATGAATCAGAATCATTATATTTTAAATGAAGATATCTTCTGCACAAAATGAGATGATTTTATAGTTCCAATCTATTTAGTTGTTACTACGTTAATAGATTACAAATAAAACCTCCGAAATATATCATCTAATGTGCGGCAATTTTCATAGACATTTATTATCATATCAATCAACTTCGATACTGCCGGAACTGTTTATGCAAAATAGCACAAAACGATTCTGACAAAAAATAGTCATACTTACTATCACTATGACTATCGTATTTCAAAATTGTATTGCTTAAGTACTATAAATTTTGAATTATATTCCATGATAACATTTATAGAAAAATATTTTTCTGCTACAAAATCAGAAACTTTTCTTGTGTTTTTTTGAAATTAATAATAGCCAGAGATAGTTATTTTTTAATCTTTCCTAAAATATTTGTTTTCCTTACAAATTTTCCTAAAATAATTCCTAATATATCAGTTGCATTCTTCTTTGTTATGATATATAATTGTTTTGTTGGTTTGACATGAATATGTCAAACACATTGTTCGCAATTGGATTTCTTTCATATGCTGTTAAGCTAGTATAAAACCGATATCCATGGCTTTTACATACCAAATAGCTTCATACATATGAAAAATGCTATTGCACTATACTATATTATAATTTAAGGAGCGTGTTAAAAATGGCTGAAACATTAAACCCTTTTTTGAATGCACAAAAACAAGTTAAAAATGCTTGTGACAAACTAGGTTTAGAACCTGATGTATACGAATTATTAAAAGAACCTCAAAGAATGATTGAAGTATCTATTCCTGTAAGAATGGATGACGGAAGCTTGAAAATCTTCAAAGGATATCGTTCTGCTCACAACTCTGCTGTAGGTCCTTGCAAAGGTGGAGTTCGTTTCCATCAAGATGTTAACCCTGACGAAGTAAAAGCACTTTCTATCTGGATGACATTCAAAGGCGGAGTATTAGGACTTCCATATGGTGGAGGTAAAGGTGGAGTTACATGTAACCCAAGAGAATTATCTGCTAAAGAATTAGAACAAATCTCTAGAGGATGGGTACGTGGATTACACAAATACCTAGGCGAAAAAATTGACATTCCTGCTCCTGACGTAAATACAAACGGACAAATCATGTCTTGGATGGTTGACGAATATGTTAAACTAAATGGAGAAGAAATGAGCATTGGTGTTATCACAGGTAAACCGGTTGCTTTCGGTGGATCTTTAGGAAGAAACGAAGCTACAGGATTTGGAGTTTCTATCATCGTAAGAGAATCTGCTAAAAAATTCGGAATCGATATCAAAGGCGCTAAAGTAGCTGTTCAAGGTTTCGGTAACGTTGGTAAATTTACAGTTAAAAACATCCAAAAACAAGGAGCTAAAATCGTAGCTCTTGCAGAATTTGACTTTGTAAAAACAATGCAACCATATGCTATCTACAATGAAGATGGTCTTGATTTTGCTGATATGGCTGCTTATGTTGCAGATCACAAAGTTCTTTGCGATTATCCAAAAGCTAAAAAAATCACAATGGATGAATTCTGGGCATTAAATACAGATATCTTCGTACCGGCTGCTATGGAAAATGTTCTTACAGCTGAAACAGTAGGTAAATTAAACTGCAAACTTGTTTGTGAAGCTGCTAACGGTCCAACAACTCCAGAAGGAGACGTTGCATTGAAAGAAAAAAATATTCCATTGGTTCCAGACATCTTAACTAACTCCGGTGGAGTTTTGGTTTCTTACTTTGAATGGGTCCAAAACAGATATGGATACTACTGGACAGAACAAGAAGTAGAAGAAAGACAAGAACAATCTATGGTTAAAGCTTTCAACGCTATGTGGGAAGTAAAAGAACAATATGATGTAACACCTCGTGAAGCTACTTACATGTATGCTATCAAACAAATCGCTGAAGCAATGAAATTAAGAGGATGGTACTAAAATAAAGTTCTTTGTGAACTTTTGATAAAAAGACAGATACTTAAGTATCTGTCTTTTTTTGTCCTATAACCCTATTTTGTATACAAAGAAAAAACACTGTGCCTACCAATTTCTAAAAGTAGGTACAGTGTTTTTTACGGTACTATGCTGTCTCTATTTCACTTTGATCTGTCATATCTTTTTTTAACACAACAATCGGTTTTGCTTTTTTTGTCACACAGTCTTCCTGAATAATAACTTTTCCAATATCTTCTCTTGATGGAATCTCATACATAATATCTATCATAATATTTTCCAAAATGCTACGCAATCCTCTTGCACCTATTTTTCGATCAATTGCTTGCTTTGCAATAGCAATCAGTGCGTCTTCTTCTACTTCCAATTCTACTCCGTCTAATTCAAACAATTTTTTATATTGTTTTAAGAGTGCATTTTTCGGTTCTGTCAAAATTCGAATCAAAGCTTGTTCATCCAAGTTTTGCAACGCTACTACAACCGGAACACGGCTGACAAACTCAGGAATCAAACCATATTTCAACAGGTCTTGAGACTCTACCTTTTCATAGAATGATATATTGCTATCCGGTGTTTTTTTCTGATTTTTAGCACCGAACCCCATCGTTCTTTCCCCTTGACGTTTCTTTACAATTTCTTCCAATCCGTCAAATGCACCACCTAATATGAATAGAATATTTGTAGTATCTATTTGTAGAAAATCTTGATGCGGATGCTTTCTTCCTCCTTGTGGTGGTACATTCGCTTTGGTAGATTCCAAAATTTTCAGTAAGGCTTGTTGTACTCCTTCTCCGGATACATCTCGTGTCAAGGATGGATTATCTGTTTTCCGAGCAATTTTATCAATTTCATCAATGTAAATAATTCCTTTTTCCGCCTTCTCAATATCAAAATTTGCTGCCTGAATCAATTTTAATAGAATATTCTCTACATCTTCTCCCACATACCCTGCTTCTGTCAATGCTGTAGCATCGGCAATTGCAAAAGGTACATGTAAAATTTTAGCTAATGTTTGTGCTAAAAGTGTTTTTCCGGAACCGGTCGGTCCAATCATAATGACATTTGATTTTTGTAATTCGACTTCCTTGCTGTTCTTTGGAGTTGGCACGGCATTATAAATTCGTTTGTAATGGTTATACACCGCTACAGCTAAGGTTTTTTTTGCATTTTCTTGTCCAATAACATATTCATCCAAAATTGCTTTGATTTCTTCCGGCTTCAACAATCCGGTTGTTTCTTCTGTTACTGTTTGTCCAAATTCTTCATCAATAATATCTTGACATAATTTCACACATTCATCACAAATATAGATATCCGGACCGGCAATCAATCTTTTTACTTGATTGTGATTCTTCCCGCAAAAGGAACATCTGTACTCTTTGTTTTCATCATTTCTTGACATCTATTTATCCCTCTTTTCCTATAGATTTTTTTCGATAACTTTATCAATCAAACCATATTCTTTTGCCTCTTCTGCGCTCATAAAGTTATCTCTTTCTGTATCATTTTTTATTGTTTCGAGATTTTGTCCTGTTCTTTCTGCTAAAATGATATTTAATTTATCTTTCATTTTCAAAATTCTCTCTGCTTGAATTTGAATATCTGTTGCCTGCCCCTGTGCGCCGCCAAGTGGTTGATGAATCATCACTTCTGCATTCGGCAATGCATATCTTTTCCCTTTTTCTCCTGCAGCAAGCAAAAACGCTCCCATGGAAGCTGCCATTCCAATACAAATAGTACAAACATCACATTTGATATATTGCATCGTATCAAAAATTGCCATTCCGGATGTGATAGATCCTCCCGGACTATTGATATAGAACATAATATCTTTGTCAGGATCTTCAGCTTCCAAAAATAACATCTGTGCTACCACCAACGATGATGTTACATCATTTACTTCATCTGACAAAAAAATGATTCTATCTTTTAATAATCTTGAATAAATATCATAACTTCTTTCTCCTCTTCCGCTTTGTTCTACAACAACCGGTACATATGCCATCTTCATTCCATCTCCTTCTGACAATCGCTTATCTGTATTTTTTATCAAGCCTATCTATTTTACCTCTACCCTGTTACATACAGTGTAATTCAACAAAAGGATTTTTTCTATAATTATTACAGAAAAAATCCCCTTTCGTTACAATTCTTCTACAAAACTTTTATAAGCTCTTTGCTTATTTTGCAGATGCAATCAACAAGTCAATTGTTTTTTGAATACGAATATTATCTTTCAATACTTCGACATCTGTTCTTCCTACTAATTCTTTGACTTTTTCTACTTCCATTTTGTATTGTTCTGCCATCTTTGTATATTCTTTTTCTAAGTCTTCGTCACTTACTTCAATATTTTCCGCTTTGCTGATTTCATCTAACACCAAACTGTTACGAACTTTTCTTTCTGCATCCGGTCTCATTTGACCTTTCAAATCCATCATATTTGATTTGGTATATTTGAAATAATCTTCCAATTGAAGCCCTTGATATTGTAGATTTTGACCAAACTCATGAGCCATGCTCTCTACTTCATTTTCTATCATAACATCCGGAACTTCTACTGTACTTGCCTCTACTGCTTTGTCGATGATTGCATTACGATATGCTGTTTCAGCACCTGCTTTTTTCGTTTCATACAATTTTGCACGAATATCTGCTTTTAATTCTTCCAAAGTTTCAAATTCACTAATATCCATTACAAAATCATCATCTAATTCCGGTAATTCTTTTTCTTTAATTTCATGTAATTTAACAGTAAACACTGCATCTTTTCCTTGTAGGTCTTCAGAATGATATTGTTCAGGGAATGTTACATTGATATCCTTTACTTCTTCTAAATTCATTCCCACAATTTGTGCTTCAAATCCTTCGATGAAAGAGTTAGAGCCTAATACTAGGGTATATCCTTCTCCTTTTCCTCCATCAAATGCCACGCCATCCACTTTTCCCTGAAAGTCGATTACAACGGTATCTCCGTCTTTTGCAGGGCGATCCTCAATAGCAACCATTCTTGCATTTTGTTCTCTCTTGATTTCTAAATCTTGATTCACTTCTTCATCTGTTACTTCTACTTCTTCTTTTTCAACTTGAAGTTCTTTGTATTCGCCAAGTGTTACCTCCGGTCTTACATATACTTGTACAGTAACATCGAAATCTTCTCCTGATTGAATCTCTCCCAATTCCTCAATTTCAGGTCTGGACACTACATCTAATTCATGGTCCTTAATTGCTTCGGTAAATATAACAGGGAACACTTCATTCAATGCCTCCTCATAGAATACACCCTCACCGTAGTAGGATTCAACAATTTTGCGTGGAGCTTTTCCTTTTCTGAATCCCGGGATTGCAAATCTTGTTCTATTTTTTTTGAAAACAGTATCAATTGCTTTTGCAAAATCTTCCCCTTTTACTGTCATTTTTAATGTTACTAAACTTTTTTCTTTTTTTAGAATTTCACTCATTTGTTTATTTCCTCCTAGGTTTATCTTAAAATATTTTAATTTTCTTATCAAAATTGATGCTCTTGGTAAGTGACTTGTTCCATCTCATCAAAATTAACTTCGTTTCTCTATATTTTCCATACACAACCCAGTTTACCATTCTACAAGCATACTAACCAAATAAGTATACCATAGTTTCTGATTTTTTTACATTATTTTTTTATTTCTTTTCCAACTTTTCTAAAGCTTAAATTGCAATATCAAATTGAACTAATTCCTCATTATCATCTAAAAGTCCTAAGTTATTTAGTTCTTCTATAAAAACTTCTATAGGAGTGCGGTAATTTAGGATTTTTCTTGGCAAATTGTTCATCCAATTCATTATCTTTATATAGTGTTCTTCTTCATAATCATTTAATGATTTTCCTTTCGGTAGAAATCTTCTGATTAGGCTATTGTGCTTTTCATTTGTTCCTCTTTCCTGGGGATTATTGGGATGACAGTAATAGATGTTTCCTATATATGTTTTTTCAAGTTCACATAATTTCGCAAACTCTAAGCCGTTATCACTTGTTATGCTTCTAAATATTTTTTGTGGTTCCTTCAATCTGTTCAATGTGTTCTTTAATGTTTCATTTACTATGGATGCTTTTCTTCTGTTTAATTTTAAGATTAGTTCCATTCGACTTTTTCTTTCTGTTATGGTTATTAATGATGCTTCTTCTTTGTTTTTCTTTGGTATTACTGTATCTATTTCCCAATTTCCAAATGTTTTTCTTGTTTCTATTTCTTGCGGTCTTTCTTCTATACTTTTTCCAAGTTTTCTTTTGTTTTCTTTTACTCGTTTTTTAGCCGGTTTTCTTTTCACTCTTAAGGGCAAATCAATAGATTTTATTCCTATTAGACCTATATCTACATAATTGTATAATGTCTTGGTGCAGACTCTTTGACCTTCATATAGCTTATTTAACTTTGCATATCCACAAATTGCATCTAACGACCATTTTTCTTCATTAAACTTTTGCTTTACAAAGTCTAAATATTTGCTACATTTCAAGGCTTTAAATTTCTTTTTGCAATTTTTTCGATTCTTCTCATATACTAACTTACCTGTATCCGGATAATATACTTGTACATCATGTATTCCTTTTATTTGAGTTACTGTACCTCTTTTTAACTCATTTCTTATGGTGTTGGATGCTCTACGAAGTTCTTTTGCTATTTTGTATGCTGAATATCCTTTATTATGCAGAAGTTGAATTTGTCCTCTTTCGAAATCGTTTAAATGTTTATTTTTTCTTGATAAATTGCAAAAAGAAATTGATGATTTGAAAACAGAACTTGAACAATTAGAGAAAGAACTGAATGGAGAACTGAAAATACCAGATGGTATTTTCAAATCAGATAATATCATTAAACCGAACAATGCACATAAAGGCATTTATGAAAAAATAAATGATAAAACCACTCCTGATGATACAAAAAAAACATCACCGCTTGAACAGGAAAAATTAGATAACACCATAACAAAAGAAGATTTGAAAAAGACAGGAATGCAAGCAGTCCGCTCTCTGGGCAAAGGCTACAATGTATTCGGAGAATACGGTTCCCTCACTGCTACCAAAGCTCCCGTATTTAATTTTGATAAAATTTTAGAATACAACTGGATTCAAGAAAAAAATCTTGGAAGCGACATTCATCAAAATACAATTATTTCCGAATCATTGCAGGAATATCAAACAGAAATGACCAACAAAGCCAAAATTGGCGGTAGTTACAAGTGTTTCTCCGGAAGTGTCGAAACAAATTTCGGAAAAACAACCGGACAAAGTAAATTTAAGTACCATGCGACACATATGTATGAAAAACGTCTGAATGGTTTTTATATCTATTATCCGGATTCTTCCAAATACAGAGAATGTTTGACAGAAAGTGCAAAAAAGGCAATTGATACTGCTCCGATAGACCAATTATTTGGCGATTACGGTCATTATGTTCTGATGGGAATGATTACGGGCGGTCGTGTCGATATCAATACAACAATTGACAAAAGCACTGTTTATGGAAAAGAGGATTTCGCATTAAAAGTAAAGGCAGGATTCAATGCACTGATTGCAAGCGGAAATGCTGAAAACGAATACAAAAAATCTACTGCTTATAAAAACTTTGCATCCAAATCCGACATTAACCTCCATGTTGTAGGAAATAGCACCTCTATTTATCTAAATGACTTTTTGGAAGGAAGCGATAAGTTAACAGAGTGGGAAAAAAATATAGAAAGTCATGCAACTATGATTGATTTCAATGACATGCATAGACCACTGATTCCTATTTGGGAGCTTGCAGGTACAGAAAAACGAAAAAATCAAATCAAGTCGGAATTTGAAAAAATTGCAGGAGATATCAACAAAAAAATACCGGGAGTTGCTCCGGAGACAAAAAACTATTTATATGGCATACGATTAGGACGCGATAATGACAGTATGCAAAAAGCAATCAAAAAATCATTGGATGATAACGATGATAAAAATAAAGGGTCTACAAGATATACTGTGCTCACTTGGGAATTGTTAAGCACAGTTGAATCCAGGGACGCAAAAAAGGACATAGCAGATTTGAACCATGGAGTCGAGGTCGACAAAAGAGACTATATTGTTCTGGATTTAGGATGGTCTGATAAAAAAGAAATTGATTTAACAAAGTACGTGCCGAAATATTTATACTTCCCAAACGGTTATAAACTTTTTCCTATTACCGATATTTGTATTTATCAAGGAAATGAAAATACCAAAAATGCTGATATAAACTTCAATCACTCCGGAAACGCACAATGGTTCCGACTAGGAAAAGATTTGAACACGAACGCAGGTGGAAATTATCTATACTTGATGTGGACAGAAGATAAGTCCAGACCTCCGATTACAAATTTGGCGCTGTGTGTTGAAGATAATAACGGTGGACCGAATGAAAAATTCCCGGGTTGGGAAGTTGTTCGCTTTGCCAACAGCAATATCCCGGCAAATCTCAATTTGGGTGTCGTACAAACGGAAGGTGCTAACAAAAATAAAAGTGCTCCAAATATTTATCTTGTTATGCGACGAGAACATTAAATCGAACATTGATTATAAAAATCTTTCAATCGAAAATATAGAAAAAAACAGCAACAAAACAAAAATACTGTAATCTGATATGAATAAAAATTTACAGTATCACCAGTCAATAAAACAGGTGGTGTTTCAGAATAACAATCCGATTCACCACCTATTTTATTGTGCTTGTTCTTTTTTTGAAAACAGTGTCAATTATCTTTACAAAATGCTCTCCTTTTACTGTCATCTTTAATATTTACAAACCTTTTTTGCAAGACACGCTTGATGATTTGTACCAAATAGATTTGTTTTTATCGAAAATCCCTGCTGAATTATGAAGTATCTCATAGAATATTTGGATAGTAACAGATAGTTTTTTATCATGAATGTTTTTCTTATATTATTCTGCTTCTCTTATCACATAACGATATGTGTTCCCATCATCTTCCGACATTGCATCACTTACCCAACGATAATCTATGTTCTCTATTGAAATATAGGAAATACCGTTCTTTTCTACAACATCATCTACATATTCCTTTACACCATTATCAATATAGTATACTTGGTGTACCTTTTGGTCATATCCGAATTCTACTCCGAAGCTTCTCATGATTGGAGCAAATTCGTACATTACTTCACCTTCAGCATTTTTTGTTGTTTTCAATTTTACTTGTGTTCCGTTCTTTTCACTTTTCAATACATTTGTTTTTGTATCTAACACAATTGTATCTTTGACAGCAGGCATATATAAATCCATATACTCTTGTAGAGTAATTGCTTCTGCTCTTGTCGGTACTTTTACTTCTTTTTTGGCAACTTTTTTAGATTCTGTGTCAATTTTCATATTCACTTTCAAATATAACGGCTCATTAACACAGATATTAGCTTCCATTTCGCCTTTATAATTATCCTCAGAGAATGTTTCTTTTGTATTCAAATAACTTCCCTTTAATAATTTTTTTGCATCCGGAACACTTTTCATAATTTCTTCTTTCTTTCCATTTGCATATTCCTTTTGAATTTCAGCTACACTGTCTCCTTCAGGAATTATTTCTTTCCACTCCATAATCTTAAGAATTTGATCTAAGTTCATTACAGTTTTATCAAGAGAATGTACCGCTCTATCAATGAATTCATCAGAGTTCACTTTCATTGTGTAAGTTGCTTGTCCTTCTTTTTTCAATGGAAGATTGAATTCTATCAACTCAAAAACTTTTTCAAATTTTGTAAACAACTCATCACGCTTTTCGGGATTTGTCATTGTATCCATATAGTTTTGCATAAAAACAGTATTTTCCGGAGTCATTGCTTCTCCTGTAAATAACTCTCCCATGCCATTTGCAATTAAAATATATTCCTGTTTTACATCAGTTACTCGTTTTGGAAGTTCTCCGTTTGTGGAATATTTCATAATATCTTCCATATAATTTTTACTGATATATACATCTTTTCCGTCTATAAACACTTTTACATCTTTCAGTTGAAATTTTCCTTTATCATCTTTTCCGCTCAAAAGTGCATAACCTTTTTGTTTCTTACCCTTTTCATTTAAAGTATATCCTTTTATATCAAAATCCATGTGTGTCTTTTCTTGTGCAGGCGGTGTTGCGGTTGCTCCTTCTATTAGCGGTATCATACCCGGTGCTGTAATATCCAAACTCAACTTGCCTGTAGTTTCAAATGATTCCCAATTTGAAACTTTCTTTGCTTCTTCCATATAGGACTTTTGTTCCGGTGTACAGCCTGCCATAGTCCCAAGTGCCATACAGCTTACTAAAAATAATGCAATTCTTTTTTTCATAACTGTCTCCTCTCTTTAATTGGTACATCCATTTTTATTTTATGCAAACAAATATACTTACTTATTATTATATTAAATTTTTTCAAAATTTACAATAATATTCACTATTTTATATTTGATTTGCGTTTATTTTTTATCAATTGAGTAAATTAAGTTCATTCTATTTCCTATTTTTACTTTTTTCAAAATATGGATCACATTTATTTTGTTTTTCGAAATAGTTCAAAAACATGCCTGATTCCAACTAACTCAATTCCATCTGTCATACTTTCTTTCAAGTTGTTTTTTGGAAGAATTACTTTTTGAAATCCCAGTTTTTTCGCCTCAGCAACCCGCTTACCTGCATTCTGAACGCTTCTGATTTCTCCGGTCAAACCCACTTCTCCAAACACAACGGTATCTTCTCCCATCGGAGTTCCTTTATAGGAAGATGCTACTGCCAAAACAATTCCCAAATCAATGGACGGTTCATTGTTTTGAAATCCTCCGGTCAGATTGATATAAACATCTTGATTCTGAAGTTTCAACCCAACCTTTTTCTCAAGAACAGCAAGTAACATATTTACTCTGTTAAAATCAACTCCTGTTGCTGTTCTTCTTGGAACAGAGAAGTTGCTTGCAGATACCAATGCCTGTACTTCCACCAAAATAGGTCTACTCCCCTCCATTGTTGCTACAATCACAGACCCTGATTCTCCCTGTGGTTTTTCACTCAATAACATTGCAGACGGATTTAATATCTGTACCAATCCTTTGTTTGTCATCTCAAACATCCCAAGTTCATTGGTCGAGCCGAAACGATTTTTGACTGCACGAATCATACGATAGGAATGATATCGTTCGCCTTCAAAATAAATAACCGTATCCACCAAATGCTCTAATACCTTGGGTCCTGCAATATATCCCTCTTTCGTAACATGCCCTACTAAAAAAATACTGATTTGCTTTTTCTTTGCAAGTTCCATCAAACGAGCTGTTACTTCTTTTACTTGAGAAACAGAGCCTTGAATAGAATCTAACTCACTGGAGAAAATGGTTTGAATCGAATCTACAATAACAAAGTCGGGATGATAGGATTCTATCTCTGATTCCAATTGTTCCAATTCATTACTGTTACATAAATACATATCACAGTCTTCATCAAAAAGTCGCTCTGCACGAAGTTTGATTTGTTGTGTAGACTCTTCACCCGAAAAATACAATACTTTCTTTTGTCTACTGATATGATGTGCTACCTGCAACAACAACGTTGACTTTCCGATTCCAGGCTCTCCTCCAACCAAAACCAATGAACCTTTTACAATTCCTCCTCCTAACACTCTGTCCAATTCTTCTATTGTGGTAGAAAATCTCCTTTCATCTTGAAACTCCACCTTAGATAATGGCATTGATAAAGAAGAAGGGGAATCTTTACCTGTTCTCTTGCTTTTCTTAAGTTCACTTGCCTTTACTTCTTTTTCCTCCAAGGATGCATAAGAATGACAATTGGGACAAATTCCATACCAAGATGTCGTTTGATTCCCACATTCTTTACAAATATATACTCTTTTTATTTTGCTCATAATACCTCCGTTATCTATCCTAAAATTATTTTTCAATTATTGGTACTAAAAGTATATCCCACCTTATCTAAAACCTCAATCTTCTTTTCATCATTTAATAAATAATGCAAAATATTACTGATACTAAACACCTATTAACCAAATCTAATTTTCTCCAAGTTATATTTTTGATTGATTCATTAATCAGTTTATTTACACTTTCACAGAGTCTGTACATAACTGTTTCAAGTGTATGTAATACTTCATTTTTCAGGAAATACTTAAATAATTCTATTTAATTTTCGTATGACAAACATTAAAGCCAATCATTCTTTCCAAATCTATTCAGAACGATTGACAAACAGTGATTGTATATGTCATCATTAATGATATGTTTTTATAGTAAAACAACAGTAATTTTGATTAAATCACATTTTGAATTACAAAGAAGGGATTTTTATTTTATGGATTTTTTATATCAAGGAATATTAAGTATTACTCTTCAGCAACTCGTAATGTATGGAATCGGTTTTTTGCTCATCTATCTTGCCATTAAAAAAGATTTCGAACCGGCACTTTTACTTCCAATGGGATTTGGTGCTATTTTGGTAAATCTTCCGTTTACTGGAGTAATCAATCAAAATATAAACGGAATCGGTCAGGTCACCGGAATTATAGAATGGTTATTCCATATCGGGATTGAATCTTCAGAGGCATTACCTTTGCTTTTGTTTATCGGAATCGGAGCAATGATTGATTTCGGTCCTCTTTTATCCAATCCGAAAATGCTATTATTTGGAGCTGCTGCTCAATTTGGAATCTTTTTTGCATTATCGCTATCTACACTTATGGGATTTGATTTAAAAGATGCTGCTTCTATCGGTATCATCGGTGCTGCCGATGGTCCAACCTCCATTTTGGTTTCACAAATACTGCATTCAAAATATGTAGGTGCAATTGCTGTAGCCGCCTATTCTTACATGGCACTTGTTCCGATTGTGCAACCATTTGCCATCAAACTTGTTACAACAAAAAAAGAACGCCGCATTCCCATGAAATACAATCCGAAACAAGTGAGTAGACAGACAAAAATTCTATTTCCAATCGTAGTTACAATTGTAGCAGGTATGGTTGCTCCCATGAGTGTTTCACTTGTCGGTTTTCTGATGTTTGGAAATTTAATTCGAGAATCGGGAGTATTACAAGGATTGACTGAAACAGCAAGCACTTCATTAGCAAACTTGATTACCTTATTACTTGGAATTACCATTTCTTTTTCTATGAGAGCTGATGCTTTTGTTTCGTTAGACACTCTATTGATTATGGTAATTGGTCTATTTGCCTTTATCTTCGATACCATCGGCGGGATTATGCTTGCAAAATTATTAAACCTCTTCTGCAAAGAAAAATGTAATCCCATGGTTGGTGCAGCAGGCATCTCAGCTTTTCCAATGTCTGCTCGTGTTGTACAGAAAATGGCACTTCAGGAAGATCCGACCAATCATTTACTTATGCACGCAATCGGTGCAAATGTAGCCGGTCAAATAGGCTCTGTTGTTGCAGGTGGAGTGATATTAAATCTGATTAGAATGTATTTATAGGAGGAATCGTTAATGCGTGAAAATTTTTTCATTTCATTATCCATTATGTACAAAGGCATGCTTTCTATTTTTGTTGTATTAGGTATACTTGCTTTTATCATCTTGTTGCTTTCTCATTTTACTAACAAGAAAAAATAACCAATGAAACTTTTAAGAAGTGATTCCAACATTTCTTATTCGTCTAATTGTACAAAATGGTTGACGTATACCCTTTCATATCAATTTTTTTCTTACTATAAATGATTATTATATATATAGTACCATTACTTTTATGATATATCTATTAAGTATAAAAATGGAGGAATAGAAATGACAAATAAAAGAATATCTCCTTTTACACTCGGTTCTCTTGCCGGTCTCAATTTATTGTTATACGGGTTTTTTATCTCAAAATATATTCAAAATGAAACCATCTCCGTCGTAATTGTCACATCGTTGTACCTTTTGATATTCACATTATTCATTCTTACCGATTTGTTTATCAAAAATATGACGAAACAAAAAACAAAGCTGTTGCTCTCACTGATGGTTTTTTGTATTCAGTTTGGGCTTGGTGTTTTTTTGACAACGGTATGGTTTCGACCAAGAAGTGCTTATGTCCTGAGCCACCCGATGTGGCTTACTCATTTACGTATTCTTACGCAACTACACTATTTCATAGGAATTTCCATTCTGTTCAAAAATAATTTCAAGACTTTTCAAAAATAAACTTCCAACTTTTCAAAAAAAGAATGGATAGTTTCCTAAAACTGAATATAACCTCACTGAAAATATTCTAAAAAACCGATGAACAAAGGTACTTCCTTATTCATCGGTTTTTTTGCTTTCTTCAGATTCTTTTTTCTTTAATCGTTCCATCGAAAATTCGCAACCGCAATAATCTTGACGATACATTCCGTACTGTTCCGTAATCTCACATGACCTTTTGTATCCGCCTTTCTTTTTGAAATCTGACGGAAGAGGTGTTACTCCGTATTCTTGTCCTACTTTTTGTGCAATTCGATTCAAAACTTGAGAATTTTTGTGTGGGCTGATGGTCAAAGTTGTTGTAAAATAATCAAAATGATTGGAGCTTGCAAGTTTTGCCGCCTCACTCAACCTCATCTCATAACACTTATGACAACGCTCTCCACCTTCCGGAAGATGTTCCATTCCCTCTGCCATTTTATAAAATTTCTCAACCTCATATTTTCCTTCTATCATACGAATCGGATTCTTTGCATCTGTTAACTCAATGATTTTTTTCTGTTCTTCCACTCGATACCAGTACTCTTGAGAAGGATAAATATTCGGATTGTAATAAAATACTGTAATCTCAAAATACTTTGAAAGATACTCCAACACATAACTGCTACAAGGACCGCAACAGCTATGCAACAGAAGTGTCGGAATTTTTTCTGTTTGTTCTATCTCTCGAATAATTTTGTCCAATTCAATTTGATAATTTATCTTTGGAACAGTTGTTTGCTTTATTATTTGTATCTTTTTTTCCTGCAATGTTATCCTCCATACTTTTTTTATTGAATTCTTATCCACTTTGTACTTGACCGTAAACGACGAATCTTAAGATTTTCAGTCCTATCTTTCTCCTACCGAATATCCCGAGAATTCGGATTCACTCTTTACTGTTCTTATTATAAATTTTTTCTTTTGCTTTTTGAAATCAACATCATAAATTGAATCGCCAGGAACAAAATCATCATTCCTACTGCAATATCCGATGCAGTAAAAGGCTTGAAGTAGTAATTCCACTCTTCTCCTAAAAAATGCTTCGTCAAAAAATAAGACTCTAGTAATGAGCATATACTGAGACAAAACACCAAAAACCTTTCTTTTATTGTATGGATTGCTTTTAATAGTACTGTTCCACAAAATATGGCAAATCCATAACCTATCATTGAAAAATGTTTCATCATTGCATCACAATATAGAGCAATAAATGAATATGGAATAAGAGCAATCACAATGCATAAGTACAACATCTCTTTTGTTTTATTTTGTCTTTCTCTCATAGTATCCTCCCCCAAACATGGTATCCCTATTCCGTTGTATCACAATTTCAGTCCTTGTGTTTAACTCGCTTTTACTGACAAACTCAGCTATTTAAATGACTGTAACGATATCTTTCTACTTTGACCTAATGAGTGATAATACATCTTTTTTATCACAATCCACAATCCTATTCTTGCCTCACTTGATTGTTCGAAGTTCCTGTTGTAAACTCCAATGTTTGGTTCTGATACAAAAAGAGCATATTGTTTCCAATACACTTCTTTTTTCTCTCATTTGTTTTATTACTTGATTTCTTCAAAGCCTTTTTCTAATAACCACTTTTCGACAGCTTGCATGCTTACTTTCTTCTCTGAATCTGCCCCATCCGTAAAAATACTGTCAATTCCTTTCGCAAGATCAAAATCCAACTCTCCATAATCTATCATCACAGTTTCCACTGCTTGTTCTTCTTGGTAATCAATCGATTGTTCCACTCCTTTTATTCCTTGATAAGGTTCTGACAATCTGTCTAACAAGAAATGAATATCTTCTTTGTTTTCAACCGGAAAAATTGCATATGGCATAGTATTTGTTGCTTTTTGTTGAAGAACAGTATCGCCTTTGTAAGTATATTCCATCTGTAAGGTAATCCCGTTTTTAGTCTGTGTAAAAGTTTTCGTTTGTTCTTGTTGGCAACCTGTCAATATCATTGCACAAAACAACATAGATATGATTCCAAATATTATTTTTTTATTCAATTTATTACACTCCTTTTTCATTCAATCAACTTTTTGCAAGTTACACTACAACCCTTATCAAAAAGACAAGACTCATTGCTCCAAATAACACCTTATTTAAAATCCTATAGAAATCCTACATTTCCAACAAAACTCCAAAGAATCATATCAATTACAGTTTCTGTATAAGATTCCATCTAATTTACTTATAATGTACGACATCTTATCAAAAGAGTCAATTTCTATTTTCAATACAAGAATTACCATAAAAAGTACTTTACTCCTATTTTTTCAATCGTCTTTGAATCATTCCCACTGCTACAGTCAATTCATGGACATGTAATGTTTGGAGCATAACATAATATACTACCATTCCTACTACACTTGTGACCATCAAATTTATTACTACAGATTGAATCACCAAACCTGAGAACGCAAACATCAATTTCATCACAAATGCCATAACAAGTGCAGCTATTCCTGTTTTACAGAAAGAATCAAACAACTTTCTTCCACCAAAGTTTCCGATTTTTTTCTGTAGGTTCACAAAAAATAGCAATGCTGTCAAAATGGAAGACACTGTCGTTGCAAGAGCCAAACCTCTGTGTTGCATAAAACGAATCAAAATAAGGTTCAAAACAATATTTACTACAATGGAGATTACAGAATTAACCATTGGAGTCTTGGTATCTTCCATCGCATAAAATACCTTTTCCATAATTTGTCTCCATCCCAAAGAGATAACACTGATACAATAAAATTGCATCGCTTGAGCAGTAATCGTTACTTTCTCAGGGGTAAATTCCCCTCTACCAAAGGCAACTGATACAATCGGATTTGCCAACACTACCATAGCTAAAGCAATCGGAACCAAAAAAATGGACATACTTCCCAAACTGGTATGCAATGTTCTCTTCACCGCAGTCATATCTCCCTCTTTGGTTAATTTTGCCAACCTTGGAAAAATAGTCGTACCAACGGATGTTACAATTACACTATTGACTAACAAATTGAGTTTGTAAGCATTGTTCAAACAAGTAACTGTTCCTGTCGCCAATCCGGAACCGAGATATCTGTCCACCATTAAATTGATATCAAAAACCATTCTTCCCAAAAAAACCGGAATAATCAATATCAAAATTTTTCGTACATTTTCATCTCGAAAATCCAACATCGGATAATATCGAAACCCACTCCTGTATGCAGGAAGACCAAAATACGGAACATAAAACACATATCCTATCAAAACGCCCAATGCCAGAAAATAATAATGTTGTTCTGTTGCCAAAAAAATTCCAAAAATAATAAACAAATTGAGCGGAATCCCCATCAACCCGACAATGGTAAATTTTTCATGCACTTGAACATATCCCTGCAAAATAAAGGATATCCCTAAAAATAACATGGACCAAATCATAATCTTTGTAAATTTCAAAGCATACTGCACTGTCTCAACTTTTTCTTTTCGAATAAAAAAAGTGGTAATGATTTTTTCATCGAATATCGTAAAAAATACAATAATTAATACAGATACCAAAAATACAATACTGATTAGATTACTGTTAAATCGATCTACTTGCTCTTTTCCTTGTTGTTTTACTCGATTGTACATAGGAACATAGCAGGTCAAAATAGAGGTCGCTACCCCACCAAAAATAACCAGAGGAATATTCCACGAAATGATGAATGCATCTGTGAATGAGCTTGCTCCGAATTTCCAAGCCATAAAACCTTCACGAAAAAATCCAAGTGCCTTTGATAATAATGTAAACAACGCCATAATAAATGCCCATGACGATAAATTTGTCATACTCTGCGCTCCTTTTCTACACATATTTCCCAAGATATGAAGATTCTTCTATCCTTGCCCGGATAAATGTCTTTTTGTTATGCTCCGTATCGGATGTTATCTCTGTGAATCTGCATTTCATAATATTGAACAAAAAGATGACTCCCACTATATTTAAAGTAAGGAGCAATCTTTTCCCATCCTTCTATCTCAAACGGAACAATTTGATCATTATAACAATAATCAAAGAATTTTCTTTTTAATACGAATCCTACAGACTGATAGCAGGCAATCGCTCTGTCGTTGTATCGGGCAACTGTCAGTTTCAATTTCCGAAATTTTTCAGATTCTGTTGCCCATTTCAAAAAAGTACGCAATGCATCTCTGCCATACTTCTTTCCAATTGCGGAAGGTCGAAGTAAAATGCCTATTTCTCCTGTCTTCAATAGTGGATTCACCTTTCTGAGCGAAATATATCCAATCAAAACTCCCTCTCTATCAAAAATAGAAAAACATTGTTTTGTACCGCTTGTCTTACTCAAAAACCATTTTTTTTGTTCTTTTGCAGACCACGGCGGAAAATTATAATCAGCAAATAGAATATCTTCATGTCGCTCCCAAGATATCATTTTCTCCACATCTTCTAATTGCATAGGAGATAATTTCACATATTTTCCAAAAAGTACCATAGTATCCCTCTTCTATTATAAATTCATATCGTGACGAGGTGCGTTGTGGAACAATTGAAACTGCCCTAACCATGTCAAATCAACAGTCCCAATTTCTCCATTTCTATGTTTTGCAATAATTACTTCTGCCTTATTCTTATCCATTGTGTCTTTGTCATACACTTCATCACGATACAAAAACATAACCATATCCGCATCTTGTTCAATTGCTCCCGACTCTCTCAAATCAGATAACATCGGACGATGATCAGACCTTTGTTCAGGCGCTCTTGATAACTGTGACAGTGCAATCACAGGACATTCCAACTCTTTTGCCAAAATTTTGAGAGAACGGGAAATTTTGGAAATTTCCTGTTGTCGATTCTCTGTCTTGGAATCTCCTTCCATCAATTGAAGATAGTCTATCACAATCATATCCAATCCCTTTTCTATCTTCAGTCTTCTGCATTTTGTGCGCAACTGCACCATATTCAATCCAGCAGTATCATCAATATAGATTTTTTGAGAAGATAACAGACCCATTGCATTGGTAACTTTTTCCCATTCTTCATCTTTTAAAGAACCATTCCGAATATTGGATAATTCTACTTGTGCATTAGCTGCAATCATCCTGTCTACTAATTGTTCGTTGCTCATCTCCAAAGAAAACACAGCAACAGATGCTTTTCCTTTGATAGCAGCATTCGCCACTAAATTCAAAGAAAATGCAGTTTTTCCCATAGAAGGTCGTGCAGCAATTAAAATCAAGTCTGTAGATTGAAATCCGTTAGTCTTTCGGTCTAAATCAGTGAAACCACTTGTAATTCCTGTCAAATCTCCTTTATGTTTCGCTAATCGTTCCAAAGAATCAAACTTGTTTAACATAATGTGATCGATTGGTATCAATCCTTTGATATTTTGTTCCTGCGCAACATCAAAAACTTGTTTTTCTGCATAGTTTAAAATATCCATGACCTCTATTTCTTCTCGATAGCTTTTTTCAATAATATTCTGAGAAGCTTGAATTAAAGCTCTAAGCATAGATTTTTCTTTTACAATTTTTGCGTAGCTGATAATATTATCTGTAAAATCCGGTACGGAAGTTAAGTCTGTGATGTAAGTAATCTGCTCCGCAGATAAGTCTTCCTTCTCTAATTTATCAAGAAGTGTAATTAAATCAATCGGCTCCGACTTTTTATTCAACTGCAACATCGCACTAAAAATTTCTTGGTGAAATTCCTTATAAAAATCTTCCTCTGTGATAATGTCCGTTACCATCACAATCGCATCTTTTGACAACAAGATACTACCCAATACAGACTGCTCCGCTTGCAAAGAATACGGTACCACTTTTCCTTCCATTTAACTACACCCTCCTTTCTGCATATGTAAACGGATGCATTGCATCCGTATCTCATTAATTTAATGCTTCAATCGTTACTCTCAATTCTGCTGTTACTCTGGAATGTAATTTGATTTCTACCACAGTTGTTCCCAATTCTTTAATTGGCTCTTTCAACATAATTTTTCTTTTATCAACATCAATATTTAACTCTTTTTTGATTTGATCAGAAATATCTTTTGATGTGATAGAACCGAACAATTTCCCTTCTCCGGCCTTTGCTTTCATTACAATTCCTTTTTGTTTCAATTGTTCTTTCACTTCTTTTGCTTCTGCCTCTGCAACTTTGTCACCATGTTCTTTTGCAGCTTTCTTTTGATTCAAGTCATTTACATTTCCTTTTGTTCCTTCTATTGCCAAATTCTTCTTAAACAAGAAATTTTTCGCATAACCGTCGCTCACTTCTTTCAATTCTCCGGCTTTTCCGGTTCCCTTTACATCTTTTAGCAAAATTACTTTCATTTTGTATTCTCCTCCTCATTCAAATATTCCATCACGCTATCTTCCAAACGATCCATCGCTTCTTCCAATGTAACATCTTGGAGTTGTGTTGCTGCGGTATCCATATGTCCACCGCCACCAAGTTTTTCCATAATAATTTGTACATTCATCTTACCGAAAGAACGAGCACTAATCTGAATCACATCTGAATCATTTTTGGTAATTACAAAAGAAGAAATCACACCTTTGATATTCAGCAATTCATCTGCTACTTTCGCTGCAATCAATTTAGAATCCGATAATCTTTCGTCACAATAGGAGATTGCAATTCTACCGTCGATGATTTTTGCATTTTTGACAATTTCCGCAATCCTCATATAGCTATCCACATCTCCTTGAAAGAAAGATTTTACCTCTACGGTATCAGCACCGCATTTTCTCAAAAATGCCGCCGCCTCAAACGTTCTGACTCCTGTCTTAAAAGAAAAATTCTTTGTATCTAACATAATCCCCGCCAAAAGAGCCTCTGCTTCTAATGTGCGTAATTTCGGCTTATCCGCAATATATTGAATCACTTCTGTCACCATTTCGGAAGCGGAAGATGCATAAGTTTCATGATAAACCAACACCGCATCATCAATAAATTCTACACCTCTTCTGTGATGGTCAATCAAAACTACCCGATCACAAAGATGAATCAAGTCAGGATATTCCGTCAACATCGGTTTATGTGTATCTACAACTACAACAAGCACTCTATCCTGATTTTGACAAATCCTTTTAGCTCTTTCGTGATTCACAAATACAGTTCCCATAGAATCGTCTTGTTTGATTTTTTCATATAAAATATCAATAGAAGTATTTGAATTTTCCAATACAATGTTTGCAGTCTTTCCAAGAATTCTACAAATCCCAAATGTTCCCAGTGCTGCTCCCAAAGCATCCAAATCAGGATAAGTATGTCCCATAATCAACACTCGATCAGATGCATGTATCAAATCTTTGAGTGCATAAGAAATCATTCTTGCTTTTACCCTTGTCTTCTTTTCGATAGCCTTGGACTTTCCACCGTAAAATGTAAATCTGTCATTTCTCTTAATCACACATTGATCTCCTCCGCGACCAAGCGCCATATCCAAAGCAGAACTTGCAATATCATGTGTCTGAGAAATTGTATCTGCTCTTCCTGAAATCCCCAAAGAAAGTGTTACAGGTAAGGTATTTCCTACATCAATCGAACGAATTTCATCTAAAATAGAAAATTTATTATCTTCCATCGCCTGTAAATTTTGTTCATCCACTAATACAAAATAATGATCTTTATTTATCTTTACAATTGTTGCTCCATAATTTTCAGCCCATACCTTAAGTTTTTGCTCTACTGTAGCCTCCAAAACAGGTCTGTTAGAGTCTTCTACATTATCCAACACTTCATCAAAACTATCTACCTGAATTAAAATAATTCCTGTTTTTGTATTTTGATATTCTTGTGCCAAATCTTCATATTTTGTCTCATCAATAAAATATAACATCACCATGCCGCTATCTTTTTTAGATGTTTTTACCACATAATATACAATTCTGTATTTACGAGAATCCACATCTAAGAAAGTAGTTTCTCTCTCTCCGGTAAGCGCAACATCAGATAAATCAATTTGTTCAAAAATCTTATTGATATTTGTGCCTAACAGACCCTTTTTCATCGCAATATCAGAAAATTTCTTATTGTACCATGTAATAACACCATCTACCTTACACATACAAAGCGGAATCGGTAAATTTGTAATAGCTTGTTTCGTGCTATAATCCATATTCAAAGAAAGAGTTTCGATATATTGAGTCCATTCTATATTCTGTTTCTGTAACTCCTTCTTATTCCAAAAAAAGAGGGTAATAAGCCAAAACACTGCTAATAATGAAACATAGTAGTTATACTGCAAAAATATAACCGCAAAAAAAGCCATAGAAATTAAATAAGCTCTATAAATCTTCCATTCTATTTTCATTTTACACCTCCTGTATCCGGTTTTCTAAGGTGAAACATGGTATCAAAAAAACCGATAAATATAATAACCCATGGCACAAAGACACAAGATAATATCCACATCATGTTTCCAAAAAGAATACTGAATTTTTTTCTACACCAGTACAAAACACTCGCTGTTCCTTGTAAATACAATAAAATCACCGCAAGATACACCATGGTTACAGATATATTATATGAATAATCAATTTGTATTTTTCCAAAAAGATAACCTGTCAAAAAGATCAATCCTATCCCAAAATTAGCATGCCCCGGTAAATAAAATTCCGTAAAAACAGGATATTTTTGTGATTTTACATTACGATTCAAGAAAAAAGTTCCCAAAAAATAATTTATGGAAGAAGTAAACAAAAGACCCACAAAAGTCACTATCGGCAAGAATAATCTCATTTTATTCAACAATTCAGGAATAATCATCTCTTCAGATATATCGAAAGAATCTCTAATTTGATACAAAAGTTCAGGATTCGTTTCAAATAACGTTTTATATTCCAAAACCAAACCGTCTGTCAATCGAATTCCTGTAATCCGATAATAAGCAAAACTAAAAATAGCAACAACCGATACAGTGAAAAAAGTAGTAAGAAAAATAACTTTATCTGACGAAAAACCTCTTCTAATCCCTTCTCCCATCAACAACCCCATTACAGAAAACAGTCCTACTATCTGATAAATTGAATCAGATACAACAATAGGTTGTAACAGAAATGAAAAACCAGTCAATAAGATAAAAAAAATCAATCCATATATCATACCGCCGGACACAGTTGAAAGTAATACCACCGTAGGCAACAACATAATGCTGATATGCAATCCACTGAAAAATACAGATATCAAAATTAGCAACGTCCCAATCAGAAACAACTTCATCATACGAAAAACATATAGTTGTACATTTTTATTATTTTTCTCTGACACCGATAAAACCCCTCCTAAAATAAATCTCCTATAAAACATATGGTCAGATATTCCTCTATTATACCCTATTTTAAATCATTTTTATATATTTTTACCATAAAAACCTATACCTTTCCTCCCATGGATATAATGCCATCTATCTTCACAAAAGGAAACGCTCTGCAATATCTCCGTTGAAAAATAAACATAGTAAAAAAACAGATTATGTAAAGCAAACAAACTATAATCTTGTGCTATGAATTTATTATTAAACACTATTGTAAAATGTAGAAACAGTGTACGATTATAGATAAAAAGAATACCATATCATCGTATTAAAAAACAGATTATTTATTATAACATTAATCAGTGATTTAGTATTAAAAGTTTCTCTATAATATCACAAAAAACGATAAGACAGATGAAAATGATTTGGAAACATCTACCTTATCGTTTGAATTATTGGCGCATCCAAGAGGATTCGAACCTCCGACTCACAGTTTAGGAAACTGCAGCTCTATCCTCTGAGCTATGGATGCGAAATAAAAATATACTACACTATACCATTATAATGATACCCATAGAAAAAATCAATATGTATAAAAAACAAAAAGCTCCAATGAATTACAGAATCACTGGAGCTTAAACTGGAGGCGACAACCGGATTTGAACCGATGATAAAGGAGTTGCAGTCCTCTGCCTTACCACTTGGCTATGTCGCCAAAATATGGGGTGAATAGTGGGAGTCGAACCCACGACCTCTAGAGCCACAATCTAGCGCTCTAACCAACTGAGCTATACCCACCATATTATTATCATTTTTCCTTCAGCTTCCTATTTTAAGGATGGTGGGCCTTCAGGGACTCGAACCCCGGACCTACCGGTTATGAGCCGGGCGCTCTAACCAACTGAGCTAAAGGCCCTCAAAATAGTGGTAGCGGCAATAAGATTCGAACTTATGACCTTTCGGGTATGAACCGAACGCTCTAACCAACTAAGCTATGCCGCCACATAATTTTGAAATGGTGCCCAGAGGCGGAATCGAACCACCGACACGAGGATTTTCAGTCCTCTGCTCTACCGACTGAGCTATCTGGGCAAGATGGCGGAGAGGGTGGGATTCGAACCCACGGTCCATTTCTGAATCACTAGTTTTCAAGACTAGCTCCTTAAACCGCTCGGACACCTCTCCAACGCCTTATAAAAATGGTGACCTATCCGCGACTCGAACGCGGGACACCCTGATTAAAAGTCAGGTGCTCTGCCGACTGAGCTAATAGGTCATAATGGCTGGGGATGCAGGACTCGAACCTACGCATGCATGAGTCAAAGTCATGTGCCTTACCGACTTGGCTAATCCCCAAAAATTTAAATGGTGTGCCTGAAGGGACTCGAACCCCTGGCACGTGGCTTAGAAGGCCACTGCTCTATCCAGCTGAGCTACAGGCACTCATTTTTAAATGGAGCGGAAGACGGGATTCGAACCCGCGACCCTCGCCTTGGCAAGGCGATGCTCTACCACTGAGCCACTTCCGCAAGAAATGGTGCGGATGGAGGGACTTGAACCCCCACGCACAAGGCGCTAGATCCTAAGTCTAGTGCGTCTGCCAATTTCGCCACATCCGCATAATCTGGAGCTGGCAATAGGAATCGAACCTACAACCTGCTGATTACAAATCAGCTGCTCTACCGTTGAGCCATGCCAGCATATAAAATACCTTTTCGAAAATAAAGATGGCGACTCGGAAGGGACTCGAACCCTCGACCTCCAGCGTGACAGGCTGGCATTCTAACCAACTGAACTACCGAGCCACAAATGGTGGGACCAATAGGGCTCGAACCTATGACCCCCTGCTTGTAAGGCAGGTGCTCTCCCAGCTGAGCTATGATCCCATTCAATAACTATGTTTCTCTATTTTCTTTTTCTTTGGTGACCCCTAGGGGATTCGAACCCCTGTTACCGCCGTGAAAGGGCGGTGTCTTAACCGCTTGACCAAGGGGCCATTGGTTGCGGAGAGAGGACTTGAACCTCTGACCTTCGGATTATGAGCCCGACGAGCTACCAACTGCTCCACTCCGCGACGTTCCTGGTGCCGAAGACCGGAATCGAACCGGTACGGTTATTTCTAACCGCAGGATTTTAAGTCCTGTGCGTCTGCCAGTTTCGCCACTTCGGCATAAAAAATGGCTCCGAAGGTGGGATTCGAACCCACAGCCTATCGATTAACAGTCGAGTGCTCCACCCTTGAGCTACTTCGGAACATATCACAAACTACTAAGTTTGTGTAGAATTGGCTACGACTTACTTTCCCGGGGGTCTGCACCCCAAGTATCATCAGCGATGAAAGGCTTAACTTCTGTGTTCGGGATGGGAACAGGTGTATCTCTTTCTCTATTGTAACCATATTCTGTTATTACTTCGTCTTTTGGGCACCTTCTTGTTCATCTGCGTCGCTCTCTCAGTCACATACTCTTGTATGCTCCTTCTATCGCTCCTTGACTCACTTCGAATCTGCTCCAAACTACTCGTAATAAGTTTCTTGTCACTTTGATATATTAACACTTTTCATCCGTTATGTCAATATATTAAAGGGTTTTTCAGATGGATTGTACCATCAAAACTGCATAACATCTTTTACCTTCGGATCAAGTCCTCGATTGATTAGTACTCGTTCGCTTCATACATTACTGCACTTCCACTTTGAGCCTATCTACCATGTAGTCTTCATGGAATCTTACTTCTCTCGAATGGGAAATCTTATCTTGAGGCTGGCTTCGTGCTTAGATGCCTTCAGCACTTATCCTTCCCACACATAGCTACCCAGCTGTGCACTTGGCAGTACAACTGGTGCACCAGTGGTGTGTCCATCCCGGTCCTCTCGTACTAAGGACAGCTCCTCTCAAATTTCCTGCGCCTGCGACGGATAGGGACCGAACTGTCTCACGACGTTCTGAACCCAGCTCGCGTACCACTTTAATGGGCGAACAGCCCAACCCTTGGGACCTGCTACAGCCCCAGGATGTGATGAGCCGACATCGAGGTGCCAAACCTCCCCGTCGATGTGGACTCTTGGGGGAGATAAGCCTGTTATCCCCAGGGTAGCTTTTATCCGTTGAGCGATGGCAATTCCACTTTCTACCACCGGATCACTAAGCCCGACTTTCGTCCTTGCTCGACCTGTTTGTCTCGCAATCAAGCTCCCTTTTGCCTTTGCACTCTTCTCACGATTTCCGTCCGTGATGAGGGAACCTTTGGACGCCTCCGTTACTCTTTGGGAGGCGACCGCCCCAGTCAAACTGCCTGCCAAGCAGTGTCCTATATCATGATTCAATGATTCTAGTTAGAATTCAAGCAACACAAGGGTGGTATCCCAACGATGACTCCTACAAGGCTGACGCCCTATACTCTAAGTCTCCCACCTATCCTGTACATCTGTTACCTAAATCCAATGCTAAGCTGCAGTAAAGCTCCATGGGGTCTTTCCGTCCTGTCGCAGGTGTCCGGCATCTTCACCGGCACTACAATTTCACCGAGTCTGTTGTTGAGACAGTGCCCAAATCGTTACGCCTTTCGTGCGGGTCGGAACTTACCCGACAAGGAATTTCGCTACCTTAGGACCGTTATAGTTACGGCCGCCGTTTACTGGGGCTTAAGTTCGAACCTTCGATTGCTCTAAGTCTTCCCCTTAACCTTCCAGCACCGGGCAGGCGTCAGCTCCTATACTTCACTTTGCAGTTTTGCAGAAACCTATGTTTTTGGTAAACAGTCGCTTGGGCCTATTCTCTGCGGCCTGCTCTCGCAGGCTCCCCTTCTCCCTAGGTTACGGGGTTATTTTGCCGAGTTCCTTAACAACAGTTCTCTCGCTGGCCTTAGGATTCTCTCCTCACCTACCTGTGTCGGTTTGCGGTACGGGCACCTTGGTCTTGCTAGAGGCTTTTCCTGGCAGTTTGAATGATTCGGCTTCGCTACTTTATTTTCACTCCCCATCACAGATTACGATTGTATTACCGGATTTGCCTGGTCTTACTCGCTTTCTGCTTGGACACGCTCTACCAACGGCGTGCTCCGGTCATCCTCCTGCGTCCCCCCTTCGCTCATTCAACTACGGTGGTACGGGATTTATTACCCGTTGTCCATCACCTACGCCTTTCGGCCTTGGCTTAGGTCCCGACTTACCCTGAGCGGACGAACCTTCCTCAGGAAACCTTAGGTTTTCGGCCGGAAGGATTCTCACCTTCCTCTCGCTACTCATGCCAACATTCTCTCTCGTATACGGTCCACTTTTTCTTTCGATTCTGCTTCTTACTGTATACGATGCTCTCCTACCACTATACTCTACAGTATAATCCAAAGCTTCGGTATTATGTTTTAGCCCCGGTAATTTTCGGCGCAGGATCACTCGACCAGTGAGCTATTACGCACTCTTTAAATGTATGGCTGCTTCTAAGCCAACATCCTGGTTGTCTATGCAATCTCACATCCTTTCCCACTTAACATATATTTTGGGACCTTAGCTGTTGGTCTGGGCTCTTTCCCTCTCGACTATGGACCTTATCACTCATAGTCTGACTGCTTTGCGCTATATATGGCATTCTTAGTTTGATAATCCTCAGTAATCTAAAAGACCCATTGGACAGTCAGTGCTTTACCTCCATATATATCTTGCAAAACGCTAGCCCTAAAGCTATTTCGGAGAGAACCAGCTATCTCCGGGCTCGATTGGAATTTCACCGCTATCCACACCTCATCCCCGCACTTTTCAACGTACGTGGGTTCGATCCTCCATTCCCTGTTACGGAAACTTCAATCTGGACATGGATAGGTCGCCCGGTTTCGGGTCTGCAATATGGTACTCTTGCCCTCTTAAGACTCGCTTTCGCTTCGGCTCCATACCTTAAGTATTTAACCTTGCATCATATCGCAACTCGTTGGCCCGTTCTACAAAAAGTACGCAGTCACTTGCAATTGCTTGCTCCTACAGTTTGTAAGCATATGGTTTCAGGTTCTTTTTCACTCCCCTCCCGGGGTTCTTTTCACCTTTCCCTCACGGTACTGTTCTCTATCGGTCGCTTGGTAGTATTTAGCCTTGGGGGGTGGTCCCCCCGTCTTCCCACCGGGTTTCTCGTGTCCTGTGGTACTCTTGATCACTCTTGCTTGTTTCTCTTTTCGTCTACGGGACTTTTACTCTTCTTTGGTTTGCCTTTCCAGGCATATTCGACTAAGTTCTTCAATGCTTTCTGAGTGTCGACCCCTATGTGGTTTCCCACTTAGGTTTGGGCTCTTTCGCTTTCGCTCGCCGCTACTGACGAAATCGATGTTTCTTTCTCTTCCTCCGGGTACTTAGATGTTTCAGTTCTCCGGGTTCCCTTCCCATAACTATGGATTCATTATGGAATATACAGATGTTAACCTGTATGAGTTTCCTCATTCGGATATCTACGGCTCTTTAGTTGCTTGCACTTCCCCGTAGCTTTTCGCAGCTTACCACGTCCTTCTTCGGCTCCTAGCGCCTAGGCATTCGCCATATGCTCTTTTTTACTTGATCGCGTCTTACTTTATATTTTTCCGTTCTTCTTTGTTGGATTTCTTCGTCTATCGGTCATGTATTTATATACACTCCCTCTCTCCTCATCATCCGCCTCGAATTTACGAAAAAATATCTCGTAAATGTTTTTACTTTCGAAAACTTGTTATTCTCTGCTTGCTTTCGCTCGCTTTGAATGGCTTTTGTCTGTTCTCTTTTGCTTTCGGTGAAATTACAGTGTTTCACACTTCTACGACGTTTCAAAAAAACCTTCCTTGCTTCGCTTTTCGGTATTTTCTTTGTTGGATTTCTTCGTCTATCGGTCACATATCTTTTATATGCTCCCTCTTTCCTCATCATCCGCCTCGAACTTACTCGAAAATGCTTGCAATTCTTTTTTACTCTTGAGTTTTTCTCTCGATTTCGTTTGTTTTTCTTTCTATCGTCTCGCGCTTTCTCTGTAATTTCTTAGATGTTATGCAGTTTTCAAGGTACAATTCTATTGCTTCGCTTTTTGGTAACTTCTTGGAGTTTCCTCAAAAATGCTTGCAATATGTCTTTTTCTTCTTTTGAAGGTTGAACCTTCAAAACTAAACAGCAGTTTCTTTTCTCCCTAGAAAGGAGGTGATCCAGCCGCACCTTCCGATACGGCTACCTTGTTACGACTTCACCCCAGTCATTTGTTTTGCCTTGGGCAGCTCTCTCCTTGCGGTTGAGTCGCTGACTTTGGGCCCCCCAAACTCCCATGGTGTGACGGGCGGTGTGTACAAGACCCGGGAACGCATTCACCGCGACATTCTGATTCGCGATTACTAGCAACTCCAACTTCATGTAGGCGAGTTTCAGCCTACAATCCGAACTTGGATCATCTTTTTGAGGTTTGCTTGACTTCGCAGTTTCGCTTCTCTCTGTAATGACCATTGTAGCACGTGTGTAGCCCTAAACATAAGGGGCATGATGATTTGACGTCATCCCCACCTTCCTCTAAGTTGTCCTTAGCTGTCTCGATAGAGTCCCCATCTTACTGCTGGTAACTATCGACAAGGGTTGCGCTCGTTGCGGGACTTAACCCAACATCTCACGACACGAGCTGACGACAACCATGCACCACCTGTATCCATTGTCTACCCGAAGGTAAAAGTCCTCGATTAAAAGGCTGTCATTGGTATGTCAAGTTTAGGTAAGGTTCTTCGCGTTGCTTCGAATTAAACCACATGCTCCGCTGCTTGTGCGGGTCCCCGTCAATTCCTTTGAGTTTTACTCTTGCGAGCGTACTCCCCAGGCGGAGTACTTAATGTGTTAACTTCGGCACCGAGTTCTTCACCCGACACCTAGTACTCATCGTTTACGGCGTGGACTACCAGGGTATCTAATCCTGTTTGCTCCCCACGCTTTCGTGCCTCAGTGTCAGTTGCAGTCCAGAAAGTCGCCTTCGCCACTGGTATTCCTCCTAATATCTACGCATTTCACCGCTACACTAGGAATTCCACTTTCCTCTCCTGCACTCAAGTTAAACAGTTTTAATGGCTTACATTGGTTGAGCCTATGCCTTTCACCACTAACTTGTTAAACCACCTGCGCACCCTTTACGCCCAGTTATTCCGGATAACGCTTGCCCCCTACGTATTACCGCGGCTGCTGGCACGTAGTTAGCCGGGGCTTTCTTTTAGGGTACTGTCATTTCTTTCTTCCCCTACTACAGAGTTTTACGACACGAATGCCTTCTTCACTCACGCGGCGTTGCTGCATCAGGGTTCCCCCCATTGTGCAATATTCCCCACTGCTGCCTCCCGTAGGAGTTTGGACCGTGTCTCAGTTCCAATGTGGCCGTTCACCCTCTCAGGTCGGCTACTGATCGTTGCCTTGGTGGGCTTTTATCTCACCAACTAGCTAATCAGACGCGGGCTCATCTTTGTCCACTATCGTTTTGATATTATTAGGATGCCCTATTAATATGTTATACGGTTTTAGCTATTCTTTCGAATAGTTATTCCTTTGACAAAGGCAGATTACCCACGCGTTACGCACCCGTCCGCCACTAACTTCTATCATCTTCGCCCCGAAAGGTTCTGTTAATAGTCGTTCGTTCGACTTGCATGTGTTAAGCACGCCGCCAGCGTTCATCCTGAGCCAGGATCAAACTCTTCGTTTTAATCTTTTCTCAGTTTTGCTCCGGTTGTTCTCTTGAACAACTTCAAAGTTATTTACCGGTTTGCTTTTTCCTTAATCTTTCGATTAAGTGGTTTTTCGCTTTGCAATTTTTCAATTGCTTGGTTGTTTTTTCTGCTGTTTAGTTTTCAAGGTTCATTCTTTTTTCTCGCTGCCCTCTGTGGTTTTTCTACCTCGCCGGACTGCTTGTCTATATTACCATCTCTTTTTCGGTTTGTCAACATCTTTTTTTATCTTTTTTATCGGCTCTTTCTGCTTTCTTTTCTGCTGTCTGTTTTGATGCTGCCTCTCCTACCTCGATGGTGTGTTCAATTTATCATATCTTCTTCTCTTTGTCAATTCTTTTCTTCTCTTTTTCTTTGGCACTTTTTTAAAAGGACAATTTCTAATGATTTACTCTATGGAAAAGAAATGTAATAGATGTTATCCTCTATTATACATTAGGATATCCATTCAAAAAGTTCATTCGTTCTTCTTATCCGAAATCATTTCATCAACAAACAGATAGAATAGAACAAAACGCCATATATTATTCTTAAACTATTTCTCTCACATTCTACATATTTATTTACGAATTTCAACTTTCTACATTCTTTCCATTATTCATCATAAAATACAACTGTATGTCTGTTTATTTAATCTATATGAAGAATTACAAAAAGCATATCTTCTTATATAATCTTAACATATCGAATATGTTTATCTTAGTTTTTGTTTTATTCCTTTGAGATATTTTTTCTTATTTACTGAATTGAAACAAAAAAATAAAACGCCTTTCATTAGCGTTTCATCAGAATTGCAAATTTTGATTCAAAATTAAAGATGGCGGAGAGAGGGGGATTCGAACCCCCGATACGGTTTCCCGTATACACGCTTTCCAGGCGTGCTCCTTAAACCTCTCGGACATCTCTCCATAGAACTTGTTCAGTCTATCATAATTTACAAAAAATGACAATAGTATTATGAACTATTTCCCTTTTTTCTTTCTCAACTCTCTGAAAAATCTCTTTAACAAATAGGTACAGGTCTCATCATCATACAGATACACCATCAGTTTGTTCGGAATTTTATCTTCCAAGATTAACGGAACTCTGCTGACTGCCGCTCCCCTTTCGAAATCTCTCGTTGCAATATGGAGCTCACTCAAACGACTGTTCAAAATAGCGCCCATGCACATCAAACACGGTTCCAATGTGACATACATCTTTGCTCCGTTCAGTCTCCAGTTTCTCAAATGTTTTTGTGCTTGTTGAATGGCTATCATTTCTGCATGACAAACGGAACTTTGATGAGTCTCTATCACATTGTGTCCTCGTCCAATAATCACATCATCTTTCACAATGACCGCTCCAACCGGCACTTCCTCTTTTTGATAAGAGTACAATGCCTCACGAAATGCCTCTTCCATATAACAATCCATCCTACCCTCCTATCACAAGTAGTCTTCTTTATTTTCAGCACTTGCTCAGTGTTTCCAAACTCTCTTAGTGTATTCAAACTCTTTTTTGAAATCTTCATTTCATGGAATTTCTATTTTCTGTTTTTCACTTGACTTTTTATCTGTTTCTCCAACTTCATTATATTTGTTTTGTTATGGGCATGTTTCTTTTGATACTTCATCTTCAAAGTAATGTTCTTTCATGAACTTCAATCTCTCTGCCAAAGAAGAGTATCTCTCCTGCCGATCCATATTTTGAATCATGCGATTGACATAATACATATTTCCTACCAAGACCAATCCTTTTTTTGCTCTTGTAATCGCTGTATACAAAATATTTCGATTCTGTAACATCGGCGGAAGTGACAAAATAGGAAGAATGACAACATCAAACTCACTCCCTTGACTCTTATGGACTGTAATCGCATAGGCATGTTCGATATTATCGACTTCCGCAAATTCATATCGACATCTTCGATTATCATCAAATGTGATATAAAACTGTTTTCCTCTAACATCGACCGTATCTATCACACCGATATCACCGTTAAAAACACCCTCGCCCTCTTCATAAGTTACAGTGTTTCGATACTTTTTTTCATAATTATTCTTTATCTGCATTACCTTGTCATTCTCACGAAAAACGGTATTCATATACTTAAATTCTGCCCGCTCCTCACTTGGTGGATTGAGTGTTTCCTGTACTTTCTGATTGATTTCATGCATTCCGATTCCACCCTTGCGAACCGGAGTCAAAATTTGAATTTCTGTCGACTCAACTCCAAAATAGTTCGGAAGTCTTTCTTTTATCAGCTCCAAAATCAAATCTTTTACCTTGTCTCCATCTCTCCTCATCATGAAAAAGAAGTCCTTGCTCTCCTTATCAATGATCAGTTCCTGTCCATGATTCACCCTATGTGCATTTTGGATAATTTGACTTTCTTCCTCTTGACGAAAAATCTCTGTCAATCGAACAACCGGAATCAAATTGCTCTCAATCATATCCCACAACACATTCCCCGCTCCGACAGACGGAAGTTGATCCGCATCTCCAATCATAATCAACCTCGCATGTTTAGGAATGGCTCGAAGAAGCGCCCTCATCAAAAACATATCTACCATGGACATCTCATCGACAATAATCACATCTGATTCCAAAGGATTTTGCTCATCTCGATTGTAGTAATTCATCTCCTCATCATCTTCTGAGAAACCAACCTCCAACAAGCGATGAATGGTTTTGGCATCCTGATTGGAAGCTTCAGTCAAACGCTTTGCTGCACGTCCCGTCGGTGCACACAACACAACCTTCTTTTCCTGTTTTTCAAAACATTTCAAAATAAACTTCACTACGGTTGTCTTTCCTGTTCCTGGACCACCTGTTACAATCATAATTTTCTCATTCAAAGCTGTCGTAACGGCAGCTTTCTGTTTGTCGGCAAGACAAATTCCCGTCTTATCTTGAATCTCTTGAATTAAAGTATCCGCCTCTACTCCAACATCCAATTCTTCCTTCACCAACAACTGCGATAACAAATTCGCCACATTACTTTCCGTCTCACGATACAACGGAAGATAGAGTCTCTCCGATTCATCAGCTGAACGCTCCAAAATTGTTTTGCTTGAAATACAAAGTTCATAAATTCCGGATTGTACCTCTTCTGTCGAAACCCCCAACAACTTCGCCGCCTGTTCTCGCACAACATCCGCCGGCAAATACACATGACCTTGCATACCTGCCTCTTGCAACAGATACACAACTCCCTCCATAATGCGATGAATATCATTTTTTGCAATTCCCATTCGTTCAGCAATTTCATCCGCTTTTCGAAATCCGATTCCCTTAATATCTCGACATAGACAATATGGATTTTGTTCCACAATCTCTTTTGCCTTTTCTCCATAATATCGATAAATTTTCATTGCCATCGCAGGAGTCAGTCCATAGCCCGAAAAATGAAGAATCGCCACTTTTAAATCCCGTTTGTCTTTGTAACTTTCAATAATCTTTTGACATTTCTTCTTTCCGATTCCTTCAATCTCCAAAAGTTTTTCCGGAGTATCATCCAAAACACGAATCGCATCCAAACCGAATTTGTCAAAAATACGCTCCGCCATCGTTCTCCCAATCCCGTCCAAAACACCGGAACTCAAAAATGCCAAAATAGCCTCCTTAGTAGCAGGCTCCTTCGTCACATAACTTGTCACACGAAACTGCGGTCCATAACTTGGATGGAACACCTTTTCGCCTTCCAGTTCAAACCGATCTCCCAACTCAATCGTCGGAAAAATCCCTGTAATTGTAATCTCCTCTAAATCATCCGTCACAAGAGAAGCAACAGTATATCCATTGGAATCATTATGAAAAATAATATCATCAATTTTTCCTTCTATCTTATCTGATCCTTGATCCACCATACTGCCCTCCTCTCTACATTTCTGATTCTATTTCATCTCCATATTGTAATATAAAATAATGTTTTTTTCAAAACTTCCTTTGAAAAATCTCCTTTACAAAAAACACATCCCTGCTTGTGTAATAATTGAATAACTTAATCTCAAAGTTTTCAGCATAATTATCCCCTAAAAGGATACTGGAATCATCTATATCCCTTGCCATTTTTCATCATGTTAAGATTATGATTCATAGTCTAATAACTCTACTACTCTATTTTCATTCTTTCAAGCAACGAACGATTGAATAAGTTGTTTTGGCTGTCAAAATGATTATGGATTCAAACAATCATATCAATCTTATAGAACTTTCCTACATTTCATCACTAAAAATCTGATAATTTCCTACAAAATGGTTCTTCCTCTACACATAGCCTATTCGATAGAAAATATCTTCCTCACCGCCTCTTCTGTTGAGAGATAATCTCCGACATTCACCGGTTTTTTGTTATTTGTTCCATGATAGTCGCTTCCACCCGTCAAAAACAGATTGTATTGTTTTGAGAGTTCCAAAATTTTTTGTTTCGCATTTTCATCATTGGAAGGATGTCGATACTCTATCCCATCCAATCCCAATTCACATAGCATTGGAAGTAAATGATAGTTGTTTTGCTGCGCAGGATGTGCCAATACGGCAAACCCTCCCGCCTTCTTTATTGCAACAATTGCATCTCTCAACTCTATGTCAGTTGGTCTGATATCACATAGTTTTCCTTTTGAAAAATAGTTCTGATAAAAAGTTCCGTATATTCCATCTGCAATTCCTTTATCCACAAGATACTGAATCAAGTTTTGTTTGTAGATGATTTTATACACATTTTGTTTTAATTCTTCCACATTGATATCATATCCTTCGTTCTGTAATCGTTTAATCTGCTCCAACGCATTGTTATGTCTTCTTTGCAACATGGCATCTGTCAAACGACGAATCGGCATTTCATCCTGTATCCGATACCCAAGAAGGTGCGCTTTTGTTCCTGTTTCACTGTCTACAGTGGTTATCTCAAGACTTTTTACCGTCTGAATTCCTAAGTTTTCCGTATAATACTGTATTTCTTCATATCCGTCCAAATCATCGTGATTGGTAATGGCAATATGTGTCAATCCATTCTGTTTGCACTTTTGTACGATTGTTTGGATACTATCACTTCCATCTGATATGGTAGTGTGCATGTGCAAATCTGCTCTTATCATCATCGTTCCTCTCTTTCTTTCACTTTTAGTAACTTTCGTTTGTTTAAAATTTCGTTTTTATAAGTTAATGAGTTCTATTTAGTAGTTGATTGTTGGATATGTGATTGTAATGACAACAAAATATCACCTTTGTTTCACAAATTACCGATTACTGTCAATATCTTTTGTTCTTCTTTTAAATAGAGCAATTGTCCAATGTTTCAAGTCAAATTTATTTTTACAGTAACTGAATGATAACTGAAAGCTCTGTTACCTATTCTGTTTCACACATTTATTCTTTCAAAACTTAATAAGTTTCTTCTTATCTTTAATTTCTTATTCTTTAATTTCTTATTCTTTAATTTCTTATCTTTGACTTCTTATCTTTAATTTCTTATCTTTGATTTCTTATCTTTGGTTGGAACTATCTATGTGAATGATTCCAAGACAATACTGTTTTCTATTCCGGTACATTATTACATTATTATATTTTATGATTTCAATCCTTGTTCCTCACAAGTTAGTACATACTATATCATTTCTATCCTTTCTAGAAAAAAGCTCAAGTGATACTCTTAAGTTGAATAGATGAAAATTTTATGAAATTTTATCTTGGCATTCTTTCTAAAAATTATTTTTAAATTTCTGTATTCCTATTTTCTCTATTTCTAAAAGAAGTTTCATATCATAAAAACAATACTCTCTTTCTCTATTGTAACGGGATATAAAATAGAAGTCCACATAAAAAATAACCGAATTCTTTCTGTAACAAAACAGAAGGAATCCGGTTAACTTAATTACTATGCTTGAATTGCCTGTTTCAACTCTTCTACTCTATTTGTTTTTTCCCATTGGAAACCTTGGTCTTCTCTTCCGAAATGACCATATGCCGCTGTCTTTTTGAAGATTGGTTTTCTCAAATCAAGTTGTTCTATAATTGCTCTTGGGCGAAGATCGAATACTTTGCGTACTGCTTGCTCAATTTTTTCTACTGCAACGGTTTCTGTACCGAATGTTTCTACTAAGATAGATACCGGCTCAGCTACTCCGATTGCATAAGCTAATTGAATTTCACATTTTTTCGCAAGTCCTGCCGCAACAATATTTTTTGCAACCCATCTTGCAGCATAGCATGCTGAGCGATCGACTTTTGTAGAATCTTTTCCGGAGAATGCTCCACCGCCATGACGAGAATATCCGCCATAGGTATCTACGATAATTTTACGACCTGTCAAACCGGAATCTCCGTGAGGTCCTCCAATCACAAAACGACCTGTCGGATTTACAAGATATTTCGTGTTTTCATCAATCCACTGTCCTTGCAACACTTCATCAATCACATACTGTTTCAAATCTTTTTGCATTTGTTCGATAGTCACTTCTTCACTGTGTTGAGACGAAATCAAAATGGTATCGATACGAACAGGTTTGTCATTCTCATATTCTACGGTTACCTGAGTTTTTCCGTCCGGTCTCAAATAAGGAAGAACTCTTTTTTTGCGAACTTCTGTCAATTTCAAAGCCAGTTTATGCGCCAACGAAATCGGAAGCGGCATCAATTCCGGTGTCTCATCGCAAGCAAAACCGAACATCATCCCTTGATCTCCCGCACCGATTTGAAGGTCAGCTGCCGTTCCTTCTTTGCTTTCTCTTGCTTTATCCACACCCAATGCAATATCTACACTTTGCTCGTCTATTGCATTGACAACGGCACAAGTATCACAGTCGAATCCATATTTTGCACGGTCATATCCGATTTCGCGAATTGTTTCACGAACTGTTTTTTGAAAATCCACATATGCCTCTGTAGAAATTTCTCCAATTACCATTACCAACCCTGTTGTAACTGCTGTTTCGCAAGCAACACGAGAATTTGGATCTTGTTCCAAAAGTGCATCTAAAATCGCATCCGAAATTTGATCACAGATTTTATCAGGATGTCCCTCTGTTACCGACTCTGATGTAAATAATTTTCTCATTTTATTCCTCCTACTTCACTTTCATTTTAATAAATCTTTTCTCTACCTTAATATTTATCCCAATTTAAACAATTTCTTACAAAATAATTTTGTATTCTACTATAGCTGATTCATTCTGTCTTACACCTCTGTAAATCAATATTCCGCCTCACATGAGACAACAAATGGAACAACTGCTCTTATATTGATTGATGAATAGTTGAATTTACAGCTTGCGCAATAAAAAACCTCTCTGAAATAGAGAGGTCTTAACTACAATTTTGTAACTAAAAACCTCATCTGCCAAAAATACTTTTTTGCAGGAATTAGCACCATGCATTCTGCTGGTTGCCGGGCATCAACGGGCCAGTCCCTCCGCCACTCTTGATAAGGTTATCAAGAAATTATTCACTTTGTGTAACATATTTTACTTGAACAATTATTATTTGTCAATACAATTCCAAGGAAAACTTAATCCATTTTGAGAAACAGGTTCAATCCATACAACTTTTAGTCAGATAGCTCTACTGTACTATTTTTCGCATCAATACGAATAAAGTCTCGCCCCTCACCGTATTTTTGATGATGTAAGACATTCTCTCCTTCCGATAACTGTTTCTTGTTTCCAAAGGTAGTCAGTGCTCCGCCTTCCGATTCGACCGAAACGGTCGCATTCCAATCTTTGAATTGAATACTTGTCACAACAGCTTCTGTATTGATATTGATCGGATAAGAAGCTTCTCCCATTAAATCAACGATTCCGTCTTTCAAATCCAACTTCAACTGTTTCAAACTCTCTTTTGTGACAAAAACAGTATTTCTCCCTAAAAAATCACATTCCAACTGCTCGGGATGAGTACTGTAAATCACCAAGTGAAAAGTTTGATTCTCTGTTTGTTGCTGTCTAAATCGAATTAGTTTTTTTCCATTTGATTCTACATGCTCTATATCAAAATAACCCTCTTCGTTATCATGATTCTCTTTTGAAAAAATAGCATATCCGGATTTTTCCGCTTTTTCAATCGAAACAGACAAATCATTCGCTTCTATACCGACTCCTGCAAATTCTCGTTCTTCAGATACTATCTTATAGTTCATTTTGTTGTTCTTTCTGATATCTGCTGTTGAAATCTGTGTTGAACTTCCGATTTCACTCTCACAACCCATCATCAAAAAGGATAAACTGCATAGCAATACTATAAGACAGATGTATTTATTTTTACTCATATGCTTCATTCCTTTCTTTTTGAATAGTTGTTGAAAACAAGAAGTTTCTTGCTATCGATGAATACAAAAAAACATATATATTATTATAACATATCTTTCTTTTAAATACTAACGAATCAAACATTTATCAGGTTATATTTTTTAAACATTTTTCATTATTTCATTCCGGATAACCCTTATTCTATGGAACTGTTTCCCCTTACTGTCTACTATTTTCAGACACAAACTATGATAGATATCAAACAGCCACAAATCACAAATCCTATCAAACTATATTGAAACGCGTCATGCTGTTCTCCTATATCCAAAAATCAAAATAACTATAAATTTCTTTGTTTCTAACCGTATTATAACAAATAATTTTGTATTCCACCTATTTTTATTTTATTTTTGATGTATAATATAGATATATTTTAAAAAATATGTTCAATCAAACAGTCTTCTATCGATACACTGCTTTCTTCGACAGAATATCTGTTTATTTCAAAAAAGGGGAAATGATTATGATAAAAATTGTTGTAGATTCGAGTTGCGATACCAAAAAATTAAAAAATACAGAATCTATTTTATATGAAAGAGTTCCGCTCACTATTCGAGTAGGAGAAACAGAATATGTTGATGATGATTCTATCGATGTTACCGCAATGTTGGATGATATTGCCACAAAAACAAAGCGTTCTTCTACTGCTTGTCCGTCTCCTGATGCGTGGCTCAAATCCTACCAAGGTGCTGATGAACTATATGTATTTACCATTACAAGCAACCTATCCGGAAGTTACAGCTCTGCCGTACTTGCAAAAGATATGCTGCTTGAACAAAATCCGAATGTGAAGATTCATGTTTTTGATACCTTGAGTGCCGGACCTGAAATCAGTTTACTTGTGGAAAAAACCGTTGAATTGATTTCTGCAAACAATTCGTTTGAAGAAATTGTATCTGCAATAAACCGTTATAGTTCCAATACAAAGTTATTGTTCATGCTATATAATTTAGACGCTTTGATTTCAAACGGACGCTTGCCGAAAATCGCAGGCTTTGCAACAAGTATTTTGGGAATTTCTATGCTCGGCGCTGCAAGTGAGGAAGGAACATTGAAACCTCTTCATAAAGTACGCGGTACAGCAAAAGGTCTTCGCTTAATTTTATCAGAAATGATTTCTGACCACTTTGAAGGCGGAAAAGTCATTATTTCTCATGTTTACAATGAGTCAATTGCCCTTGCTGTCAAAGAAACCATATTGAAACAATTCCCGGGTTGTCCGATTCAAATTATGGAAACAGGCGGATTGTGTGGCTATTATGCAAGTAAAGACGGTTTCTTGATTGGATATGAAACAAATTAACCAAACAGATAACAGAAGCATAAATCATACAAAAAAATGAAACCTTCTTTTTTCAGCGAAGGTTTCATTTTTTATTTCTCTTGTTTCTTTCTCTATTTCTGATACTTCTATATGTTTTTGTTTTGCAAAATTAATCAAAAACTCAATAAATTTATTTCATTATTTCGTGAAAAATAAAGTGTTCAGAACCTTGAAAAAGTTGTGAACAGACTCTGTGAAAGTATCAATAAAGGAATCAAAGAGTCAATGAAACAATCAAAAGTATCCTTTGCAGAGATTGAATCAGTTCCATCGTTTTGTCGAATTTCAGTAGGATATTTCTCTATTGTCCCCGGATTCTGTCATTTACTCAAACAAATATAAAAAGTCTCTACTGTCGTAACCTTCCACTTCGTATACAGTACCATCCACCGTAACCCTGTCATCCATAAAGGATACTAAGTTAACTACTCCTCCTTCTTGTTCTATTTTGAACAGATATTGCCATCCATTTTTCTGTTCATCATTCGTTTGTTTCAAGGAGTACTCGTTCAGTTTGTTTACGCAATCCTCCCGGTCTTTGTTCTCTAATACAATATCCTGTTTCGGATTCGTCATTTGAGTTGATACTGTAATCTTTTCCACTTGTTCCAAATAGATACCCATAGATGTTGCTTCCTCTTCAGTCTTGTCGGAAACACAACCTACCGATAAGATGACAAAAACAAGTAGGAATGTCATCAAAAAATACTTTTTCATTGCAACCTCCTCCATCTTGTTCTTCCTATACTCTTATCATATTAAAACATCATAGAGAACATTGCAAATTCTATTTTTTATTTCATAACCTGTGTCTGCCTTTTTCAAAAACTGATGTGTTCTGTTTCTATCCATTTTTTATCAAATGTTACTATTAAATATTTCATTGCGACAGTTTTTCTTCGAAAATCGGTTTCTACGTCTCTACAGAATATCGGAATTGAATTGCTGCCATTTATCATTCTTCAGTTCCAATCTATTCTGTCTTTGTTATCGAATCTTTTATAGGTCATCCTCTATCACACTTGACTTTGCATACGCTGAAACTTTTCCTTCAAAAAAATCTGTTTTGATTGCATTGGGGTCAGAATATTCACTGACCCAAGACATGGATTCAGGCTCTCTCTGATATCCTTCATAAATCGGCTCAAATCCCAATCCCCTACAGCGCAAGTTCCCTAAATATTTCAAGTAATCTTCCACCATTTGCATCGTTAATCCTTTGATATGATCTCCAATCACATAGTTCGCCCACTTGATTTCTTCTTCGACCCCTTGTCGAATCATATTACGAAACACTTCGATATTTTCCGGTGTAAAAAGTTCCGGTTCTTCTTTTTTCAGCTCCAAAATAATGGAACGGAACAACCACAGATGTGAATTCTCGTCTCGGTTGATATATCGAATCTCTTGAACAGTTCCCGGCATTTTGCCATTCCTTCCGAGAGCATAGAAGAACATAAATCCGGAATAAAAATAAATTCCTTCCAAAATATAGTTCGCAATGACTGTTTTTACCAAATTATATTTTGTACGATTGTAGTAGAAGTCATTGTACTGATCTCCGATAAATTTATTTCGAGCAAGTAAAAACGGATCATCCTTCCATTGATACAGGATTTCCGTTCTCTCTTCAGGAGAACAGATACTATCTAAAATATATCCGTAACTTTGGGAGTGAATTGCCTCTTGATATGCTTGTATCGTAAGACAAAGGTTCACTTCATTTGCAGTAATGAATTCTCCGACATTAGGAAGATTCGCAGTTTGTAAGGAATCTAAAAAGATTAGAAAGGATAGAATTTTATCATAAGCTTCTTTTTCCTCAATTTCTAAATTACGATAATCTTTGATGTCTTGTGTCAAATTGATTTCTTCCGGAATCCAAAAGTTATTCATGGCATGTCGATACCAATCGCTTACCCACGTGTATTTCATATTGTTGAAATCATTCAAGTTGGTTGTATTTCCATTTATCATTCTGCGTTTGGAAAGTTCAATATCTCCATTTTCATTGAACAGCTGTTTTCGTTTAATTTCCTCCACCATTCTCCCCCTCTTTTATCCACATTCCTTGTTATTCTCTTGTAAAAAAAGGAACTTATCTTCGTTATTTCTTCATTCTTTCTTTCCGTTTCTCTGCTGTTCCGATTCAGTTACAGAATCTTTTTATGCACTGCAACTATCACACTCTTCGACTTCGAGCGACTTGCTTCTCACATAGTAGATTGTCTTTACGCCATGTTCATACGCACTGATATAGAGTTTCAACATGCGACTCATGCTGAACTCTGTTGTGATATACAGGTTTACCGACTGTGATTGGTCAATGTGTCTCTGTCTGATTCCCGCGGATTGAATCACCCAATTTTGGTCAATTTCATGAGCATTTTCATACATCCAAAAAGTTTCTGCCGTCAAATCAGGTGCAACTCGAGGAACAATCTGTCCTTTCTTCTCTTCCAAGAAATACCGTTTCATCACAGGATCAATCGATGCCGTCGTACCTGAAATAACAGATGTGGAACCTGTCGGCGCAACTGCCATCAAATATCCGTTTCTCATTCCATATTGATTTACTTCTTTTCTCAGCTCATTCCAACGAGTTGAATGATAGTTTCTCTTATCAAAATAATTTCCGTTGCTCCAATCGGAACCTTCAAAGTAAGGATAAGCACCTTTTTCTTTACTCAGCTCACAACTTGTTTTGATTGCAAAATAATTGATATCTTCGTACACTTCATCGGCGAATTTCAGATGCTCCTCACTTTGAAATAGCATTCCGTTTTTAACCAAACTGTGATGATATCCGCTTGTCCCAAGCCCGATAGCACGATATTTTTGGTTTGTTATCTTTGCATAAGGAAGAGGATAGTAATTTAACTCAATGACATTATCCAATGCTCTTACAACAGTAGACACCACTTCTTCCAACTCTTTTTTGTTTTTTACATCTATGTTTCCAAGAACCAACGATGCTAAATTACATACTACAAAATCTCCTGCTTTGTTCTTCTCTACAACAATTTCTTCCCCGTCCACAACAACGATTTCTGTCGAAATTGATTCAATCGCTTGCATATTTTGTGCAATTTCCGTACAAAGATTGGATGAATAAATCATTCCTTTGTGTGAGTTCGGATTGTATTCATTGACGATATCACGATTGAACACAAACGGCGTTCCGGTTTCGATTGCTGAACGCAGTATCAATCGCACCATATCTTTAATTGTTATAACTCTCTTGTCAATGCGGGAATCTTCTATACAACTTTGGTATTTTTCTTCCCATTCTTCTCCATAGCAATCTTCCAAACGGAAACCTTTTACCTGTTCAATTTCATGAGGACACATCATATACCAGTTGGCATCACGATTTTCTTTTGCCAATTTCCAAAAATAATTCGGAACACAGATTGCAGGAAACACATCATGAGCTTTCATACGGTCGTCTCCGTTATTCGTACGAATCTGCAAAAACTCCGGCACATCTTTGTGCCAAATGTCCAAATATACCGCACAGGCACCTTGACGAACTCCCAGCTGATCCACTGCAACAGCGGTATCGTTCGCTAACTTAATCCAACGGATGACACCTCCTGCGACTCCCTTATGCCCTCGAATATCCGAACCCATCGCACGAACTTTCCCAAAATAAAGTCCCATTCCTCCACCATGCTTTGACACCTGTGAAAAATTGGTGATGGAGCGGTAAATTCCATCCAAGGTATCCGGTACTGTATCAATAAAGCAAGAAGATAACTGATGAAACGGCTTTCGTGCATTCGACATGGTCGGCGTTGCCATCGTTACCTTCAGTTGGCTGATGACATCGTAGATTTTTTTTGCCCATTTCACCTTATTCTCTTTTTCCGGAATCGCTAAGTGCATTGCAATTCCCATAAACATTTCTTGGACTTTCTCCAATACTTCGCCTTCTCTATCGGTAATTAAATAACGCTTGATTACCAAGTCCAGTCCGCTGTAATTGAACAAATAATCTCTTTCTTGTTTCAAATAGGATTCCAGTTCATCAATTTCATCCTCTTGATATTGTTCCAAAATATAGTCTCCATAGCGTTTTTCTTTTGTTAAGTAATGGATTTTATCACGAAAAGAATATAATTCTAATCGATTGGCTCTCTCCTCAATTCGTTTATTTAGTTGCAAAGATAAAAGTCTTGCCGCAACAAACTCCCACTTTGGAGCCTCTTTGCTTGTCAGTTCACTTGCCGCACGAATCAAGATGCCCAAATATTCTTCTTCTGTCATATTTGTTTTGATAAAAGCTTTGAATTTTTGGAACAGAAAGGTAAGATTGTAAACATCTTCCGTAAAAATTTTTTGTATCTCTCTTAACTCCTCCACAATCGATTTATCCGAAAAATAATCCTCAAAGTCTTCTATCACTTTTCGCATCGTATGATGACTTGCTCGATATAGAATATAAGATTTTACCACAGCGTAGTAGTTGTTCTCAATCAACACAATTTCTACCAAATCCTGAATTTCTTCCACTGTAACGATATGCCCTTTCGGAAACTGTGTTCTCACTCTCTCCTCGATGGTATCTACCATACTCCTAATCTTCTCGGAATCAACCGGAAGACCTACGCTCAAAAACGCTTTTTGAATCGCTGTTTCAATCTTTGAAGTGTCAAATTCTCTTTTTTCTCCACTTCTTTTCAAAATCTGCATCTCTTGCACTCACTTTCTATATTTTGTATTTTTTAAAATAGTTGTTTATAATAATACCATAGATATTGACAACTGAAACAGTATCAGTGAACAAAAATTTGCAAATTTCATGACAAAAATATTCTATGCTTTCTTCATTCCATAGAATAACAACTTAACTATTTTTTAGAACATATCAGCGTCTTGATAGATACTTTCTTTCAGTAAAAAATGATTTTTTTTGCACACAAGCAAACCTTCCTTCTGCATTTTGCCTATCTCTTTTGACAATGCGGTTCTATCGACATTCAAATAATCAGCCAGCTGTTGTCTGTCAAACGGGATTGTAAATTCATTTTTTTGTTTTTTGATCGAAACAAAACTTAAATACGAAATCAATTTTCCTCGAATTGTTTTGGAACTCGTATGAAATACTCTGTTGGAAAGAAACAAATTCTTCCGTGTGGATATGGTGAGCAGATTTGTGATTAGTTTTGTTTTCCAAGATTCAAAACCTGAGTGATAGGATGTTGTTATGTTTCCGATATTCAAAAAAAATATGTTACAAGTTTCATTGGCACAAACATCGACTGCCAAAGGTTCATTTCCCAAAAACGCATAGGTTTCCGCAAAGAAATCCCCGACTCCTATATAGGAAAGTATGGTCTTATTTCCCAATAAGTCAATACTTTCTACCGTAACGCTTCCGGATAACACGATTCCCATTTTTTTTGTGGTAGAGCCTGCATATAAGATGGTTTCTCCTTTTTCATAGCTCTTTTCTTCATAGCGAAGAACTTCAAGAGCAGACTGAATTTCTTCATCAGACATTCCTTTAAAAATCACAAATTTTTTCATTCTTTCAAGTTTCATAATGACTCCTCAATAATTTTCTAAAATGTGGTAATTACCACTTATTTTCTGTAGTTACTATACTATACTGTAATTACAAAGTCAAAGGAAATCATTATAGGGGGAAATATTGATGATAAGAAAAATAATTAAAATTAACGAAGATAAATGTGACGGATGCGGAATATGTGTAACAGCATGTCACGAAGGGGCGATAGACATCATAGATGGCAAAGCGAAGTTGACAAGAGAAAGTTTTTGCGACGGACTTGGCGACTGTTTACCGAATTGTCCTCAAGGAGCTATTACATTTGAAGAAAGAGAAGCTCCGGCATACGATGAAAAAGCCGTAAAAAAAATGCAAAAGGAAAAAGCTGAAAAATTATTATCTGAAAAATTACTAACGGAGAATAATAACTTGACTGAACACGAAAAACAAATACAACTACAGATGTCAATGCATGCAGCGGGACAAGGATGTTCGGGTGCAAGATTTATGACATTTGATAAACCGAAGGAAGAGACAGTACAAACAGATATAGGATATGTAAAGCCTGTTTCAAGACTTGGACAATGGCCATGTCAAATCAAATTGGTTCCTGTGAAAGCGCCGTTCTTTGATGGTGCGAAGCTTTTGATCGCTGCCGACTGTACTGCATTTGCTTATGCCAATTTACACGATGAATTTATGAAAGGCAAAATCACATTGATAGGATGTCCTAAACTGGATGAAGGCGATTACTCTGAAAAATTGACACAAATCATAGCAGAAAATGATATCAAAAGCGTTACTGTTGTCAGAATGGAAGTTCCTTGTTGTGGTGGAATGCAAAGAGCAGCAGAAACTGCACTTCGTAACAGCGGTAAGTTTATCCCATGGCAAATTATCACCATTACAAGAGACGGCAAAATTTTAGATTTATAAAAAAAATAAAAAAAGTGGTTAAAACCACATACGAATTATTCAAGGTAGAGTATGATTAAGACAAGATAAGATTTAAGCAAGTTAAGATTATTTTATAAAAACATGAGAGAAACAGGAGGTATACAATGGCTTATACAGATTGGAAAAATAAAGTAAACGAATTCAAAAAAATTGATGTGAGAGGTGTTGTTGGAAACTTTTTTCAAGGCTTGAAAAAGCAAATGAGTGAGTTGCCACAAGGTCAAGGAGTTACTGTGATACAAACCTTTGATCCCATCCCTCTTTATGAAGTAATGGAAGATTTAGGATTCGAACATCATACAGAAAAAGTAACAGAATCTGAATTCCATGCTCATTTTTACAGAGCAGTAGTAAAACAACAAGAAAAAGATATTCCTATGCGTCCGGCAGCATTGACTAATATGCCGATTATCGATAAAGAACTTGGAAAAATCTCAGTAGAATTTTGGGATCTTACATGGAATGACAACAAGAGACATCTTCCATACGAAATCAGATTATTGCTATCTTTAACCAATGCAGTCGGAGCAGGAAGAATGCGTCAAGCTACTAGAGAACTGGTAAAAGCATATATATTCGGGCTTGATAGCGCAGCTTTGGATGATGTGTTTGAATTGCTGGTATGGAATCAGGGAATCGGATATTTCAGTTCTGAAATAGGTCCATCCACCTTGTTTACAGCATATAAGACAATCAAACAAATGGAATCTCAAGGTAAAGAACGTTCAGAAATCGTTCAAACATTAAAAGAAAAATTCGGTGAAAAAAATCCGGATATCAAAGTAGTCTAAAAAAATAATCTAAGGAGGAAATTATGGAACTTACAAGCAAAACCAAATTGAAAGATTTGTTAAACGAATATCCTTGGTTAAAAGAGGAAATTATAAAAGTAAATGATAAATTCAAATTGCTGAATACCCCTATGTTGGGAAAAGCGGACATAGCTATGATGAGTGAAAAAGCAGACATGGATGTTGACATATTAATTGCAAAATTGAAAGAACTTATCGCATCACACAACTAAAAGGAGATGAGTGCAAGGTGAAAGAAGAGGCAGGTAAAGTATTTTCCATAGCAAGAGATAATAAGGCAGTAGACGGTTGCACCATATCGAAAGAAGTACATGGCGGCGAAAACTATATCTCCTATTTTTCAATGGCACAAGATACCGATATCAGCGCAGAGTTGTTCCCGTACTACAAGCTTATCATCTTAGCAGAGGGAGAATTAGAACTATACGGATTTTCTGACGAGATAGGAAAACTAAAAGAAAATGAAAGTATTGTTACGCCGTTTGATGTACCGGTTGGTATGAAATCGAAATCAGGCGCAATATTTACTGAAATAGCAATCAGGAGGGACAGTATTATGAATAAAGTGGTAAAAGCGGGCGAAGCATTTCAATTAAGTAATTTAGTGCAATACCAAGATGGAAAAATTGTAAATATGGATGTTGTTCACAACGACAAAATGAAATTTGTTGTAATGGCATTTGATGCTGGAACCGGATTATCGGAACACGCTGCACCGGGAGAAGCAATTATCTTTGCATTGGATGGAGAAGCGATTATCGGATATGAAGGAACAGAACATGTCCTAAAGTCAGGAGAAAATTTCCATTTTGCAAAAGCCGGAAAACACTATGTAAAAGCGGATAAAAAATTCAAAATGGCTCTTCTGTTGACCTTGGAATAAGTAGTATAAATGGGATTGAATGATATAGAAAGGGTGAATCTATCATGTCCAAAAGACCAAAAATAACCATCACCCTGGTTGATAAGGTAGGCAAGGGGATGTGCCACAGGGGACACAAAATAGGAGACAGTTGGGACTATGATCACGATAGAGGGGCATTGTGTCCCTTAGTGATGCATACACTGTTTCCAATGATTGATATTGTGAGATACGGAGGAACACTTCCTGTTTCACACACCGGAAGAGCAAGGTTTTGTTGTCCGGATGCAGATGTAATCAATATTTTTGAAATTAAAGAGGGGGAAGATTAAATGAGTATGTTTTGTTATCAATGTCAGGAAACTGTGAAAGGAATAGGTTGTACTGTAAAAGGGGTATGTGGTAAAACCGAAGATGTTGCAAAACTTCAGGATTTATTGATATACACAGTAAAAGGAGTTTCCAACATCGTAGTGGAAGAAAAAATTGATATTAAAGAATTGGATGAATTGAACTATCAATTCTTGAACAGTCTTTTCATGACCATTACAAATGCTAATTTCGATGAAGAATCAATCGAAAATCAAATAAAAAAAATGTTCGTATTGCGTGACCGTTTAAGAGAGAATACTCAACTTGAAAATTTGCATGATGCATCAACTTTTGTTGTAGAATCAAAAGAACAAATGTTGTTAAAAGCATCCACTGTAGGCGTACTGGCAACCGTAAACGAGGATATCCGTTCACTGAGAGAGCTGATTATTTACGGATTGAAGGGTATGGCAGCTTATGCAGAGCATGCATGGAACTTAGGGAAAAAGAACTTTGATGTACTATCCTTTATGTACGAAGCTTTAGCAGCTACATTGGATGATTCCCTTACTATAGATGACTTGGTTCAATTAACATTGAAAACCGGAGAAATCGGAGTACAAGCTATGGCACTCCTTGACGAGGCAAATACAAGCAAATACGGACATCCTGAAATTACAAAAGTAAACATCGGTGTAAGAAACAATCCTGCAATCCTGATTTCAGGACATGATTTGACAGATTTGGAACAGTTGTTGGAACAAACAGAAGGAACCGGAGTTGACGTATATACTCATAGCGAAATGCTTCCGGCTCACTACTATCCAAAGTTCAAAAAGTATGAACACTTTGCAGGTAACTATGGAAATGCGTGGTGGAAACAGGTAGAAGAATTTGACTCCTTCAACGGACCAATTTTATTTACAACAAACTGTATCGTTCCGCCAAGAAAAGAAGAAATCAGAAACAGAATTTTCACAACAGGTGCTACCGGTTATCCGGGATGTAAACATATTACAGCTGATGAAAACGGAAAGAAAGACTTCTCTGAAATCATCGCTCTTGCAAAAACACTACCTTCGCCAACAGAAATTGAAACAGGAATCATCGTAGGAGGATTCGCACACAATCAAGTTCTTTCCTTAGCTGACAAAATCGTAGAAGCGGTAAAAAGCGGAGCTATCAAAAAATTCTTTGTTATGGCAGGTTGTGACGGTAGAATGAAATCCAGAAGTTATTATACTGAATTTGCACAAAAACTACCGAACGATACTGTTATCCTAACAGCAGGTTGTGCAAAATACAGATACAACAAACTGAACCTACCTGATATTAACGGCATCCCAAGAGTATTGGATGCAGGACAATGTAACGATTCTTACTCGTTAGCGGTAATCGCATTGAAATTGAAAGAAGTATTCGGCTTAGATGACATCAATGAATTGCCTATCGCTTTCAATATTGCATGGTATGAGCAAAAAGCAGTAATCGTATTGTTGGCACTTCTTTACCTTGGAGTTAAAAATATTCACTTAGGACCGACTTTACCGGGATTCTTATCTCCAAATGTTGCAAAAGTCCTTGTAGAAAACTTCGGAATCGCAACCATCGGTGAAGTAGAAGACGATATTGAGTTATTTATGAATATGTAAGAAAACAAATGATAAAAACAATCTATTACAAAAACGACCGGAAATCTATTCCCGGTCGTTTTTTTGCGTAATAAATATTAAAATCATACTATCAAATATTCGTCTTACAACGAACCTATATCTCACTTGTGATGAAAATCGGTAAAATGACAATCTATCGTATATTCATTTCTAACTGATGAAGACTGCCATGATTAGATTTGTTTTTTCTACACCAATCCCATTTAGCCCAATATTTTGTTCATTGCAATTTCCGTTCGTGCAATCGCTGCATCAATTTCTTCTTTGGTAATGGTAAGAGGAGGATTAAAATAGAGTACATTTCCAAGTGGACGAAGAATCAATCCTTCTTTTAGAGCTTCTTTATAAATTTGATACCCTACTCTCTCTTTGGAATCAAACCCTTCTTTGGTTTCTTTGTCTGTCACAAGCTCCATTGCATTGATCAATCCTAATGTCCGAATCTCTCCTACATTTTTATGACTTCCAAAATGCTGATGCATTTGTTCTTTCAAGTATTCTGCCGTTTCATTTGCTCTCTCCAAAATACGCTCTTCTTCCAACACATCAAGCACCGCATGTGCTGCACTACATCCAAGAGGATTTCCGCTATAAGTATGACTGTGCATAAATGCTTTGCCCTCATTGTAGTCAGAGTAGAATGCCTGATAGATTTTTTCTGTTGTAATGGTAATTGCCATCGGCATATATCCACCTGTCAATCCTTTGGAAATACACATGATATCAGGACTGATTCCGGCATGATCACAAGCAAACATCTTTCCCGTTCGTCCAAAACCCGTTGCTATTTCATCGGCAATTAACAGAACACCATATTCATCGCATAATGCTCTGAGTTTTTTCAAATATTGAGCCGGATACATTCTCATTCCGGCACTTCCTTGCAACAACGGTTCTACAATCATCGCACAGGTTTCTTTTCCATATTTCTCAAATTCCTGTTCCGCCTTTTCAAAACACTCTACATGACAATTTTCTCTGCACTTTCCGTAAGGACAACGATAACAGTCCGGGGCATCGATTCGAATCGCATCCATCAGCATCGGTTGATAGATTTTTGCATACAAATCCAATGTTCCAACCGAAAGTGCTCCAATCGTTTCACCATGATATCCGTCAGACAAACACATAAACTTTGTTCTGTGATGCCCCTCTTGATAATGATATTGAAATGCCATTTTCAAGGAACACTCCACTGCAGCCGAACCGTTGTCTGAAAAATTGAATTTTGTCAGTCCCTCAGGAATGATTTTGGATAACCTCTGACACAATCTAATTGCAGGTTGATGAGAAAAATTTGCGAAAATAACATGCTCCAATTGGTCCAACTGTGCCTTGATTCCTTCTGTAATCTTTGTATTGCAGTGCCCCAAAAGATTGCACCACCAAGAACTAACCACATCTAAGTACTCTTTTCCATCCATATCATACAGATGAACACCATCCCCTTTTTCGATAATAATCGGCGGTAATTCTTCATAATCTTTCATTTGTGAACATGGATGCCAAATATATTTCACATCTTCTTTTTGCCAATCTACCATTGATTTCATTGCTCATTCCCCCATAATGTTGCAATTTGTTCCTTGCTGATCTCCAAATCTGTCATTCCTTGCTTCAATGTAGAAAGTACCGGAATATTTGTCATTTCTTCAATCATTGTGATATTATCTTGTTCCATTTCACTTCCTGTATAGAAGTTTAGGATAATCCCTTTTATCTCTATGTTTCTTGCTCTCATATACTCTACGGTAAGTACGGTAGCATTGATGGTTCCGAGTCCTGCGTGCGCTATAATAACAGACGGCAACTCTAACATTTTGATGATATCTTCCAAAAATATTTTTTGTGTTTTGTCGTATCGTATCGGACAGATAATTCCGCCGCTTCCCTCTACCATGACATAAGGATACCTGTTACAAACGGTTTCATATCCTTTTTTAACAACTTCCATTTCTACAGGATGATTTTCCCATTTTGCAGCCAAATGAGGTGATACCGCCTCATGATAAAGATATGACAACAGCGTGCTCTCCTCTTGATTGATTTGTGCAATACTGTTCACATATCCCGCATCACTCTCTGCAATACTGTTTGCTCCACTCAATGCCGCTTTGTAATAGCCTACATCGTAACCATACTCTCGCATTTTTTTTGCAAGCAATGCCGTTACATAAGTCTTACCAACATCTGTTCCTGTTCCTGTCACAAAAATACCTTTGCTCATAGGAACATACCCCCCTTTTTGTGATGATTCCGCATACAGACTACTTCATGATAATAGCCAACTAAATTTTATTTTTTTATCGATATTGATGAAGAACAGGCAACAAGCGTTTCATCAAAATTGCCGCAACAACACATAAGAACAAATCTCCGGGTACAATCAACAGAAAACAGTACAAAATCAGATTCCAAAGTGTCATTCCTGCACCCGAATAATAGTTCATAATGACAAAACAATGCACCATTCCAAATCCATATACTGCCATCAATCCTGCAATATTTGCCCATAGCAATCTTCCAAAAGAAGGATTTTTGACTTCATGTGCAATTTTTCCCGTCAAATAAGCTCCCACTGCAAAGCCGATGATATATCCGAAACTCGGTTTGAAAATATACATCAAACCTCCACCTTCTGTAAATACAGGCACTCCTATCAATCCAAGGATTATGTAAAGAAGTACGCTCATTGTACCTAATTTCTTCCCTAACAAAAGCCCTGCCAGCATGGTAAATAACAATTGTAACGTAAACGGTACATACGGAATCGGAATGCGAATGAACGCTCCTACAATAATCAATGCCGTGAACATTGCACAAAGAGTCATATCCCTTACTGCGGTTTGTCTGTTTAATTGTTCCATCATTCTCTCCTTTTTTCATTTTTCATTCATGATACAAAACAAAGTTACTTCCTTACGATAGGAAATAAAATCATCTTATCTCTATTACTCTAATAGTAATAGCATACTTTTTCCTTATTGTCAACTTTTAACTATGAATTTATTTACAATAGTTTCTTCCATAGTTTTTTTACAAACAGTATGTTTGTGTTAAATGTGTGCCGAAATAGTAACAATGTAATAGCAAAAACTTTACAGTCTTGTCATTTATATTGAAATCCAAAAAAGAATATGTTACTTTGTAGCTGGACATGAAACTTGCCATTCTTCTTATTGGAAAAATATTAGTACTCTCATGCTATTCATATTTTTTTCAAAACATATTTTCACAAGAAGTTCAGCAAGAATCATAAATTTACACAGAACATTAAACACTAAATAAAAAAGAAAGGATGTTTGTTATGAAAAGAAAATTAGCAGCATTGTTAGGAATCGGATTAATGTCAGTCTCTTTAGTAGCATGTAACTCCCAAGCTACCGAAAACAAAAGTACAACTGATCCGAATGTCACAGAACAAAATTCCACAGATGAAACCGGTAACACCAATGAGGACATGGCTGGAGAATCTTTGTTACAGTGGGGTAAAATTATTTCTGTTGACAAAGAGTCCGGTCAAATTGTAATTGAAGATAAAAATATGCCGGCTGAAGAAGGAAATGCCGATTTCAACAAAATCGTTTTGAATACTTCCGGCGACAAAACAGCGTTTGTCAACGCTGAAACAGGCGAAAAAGTATCCATAGATGACTTGAAAGAAGGCGATGAAATCTATGCTTGGGTATCCATTGCATTTACAGCCAGTGAACCTCCTCAAACTTTTGCTTATGTAATTGCTACCAATACCGCTGTGATGACACCACCGAAATATATTGGTGTTGCTTCTGTTGAAAAAACAGATGCGGGTCTGTTCTTAACGGATACCATGGATGAAAAATGGGATTTAACAGATGTTGAATCCAAAAATATCACTGCTTATGAAGACGGAAAAGAAATCGATCCGACTACAATCAAAGCAAACTCCACATGTTTGATATGGCCTGCTAATGTTCCTGTAACAGAAGGCTCTGACACAACTGTGTTAAAAGCAACACGATTAATTGTATTACAGTAAACCCTAAAGTTTTTTCAAATTTTTTCTCCTTATTATCATAAAGCTAAAAACCGTTCATCTTTGATGGGCGGTTTTTACTTTTAAAAAAAGCTGTCCTGATTTCCGCTTTCATACTAAACATGCAATATCCTATAATGATTGCTACAGAATTAAAAATAGTATTAAGACCAAACACTATTTTGAAATATAGATATCATGTATGATTAACAAAAAGAGAATAAACTATAATCATATCAAAACATCAAATTCTTATTATCATTTAAACCTGCGATTCGTACTATAATATTGAATAGATATTACTTATAAGACTTTTGACATATAGACCAAACAATCCATCCTTTCCAATAAAAAAGATATTTTACAGAATCTCTTCTGCAAAATATCCTTCTTTCTGTATCACAAGTCTATCAAAAAACCTATCCGATTTCCATTCTATATTATCTTGTTCTTTCTATTTTACAAAAAAACTATTTTCCCAAAAATTTTTTACGGATACGCACACCTGTCTTGGTGCCTGCAAGACCTCCCATTCCTGTTTCTCTCAAGGATTCATCTAAAGAATTTCCGACTTCTCCCATCGCTTGTACCACTTCTTCAAATGGAACGAAAGAAGTGACTCCCGCCAATGCGATATCTGCCGCAATCATTGCATTCATCACCCCGGATGCATTCCTGAACGTACAAGGATACTGTACCAACCCGGCAATCGGGTCACACACCAAACCGAGCACATTGATAATCGTAATGCTTGCCGCATTCAAAACCTGCGTCGGTGTTCCGCCAAGCATTTCTACCAATGCCGCCGCCGCCATCGCAGATGCGGAACCGCATTCCGCTTGACATCCACCTTCCGCTCCGGCAAAAGTTGCATATTTCCCAATCATTTGTCCGATTCCGATAGAAGTCAAAAATCCGTTTTGTATGGTCTCTTCATCAAACTGATAGCGTTGTTTCGCCGATACCATCAATGCAGGCAAAATTCCGGAAGAACCTGCCGTCGGTGCTGCAATAATCTTGCCCATGGTACTATTGACTTCACTTGTCGAAAATGCCATTGCCATTGCATCCATCAAAAAACTCCCCACAACAGGCTCTTTTGTCTTTGCATAAGTATGGCATTTCTGAGCAAATCCGTCTATCATTCGAAACTCTGTCTTCTCCGCTTTTTCCAAATGTTCTGTTGCAGATTGATTCATTACTTCAAACACTTCATTCAACTGCATACGAATCTCTTCTTCTGTTTTTTTGGAAGTTCTAAGCTCTTCTTCCAACACCAAGTCGTAGATATGACATTTTTTCTTCTTACAAGTTTCTATAATCTCTTTTTCTGTATTTAACAATGTCTACACCTCCACATACTTCTGTGTTAAAAATCGATTCGTATTTCCAATCTGTTCTTTTACAGTATCTGTAATTTTAGAATCGACTTCAATTGTCAGAGTAACAACATTGGTCAAGGTGTTCTTATGTGTCATAATCGTCTCAATATTGTAGTTATTGTCCAAAAGAATCGTCGATACGGATGCAATCACACCTTTTTGTTCATTATACTGTAGCAAAATGGTAGGATACCCTCCACAATACTCTACCTTGATTCCGTTGATATTGACAATAACCATTGCACCACCACCAATCGAAGAGCCAATCACATACTCATCTTCACGGTCTTCAAAATGAAATAAAATCTTTACGGTATTAGGATGATACTCTTCTCCCAAATCAATCTTGTGAATCTTATACTTCATATTCTGTTTTTCTGCATCCTCGAACGCAGTGCGAATTCGACTGTCATCAGTATCATACCCCAACATTCCGCCAATAAGTGCACAATCTGTTCCATGTCCCTTGTAAGTGTATGCAAAAGAACCATGCAAAAAAAACTCTACCGATTCGAAATCTGAACCGCATATCTTTCTTGCAATATTCGCAATACGACAAGCTCCCGCAGTATGAGAGCTTGAAGGTCCAATCATCACAGGACCCAATATATCAAACGCAGTATATTCTGCCATATCCTTTCCTCTCCGTTTTTTCAATTTGATCGTTACCCTGAAAGAAACAACTTGACACCTAAGATAAAAGGCTCTGCTTGAGCCTCGTGTGTCCCTAACTTCTATCTCCTGCTGATACGATTATCTGCTTGAATTCCCTAATATCGTCTCTGTTTCAAATTGCCATTCACAGTTTAACTTCCTATTTCCCCAAGCAACTACACACTCTCCTAAGTTCAAGAAGAAAGAAATTAAGAGTGTATTTTTTTGAAGTTACAGTAATTTGATTAAGTTTTGGTATGAAGTATTCAACCAATATAAGACTCTCCAAAAGAGAATGAATCATCTAATGTAATTGTTTCTCTCTCACGGTTTTTCGTTGGATAAAAGTTTCAAATCTCTGTCATTTTACTGTATCGGAAAACATTCGACAAATTTCCTTAAACAGTGAGTTGTTCTTCCCCTTTATCATATCAAAAATTACCTTTTCATGAAACTGATATATGATATTTTTTGCTTGAACATTCAAATTATAAACTTTCAAGTTACTATGGATATGCTCTTACGAATTTACAAAAATGACACTTTCTCTCTGATTTCTTCCTCTCTTCTGTTGGCTTGTTGCTCTAATGTAGCCATTTCTTTCCGCATAGATTCCACAAAATCAGAGTCTTTGATTTGAGACAAGTTGATTTTTACATTATAGAAAGCGGAATGCAGTGCTGTTCTTGACTGCAAAACTGCAATCAAACCGTCTGTAACAGCATTTTGATTTCCTTTTTCAATCACAATTTCTGCCAAATCAAACAATTCATATACTGTTTTCCCGACTTCAAACGGTACAACAGTCGCATGTTGATATCCTTCTTGAATTTTTTGACTTCGGTATTGTTTCTGTTCTTCTGTTTCTTTCGGAAGGCGAAACGCCTCCATCGCCTCATCAAAAGAACTTGCATCTCTATGCATCAAGTCCAAAAATTTGGTTCGATACTCTTCTGTTTTATCAATCACTTTCTTCATTTCTTCCTGCACTTCTTCATACCCGGATTTTCCAATGGTCAAATTTGCAACCATACTAATTAAGGCAGCAGCGCTTGCAGCTTCAAAAGCTGCAACGCTACCACCTCCGGGAGTAGGAGAAGAAGATGCTGTTTGTTCTACAAACTCTTTCATCGTTTTGTCGAATAACATCATAATTCTCTCTTTTCTCTATTATTATCCTATATTTTTATCCCATTATTTGTTTGTACTCCGTCATTATCAACGATACTCTTCCTATTGCAATGATTTACAACAATTCCAAACGATGTTCCAAGTCCCTCCACAGGAAAAACTTCGATAAAACCATTCCTCCCCTTTTTCATTGCATCACTTCCATTTACCGTATGCTCCTGTCCTTTATCTTGGCAACTTACATCAGTGAATTTTTTAGGGTAGTTAAGAAACGGAGTGATTGATTGTATCGTCACTTTTTATCAAGCAGTAACGTTCTACTCTTGTTCCTTCGTTCGATTTCTTGTTTCATCATTAGAAAGAACCTTAGTATCATCTGTCTACTATCTAAAATAATCCTGTGATAACTCCACGATTGTCAATATCAATTTTGTTCGCTGCAGGTTCTTTCGGTAAGCCCGGCATAACCATGATATTGCTTGTTTGACAAACAATAAACCCTGCTCCCGCACACACTCTGACATCCTTGATTGTAATATGAAAATCGCTTGGTGCTCCCATTACACTTGGATCATCAGTAAATGAGTATTGTGTTTTTGCCATACATATCGGCAAATGAGACAAGCCCAGCTCCTTAATTTTTGCAATTTGTTTTTGTGCTTTCGGTTCAATGACAGCTCCTGTTCCACCGTAAATTTCCCTTACAATCGTGTTGATTTTATCTTCAATGCTGTCTTCTACTTCATAAATTGGATGATATGCACTTTCTTCCTGTTCTAATAGTTGTACCAGCGCTTTTGCCATTTCAATTCCGCCTTCTCCACCTTTTTCCCAGCATTCATTCAAGGTGCAAACAACTCCCATGTCTTGACATAATGCCAACAGAGCTTTAATTTCTGTATCTGTATCGGAAATAAATTTGTTGATAGCTACCATTACCGGCACTCCAAATTTTTTGATGTTTTCAATTTGTCGTTTTAAGTTTACAAAACCTGATGTTACCGCTTCGATATTTTCTTCAGACAGATTGTTCTTTGCTACTCCCCCATGCATTTTGAGAGCACGAACGGTAGCTACAATCACAACTGCATCCGGATGTAATCCTCCGACACGACATTTGATATCCAAGAATTTTTCCGCTCCCAAATCTGCGCCGAATCCTGCCTCTGTCACTACGATATCTCCCAGTTTCAAAGCTAATTTTGTTGCAATCAAGGAGTTACAACCATGGGCAATGTTTGCAAAAGGTCCACCGTGAACCAATACAGGTGTATTTTCCAAAGTTTGTACCAAATTCGGTTTAATTGCATCTTTTAACAGAACCGTCATTGCACCGTTGACTTGCAAATCTCTTGCTGTGACAGCCTCTCCACGCAAATTGTATGCAACAATAATATTTCCCAAACGCTCTTTCAAATCTTCCAAGTCTTTTGCCAAGCAAAGAATTGCCATCACTTCAGATGCAACGGTAATCATAAAAGAATCTTCTCTTGGAAAACCGCAAACCTTTCCTCCCAATGCAACAACTGTATTTCGAAGTGCACGATCGTTCATATCCAATACTCTCTTCCACACGATTTCTCTTGCGTCAATTTGAAGAGAGTTCCCGTGATGAATGTGATTGTCGATTGCTGCAGAAAGCAAATTGTTTGCCGCTGTAATGGCATGCATATCTCCTGTAAAATGAAGATTGATATCTTCCATCGGTACTACTTGAGCATATCCACCGCCCGCAGCTCCTCCTTTGATTCCAAACACCGGTCCCAAGGAAGGTTCTCTCAACGCAATATAAGCGTTCTTTCCGATTTTGTTCAACGCCTGTCCCAAACCGATAGAAGTTGTGGATTTTCCCTCTCCTGCCGGAGTTGGACTGATTGCGGTAACCAAAACCAACTTACCATCCTGTTTTGTTTCACATCTCTCAATCGCATCAAAAGAGATTTTTGATTTATATCTTCCGTAATATTCCAATTCGTTTTCCAAAATTCCATATTTCTCTGCAATTTCAGAAATAGGGAGCATATTTGCCTCTTGTGCAATTTCAATATCTGTTTTTACTTTCAACATGGTAATCTCCTTCCCCTTCTCAACTAAAACAACTTCTTTTATTGGATTTTTGTAGGCAGATAAGTTTTTTGAAACAAAATAAATCGGCACACTTCTCTAAGTTCTAAATGATATACTGATAAGCCAATTATCAAATCTTTGTTGTTTATAATATAAAAAACATTCGACCCATTTAATACCTTATTTGTATTTTACTATTTTTTGTTCAGATTGTAAATGAAAATCCGATTGTGATAACACAATTTTACATTTTTGTTCAAATGACGGAATTTTTCTGTAATCAAAAAATTCTACAGTCACTGCTCTGAACTACTTTTAATATCCGGAGCAGAACTATAGAATTTTATTTTTTAGTGATTGATAAGAGGAGTCTCTCAATCTGCAGTTGATTCAAAGAATCATTTACTCTTCGTTCAAAACATACTCTTTTGCTTGATTCAAACGAACCATCAATTTATCTTTTCCAAGTAATGTCAATACTTTTGGAATTTCAGGGCCGTGGTTTTGACCTGTCAAGATGACACGTGTTCCCATAAACAACTCTTTTCCTTTGATTCCTTCTTCTTTTTTGATTTCTTTGAACATGTCGGATACAAAATCCGGTGTAATTTCTTCCTGTTCTCCGATTTTTTGTTCCAACACTTCCAATAATTTCGGCATATGCGGTAAGTTCATAAACTCCAATGCCTCGCCTTCCCAAACTTCAACTTCTTCAGAAATGAATAGCTTGATTCTTTCAGGGAATTGTGCCAAGTAGTCCATAGACTCTCTTACCGTTTCCATTGCAAGTGCCAACCATTCTTTTTTAGAGTTCGCCTCTTCTTCTGTCATTAAATCCTGTTCCACTAAGAAAGGAATGGAAAGGTCTACCAATTCATTGATATCTCTTTCACGAATGTACTGATTGTTGAACCAGTTCAGTTTCGCAACATCGAAAACTCCACCGCTTTTTGAAACTCTCTCCAAACTGAAATACTGTTCCAATTCATCCATAGAGAACACTTCTTGATTATCTTCAGGTGACCAGCCCAACAATGCAATGTAGTTGATCAATGCCTCAGGTAAATATCCTTTTTTTCTAAAGTCTTCTACTGCAACATCTCCTTGTCGTTTAGACAGCTTTTTATGGTCGTGATTCAAAATATTAGGAAGATGAACATAAGTCGGTTGTTCCCATCCGAACGCTTCATATAAATATACATGTTTCGGCGTGGACGGTAACCATTCTTCTCCACGAATAATATGTGTAATTCCCATCAAATAGTCGTCTACTACGACAGCAAAGTGATAAGTAGGGAATCCGTCTGACTTCATCAACACTTGATCATCCATATCGTTCGTATTGATTACCACATCTCCACGCACAATATCTTTGAAATGAAGGTCTTTGTTTGCCGGCAATTTCAAACGAATCACATATGGTTCACCAGCATCGATTTTTGCCTGTACCTCTTCTTTTGTCAATCCTTTGCAATGTCCGTCATATCTCGGCACTTTGTTTTCTGCTCGTTGAATTTCTCTTACTTTATCCAAACGATCTTTGGAACAGAAACAATAGTATGCGTGTCCGCTTTCCAATAGTTGGTCAATGTATTTTTTGTAGATATCAAGTCGTTCCGATTGCACATAAGGTCCGCAATCTCCTGCTTGTGTTACTTTACCTTCTTCTGAAAGAACAACTCCTTCTTCATTGACAACACCTGCCCACTTCATCGCTTTGAGCATTCCTTCTACAGCGCCTTCCACCAATCTGCTTTGATCGGTATCCTCTACTCTCAAAACATAGGTACCGCCTGTTTTCTTTGCGTACAAATAATTATACAACGCTGTTCTCAAACTTCCTATATGCACAAACCCTGTAGGAGATGGTGCAAATCGTACTCGTGTCATAATATCCTCCTTATTTTTAAGTGTTACAAACTATCTATTATACATATCTATATTATTCGATTGATTTGTTCTTGTTGCCGTCTGATTCTTTCTATCAACTTACCTGTTAAATCAGTTAAATAGTATATCACACTTCTTCTAAAAGAACAACCGACTGAGAAGTCATTCCTTCCTCTCTGCCTTCGGGTCCCAGTTTTTCCGTTGTAGTCGCCTTAATATTCACTTTCTCCTTCTGTATATGTAAAACAGAGGCAATTTTTGTTTTCATTTCATCAATATACGGTGCCATCTTCGGTCTTTGTGCAATGATAACCGCATCTATATTTCCGATTCGATATCCTTTTTGTACCATATATTCACATACCTTTGACAACAATATCATACTGTCCGCATCCTTAAACTCCTGCGAAGAATCCGGAAAATGTCGTCCGATATCCCCTTCTCCCAATGCTCCCAAAATCGCATCCATAATTGCATGCACCAATACATCAGCATCAGAATGTCCAAGCAGCCCTTTCTCATGAGGAATCTCCACTCCTCCGACAATCAACTTTCTTCCCTCAACAAGCTGATGGATATCGTATCCTATCCCTATTCTCAAAGCAATTCCTCCTGTTCCAGTATCAACTCTCCCAACAACAAATCAATCGGCGTTGTAATCTTAATATTATTCGGACTTCCTTCTGTTATTTTGATTGGATATCCCTGTCTTTCTACAAGCGAGGCATCGTCTGTAGGAATCCAATCACCGAATGTGCAGAAATCCATTGCATAAACTTCTCTCAAAATGTCTCCCCGAAAACCTTGTGGTGTCTGTACAGCATAGAGACGGTCACGTTTCGGTGTGTTCACAACAACCCCACACTCTACCTCTTTGATGGTATCTTTTACCTTCGTTGCCAAAATACAAGCCCCGTCTTGTCTTGCACAAGAAATAACAGACTTGATTTCCTCTTTGGTAACAAAAGGTCTTGCTCCGTCATGCACCAAAATCACATCGGAATCTTCGCTCACTTGATCTAATCCGTTGCGAACGGAAAAATAGCGTTCCTGCCCTCCTAATGCAATCTTAACTTTCTCTTTTCCTAAAAAATCCAATGATTGAAAAAGCGCAACATCTTCCTTAGAAAGAACTACTACCATTTCATCAATTTCTTCTACTTCCAGAAAAGTCTCTATCGTATGTTGCAAAACAGCCTTGCCTTTCAGTTTCAGAAACTGTTTATTAACAGAAGACTTCATACGGCTTCCTTTTCCTGCCGCAACAACAATGACACTGACCATGATCATCCTTCCCTCTTCTCTGAATATTCTTCAGTCGATTCTAAGATTCTTTCTCTCGTTTTATTATACGACATTTGTTCCTGTTTCTCTACTTTATTTCACTTTTCTAAAAACATTTTGTCCTAAACTCAAGCATAAAAAAATAGTGCAACTAAAGAACAGTTCCTATATTGCACTATTTATGGTATTAAAAAAAGATACTATTACTGCTATCCCTTACTATGTTCTAAAAAATCAATCCTTCTGATTTATTCTATGCCATGAAGTTGTTTTATGATAGAATACTTTCAGTTCAATATTTAATCGTTACTCTTTTTTAGAAATACATCTTACCTATTTTTGATATAATTGACAAAAAAAGTTTATTTTTTCAAACTTTTAGATTTCTTTTTGAGCCATTCTGAGATTAAAGGCGCTACCTGTCTTTTTGATTTGGAGCTCACATACATTCCGATATGTCCTGTAGGAATGCTATGAGTTTCAATATCCTTTGTTCCTACATATTGGTCAAGAGGCTTGCTGGACTCAGGAGGAACGATATGATCCTTTTCAGCATAGATGTTTAAGACAGGCATAGTAATATTCTTGAGATTCACCCGTTTTTTACCTATCATCAACTCTCCTTTAACCAACTTGTTCTTCTTGTATAAATCGTTGATAAATTGGCGTATCGTTTCTCCCGCTTGTCCCGGACTGTCAAAAATCCAATTTTCCATCGTCAAAAAATTATGCATCACATCCGGTTTGTCAAAGTCATCAATAAGATTAAGATACTTACTAATCATCAAAGAAATCGGTTTTAATGTTAAAAATCCATTGTTCATAAAGTCTCCGGGAATAACTCCGTAAGCATCAACCATTTTATCAATATCCAAATTTTTGCTCCAACGAAAGAGAAGACCGTCATCTGTCGAAAAATCTACAGGTGTGACCATAGTTACAAGAGCATTGACATTCTCCGGATGAAGAGCACTGTAAATCAAGGATAGAGTCCCTCCTTGACAAACTCCGAGGATATTTATCTTCTCGCTGCCGGAATCCTCTTTTACAGCTTCCACAGCATTGAAAATATATTCTTCAATATAGTCTTCTAAAGTCAGATACATGTCTTCTTGCGTAGGATATCCCCAGTCAATGATATATAAGTCCTGATTGTCATCAAGCATGTTTTTGACAAAGCTGTTGTCCTCCTGTAAATCCATCATCGTCTCGCGATTGACAAGAGCATAGATAATAAGAGTCGGAACGGAAACAATATCTTTTTTGAGTGGTTTGTAATGATAAAGTCTCATCTTATCCTCTGCATAAACTTCTGTTTTTTCTGAAAAACCCGGTTTTGTATCATTCAAATGCATCATCGTCTCAAAGCCTTCCAAAAACTTTCTTTGTATCCTAATGTTATCTTCAAAGTTCTTTTTCCAATCGCAAATCTTATACATATATGTTCTCCTTCCTGCTGCAATACCCAGAAAAAACTGCTTTCTCCAACTCAATCCTTAACAGGCAAGTGGAGAAAAGACAGTTTTTTCCGCTTCAAGTTTTTCTGAATAAAATATATTCTTGCTTTTCTTGTTCTGTTTACTTTAGAAATTAATGCGTTTTCTACACATTATCCTCCTTGTCATTTTTGGACTGTGAAGAACTTTGTTTTTGTGTTTTCTTAGCATTTCTCAATTCTTTTTTTAAGTCATAAATAGTTTTGTAGAGGCTGTCCATTTCACTTCTGGTTACCAAAGGAGTCTCTTCAAGATATTTTTCAGTCAATTTTTGCATCTCAATCTTGTAATCCATCGCTACAGAAGAAAGTTGTCCTAAAAGATTGGAATATTCAGGAGTTGCAAAATAAGATTCCAAAATATGTTCCAATTCTTCAGCCCAGTATTTGTAGAATTCGCTGAATGATTTTGGTTGACTTCCCTTTTCTACCATTTCAAAGTACTTTTTGATGATATCATCAATGTTTTCATTTTGCACTGCTAAGATACGTGTTATAAAATCAATGCCCAGTAACACCATGTCAACATAGGTATCAAAGGTTTTATTCTGTTGTTCAATCAATTCTTTGTTAATTCCGAAGGAAGGGGACAGAAGAATAACTCCAAAAGTTTTGTCAAACTGCTCTCTCCAAAGTTCAAAGAATTTTCCAAGTTTAGCTTTATCATCAAGCATCCCCTCTACAAAGAGGTCTCTTAAATTCGTGTAGTTATTTGTCCAAGGTGTATAAAAATCGACACTTGTATCGATATAGGTCTTGAACAAATCAAAGGTGTTTCTTATAAGAGGCTGAAACTCCTGCGGTAAAAGCGGAACTACCATATCTTTGAAGATTGGATTGTACTTCTCAACCAGCATGGCGGAAAATTTTTTCATCTCATCAGTTGCAGGTTTGATATTCGTATTTTCCAACTCTCTCCACAGTTGATACATATTCAAGTAATAGGTGTTAGCGTTCATCATCTTTTCAAAAACATCCTTCACCGCCGGAGAAAAAGTCTTACCGATTTCAAGCGGATTATAATATTGTTTGAACTTGTCAAAATACTCATTCATTGATTTTTGCGTTTCGTTCCATTGATTCATGCCCATAAAAGGAAATGGCATCTCTCCAAAGTTGGAGGTTGGTTGCATGAAGCTGGAGAAAAAATTCATATAATTCTTTTGCATCTCTAAAAAATCTCCGAATGCTTTGGTATACGGATCATCATTTGTATGCGCCATGTTTTTGTACATATCTTGCCACATTGCCATCATATTTTTTTGAGATTCTACCATATTTTTTAAAAAATCGTTATTCATAACACTATACCTCCCAATCATTTAAATTTTAAAAATAACACTACAGTTTTTTAATAACTGCCTGCCCCGAGATAACCTTTGTCTTTCCGTCTTCCTTAGTTACAGAGGTTTCGAGAACTATAATTCGTTTCTTATCATTTTTTGATATCACTTTCACTTCTGCTGTGCATTCTTCACCAAAATAAACCGGTTTCAAAAAATCCAAGGTCTGTTTCATATAGATAGAGCCCTCTCCCGGAAGTTTTGTCCCTATCACAGAAGAAATGAGTGATGAAACCAACATCCCATGGACAATGTTCCTCTTGAAGACGGTATGTTCGGCATATTGTTTGTCTAAGTGAATTGGATTGTTATCTGTGGAAATATTAGCAAAGTCCAGAACTTCTTCTTCCAAAAAACATTTCGACACCTTTGCAGAGTCTCCTACCTTAATTTCATCATACTCCATCAAATCACCTCATTTTTTCAAAAATACTCTTCACACTCAATAATGCAAAACAATATGCACTGAAAAAATGTTAACCAAAACACTGTAAAAAACGTTATCCATAGGTTTTTAGGGTATAAAAAAAGCACACCACTACAACACAACTGATGAAACGGTATACCTAAAACAGCTTAAGAGGAAAAGAGTACCTGCCCACGATGATCTCAATTCTCTTTTGCTAATTATATTATACAATATATTCCGTCTTTTTTCAATATATTTTTTAGAATAATAGAATAATACAGAAAATATTGAAGTATCGAATGATATTTGCAGGCTCACTCCAAATTCAGATAAGCATATGGTATAATATCTTCAAGTATTACTGTTATTTCCGAAAGAGAGGAGAATTTATATGGCTGAAGGAATTACTCTGTTATTGTTTTTACTTCAAATCTGTCTTTGTATCATGACGGGACGAGATATCCTATATGCTCTTGCAGGCTCTCTTCTTTGTTTTTCCACATACTGTTTTTATCGCGGACACTCTGTCAAACAATTATTCCGAATGTGGATGATTGGTATCAAAAGAATCAAAGGCATCCTGATTATTCTGATGTTAATCGGAATGCTTACTGCTACTTGGCGTTCAAGCGGTGCCATCTCTTTTATGGTATATCACGGAATTCATATTATTTCCCCAAAGTATTTTATCCTGTCCGTTTTTTTGTGCTGTAGCTTTGTATCATTTCTGTTGGGAAGTTGTTTCGGTTCATCAGGAACGGTTGGAGTGTTATGTATGACTATGGGTTATACAATGGGCATCAATCCTGTTGTTACAGCGGGTGCAATTATATCAGGCGCTTTTTTCGGTGACCGTTCTTCTCCTATGTCGTCCAGTGCACTATTGGTTGCGGAGTTAACACGAACTGATATCTATGAAACTGTTATTAAAATGTTAAAAACAGCCTTCATTCCATTTACTATCTCCTGTTTCCTCTACTACCTACACACTACAGAACAGGTATCTAATGCGGAAATTCTTCAAAAAATAGAATCCTTTCAACAGTTCTTCACACTTTCTCCGATAGTATGTATTCCTGTCGTGTTGATGATTCTGCTTTCCGCTTTCCGCACACCCATTCAAATCATTATGAGTTGCAGCGTGCTATGTGCATCTGTGATATCTGTCATGATACAAAAGATGACACTGTCTTCCCTCTTACGATGTATTATCTTCGGATTTCGTCCCGATTCACAGGATGCTACCATTCTTTTGTTATCAGGCGGAGGAATTGCATCGATGATTCGTGTTATTTTTATTATTATTATCTCTGCCTGTTATCTTGGGATTTTTCAGCAAACACCGCTTCTTTCCCGAATCAATCATATTGTGACTGTCTTTGCCAACAAAACAACCTCATTTTTTGCATTGATGATAACTTCGATTTTTATGAATATGATTGGTTGTAATCAAAGTTTGGGAACTATGCTGACCTTACATTTTTTTGAACCGATTGTTCCTGACAAAAAAGTCCTTGCACTTTACTTAGAGAACAGCTGCATTATCATTGCAGGTTGGATTCCTTGGAACATCATGCTCTCCGTTCCGCTTGCAACCATCGGTGCAGAGGTAAACTCTCTCAGATATGCATATTTTGTTTTTTTACTTCCGTTTTATTTTCTTCTTGTCGATACGATTTCTGTAAAAAAGAAACAATCATCAAATATAATGTAACATCGTGTGTCATTTGAAAATAAAAAACAGATACAAAACAAAAAGTTATTCTCTTATTTTTGAATAAAATTACCCAAAAAGGATATATAGAAGAAAGTAGAAATATAAATTTGACATCATTATGTTTTTTAACAATTATAATAAAATATTATTTTATGGGAGGCAATTATGAAAATCTTAGTCTGTGTCAAACAAGTTCCATCCGTTTCACATGTCGAAATCGATCGAAAAACAAATAACCTTATTCGTGAAGGTGTTCCTTCTATTGTAAACCCTGCCGACAAACACGCAGTAGAACAAGCACTTCAACTGAAAGAAAAATTCGGAGGTACTGTAAGTATCTTGTGTATGAGCACACCTGACGGTATAAAATCTATCAAGGAATGTATCGCTATGGGAGCTGACAACGGTTATCTTGCAAGCGATCGTGCATACGGAGGATCAGATACCTTAGCAACGGGATATATCCTGTCTTCCTGCATCAAACATATCGGGGAGTTTGATGTGATTTTCACAGGAACACAAGCTATCGACGGAGATACCGGACAAGTCGGTCCGGAAGTTGCAGAGTTGCTCGGTTATTCTCAAATCACTTATGTCAGAGAAGTAGAAGCATACGAAGACAAAGTGATTGCTTACCGTGATTCCAATAACGGTATCGAAAAGGTAGAATCTTCTTATCCTGTTGTGCTTACTATCAGCAGAGAAGCACAGGAACCACGCAAAATGACAGACGAAGGATTGCAAAGAGCCGAAGAGGCAGACATTCCTGTTTTAGATGCAGCAACTGTAGGTATTGATACAGATCGTTCCGGTCGTAACGGTTCTGCAACAATTGTTCACAATGTTTTTCCACCTGCATTGTTGGAAAAAGGCACAAAAATTCAAGAAGCAACGGAAGAGGAATCTGTAAAGAAATTAGTTTCCATTCTTTTGAAAGAAAATTTGATTGGATAGAACAGGGGGAGAAAAGAAAATGGAATACAAAAATATATGGGTCATCATCGAAAAATCAGATAATAAACCGGTTCAAGTTTGCCTTGAAATATTAGGAAAAGGACGCGAGTTAGCAGACCAAAAAGGCGAAAAACTTGTTGCGGTACTCATTGGAGAAAATAACGAAGAATCTGCAAAAATGTTAATTGAATACGGTGCTGATGAAGTTATCAATGTAGAGTCTCCACTCTACAAACACTATACAACAGACGGATTTACAACGGTATTGGATCAATTGATTGATAAATATAAACCGTTTGCGATTCTAATCGGTGCAACAAACAATGGGAAAGACCTCGGAGGAAGAATTTCAGCAAGAAGAAAACTCGGACTTGTTGCTCACTGTACAGACATTTATTGGAATGAAGAAAAAACAGATTTGATGTGGGTTAGACCGACATTTGACGGAAAATTATATTCCACGATTTTAACAGCTACGCTTCCTCAAATCGGATCTCTTGGAAGCAATGTATTCCGTGGAAACAAACCGGATGCCTCTCGACAAGGAGTCATCACAAACGAAACGATTGAATTATCTCCGGAAGATATTCGTACCAAGGTGTTGGAATTTATCAAAAATGAAACAGAATCCGGAAAAGAAGTATCCCTAAAAGATGCAAAAATTGTTGTTTCATGCGGACTTGGAATTCAAGAAGAAAAAAATATTCAAATCGTAAAAGATTTTGCAAAATTGGTCGGTGGTGCCTTGGGTTGTACAAAACCTTTGGTAGACAAGGGATGGTTGCCAAAAGAAAATCAAGTGGGTACTACAGGAACTAAAGTCGCTCCAAAAATCTACTTTGCATTCGGTATTTCCGGTGCACTTCCTCATATCGGCGGAATGAAAAAATCAGACCTTATCATTGCAGTAAACAACGATCCCAATGCACCTATTTTCAAAACGGCACATTACGGTATCGTCGGAGATTTATTTAAGGCAATTCCGGCTCTGACAGAAGAGTTAAAAGATATTTTTTAAGAAAAAGATAGTATGATAAAGATAGTATGATAAAGATAGTATGATAAAGATAGTATGATAAAGATAGTATGATAAAGATAGTATGATAAAGATAGTATGATAAAGATAGTATGATAAAGATAGTATGATAAAGATAGTATGATAAAGATAGTATGATAAAGATAGTATGATAAAGATAGTATGATAAAGATAGTATGATAAAGATAGTATGATAAAAAAGTTTTTCTTGTAGTCCTACAAGGAAAACTTTTTTTCTCTTTCTCATTACAAAACAACATTTTTATACTAAAACCCTGTTAAACTGTTGACCTCATAGAATCTCTATAAGTTATACTTTTGATTGTTTCATTCATCAGTTGATTTACACTTTCACAGAGTCTGTGCATAACTTTTTCAAGTGTCTCAAATACTTCATTTTCCAAGAAATAATAAAATAACTCCTATTGAGTTTTCGCATGAAATATAGACATAGTGTATGATAATAAAGAAAGACAATAAAAGGTAATAACACTGAAAAAGCAAATTTTTATTACAACTTTAATGAGTAGTCAATATTGATATTCCTGTCTGTCAAAGTGGATTTCTTCGGTCACATCATTCTTATTTGTCGGTGTCGGTTTTTCCAAAATCCTACATCCTCTTACTCCTATATTGATTTTAATCTATTTCAGTTACTGTATTTTACTTTTTCGAATCGAAATCACGATGAATCACAATATATTGAATCAGTCCTTTTCATATCCTATTTTTCAAAAATATTACAATTTTGTAATATCTAAAAAAAATCCCTTATTTCCACAATATTGTGATATGATAGACGTATATATGTTTACAAAATGAATCGTGCATTTCTTTTTTATAAAAATAAATTTATTGAAACTACGCAATTAAGGAGGTTTTTTGATTGCAACTAAAAAAAATCATTTCAGCAACACTGCTATTGGGACTTCTCGGAAGTTCTGCTGTCTTTGCAGATGTAGAACCAAATCCGGCTGAGACACCGAATCCCACAGCTACCGATGAACAATCTTATAATTCGGAAACAGAACCTACAGAAAATACTTCTGATGATACCGTTCCGACCGACTTAGAAGTCTTAGATTCCTTGGATGAAAATTACTATAATCAAGAGCAAGTGACCCCACCGGTTCTAAAGGTGATTTCTCTTGGAAAATCAACTTCCAATTTTGCTTCTTCCCCATCCAACAGAAAATTCAATATAAAAAAAGCTGTGAACGCTTTAAACGGAAAAGTGATACAACCGGGCGAAATATTTGATTTCAACCGCATAGTAGGTCCTACTTCTCAAGCAACAGGTTATCGAAATGCAAAAGTTATCACCGACGGAGAATTTGTAGACGGATATGGCGGAGGAGTTTGTCAAGTGTCTTCTACCTTGTTTAATGCCGCCTTAAACAGCGGAATGGACATTGTTCAAAGAAGAAATCACTCTTTGCGCATCTCCTACTATCCTGCAGGATATGATGCAGCTGTAAACTACGGTTCTTTGAACTTTAAGTTCAAAAACACCTACAAAGTTCCCGTAAAAATTAAGGCAACCGCTGATAATAAGAATATTACAATCGAGTTGGTTGCGCTTCAAGATACTACAAAAAAAGTGGTTTCTCTTTCTCGTGAGAAGAAGGGAGATAACACCTTTGTTATTTCCAGAAAAATCAAAGAAAATAATGTCATTATCAAAAAAGACACCTTCCGTTCCACTTATGGTATCAAGAAAAAATAATTTTGCTAAACACGCTTTCTCTATCCTAATATAGAGAACTGACACAAAAAATAGTCGGAGTTTTCTCCGACTATTTTTATTTGATACGAATACCGACCAAGTCTATAAGACTCACTAAAATACTCATGCCAATCACTGATTAAAGTTATCACAAAAAGCTGTTTTTTCGGTACTATTGTATTTTATTCTCTTGGTAAAATACTAAAACCCGTTCTATATTTAAAATAATGTTTACTATCATTTATAAACCGGACATTTCTCTACTTATCACTCTCTTCAATCCGATCCATAATTTGATACAATATTTCTTGCATCTTTTGATCTGTATCTGCAATCACATTCGCACATTCCAATAATTTTGCACCGATGTCTTCCGAATCAATCGTCTTTTTTTTGTAACGCAAATGATGTTCCAAGCTCGCCCAAAAGTCCATCGCAATCGTTCGAATTTGTAATTCCGCTCGAATAAATTCCTTGTGATCCGAAAAGAACACAGGAACTTCCACTATCATATGATAACTTCGATATCCGTTTGGTTTCGGATTCTTGAAATAATCTTTGATTTCTATAATTTTAACATCATCTTGCTTTTCAAGCATTCCCGAAAGCTCATAAATATCATCAATAAAAGAACAGATGACACGAAGTCCTGCAATATCATTCAAATTCTTTTCCATAGACTCTACAGAAATCGGCAAATTTCGTCTTTTTAATTTTTCGATAATACTGGCAGGCTGCTTAATTCTTGTCTGTACCATCTTAATCGGATTTCGTTTGTTTCGAATAGACATCTCACTATTGAGCACTTCCAGTTTTGTTTTGATTTCCCGAATGACACATTCGTATTTCATCATCGAAAATCGAAACGGCTTCATTTCTTCATAAAAATCTCCCAAATCTTTGGGTATGCTCGCCGATTTCAAAACTGTACTGTTCAACGGTTGATCGTACATTTGATTCCTCCTCGTATAATAACATTGTAACAAAACTACTTGTTCTCTTTTATCCCATCTTCTCTATGGAACAATAGATATATCGCACCCCTTCGGTTAATATAATCTGTGTCACAGTCAAATCATATCTTCTACAAACACATTTCAAAAATAGATTTGATATCCTGTTTTCCAAGCGGTTTGAACGCCGGTAATACCTTCCCTTTACAAGCTTTTTCTGCCATAATATCAAAATGCTCTGTTCCGATTCCAACTTCTGTAAGAGTGCTTTTCAAGTCCAAATCTTTATATAAGAATGTTTTTACCTGCTCGATACTCTTTTTTGCAACTTCCATCGGAGGAAGAGAAGGATTGATTCCAAACACATTTGTTCCAAATTGATAAAATTTGTCTACCGTACTTTCATCCAGACAATACTCCATCCATTTCGGCGTCAAAATCGCCAATCCAAGTCCATGTGTAATATCATAATACGCTGACAACACATGCTCCATCGGATGACAACTCCATGCCGTATTTTTACTTCCTGCAATGAATCCGTTGATTGCCCAACTTCCTGCCCACATCAAATTCGCACGCGCCTCATAATTTTGAGGTTCTTTCACTGCAACAGGACCGTATTTCACAATCGTCTTCATCAAACCTTCCATCACAGCATCCAACATATATAAATCTTTTTCCATGGTAAAATACACTTCCATAACATGAGATAACATGTCTGCCGCTCCGCAAGCGGTTTGATACTCATTCACGCTATAGGTAATCGTCGGATCTAAAAACGATACTTTCGGAAAAAGATAATCCGAATATCGTGCCAGTTTATCATTCGTTTCCTCGTTACTGATAACACCGCAGGAATCCATTTCTGAACCTGTTGCCGCAAGAGTTAAGATTGTTACAATCGGCAACGCGCTGTCAATCGCAGCACCTTTTGTAAAAAAGTCCCAAGGATCCGCCTCGGTACAAGCACCTGCTGCAATAAATTTTACCGCATCGATGGTAGAGCCTCCTCCTACAGCCAATACAACATCAATGTTGTTGTCTTTACAAAGGCGAACTCCTTTTCTTACTGTATCCACTCTCGGATTAGGTTCTACTCCGGAAAGTTCAAATACTTCCATTCCAACCTCTTTTGCTTGCGAAATAACAGTATCGTATACTCCGTTTCTTTTGATAGAGCCTCCTCCATATACAAGTAACACACGGTTACCGAATTGTTTTAACTCAGTTCCCAAATGTTGTAATTGATTTTCTCCAAAATAAACCTTTGTCGGTATTTCATAAATAAATGGATTCATACTGTAATCCCCCTTTTCCTACTTATTATACCATATATTCTTTCATTGTTGAATATATTGAAATTGCCATTTCTCAATGGCTATATGAACAGTCAAACTTATGATAGATTTTGTCAAGTGTAATTAAGAAATTTATTTGTCATTTTTATAAGTTACATCTTCACATTCTTTTTGAATAAGCTTGTTCCTACTAATTCACTGATGAAACATCATAATAAAAATTTTCTTTTTCCATGTCATTATATTTTATTCTCTTTTTCATAATCATATACTATGTCCACATTTTAAAATAGTGTTTGGTATATGTATACGGAAATATTCTTTTTTATCAACTCGGCAATCCTCATTTTCTGTTCTCTCTTTTGCTTTTTGAAAATAAAAAAAGAAGACTTCTGTACCGACCTTCAATCGTTAGATTTTTCAGGTCTAACTTTGAGGGTCGGTGCAACTTCCTCTTTTTTAAATATCTATTTTTTCTGCTACATTTTTATTTAATATGGAACAAAAGAAACTCATCTATTCTTACATCTTATATTATCACATCATATTCTTCTAAATCAATTTTTACTGAATGTTTGATTTTTCAAGCATCGCTTTATAAAATTCTGAGCTTTTATAAAGTTCGCTGTCTGTACCTACTGCTTCTATTTTCCCGGCATTTAACAAAACAATTTTATCTGCATTTCTTATTGTTCTAAGTCTATGAGCAATTACTATAACTGTTTTTTCTTTTATAAGTTCAGACAGCGCTTCCTGAATAAGACTTTCATTTTCGACATCAAGAGATGCTGTAGCTTCATCAAGCAGTATAATCGGTGCATCTTTCAGAATAGCCCTTGCTATTGATATTCTTTGTCTTTCTCCTCCGGAAAGTCTTTGCCCGTTTTCTCCTATTATCGTATCTATTCCTTCCGGCATTTTATTTATAAAATCATAACATCTTGCTATTTTGGCTGCCCTTACTATTTCCTCGTCTGTAGCATCTTTTTTTCCGATTTTAACGTTATCTTTTATGCTTGAATTGAAGAGGATAACATCTTGAAATACTATGGAAAATTTTTTAAGTAAAGTTTCCGGATCAATCTCACTTATATCTTCTCCGCCTATCAAAATTTTTCCTCTGTCTATATCCCAAAATCTTGCAGTGAGCTTTGCAAGGGTTGTTTTTCCGCTTCCGCTCGAACCGATTAAGGCTGTAATTTCGCCTTGTTTTGCAGTAAAACTAACACCATTTATCACAGAATGATTATCATATCCAAAATAAACATCTTTAAATTCAATATCGTAATTTGTAATTTCCATATGCTTTTTGCCTTCTTGAATAGGCATGGTTTTTATTTCCTTTATTCTTCCGACCACAACATCAAGCATAACTATCATCGATATAAAAGTAACTATTCCCTCTATAGGAAGATAAACACTTGTTGTCAACATTAAAAACGCAATATAAACCAGTATATTTATCTCCCCTGCAATAAGCATGTTTACACCAACAACAGCAACGCTTATAATACCAAGCTTTAATATCGCGGTAGCTACTCCTGTAAGTGTTCCCGCAACAATTTCACCCTTGGTTTTCTGTTTTGTAGAGATATTTAATTTTTCAAAAAAATCATTTAGCATTCGCTCTTCTAAATTATAAGATTTTATTTGATCTATCTGCTCAATTTTTTCCTGCAAATCATCAAACACCTTGCGATTGTCATCTATCCAGTTTTGCACTACTTTCTTCTGAATTTTCCTTGACAAAAATATTATTAGAATTGAAATCGGAATTACCCACAAGGCTGCAAGAGCCAACTTCCAATTGTAGATAAGTAGCATTAAAGCAATGACAGCCGTAGAAACAGCAGTTGAATACATTTGAGGAACAGCATGTGAAAATATGGTTTCATATAAGTTCATGTCATTCATCATCGTTTCCGCAAGATCTGCCAAATCTCTTTTTCCAAAATAAGAAAGGGGCAGTTTCTTTAATCTTTCCGCTATATCAATCCTTGAATTTGCACTCTCGTTATACACATTTGTGTAGAGTCTTACATAATCCCACCTTGCAACTAAAAACATTACAATCATCATTACTATTATTAAGATAAAATAATAAACTATAGTAAAATTATAACTTTCAATTCCTTTCAAAATGCCTATATACTGGAACAAAAACATAAAGGCAACCATTGGTGCAAATAATTTTGTTAAATTCACAAAGGTATGTGAAATGATTGCTTTTTTTAAGTTAATCGCTCCTTTTTCCGACATAGCATATCGTTTCATAAAATAAGAAACCATATCTTAACCTCCTATCTTCCAATTTACAGACTTTTGGTATTCATCCCAAAGTTTTTTATAATACCCGTTCATGCCTATCAAGTCCGCGTGCTTACCTTCTTCTACAATTCTACCTCTATCTATAACAAGTATCTTGTCTGCATCTACTACAGTAGACAATCTGTGGGCAATCATCAGCGTTGTCTTGTTCTTTGATAACTTCTTAAAAGATTCCTGAATTAAATGTTCGTTTTCAGGATCTGCAAAAGCTGTAGCCTCATCCAAAATGATAATATCTGCATCTTTGAGAAATGCTCTTGCTATAGAAAGCCTTTGAGCCTCCCCGCCTGAAAAATACGTGCCTCTCGTTCCATAAACAGTGTCAAGTCCATTTTCCAAGCCGCTAATTATCTCTTTACACCCTGAATTAACCAAGGCATTGTTTATTTCTTCATCCGTCGCATCTGATTTTCCGATTAGAAGATTATCTCTTAAACTCATCTTAAACAGTTTAGAGTTTTGGAAAACAAAAGCAATTTTTTTCATCAAATCCTCTTTTTCAAAATCTTTTATATTAATTCCGCCAATTAAAATTTCACCTGATTTAATGTCATAAAATCTTGCAGCAAGCCTTGCTATAGTAGTTTTGCCGCTGCCGGACATGCCGACCAAAGCAACTCTTTCTCCCTTATTTACTTGAAATGAAATATTATCTAAGACATCTTCTCCGCCATAAGAGAAACTTACATTTTTAAACTCAATTCCGACATCAGAGCTTGTCTTATCGCCATAAATAAAATCATCATATTCAAGTATATTTTCAATTTTATCTAAAGCAAGTTCTGCAAAATAACTAAATTGTGTAATTGTCGCCGTTCTCATAATAAAAATAGCAAATGTCGGTCCTATCAGAAAATAAATCACAGAATCTGCAACTACATCAGATAAGTTGCCATTAAATTTGATTAACAGTAATGCCACAGGTACTAAGAAAAACGCTGTTGATGTGGAAACGGTTTCAAACCATGACATTTTATTCATATAACTCATAGTAAGCTTAAGCACAAGATCTTTTATTTTAAGGATTAATGAATATAACTTATCAAAACTTTCGACACTTTGTGCAAATGTTTTTACCACCGGAATTCCTCTGACATATTCCACAGTCTGAGAAGACAAATCGGAAAGTCTTGCATAATACTCATCTTTCATTTTCTTAGCTTCAGTTGTCATCATAGCTGACATCAATATCATGCCGATAATCATAGGCACCATACTTGCAAGCCCCAATTTCCAATTAAACATAAAGAAAAATACAAGCAGTACTACTGGCGATATAACTGTCATCGCCATATCAGGAAGTTGATGTGCTAAAAAAGAATGAGTTTCAGAAGCACCGGATACAATTACATTTCTTATCCGTCCGCTTTCTTTGTTATCGAAGTAGCCGAGCGGTTTATTCATCAGTTTTTTTACCGAAGTCTTAATAATGTTATCCTCCACCTCAAATGCGAAAATATGGGATAAAATAAGACCTATCAGATATACAAATAAACCGAGTCCGGCAAAAACTGCCGCATAAATTGAGTTTTCTTTTACATAGTCAAAATCTACCATCCCATTTAAAATTAGGTTGTTCACAATTCTATGAATGTAAACCATCGGCATCAAAACCATGACTCCCGATACAGCAGACATAAACATAGCAATATAAAGCAAAATTCCTTTTTTACCGCTATAAGGCATTAATCTTTTTAGTATTGATTTTTTCTTATTCTCCAATGAATAGCTCCTCCTTTTTTAATTCAACAAGCTCAATAAATAGCCTATTTAGACTAATTACAGGAACTTTTATTTGATATCCTTTAGGCATAAATAATTTTTTTCTTGTTTTTACCACTTATTTATTATAAAATGTATATAAAACAAAATCAATCAGATACGACTAACTATGTCCTTTCGGGATAATGTCTATTTGGGATAAAAATATAAAACGGAGGTACATATGAGCGATTTTTATAACTTTGTTAAAAGCTTTTTCTCTACAAATGAAAGCACCGATAACACAAGATACTCCTCTGCAGGACATACATTCCATTTTAATACAGATGATGCGGAAGGCATCTATTGGTTTTATGAGGGCGATAATTTTACAATTGATATTCATGATGTTTTCATAAAAAAAGAGATTATCCACACAAGTTTTGCCGGTTTGGATAATTTCTATTCCTTTTACTCATCTTATTTAGTTACAGCAAACGGCGAAAGTTTTAATCCTTACCAAAATCTTTCTTCAAACTCGCTCTATGTTATAAACACAAAAAATGCTGAAAACCATAAATTTATACTGCACAAAAACTCTCCCTATTTAGGAATAGGTATAAATTTCAAACAGTCCATGATAGACGACTATCTATCATCTTATAAAAATAAAGTTTGTAATTATGAAGATTTATTTTTTAATACCAGTACCATCACAAACAAACCCTTAGGGAAAATTGCAAAAGATATACTAAATTGCAAAATGGTATCTCCTGCCGCTGAAATTTTTTTTGAGTCAAAAGCAAAAGAATGGCTAAGTATAACGATAGACTCATTTTTAAACAAATACAATAATCCAATATCCATCTCCGATAATGTTGCTTTAAAAAATGTTGTGGATTATATAGATGATCATTATGCAACCTCAATCTCACAAAAAACTTTAGAAAAGATATCCGCTATGAGCGGTACAAAACTCAAAAAACTGTTTAAACAAAAATATCAATGCACCATTACAGAGTATACGCAAAGACGACGAATGAATATGGCAGAGATTCTTCTGCTTAACTCCTCACTTAAAATTCAAGATATCGCTGAAGCTGTAGGGTATTCTTCTCATAGCAAATTCAGCACTTGTTTCAAAAAGTACAAAGGACTGTATCCCAAGGATATAAAAAAATACAGTTCTAAAAATACTCCTGTTTCTGATTGTGTCCGTGATAAAAAATAAAACGACAGTCAAAGACTTGGAAAAATTGAAAAAGTTGATTGATGAAAGAATACAAATGTTATCAGACAAAGAGTACATGACACACCATCTCTCTTTTGGGACTTGGATATTATCATTAGATATCGTGAAAGGAATGTTTCAATACTATCCTATCTGTCAGAGCAGGAATGTTCATCCATTCATTTACATTTTATAAGCTCTTCCGACAGATTTATCTTAAAAGAGGCATGGTACAAAAGAAAGGAATTTTGTTATGCTACTACAAAAAAATTGGTCAAAGACAACATACGAAACCTTATCCGACTTAATTGAAAGAAGAAAAAGCGATGCTGCTACACCGAAATATGAACGAAACTATGTTGTAACAGATTGGGATGACACTTCGGCACTCTTTGATATGGAAGATGCCACTTTTTTATACCAATTGTTTCATCTTGATTTCCACATGACAACTGAAGAATTTTCATATGTTATTACAAAAGACATTACTGTTGCAGCTGATTCGTTCGGTGAGTATTTGGTGAAAGATATTATTTTTCGATATCCTATCGTAATGCAACAAAAACAAACCGCTTACGATCAGGAATGGAAGACTTCCTCCGATTATCAAACATTCGTCGCACAAATGGCATACTTCTATCGATTGACAGAACCGAGTATTCAAAAAAATATGCGTGGCGGAAACGATATGTATCTGTTTTACAACATGACAGAATCCGAACTTAGAAACCTTGCGCAAAATACTCTTTCTTATTGGACCAAAGAGCCTCTTACAACAAAAACTTTTTCATTTGTATTAAACGGTATACAAAAATCTTGTTCCTATCGAACAGGACTTCGGGCCATTCCGGAACAAGTCAACTTATTTCAAACCCTGCGTGAAAATTACATTGATGTCTATGTCTGTACTGCTACCAACCAAATTCTTATTGAAGAATTCGGGTGTTCTCCTGAGTTTGGATATGAATTTAAGCAAGGCGAAATTACCGGTTTTCGCCTCAAACAAAATGACAGCGCACAGTTTTTAGCAGAGGTGGATTCCTCTCAAATAGAGACAATCAGTCAAGGAAAAGCTGATTATATTCAAACTTTAGAGCAACTGTATCACAAAGCTCCTATTCTCTATATGGGTGACAACAATGGAGACTATGAGGCTCTCACTTATCCGAATTTAGAAGTCGGAATCATCTTTGACCTTCCTCGAAAAGGAAAAATCAACGAGCTGAAACAAATTGCAATCAATCAAACTCCGTCCGATACACTCTATCTTATTCAAGAAAGAGAAAGCATCTTAAAAGAGCTGGAACAAAAATAATAAAAACCGAACAGTATTTGCCATAACAAAACTTTTGAAAAATTCTCACTGATGAACGGTGAATATGAACCGCCTGATGAAACTGCTTTATAACACAAAAATGTTTCAAATCAAAAAAGAAAGATACAAAAACACATCATCAAACAATCCTTCCGTTAAAAAATAGGAACAAATGCATAGGACTCCATTTCACAAAAAATCAATAGAAATATCTCTGTCGATACTGTTTGAAACAATAAAAATCCTTGTACGTTTCGGAATGATACAGGTTCAAATGATTGCATAAAATAATTTCTAAAAACACAACGTATGTATTGATAAACAAGGCAACTTTCTGTTCTTTTTTCATTGGAATTGTTGACAAAGCACGGCAAGGCTTGTATACTTGTATGGGTAAACATCATTACAATGTTTTGTACCCATAGCTCAGCTGGATAGAGTGTTTGGCTACGAACCAAAAGGTCGGGGGTTCGAATCCCTCTGGGTACACCAGTATGGACTGCGAAACATCGCAGTCTTTTTCTTTGGAACTACTTTTTTTATCGTTTAAAAAATGATATAGTTTTACTATAGATTGAATGTAGAAGGGATCTCATTGTTTTATGAAACACAAGAAAAAAATGGGTGTCATCGGTGGTATGGGTCCTCTTGCGACAATGGACTTTGCAACAAAAGTTGTTCGTTTTACAGAGGCTTCATGCGACCAGGAACATATTCCTATGATTATAGACAACAGAATACAAATTCCGGACAGAACAAATTACATCTTAAACGGGACAAACAGCCCCCTATCTGAATTAATTGCATCCGCAACTTTTTTGGAAGAATCCGGCGCAGAATTTCTTGTGATGCCGTGCAACACCGCACACTATTTTTATGATGAAATCAAAAAACACATCCATATTCCTTTCCTACACATCGTAGAAGAAACCACAAAAGAAATTTTGAAACACAAGGACACCGTACACAAGGTTGCACTTATTTCTACAACCGGAACGTATTCATGCGGTTTATATCAGGATGCATTCGCCAAACAAAAAGATGTTGACTTGTTGTTGCCGGATGAAGACGGAAAATCTTTGATTATGGATATGCTCTATGCCATCAAGTCGGGACAACCGAAAAATCCGGATGCTTTGATGAAATTATTGGATGATTTTATGCAACAGGGAGCACAAGACTTTTTGCTTGGATGTACCGAAGCTCCTCTCCTATTCGAAAACTATCACATCTCATATCCGGTATTCGACTCATCTTCTATTTTGGCAAAAAGTGCCATTACATTTGCTTGTACAGAATCATAATCCTAAAATACAACCTTCAGTGCCATAACAGGCAAACACCTTGATGAATCCTTGTCGAAAACCATTTATTAAGTAGCAACAGACGACGCAAATGCAATATCAGGTGACAAATCAATTAAACTGTCATAAATTTCAAATTGAAAGAAGTACTCTGTTTTATTGTACACATTAGAAGCCCTCTATAGAAATAGAATCATAAAACTGTGAACAGTAGCCTTAATTACGAATCTCTGTTAAAACTCATATTAGTAATCCAATTTCTATGAACAACACTTCTTTCCTGTATTAATCATCATTACATTCTATTGCGTTTATCCACAATCTATTGAGTTTTCATATAAACTAATAACAGAAACAGAACATAGTATCAGAACTAAAAAGTAGGTATATTGTTACAAAAACAAAGATACCTACTTTTTTCAGATTTAAGAAAAACTTACTCTTCTTCTTAAATTTTCTCCGATAAATTCATACAAATCAAAATGCATCAGCATACGGGAATAAATTCTCTCCCCATAAATATCTCTCAATTCCAACGGATTTTTATTCGTTGAAATAATCATCTGTTTTCCTCTCTCCATGCGACTGTTGATAATATGGAACAGTTCCGATTGCACAAATTGGTTTGGAATTTCACTGCCCAAATCATCGATAATCAACAAATCGGAATCAAAGATCATCTCTCTTGTAATCGGACGATATCGTCTGATATATTCCTCTCTGCGAAATACATAGCACTCCAAACAGTCTATCAATTCTCGAACACTGAAATAAATGACCGTTTTTTCCGACTGCATCGCCTCTTTTGCCACGCAGGAAGAAAGATAACTTTTCCCAAGTCCCACCTGTCCGAAAAACAAAGCACTTTTTTCGCCTTCTTTGATATTCTTGGCAAAGGATTGCATGGATTTTTTGATTGCCAAAATATTTTGTCGTTGCGTCACTACCTCACCGTTCAGCAAAGGATACAATATCTCATCATCAAATATCTTTTCATCGAATCGTTCAAAGCTTTCCTGTTCCAATCTCTTCTTCATATTAGAGTTTTCATAAATTTCTTTGATGGTGAATTCTTTGAGACAACTGCAGGGAATATATCTTCCTTCCGAATCTTCGCGATATCCTGTATCCTGACACTTCGGGCAAAAATACTTCACTTCAAAATCTTCTTTTGAAAGACCTTTTTCTCGTAAATACTGTTCTCTTTTTTTACGATAGTTGTCCAATTCCTGCTCCATTGCCGCCACATCGGTATGCAACAACTTCGCCCGTCCGATATCAATATGATATTTGGAAATCAAACGATCGATTTCTTCCAAAACAGGATAGTTCTGATAAATTTCTTTGATTTTTTCCTCGGAATATCGTTTGGCTTCTTCCCGTCTTCTCTCATAAATATATTGCGTCTTACGATCCATCTAATCCCTCCTTTGTCTCACGGTTATCTTTTCTATTTTAATTTTTTTCCTTTTTTCTGATAGAACAGTTTCATCTCTTGCTCCAGCTCTTCTTTTCTAAGCTCTTCTTTTGTCTTTCGTTTTTGCGTCAACAATTCTTGAATCTCTTCTTTTCGAATGGATTGTGTCTGTTGATTCACAATCGGTTTTGCAATATCCGCCGATTCCGGATGCTGCATCAAACGATACAAATTGACAATACTTTTTTCCAGATTCAGCTTTTTGATATAGTCAATTGTCATCAAAATTTCTTTCATACTGAAATGTTCATACAAAAATCGAAGTTGTTCCTGTTCTTCCGATGTCAGATTTTTTTTCTCCAATCCCAAACCTTCCAGTATGTTCAAACGGAACAATGTAGGGTCTTTTTGTTCTCTGTTCTTTTCTTTTTGCAAATTCAAATCCAATGTTTTTTCATGCCAGTTTCTCAAAATTCCGTCAATGTATTTCATATTCGGAGATTTGATACTGATAGATTTTGCAAACGCCTCCTCAATCACTTCCATACTGAATTTATAATCATCCAACCACTTATCCATCATCTCTTCTTCTGCTTTGGTCGGCATACGATACTCTCCGAGGAAGGAAAGAATTTTCTTATATAACCCGTACCGATCCCCTTTTTCCAACAAAAACTGCTCCAAATCTTCAACGGTACGCACTCCTTCCGCATACCAAATACGAAGAATGGACAATGCTTTTTGTACGGAATAAGAACCTTTTTTGTGGACGCTGAAACGGAATGCTTCCACAACCAAATCTTTCGGGAGATTGTATGCTGTTATCATCTCATTGATAGCTCTTCTGTGATGGCTCATCACAAGACTTCCCAAAATAGATTCAATTTTGTCATACATCTTTTGATATTCCTCATTTTGACTGATCATCAGAGTTTTTTCCAATGATGCATTTGTCTTCTCTCTGCAAGTATAGAACCGTTTCAAATTCTTGAATTCTACTGAAAAATCCCAAACTTCCGCACCTTGGGGACGATGTTTTTCAATCAAGTGACACAATTCAAAAAAATCCCATGCATCCAACACTTCATCAATGGATATTCCCAATTTTTCTGCAAGCACTTGATTGTTCCATTCATAAGCATTGTCTTTCTGACAAAGGTAATAGGCATACAAATAAATACGCAAATATTTTGCATCCATAATCGGCAACAGTTGTTCAAAAAATATATTCGGTATCAAAGTATCCAATAATTCTTCATTGATTTCTTCTTTAAAAAACATAGTCTTTCCTCTATTCTATCGATACAATTTGTCATTTTTTACAAGATGATTTTTGTCATACGATGATCTGTTTGAATTACCTAATCATTACTGTTTCAAATTGCCATTCATTGTTCACTTCCTGTTCCAATCAAACAATACTATACTCCGTTTCACGAACTTTGAGAAGACGAAGATTGTGAGAGTATTTTTTCATCTGAATTGACAGTAAATTGATTAAGTTTTCGTATCATCAAAAATGCTCTTGTTTTATTTTATCACATCTGACATCTTTCATCAAAACATACGAAAAAAATACAAAAACAGAGCCGACTCTTTTTTCTCAAGTCAGCTCTGTTCCTAAGCATAACATCTTGTTTGACTGTTAAATTTCTTCTCTCCACAACGGCATGGACATACATCTTGGACCGCCTCGACCTCTGGATAATTCGCTGGACGGCATAATGTGAAGTTTGATTCCGGCTTCTTGTAACAATTTGTTTGTCACATGGTTTCTGGCATATACCACCACTTCTCCCGGTGCAATCGCCAAAGTATTTGCGCCGTCATTCCACTGCTCTCTTGCTCCTGCAATCGGATTGCCTCCACCGCAACGCAGTAAAGTAACTTTTTCAAGTCCCAATGCTTCAGCAAGTACTTGTTCCAACTCTTTGCTTTCTTTTTCTATTTTAATCGTTCCGTTTTCTCCCTTCGTTAAGGAATATACGGTAAGAGGTCCTTCAATTTCCGGATGGATTGTGAATTTATCATAATCTACCATAGTAAACACGGTATCCAAATGCATAAATGCTCTTTTGTTCGGAATATGCAATGCAAGGATTTTTTTGAAACTTTCGTTTGTATCAAAAACTTTTTTTGCTAATTTTTCAATAGATGCGGCATCTGTTCTCTCGGAAATTCCGATTGCCAGCACATCTTTGGATAAAATAAGCTCATCTCCTCCTTCAATTGCAGTTTTTTCTGTTCTGTCATACCATCTCGGTATCTCTTGGTCTTTGAATCTTGGGTGATATAAGAAAATATATTTTGCAAAAATGGTTTCTCGGTTTCTTGTAACAGTTCTCATGTGGTTCAAAGAAATCCCGCTTCCGATAGTAGCAAACGGGTCTCTTGTAAAGTATAAGTTTGGCATAGGGTCTATCACAAACGGATACTCGGAATCTACCATATCGCTCAATGTCGTTTTTTCAAATGCAGGCAATTCCGCTTTTTCGATTCCTTCCATCATTTTGATAACCATATTCAAATTGGTGTCGATTCCCAAAAGCATTTCTCTTACCAACGCTTTGGTTTTGTCTCCCTCAACATTTGCCTCTTCAATGAATTCATCGACGAATTGATGTTTGAGTTCATCCGTTGTCAATGATTCTGCAGCTAATTCTTCTAAATACAACACTTCCACGCCATTGTCTCTTAGTATCTGTGCAAATGCATCGTGTTCCTGTTGTGCGATTTCCAAGAACGGAATATCATCAAACAACAGTCTCTCCAATAAATCCGGAGTGACATTCTCAATCTCCCTTCCCGGTCTATGTAGCAGAACCGTCCTCAACCTACCGATTTCAGAATAAACTTGCAAGTTACGCCTGTTTGTCATCACAACCACAATCCTTTCTCTTATATGAATGTTTTCAAGAGAGTACGGAAAACAATTTCCGGACACAAAGACCTCTCCTCTTTCATTATAATATAAAAGCAGTTTTTGAAAAGACTTTTTAATGAATTTATACAAAAAAAGAAAACCAACCTTCGCTGATTTTCTTCCTATCTTGATAGCACTATATCACTCTACTTTAACAATACTGCTTTGCAAGGGTAACCATATTCCTATTGCCCCAAAACAACAGACTTCATCTACAATATGGACTTGTTCGTCATCCTGATTCCAAAACTCTCATAAATTTTGTTACTTCTATCTATAAAACAACGGTTCAAAAAATATCAGTTCCTCTTTTCACTCCGAAACAATCCTATAAATTGAATCGTTTCAAAATTTCTTTTTGATCCAAATTATGCATTGCTTCCACAAAACGAATGGTACCTGTGCTGGATCTCATCACAACAGAATGTGTTTTTACCCTTCTGTTAGACAAAAATGTTATCCCGTTTAACAAGTCTCCGTCTGTAATTGCCGTTGCGGCAAACAGGATATCTTTTCCTGAAACAAGGTCATCCAAATTTAATAATCTTCCAATCTCTTCATCTGTTTTGAATCCCATTTGATGACAGCGCTCGATTTCTTCCGGACTCATCGGACGAAGTCTTCCTTGCATATCTCCTCCAAGCGTTCTAACTGCCGCCGCTGTGATAACACCTTCGGGTGCCCCGCCTGCTCCAAGCAAAATATCCACTCCCGTATCCGGAAAACAAGTTGCAATTCCGGCAGCAACATCACCTTCATTGAACATCTTGATACGCACACCTGTTTCTCTTGCTTCTTTGATGATTGCTTCATGGCGCGGACGATCCAAGATAGTCAATGTCAAATCCGAGAGCGGTTTGTCAATTGCTGCAGCAACTTTTTTCAAATTTTCAGACACCGGTGCATCCAAATTGATAACACCCTTTGCTTTTGGACCTACAATAATTTTATCCATGTATGTATCCGGAGCTTTTAACATTTTTCCATGCTCTGTCATTGCAATAACAGAAATTGCATTCGGAAGACCTTTTGCAATCAAATTCGTTCCATCAATCGGATCTACCGCAATATCAACCATCGGTCCATATCCGCTTCCTACGCGTTCTCCGATATAAAGCATAGGCGCTTCGTCCAATTCTCCTTCTCCAATCACAATTTCACCACGCACATCCACACTCTCAAAACAAACACGCATTCCTTCTACCGCCGCACCGTCCGCTGCATTTTTATCTCCGCGACCCATATAATTTGCGGACGCTAATGCCGCTGTTTCTGTAATTCTTACCAATTCTAAAGCAATATTTCTATCCATGTCGCCCTCCATTTATTCTATACTATTCTTCTAATTTTCATTATATAGTATGTCAAAATAAATGTCAAAGATTTTCATAAAATACAAAAACTTCTCTGTTTTGATTTCATTCTATCTTATTTTGTAGTATGATAGATAAAGTATATACGATACAAACAACTTACATAACACGAGAAGGAGGACTTTGAAACAATGAGTTATAAATTAGTTTTGGTAAGACACGGCGAAAGCGAATGGAATAAATTAAATCTTTTTACCGGTTGGATGGATGTGGATTTGTCCGAAAACGGTCACCAAGAAGCAATCGAGGCAGGTCAACTTCTAAAAGAAGAAGGATTCCGTTTTGATGTATGCTACACTTCCTATCTGAAGCGTGCCATTCATACGGCAAACCACATATTACAAGAATTAGATGAAGAATGGATTCCTGTTCACAAATCTTGGAAATTGAACGAGCGTCACTACGGAAAATTGCAAGGCTTAAATAAGGCAGAAACAACCGAAAAATATGGAAAAGAAAAGGTGCTTGAATGGAGAAGATCCTATGACATCAGACCGCCTTACCTCACAGAAGAAGACGAAAAAAATCCTGCAAATCAAGTTCCTTACAAAAATGTAAACAAAGACGAGCTTCCGTTGGCAGAATGCCTGAAAGACTGCGTTGCTCGTGTGATTCCATACTATAAAGAAACAGTCAAAAAAGATATGACAGACGGAAAACAGGTAATTGTTGTTGCACACGGCAACTCCCTTCGTTCTCTTGTAAAATATTTGGACAATGTATCCGATGAAGAAATCGTAGGAATCAATATTCCGACAGGAATCCCTCTTGTGTATGAATTGGACAAAGATTTCAAACCGATCAAACATTACTACCTTGGCGATCCTGCAGAAGTAGAAGCAAAAATGAACGCTGTCAAAAATCAGGCAAATGTCAAAAAATAAAAGATGATATCGAAATAAACAACCATCGGCACAGTCGATGGTTTTCTTATACAAAAAACTAACGCTGAGTTTTTTGTCCAAGTTTAGGGAAGATGAGTATTTTATACCAATACTGAAACTCAATAGAATCATTTCATTATTTCCTGAAAAATGAAGTATTTCAGATACTTGAAAAAGTTATGGACAGACTCTTTGAAAGTGTAAATAAACTGATTGATGAAACAATCATAGAGTATACCTTGTATAGATTGTATTGGCTCAATCGTTTAATGGGATTTTAGTATTAAAATGTAAACATAGTGTATGATTATAAATAAATAGAATAAAATAGAACAGAATTAAAAAAAGCAGATTTTTGTGATAACTTTATACTGATATCTAATTAAAACCAAATACTCCCATTTCTGCGAGTAATGCTTTTGATCCTACTTTTCCCTACATTATATCGCATATAATTTGTAATCCGTTATGTTTTAGTATCATTAATCCCTAAATTATTTCAAATCTCACTTTGCTTCTTTTCTTCCCCTTACTTCAGAGTAATACTTTCATCCAAACTTCTTAATACCGGTTCCATAAAAAATTCAATAATCCTTCGTTTCCCTGTTTTAATTTCGGCAACTACCGCCATTCCCGGACTCAGTTTCACTTCTTCTCCTTCTACTTTTAATGCTGTTTTTTTCATTTGTATACTAATTTTGTAAACAAGTCCCATTTTTTCATCTTCATAAGCATCCGGACTTACTTTGGTAATAATTCCGTCTATTGTTCCATATTTTTGATAAGAGAAAGCATCCAGTTTCACCCGTACTTCTTGACCTTGCCTTACAAAACCTATATCCTTGTTGTTTAAATATGCTTCTATCACAAGTGGTGTGTTTTCAGGTACAATAGTCATAACAGTTTGTGCTTTTGTGATTACTCCTCCTACTGTATTAGATGCAATTCCCTGTACAATTCCGTTGGTTGGTGATTCCAGTGTCTGAAAAGCCAAAATTTTGTTTGCTTTTTCCAGTTTTGAGGTAAGTTCCTGTATTTCTTTATCTTTCTCTACAATATAATTAAGCAGGCTTGTTCTGTAATTTTGTTTCAGATTGTCCATTTCTTTTTCTGCTAATGCAATTTCTTTTTCTGCTTGCTGTATCTTGATTTTCTGTAATTCTATGCTATCTTCTAAATTAAGTGTAGAACTTTTTGCGTTTTGCCATTCCAAAACAGAATTAGTCTGTTGCATATGAGCTTTTGCTGTCTGTGTAGCATATTCTTTTTTTGCTATTGATACAGCATTTTTTGCATTTTCCCAATCTTGTTTTGCTATTGCTCCTGCTTCATATAATTGTTTTTGCATAGTTTCTTCTTTTTCTAAGATAGAAATTTTATTTTCAAGCTTTTTCAACTCCAGAGTTTCTGTCTTCGGAATTTCCGTTACTTCCTTCAGTTCTTTTTCTCTGATTTGATTGATCGGTTTTTGCCTTACCTGACGTCGATATTCCGCTTCGGCAGAGAGCAATCTCTCCTGTGCCTGCTCTTTTTGCAGTTGTAATGCTTCTTGTTTTCCCTTATAATCTAACTCTCTTGATTCACTTAAATGAAGGAGCGTATTTTTCACCTCTTCAGAAATTTGTACTTCTTGTAATTTATCTGTCACATCTTGTCCTTCCAACGTTTTTTGTAGCAGACTTTTTTCAATATATGCTATATTCAAAGCCTTTTGAATTTCATCTTGATCCACTTCTTGTAAAGTGGTATCCATTTCCATTAGAACTTGACCTTTTTTAACATGTTCCCCTTCATCTACACAGATTTCCGTGATAACTCCATCACTCATCGGTTGAACGACTTTAATTCTTCCATCCGGCACAATTTTTCCTCTTGCGACTGCCACCTCATCCACTTTACCAATGATTGACCAAAGTAATACAAAAATAAGAAAATAGAAAATTCCATATATGATGCGTTTTCCTATTTTGCTTGATGGTCTTTCAATAATTTCCAGTGCTGACGGAAGAAATTCATATTGCAACTCTTCATCTATTTTCTGTTCTTGTGTGTTGACATAGCGATGATACTTTGTTTTGTATTTTACTCTCTGTTTTTGAAAATACTCTTTCATTCGTTGTATTCTATTATTTTGCAAAATAGTGAATATATATCTTCTAATTTTGCCCATTATTTACAACCCCTTTTCTTGTTGTGTATGAAGATAGTAGTATAGTCCTTTTTGTGCCAGAAGATTTGCACCGGTATCAAATTCTACCAATTGTCCTTTATCGATTGCCATAATTTTATCTGCATCTTTGATTGTGGAAAGTCTATGTGCAATAATAATTACAGTTCTTCCCTGACATATTTTTTTGAGGTTCTGCTGTATAATACTCTCGGATTCATAATCAAGCGCGGAAGTTGCTTCATCAAATATAAGGATTCTCGGATTGCTGAGCAATGCTCTTGCGATGGCGATTCTCTGTTTTTGTCCTCCGGATAATCCGGTTCCGTTCTCTCCTACCATGGTATTATATCCATTTGGAAATTCCAATATAAAATCATGTGCCCCCGCTATTTTTGCAATTTCTATGATTTCTTCCATGCTTGCTCCGGGTTTGTGCACACTGATATTTTCTTTAATGGTTGCATTGAACAGGAAGTTTTCTTGCAAAACAACTCCTATCTGTCTTCTAAGCCACGACGGATCTACTAAAGAAATATCTGCTCCGTCTATCAAAATTTTTCCCATTTCCGGAATATATAGCCGTTGAATAAGTTTGGAAATGGTTGATTTTCCGCTTCCTGATCGTCCGACGATTCCTACAATTTCTCCGGGATTTATGGTAAAACTCATATCCCGAATAACTTCACTGCTTTGGACATCATAACGAAATCTGACTTTTTCAAATCGAATTTCTCCTTTAATTTCAGGAAGGGATACTTTGGACGGATCGACACTCGGTTCACTTTTACTGTTAAAAATATCCCCCAACCGTTCAATAGAAATTCCTGTTTGTTGAAACTCTTGCCATACTTGTACCAACCTAAGAACAGGTCCGCTCACTCTGGAGGAAAGCATCCGAAAGGCAATGAGTTGGCCAACAGACAATTGATTATCGATAACAAGTTTTGCACCAAAATACAATACCAGAATATCGAATGTTTTTTGGATGAATTGTCCGATTGCTCCCGCATTACCTGCTAATACTGATGTCTTGAAACTACATTTGATATACTCCGCTTGAAAATCTTCCCATTTTCTTTGAATTTTTGGTTCAAGTGCAAATGCTTTAATTGTCTGAACACCTGTTACGCTTTCTACAAGGTAGGATTGTGCATGTGCTCCTGTATTGAATCTCTCTTCCAATCTTGTTCGAAATATAGGTGTTACAACTGCTGAAAGAAGTACAAATAACGGCATAGATAATATAACAATCCATGTTAGGGTAGTACTGTAGAAAAACATTACTATGATGTAGACAATGATGAACGCAGTATCTAACAATGTATTCAGTGGTGCTCCGGTCAAAAATTGTCGTATCGTCTCCAATTCTCTTACTCTTGCGATAGTATCTCCAACCCTTCTAATTTCAAAATATCGAAAAGGAAGGGAAAAAAGATGTTTGAACAGTCGTGCACTGAGCAACACATCTATTTTGGATGCCGTGTCAGTAAAAACATAGTTTTTAGCAATACTCATTATTGTCTCAAAGATTCCTATCACAACTAAAGCAATTGCAAGTACATTCAACGTATTCATCGCATTGTGTACCAACACCTTATCGATAACTACCTGTATCATCATCGGGGTGAATATCCCAAGGATTTGTATGGTAAGTGCTGCAACAAGTACTTGCAGAAATTGTTGTTTGTATTTGATAATATCGGGTAAAAACCACTTCAGTCCGAATTTTACATCTGCATTTTTCCAATATTTTTTGGTAAATAGAACTATCTTATGATTCCAAAGCTGTTCAAATTCTTCTCTTTGTAAGATGACAGGGGCTTGTTTGTCAGGAAATAGACAAAGTACTTTTTCGCGATCCGCTTTTGCTATCATAAAAAAAGTATTATCTTGTTTTTGAATGATTGCAGGTAATACCATTTTTTCTATTTCTTCATATGTAATCTGTGCAATTTTGGATTTCAGTTTGATTTCTTGTGCCGCCTTCACAATATCATAAATCTCCATCTTCTCCTCAATCGCCAGAGCATGTCTGATTTGATTGGCATTGACATCAATCTCATGATATTTTGCAATGGAAAGAAAGCACTCCATTCCTGTATCCAAAGCCCCATCCATTTCTATATCTCGTTGATACTGTTGTTCCAAACTCAAAATGTATTCCTCCTGTATATTTTTGGATTGTTTTGCCTAATCTTTCAATTAAATCCCTGTAAATACAATAAAGAGGATGCAAATTTCTCTTACTTTTCTACTCTTATCATTCTGTTTTTTTGAAGAGAAATTTGCAGTTTCCCCTATTGTATCCTTCTCTTTATTCCATCCCTTTTCTTTTTTATGTTTCTGTTCTTAATTCTCCGGTAATCGGTTTTTGTTACCGGTTATTTTGTGATAAAAGCATTGTTGCCAACACTTGCTTATCTGTAATTTCATCTTTGTTTTGCAAGTACAAGCAATATATTTTTCTTCAAACACCTTCAGTTACATTTGTTTTGCCCAGAAGTTTTGTACAACTGCTTCTACTTCTGTCGGTCTTTCTTCTATTGCTTTGCTCCAAGATATTCCTTTTTCCTGACTGAAGCTTGCCATGGCTTGAATTAAAAGATCAATCTGTCTTGATGTTATCATACTTTTTTCTTCTCCATGGAACTCTTCTATCTTATAACTGTCAGATGAATACCAATTTTTTACCGTAACACTGTCTTCTCTTCCTGCTATGGTCATTCTCATATCATTTCCATCTTTTTCAAATATGGTATGAAGCATATCACTTGCTGTGATTACTTTATCTTGTGAACCGTTTTCATCAAAGATGGTATCGTTACCGTCTCCTTTATGGAATATATAGGTATCTCCTCCATATCCGCCGTTTAGATAATCGTTTCCCTTTCCTCCTTCTAAGATATCATTTCCTCTTCCGGATCTGATTTCGTCGTTTCCTTCTCCTCCATATACGATATTGTTTCCATCACCTGCATGGATTCTGTCATTCCCAGCTCCGGCAAATATTTTATCGTCTGTGGAATAGGTGTTGATGGTATTGTCTTTCTCATCTCCATAGTATTCAAACGGCTGTTTCATCATTTCTTCATAAGTCATTACTTCTCCGTTGGCAAAATGAATTTCTTCTATTTGCCAATCATTTGAATGCGCATTCTTGATTGTGACTTTGTCTTCACTTCCTTTTACTTTGATTGTAACATCTGAGTTGTTTTCTTTTGTGAAGATTACGTCTTCTCGATTGATGTCTGTAAATACTATTTTGTCTACTACACTATGACTATTATCTGAATTGTTTTCATCTACTATGTCTTGTCCGTCTCCTCGACTGAAGATATAGGTGTCTGCTCCATAATATCCTTGCAGATAATCGTTTCCTTTTCCTCCAACTAAAGTATCATTTCCTCTTCCGGATCTGATTTCGTCGTTTCCTTCTCCTCCATATACGATATTGTTTCCATCACCTGCATGGATTCTGTCATTCCCGGCTCCGGCAAATATTTTATCGTCTGTGGAATAGGTGTTGATGGTATTGTCTTTCTCATCTCCATAGTATTCAAACGGCTGTTTCATCATTTCTTCATAAGTCATTACTTCTCCGTTGGCAAAATGAATTTCTTCTATTTGCCAATCATTTGAATGCGCATTCTTGATTGTGACTTTGTCTTCACTTCCTTTTACTTTGATTGTAACATCTGAGTTGTTTTCTTTTGTGAAGATTACGTCTTCTCGATTGATGTCTGTAAATACTATTTTGTCTACTACACTATGACTATTATCTGAATTGTTTTCATCTACTATGTCTTGTCCGTCTCCTCGACTGAAGATATAGGTGTCTGCTCCATAATATCCTTGCAGATAATCGTTTCCTTTTCCTCCAACTAAAGTATCATTTCCTCTTCCGGATCTGATTTCGTCGTTTCCTTCTCCTCCATATACGATATTGTTTCCATCTCCTGCATGGATTCTGTCATTCCCGGCTCCGGCAAATATTTTATCGTCTGTGGAATAGGTGTTGATGGTATTGTCTTGCTCGTCTCCATAGTACTCAAACGGTTGTTTCATCATTTCTTCATAAGTCATTACTTCTCCGTTGGCAAAATGAATTTCTTCGATTGCATGATATGGATTGTTGCCGTATTTGATTTTAATTTTGTCGTTACTGTTTTTAACTAAAATGGTAATGTCTTTTTCGCTTTCTCTACTGAAGATGACATCTTCTCTGTTAATGTCTTTGAATATCAGCTTGTCGACTCCTTCATATCCTCCGCTATAATCTTCTATGGTGTCTTGTCCGTCTCCCCGACTGAATACATAGGTATCTCCTCCATATCCACCGTTTAGATGGTCGTTGCCTTTTCCTCCTTCTAAGATATCGTTTCCACTTCCGGATCTGATTTCGTCGTTTCCTTCTCCTCCATATACGATATTGTTTCCATCTCCTGCATGGATTCTGTCATTCCCGGCTCCGGCAAATATTTTATCGTCTGTGGAATAGGTGTTGATGGTATTGTCTTGCTCGTCTCCATAGTACTCAAACGGTTGTTTCATCATTTCTTCATAAGTCATTACTTCTCCGTTGGCAAAATGAATTTCTTCGATTGCATGATATGGATTGTTGCCGTATTTGATTTTAATTTTGTCGTTACTGTTTTTAACTAAAATGGTAATGTCTTTTTCGCTTTCTCTACTGAAGATGACATCTTCTCTGTTAATGTCTTTGAATATCAGCTTGTCGACTCCTTCATATCCTCCGCTATAATCTTCTATGGTGTCTTGTCCGTCTCCCCGACTGAATACATAGGTATCTCCTCCATATCCACCGTTTAGATGGTCGTTGCCTTTTCCTCCTTCTAAGATATCTGCTCCGTTTGTCCCTTCAAGGTAATCATCACGATCAGTTGGAGTGTTTACGATACTCTTAATTTGGTCATAGGTAAGACTGCTTCCATCGTGGAATTGTACTTTGTCTATGGTTCTATTGTTCCATTGGTTTTTTATGGTGATCTTGTCTTCTGTTCCAACAATGCTCATCACAATATCTTCTCTGCTGACACGGGTGAATACCACTTTGTCTTTGCTAATTCCTTCTCCTAATATCAGGGTGTTGTTTCCTGAATAGTCTGTGATGATATCACTTCCGTCACCTTTATTGTAGTAGTAGGTGTCGTTTCCATATCCTCCGTCTAGGATATCGTCGCCTTTGCCTCCTGTAATTTGATCTTGTCCGTCATATCCATGGATGGTGTCGCTTTCTTGACTTCCTACTAATATATCATCGGTGTATGCTCCTTGTAACAAGTGTTCTTTTATACTATTTTGATTGGTTGTATCTAACATTTCTTGGAAGGCTATGATTTGATTGTTTCCATACACAATTTGTTCTATGGTGCTGTTTGCATTGGCGAATTGATTTTTTACGATAATTTTGTCATTTCCGGCTTTGAATGTGATTTCCAAGTCATTTCCTTTTCTGTTTAGGATGATGTCTTCTTTTTTGATATCTTTATCCAGTTGTATTTTATCTATATTTTGGGTGTTGTAATCATATTCTTCTATCGTATCTATTCCGTCACCTTTGTGGAATAGATAAGTATCTGCTCCATACCCTCCGTTTAGATAATCGTCTCCTGTTCCGCCTATCAATGTGTCTTCACCGTTTTCACCATAGAGTTTATCTGAACCTTCATCTCCATACAGGATATCGTCTCCTTCTCCGGCATAAATGGTATCTGCTCCTGCATTTCCATGAATAGTATCTTTGCCTGATTTTGTGTATACGGTATCGTCTCCGGATAACAAGTCTATTTCATCATTGTCATTCGTAGTTTCTATAAAGTCGTCTCCTGTTGTTATTTGATTTGCTGATTCTTTCAATTCTTTGTAGGTCATTCGTTCTCCGTCAAAGAAGAAAAATTCATCTATTGCTCCTTTTTCGTTATTCTGAATTTGTCCTTGAATTGTTAAAGAATCATCTGTTCCTTTTATGGTAATCTTCACATCGTGATGATTCAATCGTCTGATTTGAAGATTTTCTTTCTTGATTCCTTTTCCAAACACGACGATATTGGTATCTTTGGCGTTAATGCTCTCTTTAATTGTATCGTTTCCGTCACCTTTTTCGAAGAAGTAGGTATCTGAGCCTGTTCCTCCATAAATCATATCGTTTCCTTTTCCGGCATAAATATAATCATTTCCGGAAGGACCGTTAAAAGTTCCTTGTATGATGTTGTTTCCATCTCCTGCATGAATGGTAACCCCTTTGGTATACAAATACGTAGTTGTGTTGTCGGTATTTTCACGATACTGTTTGACGTTTAATTCTGCGAACTTATGGAAATATCTTGTTGAAAGGCTTCCAAAATGGTGTTTGAATTGCTCAAATCCTTCGATTCCAAGAGAATCTAAGTACATAAGCACTTTTGTTGTTTCTTCAAACAAAAATTCGGAATTCTCTTTGTCTTGTAATAATTGCAGCTCAAGATATTTGTTAAGAAGTGCGATGTTAATAAGTTTATTTTCTTTAGATAGAAAAAATTCCTGCATATCTTTCAAGCTTGTCTGCATAGAAAGTGTTGTATAGTACACACTTTTAATGTCATGATATGCATCTTCATAAGTTTGTCCGAGTCGCTTATCCAAAACTCCTTCTCTCAACGGATTATCAAAGACATGTTCCAAGACTTTGATGTGTTTTGCATTGGCATACTGTCCTTTAGTGCTTGCATCTACATCAGTTGCATCTGCCATAAATAACAAAATTTGTTCTAACAGATTTTCTCTTTCTGCACTGTTTTTACTGTTTTGAAATTGTTGCACTAATCCAACCAAAACTCCGCTTTTATCTAATACCATTGCATTGTGTAAGCGTTTGAATCGTCCGAAGGATCGAATATCAGGCAAGTTTTTTACGGTATGATATAGAGCCGCCTCGTCTTCTTTACTTAAATCTAACTGACTTAACATATCTTGTCCTTGCTCTGTATCATGTGTATCAATATTATCTTTCGCCAAAAGAAATTCTCCTATTGTTCCTTCTTTTTGACTTTTTATTTCTTCGCCTTTTTCGTTTGTAACGGTCTCTTCATAGATATAGGTCATGCTCTTTCTAAGAGTAGAGCCTGCTATGTTTCTTTGATGAGATTGAATATCGGTGAGTTTTAACCCTACAATATGATGTTCTTTTAGAGTTTTTAACTCTCCTTCTTCACTAATTCCATTATGGTTAAGATCCTGCCATATCATCAGTTTGTCAAATACACTATCTTTGTCGTCAATGATTCCGTCTCCGTTTTCATCAAATTCCGATAAGACATCAATTGCTCCGTCGGAATATTGTCCGTTTTTGAGCAAAACTTTTTCTCCGAACAATTCTGCTCCGGTATCTATTTTGCCGTTTCCGTTTTGATCCATTACCAAAAATCCGTCTTGTTTGTCCACCCATGAAGTCTTCTCTTTGGTTCCATTGTTATCCAAATCAAAATATACTCCGTTTTCTACGGAATGAAGGTCAAAGCCGTTATGATTCAAATCTACTACCAACGGATCATATGGTCTCGTTACATCGCCTTGGGCATCTTTTATTTTTTCAACGCCATTATCATTTATTTTGCCCTCTGTCCCTTTTACAATATCTTTTATTTTTTCTCCGACTTTTCCTGCTACTTTTTTCATATCATCCCATGCTTTTTTAAACTTTTCTTGACTCTCTTGCATCCGCTTATTTTCCTTTGATAATTTTGAACGTGATATAAAATTAAAAATATCTCTTTGTCGAAATATCTCTCTACTGCTTTCTGCATCCAAAGAAATAATAATCCCTGTCCCTTTCAAAATATCACGCAAAGAGTCTTCTAATTGCTCCCTATGTCTTATCAAAAGCTCAGTCCCTTTATCCAAGCACAAAAGTCCTCCTTCTAAGGTACAAGCAGCATATGTTCCAAATCCCGGAAATTTTTTTATAAAAGATATAGGTATGCCCAAAAGAGTACCGACAATATCATTCTCTTTTTTAATCTTTTCACTTCTTTGTCTCTGAAGTAACTCATATTTTTCTTGATTATCAGGATCTTTTTTACATTCTTTTTCCAATTCAAGAAAGTCTTTCTCCATTTTTTTCAGTTCCATACAATCTTTTGATGTCAATATCAAATCATATGCTATCTTCACATAATTCACTGCATCAATAAAATCTTGAAGCTCATTTACCGCTTCGTACTCTCCCGGTGTTAACAACTGTTCGGAATAAGTCTCCATGATATAATAAATTGAATTATCCAAACTATCTTCTAACATACCAATGATCTTTTCCACATCTTCTCCCAAATCGTTATTGGTTATAGCAAAAATCTTTTTTATCAAAAAAGTCCCATTTATCGCATTTCCTTGTCTAAATTCATTCAGTATTTCTTCAACTATCCGTTCTTTCATTTCCAGACTTAGTTCTTTCATCACAATTCTTCCCTCCTGTTTTACTTAATTACACATATATATAACTTGAACTTGACACTACCCATAAGTAGCCTTAATATCAACACTAATTTAAGCATATCGTTCTTATACTTTGTTTAATGTTCTGTTTCTTTTTGAAACTAAAAATACCATTATAGTTGTTGTTCCATTACAACAACATCTACTGAATGTATCATATTTTTCTGTACCTCTTCTTCCTTACCAGACTTCGGATTCATCAATAGATCATCATTCATAAATCGAATAATATATGCCTTGTCTTCTTTCCTGTTTTCATAATAGTAGGTTACACATACTCCAAGCGACTCTATATCAGCTACCTCGTATGGAATGCCAAATTTCTCATACATTTCATTAAAGGTATTTCCACGTCCGATTCCATCTACCCGAATATCACTTTGACATAAAGAACGAAATCCGATATTATCCAATCCTTCAATATGTTCTCGAATCAAATCAATATGCAATACTAAGGTAGTAATATTTGGAGTATAAATGTGTAAGAAAATACTTTTGTCTTCTTTATATTCGTCTATTCCTGTCATATTACCAAAATAATATCCTGTTTTCTTATCTTCTATATCTTCCATTCCACCATCTTTAATAATTTTTTTACAATTAATGGATGTCAGTTTCTTGTAGTCCGGATTTATTTTGGTAATATCTTCAAATTGCATCGGTAAGCTAACAGGGATTCCGTCAACCGTAACTTTTTTCATCATCTCCATCACTTGCGGTGTCTGTTCATATTGTTTGTTTTCTTGATCCCATCTTACCAAGCCGTCTTTGGTAACTGTGGCATATTTACCATCGGTCTTTTGTCTTTCTCCGTTCGGTCCTGTGAACATCTCATCATAGTTCACTCCGGCAAGTACAGGAACTTCTCCTGTCGTACTGCTCCCATCACTACTGCCGTCAGTACTTCCTATACACCCTGACATAGACATCATACATACCGAAAGAAACAAAGCAAGTGCTGTCTTTTTCTTTACTCCGACTTTTCGTCTTGTTCGTTGTGTACTTCTTGTATGTAGCACCGATTCTCTGATTTCTTCCGTTTGACTATTTGTTTCAATTTTGTTATTTGTTTTCATTTGATTGTTTGTTCCCCTTTCTTTCATTTGCGACTCTTTTTTCCTAAATTCTTTTACCTCAAAATTATTTCATACTAAATTGAACTAAGCATTGTAGTATATTATAACCATCACGCTTATGCTCTCCAAGCTCTGAATATTAAGCCTTTTGATATTGTTTTTTGTTGTTTCGTATTTTAATTTTTCCATACCTGTGTGGTACTACATTCCTTAACGGTTATCAGCAGTATCACATCTCTTTCCGATTTCTTACTACACCATACTTAAAAGTAATGCTTTCATCTGTTTAATTTGTATCATTTACTACTGTTTCTTCGTTTTCATTCTAATTTCGCTCATCCCTCCGTTTTATTGATAATTTTACAATTCCTACTCTATTATACTATATTTTATATATTTTTAGATATAACTTAATTTTTATTTGATAATTTCTCTTATGTATTACTAATCATTATGTCTATGCTTTACTCTTAAGAAATTCAGCTGCATCGGTATTATTAATTGCACGAACCTTTCCTTTATTCGATTGAATAAGGTCATTAATATTGGTCTTGGTATATAAATGAGTTACCGCACCTTCCCCTGCATAATTATCTCTGGCAGAAAGACTCCCTGCCAATTTGGTCAAATCATCCAATGTCGCTGTATCAGGCAAATTCTTTAATGCCTCAAATGCTTCCTGTAAATTCATTCTTCTCCCTCCTATATTTCAAATACCAATGTGACTTTTACAGTAATCTTATTGTTTGTCCCTAATACTTGATACCGGTCAAACGCCTCTTGCAGATTCACTCTATCTTCCTCTGTTATCTCTGTTCCGTTCAAAATTTCATAAATTCGATACTTAACGTGTCCTGATTCTACAACAGAATATTCTGCCAAAAAGGTAACTACTTTCTCCTTGTGAATATATACAAAATACTGCTGCGTCCAATCATCTCGAATTTCTCCTTTTCCAAATAGCATAATCTCTCTCTCTGTCAATCGTAAGATATAGGGGAATTGCTAAGGGATGACCGGGTCTACTTTCCCAATTCGGATTTTCAATTCCTCTTTTTGCAAACTCCTTTTGTTCTTCTTCCGTTAATCTAATAATTTCAAATGCCATAATGAACTCCTCCTTATTTGTTATAGTTATTATTTAACCATTCATCATTTCTTTTATTGTACTATATTTGATATATTTTTTGAATCTATTTTGATGATTCACTTTATTCTATAAAAGGTTGTTCTATATAATAAGTTTAATGCGTGTGAATATACACATGGTATAGTGTTTTTAGCAGAATATAAATACTTCCGCCAAGTATAACAAGCTTCGGTATATATTTCCTTACTTTTTGTGTTTGTTCATATTCTTCGGTATCTTCATAGTTTCCTGAGACTTTCGGAGATTCTCCGCCTTTTATAAAATATACAATTTTTAAGCAAAAACGATCGATTGCATTCAATTCTTCTTCTGTTTTGCCGGATGCTGCCAAATATCTTGCAAGATATAAATCCATTTCTTCATCATTTTCTAAAATTTCTTCATTATCCACAATTTTTTCATTTTCTGTTGTTTCACTAAATATTGTTTGATTTTGTTTCGCCATATCATCCATTGGACTTTCAACATTTGTTCCCATCTCATAATCCTCCTTATATACAAATAATATCTTCTTATTTTTCCATTACTGTAACATCTACTGATTGTATGATATTTTTTTGTACCTCTTCTTCCTTACCAGACTTTGGATTCTTCATTGATTGATTATTTATAAACATAATAATGTATGACTTATTTTCCTCCTTATTTTCGTAATAGTATATTATCCTCATACCAATTGAACCATCATCATATACACTCTCTGGAATTCCAAATTTTTCATACATTTCATTAAAGGTATTCCCCCTTCCGATTCCATCCACTCGAATATCACTTTGACAGAAAGAACGAAAGCCTTCATTGCTCAATCCCTGAATATGCTCTCGAACCAAATCAATATCTAATACTAAAGTAGTTATACTAGGAGTATAAATGGATAAGAAGATATTCTTATCTTCCTTATATTCATCTATTCTCATCACATTACCAAAATAATATCCTGTTTTCTTATCTTCTATATCTTCCATTCCTCCGTCTTTAATAATTTTTTTGCAATCAATGGATGTCAGTTTCTTATAGTCGGGATTTATCTTGGTAATATCTTCAAATTGCATCGGTAAGCTAACAGGGATTCCGTTAACCGTAACTTTTTTCATCATCTCCATTACCTGTGGTGTCTGTTCATATTGTTTGTTTTCTTGATCCCATCTTACCAAGCCGTCTTTGGTAACTGTCGCATATTTGCCGTCAGTCTTTTGTCTTTCTCCGTTCGGTCCTGTGAACATCTCATCATAATCCACTCCGGCAAGTACAGGAACTTCTCCTGTCGTACTGCTTCCATCACTACTGCTGTCAGTACTTCCTATACACCCTGACATAGACAGCATACATACCGAAAGAAACAGAGCAAGTGCTGTCTTTTTCTTCACTCCTGCTTTCTTTCTCGTGCATTGTGCTGATTTTTTCATTTCTACCATGTTGTTTGTCTCCACTCCTTTCGTTCTTAATTTTTGAATTTCCAACTCATACATTCTCATTCCCTCCATCTTTCCGTTTTCATCTTAACTTTACACTCTCAGATTAACCAAAAAATACATTCTGTAATTTTAATTATACTATTATTGATATAGATATCAACAATAATAAAAGACTTATCCTAATCTATCCTCCAAATTCATCCACCATCCAAGGCAAAAGTTGATGTAGGCAAGGAACAAAATTCGAAATTACCAATCTGCTTCTTCAGGTATTTACTTTTACTATGTTTACTCCTTATCATTTTATTTCAACTCATCACAATCTCACAAATATTCAGGATTACAGAACAGTATTCATTGCTTGTCCGAATACAAAAACCCCCTAAAGCTGAATTTTTGTTCAACTTTAGGGGGTTGATTGCTTTTTTTATTATTTTGTTGTTACTTATCGAAATAAATAATACGACTTGCTTCAAAACCGTTGGAATGAGCAGTTCCGTTTGCACGGATTTCATATCCTTCAAAGATATTATTCAAACTTCTTGGACTGTTGTTGTAAGAATTTCTAATCTCTGTTCTCGGTCCGACAATTACTTTAACTTCTCGACTTCCGGTATCTACTACCAAAACTTCTTCTCTAAAGTCTACGGAGATTACTTTTCCTTGAATACTTTGAGCTGCATATTCTTTTTCGGTAGATAGTTCTATAATATATCCGTTTTCCGCTTTCACATCAACTTCATAACCTAACTTGATATTATCTAAACTGCGAAGACGATTTTCAACATAAATTTTGGTTTTGCTGCTTTCTTGCAGGGTGTACACATGTCCGTCTCTATCTTCGACAACAATTTCGGACTCTCCCTTTGTTCGTAGACTCATACCGACTACAACCGCTCCTCGTAAGTTGATTTTAGATTCTTCGACTTCGATAGAACTTGCAGTGAATCCTTCTGATTTTACAGATACTTTTTCACCGACATAGAGTCTTTCTAAGGAATCTAAGCGATTGGAACCGCGATAGATTTTTGTAGATGAAGTCACATCGTATTTTACCGCACCGTCTCTTGACGTTGTGATAGTAATTGTATCTCTGTCGATATTTTTAACGGTGCCGGACATTTCTTTTGACGCTGTTGTGACAATTGCTTGAACAATATCATTTCCTATAGCTACTACTGTAATGGATTGCCCTAATTGCAGTTTGCTTGCTCTTTCTTCTCTTCCGTTAATCAATATTTTACTGTTGTTAGTGATATAGAATGTTCTTGTTTCAGATGCTCCTTGGACTTCCACTTTATCTTGTCCATAGGATTTGATTGTTCCGATAAATTGTACTGTTCCTATACTTGATGTTCCGCCTGTAGTCACATCAAGTGCTACTACTTTGTTTCCGTTTGCTTTCAGAGTTGCTTGAGAATCTCGTTTTACATCCGTAAGATTAGCAGGAACTCCGTCTATTGTTACTTTGATTTGATCTACTGTGTTGGTAAACACTTTAGAAGCTCCCTGTGCGTCCAACCAGTTGATGGTCGCATTGTTTCCGTTTACATAAACGGTGCCGACTTTTCCGATATAGGCTGTTTCTGAGGTCACAGGATTGTCAACAATCGGTGCTGTTCCTGCATTTTTTGCTTTCGGTGAAATCGAATAGCTTTTAGAAAGCATTACAGCAGCTTCCGCACGAGTCAGTTTTTTCTTAGGATTGAATGCTCCGGTTGGAGAAACAATCCCCTTTCTTGCTAATACTTCAATATATGGCAGTGCCTTCACATCAATACTTTTTGCATCCGTATATTTTACGGACGGTGTCTTTGCAAACTCTTGGTTCAAAGACAGTGCATTTACCAATAACATGGAGAACTCTTGGCGAAATGACAGGCTTTGCACTGATTTTCCTTTTGTTTCATTCATAAAGAACGGAATACTTTTTTCAGGGAAGAGTTTTTTCTCTACTCCGAATACAATATATTTTTCCGCCCAAGCAGGAATCTTGCTTTTTGTCATGGTTGCTTGGTACTTCGCTTTGTTTTTTGCATAAATATCATTGATTTCCGATTCTTGGAATAAATTGCTAATCATAATAATACTTTCAATTTTTGTCACAGGTTGTGACGGTCGAAAGGTATTATCGTCATATCCTTTGATAACTCCCTTTGATACAACATCATCAACATATTTTTGACTCCAATGGTTGTTCAAATCTTTAAAGTTTGCAGCATAGGATGTCACGGTACTGCACATCATCATGGAACCCAACATCAATGCTCCTATTCTTTTCTTATTCATAGGAATATCCCCCTTTTTCTGTTAAATCATTCAATAGTCTCATTATACTGTAAGATTATGTTATTTCTAAAACAACTGTATTACAATATGATTTCATCTCGTTGATCTCTTTATTGAAGTCCGGCTTACTTTCTTAATCACTCCAAAAAGTTTGTTTCAGATGACTCATTCTCCTACATTATATCATATTTTTGCTACATTTCTATTATTCTGCTATTATTTTATGCTTTTATGTACTAAAACAAGGCGTCATCTACACCATTAGATGACGCCTTGACCTTTTAAGCTTTATATTCTAAATCAAAACCATAGTAAACTATAATTTTATTAAAGGTAGGTTTTTGTTTATAGTTAATAATGAATCATGAAATTCTTAGAATCCTTGTTCTGTCATTACTTCGTCTAAGATTTTTAATGCATCGTCCAAAGTTTCTTTTGGAATGTTCAATGCAGGAACAAATCTCAATACGTTTCCTGCTGTACAGTTCAAGATTAAACCTTTGTCAAAGCATGGGTTTGTGAACACGTGTGCATCAGGAACATCCACTACTGCAGCAACGATTAAACCTTTACCGCGAACTTCTTTGATTACAGGGTGTTTTTTAGCTAATTTTCTTAATTCGTCTTGCAAATATGCTCCCATTTCTTGAGCTCTTTCAGGTAATTTGTTTTCGATGATTGCTGTTAATGCAGCAGCAGCTGTGTTTGTAGCGATTGGGTTTCCACCGTATGTTGTTCCGTGGTTTCCAGGTTGAAGAACGTCAGCAAATTTTCCTCTTGCAGCAAATGCTCCTACAGGAATACCGTTTCCTAACGCTTTCGCTAATGTCATAACATCAGGAATTACTCCGTATCCTTGGTATGCGAATAGATGTCCTGTTCTTCCGCATCCTACTTGTACTTCGTCGAAAATCAACACAATGTCTTTTTCATCGCAAAGTGCACGTAATTCTTGAAGGAATTCTTTTGTTGCAGGGATAACTCCACCTTCACCTTGAACAGGTTCTACGATAATACCTGCTGTGTTTGCATCAACAACATTTTTAACGCTTTGGATATCATTCATGATTGCGTATCCAAATCCTGCCGGCAATGGATCGAATCCTGCGTGAGATTTGTCTTGTCCTGTTGCTGTAAGTGTAGCCAATGTTCTTCCGTGGAAAGATTGTCTCATACTGATGATTGTATATTTTTCAGGATGTCCTTGCATTTTTTGGTATTTACGAGCTAATTTCATTGCTCCTTCGTTTGCTTCAGCTCCACTGTTTGAGAAGAACACTTTGTCAAAGTCACTGTTTTCAACGATGATTTTAGCAAGACGAACACCCGGTTCGATGTAGAAGTAGTTAGCACATTGTGTTAATGTTTTAGCTGCTTCGATTGTAGCTTCCATTACAGATGGGTAGCAGTGTCCCAATGCGTTAACGGCAACACCTTCTAATAAGTCGATGTATTTCTTGCCGTCAGCATCCCAAATATAACTTCCTTCTCCTCTTACCATACCAACAGGATATTGTCCGTATGTGTCCATTAAATATTTTTTCCCTGCTTCAGCAATCGCTGCATTTGATGTGAATTTTTCGTTCATTGTAAATCCTCCTTTTTCCATTTCGTTTCTGTAATCATTTATAAAAAGGTGCATCAAGCAGTTCTGCAAAGAAACAGAACTGCCGATACAATTATACCCCAAAATAAATTTGGCTTACTACCACTTAATTCCAACGCTTTCGCTTTCTGTTCCTACAACTGTTCCGTATCCGTCTTTTACGAAGGCTTCGAACAATACGCTATGTTGTTGTCTTCCGTCCATAATATGAACGCTTCTTACACCTTTTTCAATAGCGCTTACGCAAGAATCAACTTTAGGAATCATTCCGCCTGCGATAGTTCCTTTTTCTTTCAAAGGTGCCACATCTTTTACATTCAAGTAATTGATAACATCTTTGATTTTGATATCGTTGCAAAGTCCTTCGATATCTGTAAGGATGATTAGTTTTTCAGCTTTCAATGCGGCAGCAAGTTCTCCTGCTGCTGTATCTCCGTTGATGTTATAAGAGTTTCCTTGTCCGTCAGAACCGATTGGTGACACGATTGGAATAAATCCTTTGTCAATCAACGCTTCTACAGCTGCAGGATTTACAGATACAACATCTCCTACAAATCCGTAATCTACATCAGATTTTCTTTTTTCACAGTGATAAATTCCGGCACTTACACCTGAAACTCCAACTGCTTGACCGCCTGCTGCAGTTACTTTTTGTACTAATTCTCCGTTTACTTTTCCGGCTAATACCATTTCAACTACTTCGATGACATCTTTGCTTGTTACACGAAGTCCGTTGATAAATTCACTTTGAATTTGCAATTTTTCAAGCAATTGATTAATTGCAGGTCCACCACCGTGAGAAATAACCGGTTTCATTCCTAATGCTTGCATCAAAACAACATCTTCCAATACAGCACGTTTTACTTCTTCATTAATCATTGCATTTCCGCCGAATTTTACAACTACAACTTTGCCTTGATATTGTTTGATATAAGGCATAGCCTCCATTAAAACGGCGATTTTTTCTTGTACATTTGCCATAATATCCTCCTGAACAAGTGATTAGCTACGGTAATCTCCGTTGATTTTTACATAGTCATATGTTAAGTCGCAACCAAATGCTGTTGCATTGTTATTTCCATCATGGAAGTCAAGATATACTGTGATATCTTTTTCATTCAATACTTTAGCTGCTTTATCTTCGTCAAAAGAAAGTCCTGCACCTGCTTGCATTACTTGGATTTCTCCGGCAACACTTCCCAATTTAACATCGATTTTATCTGTTGCGAATTCAGCACCTGAATAACCTGCAGCAGAAATTACACGACCCCAGTTAGCATCTTTTCCGAAAATAGCACATTTGAATAGGTTTGATCCTGCTACTGCACGAGCTACTAATCTTGCATCATGTTCTGTCGGAAGATTTTGTGCTTCCACTACTACTAAGTGAGAAGCTCCTTCTCCGTCAGCAGCAATCTTTTTAGCCATTTCCATGTTTACATATTCAATTGCTTCATAGAATTTTTTCTTATCGTCTTCTGATTTTACTTCAACACCTGATTTTCCGTTAGCCATAACTACGAAACTATCGTTTGTGCTTGTGTCTCCGTCAACTGTTAACATATTGTAGCTCTTATCAACTGCTCTTGTTAACATATCTTGTAAATCTGCTTGAGCGATAACAGCGTCTGTTGTCAAATATCCTAACATTGTAGCCATGTTTGGATGAATCATTCCTGATCCTTTTGCCATAGCTCCGATTGTAACTGTTCCGCCGGATAATTCCAATTCAAAAGAGATTTCTTTTGGAACTGTATCTGTTGTCATGATTGCTTGTTCAGCAATATGTCCGTTATCTTTGCTCAATGTAGGAGCAATTGCTTTGATTCCTTCTAACATTCTTTCTAATGGAAGATGTACTCCGATAACTCCTGTAGAGCATACGAATACTTCTTCTGATTTAAGATTTAATTCTTTAGCAGTGCAATCAGCTAAAGCTCTTGCATCTTCTAATCCTTTTTTTCCTGTTGCGGCATTAGCGTTTCCGCTGTTTACAACAACTGCACGGATTTTTCCGTTTTTCAATACTTCTCTACAGTAAAGTACAGGTGGAGCTGCGAATTTATTTGTTGTAAATACACCTGCTGCCACAGCATCTACTTCAGAGAATAAAATAGCCATATCTAATTTACCGGATTTATTTCCTTTAACATCACAAGCTTTTGCACCGGCTGTAAAACCTTTTGGCGCTGTGATTCCTCCATCGACAAAACGATATGTATTATTCATACATATTCCTCCTTCAATTACAATTCTTAATCAACTGTTTCTTCGTTCCAATTCCTATTTCTTATGGGAATGTTGGAGCAAGTTTTAATCCTGTTGTTTCTTCTAATCCGAAGATAATGTTCATGTTTTGGATAGCTTGTCCAGCAGCACCTTTACCGATGTTATCGATTACAGAGCAGATGATGATTCTTTGTGTTCTTGGTTCATAAGCTGCTGCAAGGTGGCAGTGGTTAGTAGCTACAGTCCATTTTGTATTTGGCCAATCTCCTGCTTTGTGAGGGAATACAAATGGTTCATCTTTATAGTATTTCACATATAATTCGTAGATTTCTTCATCTGTCATAGGTCTCTTCAAGTTTCCGTAAATTGTAACATGGATTCCTCTTGGCATTGGAGCTAAGTGAGGTGTAAAGATAATTTTAGATGGTTCTCCGCCAATCATTTCGATACTTTGTTCGATTTCAGGAGTATGTCTGTGTCCTGCAACTCCGTAAGCTTTGAAGTTTCCATCTTGCACCATGTGAAGTTTAGAAAAATCAGGTCTTCTTCCTGCTCCTGTTGTTCCGCTCACTGCTTCAACGATAACAGAGTCTTTTTCAATCAAATGATTGTCGATGAATGGATACAATCCTAATGCAGATGCAGTTGGGTAACATCCTGGATTAGAAATCAAGCTTTTTCCTTTGATTTGATCTCTCCAAATTTCAGGAATAGAGTATACAGCATCTCTACACATTTGCGGATAATCACATTTTACTTTGTACCATTGTTCCCAAACATTAGAATCTCTGAAACGAATGTCAGCTCCGAAGTCAATTACTTTTACTCCTTTTGCCAAAGCTTTTTCAGCAATTGGGAATACATTTCCCGGATTTACTGCTAAGAAAAGTACATCTGTTCCGTTCAAAATTGTTTCTACATCTTCTTCGCTGTCTGATAATAATACTGCATCGTAAAATCCTTGTAATGCAGGGTGTACTTCTGTGATGTGTAATCCTGAAGAGAATCCGTCCGCTACATAAGCTAATTCTGTTTCAGGGTGATTTATCATCATTCTTAACATCTCACCGCCGGCATTACTTGCCGCACCAATCATTGAAAATCTAATCATTTTTTATTGCCTCCCTTTAATTTGTTAAACCATTCTTAAAATTTGTGCATGATTCATCTTTATATCCATTTTACATACCACACTAATATAATAAGCATTTTTCTGTTTAATTTCAAGGGGATTTATAGGGAATTTCATAAAAAAATCTTGTGTTTATTGAAAACACAAGATTTTGATAAAAAAGAATTTTTCTTAATTTTACAGAAAAATAAAAATTTTTATTTGTGACACTTATCCACTTCATTCTACGGTTTGTTATTTCAATGCCGAGTTGTATTGTTCTTGGGAAATGGATGTGATGGCAAGTGCAGATCCTTTTGAAGATTTCAGCATATAATAAGTACGATTTCCGTTGATTTTTTCAATCGAAAATGTTCCGTTTAGAATATCCGATGTGAAGGTAATTTGATTTCCTTTCACCTGATACGTTCCCAAAACCGGTTTTTTGGATGCTAAGTTCATAATTTCAAAAGCTCCGTTATTTTGTAACTTTGCAACAAATTTCGCTTTGCTCAAATTTTGCATCGCAAAAGCACCCTTCAATTCTTTGGAAAATTGGCCTGTTTGTTCTGTCGGCCCGTCTTGCGGCTTAGGGTTAGGAGTAGGCTTCGGTGTAGGTTGCGGCGGTTGCGGTTGATTCGTGTCGGAAGAAACATTCTTCAATTCATCCATTTCTTTACTTCCGACAGACAAATAATATTCTTCCGACATTATTTTTACTGTCTTGCTGCTTGCATGCCAACCGACATGATATCCCAATTTTTCAGAAATAAAGGAAAGCGGCACCAAGGTGCTGGAATTCAGGATAACCGGCGGAACTTCCACTGTCTGTGGTTCTCCGTTGACGAAACATACATTGTTTCCGATGGACAAAATAATCGTGGTGTCTCCTTTTACCCCTGTAATCGTTTTCGTCTCTTTGTCCCATTGTATCATGTCTGCACCGAGTTCCTCAAAGACTGCACGAAACGGAACCATAGTACGATTCTCCATTATGATTGCACCGGCACCGTTTTTCATCGGTTTGCCGTCAATCTGAATATTGACATTCGTATCTGCAAATGATGTCGTTCCCGTCAGCATAAACAAAGCCAACCCTACGCTTGCAATTCTTTTCATAACACTTTCCTCCTACTTTTTGTCATATAACTTTTCATATCCATCGATACTTTGATACATTGAAAGCACTGCATCTAAATATCCTTTTTCCTTTGTATAATACTCTTTTTCGGAATTTAAAAACTCATTTTTGCTTATTTTTCCCAACTTTTTCTTCAACTCTGAATTGGAATAAGCTTTTTTCTCCTGTTCCAACTCTTGTTGTTTTGTTGATAAATCCATAAATTGTTGGATATTCCCCAAATAGGTCTTCTTCAATTGAAGAGTCAGCTTATCTTCCGCCTCTTGATAGTTTTCTTCTTTTTCAATAAGATTGATTTTTTCGCGAATCTTTTCTTTTTCCGCTTCTGTTTCCCAACTGTTTTTCAGCTTTTCTTCCGCTTTTTTCTTCCTGTCCAACTCTTCTTTTTGGTCTTTTAACCGCTTTAGCTCAGATAATTCCTTGGATGTCAAATAAAAAGGAACCGCAATGGAGTTTTTCCCCTCTCCCACTCGTTGGACAATTTCTTCTTGATTCAGTCGGTATCTCAACGAAACCGGATATCCCAACAAACGGTTCAAATCCTCATATCGTTGTTGCAATAACAGTTCTTCTCTCTTCAGTTGCAGTTTATGCTCTTCCAATGCCGACAACTCTTTCTGTAACTCTACCTGTGTTTTTTTCCCCAATTCATAGGCACGCTTTTGTCCTTCTACTCGCACTTTTTGATACTCCACCTGATTTTTGGCAAGAAAAACTTTGTTCTGTTGTTGCAATAACTCCAAAAAAGATTCAATGGCAAGCTTTTCATTCTTATCTCTCATCTCATCCAACAGCTTAGAAAGTTCTTTTTTTGCGTTGACAGGATCGTATGACACATCATCGTTATAAAAATACTTTACAACCTCATTGCCTTCCTTGTCTATCATCACATACCGTTTGCCGTATCTGTCTTGATAATCCTCTATCATTTTTTTCAATTCTGCCTGTTTATTATCATAATGTTCCTGTCCGTAAATATATTTTCTTGACTGTTCTCTCACTGCTGTGATTGTCATTTCTGTCGGCATAACAGCATTCACTGACGCCTTTTGACCGAATATCGGCTGCACCATGCTGAAAGACAACAACAAAGAACAACCGAATGCCATTATTTTCTTCATCTGCTCTCCTCCTTACCGCGCATGATAAAAAATATCATGCTTTATCATCATTTCTTCATTAATTTCTAAAAATTGTTTCCACTTTGTTTTCAACACTGTTATCTGTTTGAATTGCCTTATGTCATCATGCCGATTCGGTATCCGTCATTTTACTCTCTTACATCGATGTAGCATGTTCATCACTTGAATAAGGGTGAGATTTTAACAGGAATTCCTTTGAATCAGAATTTATGACAATTGAAGCGAATTTTAGTATCAAAAACTTTCCATCCTAAAAATTTTTCATTTCCTAACATATCCAGTATAACAAACTATCGTTTCAACTTGATTACAAATCGGTATCATTTTTTCGAAAATTTTTTAAAATATCTTTACTTATCCATACAACATAAAAGACAAACCGAACTCTCAAAAATTTCTCTTTCGCTCAGCTTGTCTTTTATGATAACTACTCTAAACAGTAGATTCTATTCATATCTCAATGCTTCAATCGGATCCAATTTCGCCGCTCTTTTTGCAGGATACAGTCCAAAGAACATTCCGACAAGTGATGAAAAGATAACTGCTCCCACAATGACCGGAATGTTAATTTTCAAATCCACTTTCGCCAAAATTGCTCCCAACTTTCCGATTCCAAGTCCTACAACAATCCCAATCAACCCTCCAATCAATGACAAAATGCTGGATTCGATAAGAAATTGAAATAAAATATTTTTTGTCTTAGCACCCAATGCTTTTCTAATACCGATTTCTCTGGTTCTCTCTGTAACGGATACCAACATAATGTTCATAATTCCGATTCCTCCGACAATCAGAGAAATGGATGCAATGACTCCGATTCCAAGCGAAATCAAACTCAACATACCGTTGATTTGGGAAGCTTGTTTTTCTACAGATTCCTGACGATAAGAATCTTTCGGTACTCCCTTCGTTGCAATCAAAAAGTCCCCTACTTCTTTCACAAGTTGCTCCTGAGAAATTGACATATCTTTACGATGATAAAAACTGATATATCCCACACCGAATTCTGACTCTACATCAAACAGAGTGTAAGGAACATAACAAGTTATTTTGTTCTTATCGGAAATCCCAATCTGTTGAGCAAATGCCGAAACTGTTTCTTCTACTACACCTACCACAGTAAGTTCTTTTACGCTGTCACCGAAATCAATTTCCAATTTTTGACCGATAACATCCACTCCGCCCGCAACTTCCTGTGCCAATTTTTTGTCAATAACAATAACATCATTTTCTTGTTCGACATCCTCTTCCGTAATCATCCTGCCCTCTACTATGCTGATATTGGATCTCTGTTCCAACAATCCTCCTCTTGCCCCTGTCAAAGCAATCGTATATTTTTTATTACCAAATTTTCTTTCTATTTCCTTACTGGCGTTTCCGGGAACCATATACACAATCTTATCACCAAATTTCTCTTCCACTGCCCGGAAATCATCCATCGTAAAATACTCATCATCTCCGTGTTCTTCTTTTTCCCAACTCAGTGCAATAAAAATTTGATTTGTCCCAATGTTATCTATTTCCTTGCCCATAATTGACTTGATACTGTCTCCGATTGCCGTGATTCCGATCACGGAACCAATCCCAATCACAATGCCGAGCATTGTCAAAAAGGAACGCATCCGATTCACACGAACTGCGGATAATGCTAACAAAAAACTTTCTTTAATAAGCATCTTACTCCTCCTTTGTCCTTCGGTTATCTGCATCTTGTACCACCTGTCCGTCTCTGAATGTGATAATTCGATTTGTAAATGCAGCAATTTCCGGTTCATGTGTAACAACGATAACAGTATTTCCTTCTCTATTCAGTTGTGTAAAAATATCCATAATTTCAACTGACGATTTGCTGTCTAATGCTCCTGTCGGTTCGTCAGCAAAAATAATTGACGGTCTGTTTGCCAAAGCCCTTGCAATAGCAACTCTTTGTTTTTGTCCCCCGGACAATTCGTTCGGCATATGAGCATATCTGTCTGCCAAGCCTACTTTTCCAAGTAATTCCATCGCCCGTTCCTCACGCACTGATGCCTTTACTTTTGCATAAACCATAGGAAGCTCCACATTTTTCAATGCGCTGGTGCGTGATATCAAGTTAAAGGACTGAAATACAAAACCGATATTTAAATTTCGTATTTCGGACAGTTCATCATCTGTCTTATCTTTGATATCAATTCCTTCCAAGTAATAGTTTCCTGAAGAAGGTCTGTCCAAACATCCCAGAATGTTCATTAAAGTAGATTTCCCCGATCCGGAAGTTCCCATGATTGCTACAAAATCTCCTCGGCAAATCTCCAAATTGATTCCCCGAAGCGCATGCACTTCCACTTCACCGTTGCGATATACTTTCTTCAAGTCCTCTACCCTGATTACAACTTTTTTGTCATTATTCGGCAATTGTTTCACCTTCTTTAGTTTCCTGAGGAGCTGCGTTGTTCAATTCTTGTTCCTCTCTCACTTTACTTCCTTCTTGCAAGATTTTTTCTCCACTACTGTTCAAAACAATCTTGTCGCCTTCTTTGAGGTCATCTGACATTACCTCTGTATAGAACGCATCCTGCAAATTAATTTGTACAGGTACCTTCTTCACTGTGTTATCTTCCAACACTTTGTACACATAATGGTTGTTTCCTTCCAAATCTGCATGAACTGCTTCTGACGGAACTGCTTTGATTCCTTTTTTACTTGCAATCATAATCTTTGATTTTGCGGTTACTCCCGGAATCAAAACATCGCTTTTTTCTGTAATCTTGATTGTAACCGGAATTACTTTTTTTGTACCGGAAGCATCTTTATTTTCACCCGACGGTGCGATGCTGTCGACTACTCCCACCAATGTTTTCTTTCCGAGAATATTGGAAGAAACGGTAACCTGTTGTCCAAGTTTAATCTTTTCGATTTGATGTTCTCCTACACGAACTTTTACATTCAAATTTACCAAATCTTCAATGACAAACATCGCCGCTTTATTTTCAGTATCAGCTGCATACCTTCCCAATTTTGCATTCACTCTGGTAATTGTTCCGTTAATTGGACTTTTAATTAAGGTTTTTTCAATATCTTTTTGTTTCATTGCAATTGTATTTCTGTCCAAACTGATACTTTTCTTTTGTGATTCGGTAGGCACAACTTTTCCGTTTACTGTATGGAAACCGTCCACTGCAACAACTGCTTTTTCATACGCTTGTTTCGCTAAAATAAACTCATCCTCCGAAATCGCGCCTGCCTCAACCAAACTTTGGCTTTGATCCAAAACTCTCTTTGCTTCATTCATTGTAATAACAGCATTATCATAGTTTGTTTGTTGTTGACGCACAGCTTCATCTGTTGTCAATTTGGACAACTCCAACTTCTGTTGCGCTTGAGAAATTTCATTTCGGATATCTGTGCTGTCGAGCACCGCCAAAACTTGACCCTTCGTGACATAATCTCCTTCTTTGACATTGATTTGTAGAATTTTGTTGTTCAAAACGGAAGTCACTTCTGCTGTTTCTGAACCGGATACAGGTCCTTCTACCAATAATGTTTCTTCAATATCCCTTGTGGTCACATTTCCCATCTTTACAGGAATATCAACTTGTTGTTTCGGACTCAAAAAATTCTTTGCTCCATATCCCCCTGCCAAAACAAGCAACGCAAGAAAGATATATTTTTTCTTTACTCTTTTTTTCCACGATTTCTTTTGTTTGAATTTTATTTCTTCTGTTGCAGGTACATCGGTTGTAGCCATCAACTCTTTACTTTGTTCCATATGTTTCAAATCTCCTCTCAATCTTATACACTCTGTCTCTATTTACAAAGAAATGAATCTATTTGTAAAAATTAAACTGTACTTTATTTTTAATACAATTATACATTAATAAATCGTAATGTCCGTTACAAAGCTATTACAAATCAGTAGTTTTTTTTCGAAAAATTTTCTGTTTTTAAGGTTCTGTAGTTTACATTTTTTCCATAATTGTTTAAACTGGATAAGAATGCGTCCTATTTTGGGTCTATCTTGCAAAAAATATCATCTATCGCAAAAAGATGCGCTTGGTTTCATCATCGGCTTCTTAATGAAACGTTGTCTAATACTGAAACTTAACTGAACCGTCATGCCTTCAAATGGGAAAGTTTCATCCTGTTTCATTGAAAAAAGCGGAATCGGTATTCATTCTATGAATCGAAATTTCAAGTTATGATATAGGACAAGTGCACCCACGAATCGTATTCGCTCAACTTTAACTAATGTTGGACGAAAAATATGATTGAAACAGCATCTTGTTCCAATTCCGACTGATGTTAGATAATGAATTTGTCAATTATTTTTTGCAATCTATATTCACAGATATATATTCCCATTCTATAAAAATAAAAACATTTATGGGAAAATTTTCATACTACTACAACAAGGATGTGATTTTTGTGTCCACCAAAACACAAACTGCTTTGCATAATTACAAAACGCTCAAGAGAAGAATCGTTATCGATGGATTTTTGGTTGGATTGGGAGCAGGTTTTTTTTCCGTTCTGTATCGCCTGATGCTGTCCGAACTTGATGGGATCAGAAAAATGCTTTTTTCTACCTATTCTACCGAACATATTCTGTTTTTGATTGTCGCTTTTACACTGTTTGCTTGCATTGTCGGATTATTGATTCGATGGTGTCCTCTCAGTAGCGGAAGCGGTATTCCGCAAATTCAAGGAGAATTGCTTGGTATCCTAAAGATGAATCCGATTTCTGTCTTAATTTCAAAATTTATCGGAGGTGGACTCGGAAACCTTGCAGGACTCTCCCTCGGACGAGAAGGTCCTTCCATTCAAATTGGAGGAGCCGTTGGAAAATTACTTTCCAAACTTTTGAAAAGAGATATTAACGAAGAACGGTTTATGATTTCTGCCGGAGCAAGCGCAGGACTTGCAGCTGCATTCAACGCACCTATTTCGGGAACAATCTTTGCATTGGAAGAGATGCACAAAAACTTCTCTCCTCTGATTTTGATTCCGTGTCTTGTCGCTTCTGTTGTTGCAGACTATGTATCCAAAAATGTGTTCGGGTTGCAATCCTCTTTTTATTTTATCTCCATTCCGAAATCTCTTCCCCTGTTCCACTACTGGCATATTGTAGGAATCGGAGTTTTTTCGGGATTGGTCGGCGTTTTGTTCAACAAAGTGCTGTTGCTCGGACAAGATTTTCATAATATTTTACCGATTCCAAAACCGTTTCGACCTATCATTGCATTCTTAGTATCCATCACACTGGGATTTGCTTGTTACGATGTGTTGGGCGGAGGGCACGCTTTGGTTGAAAAAATTACCGATTCGACATTTACTTTGACTGCACTGATTACCTTGTTGATCCTCAAACTGCTCTTCACTTCGTTAAGTTACGGCAGCTCCACACAAGGTGGAATCTTTTTGCCGGTATTGGTACTCGGCGCACTCAGCGGTGTCATCTATGCCACATTCTGCCAACAAATCAACTTGCTTGATTCTGTCTATATCCATAACTTCATTGTATTGGGAATGGCGGGAATCTTAACAGCAGTCGTTCGTTCTCCGATTCTGTCGATTATGCTCGTTACGGAAATGGCAGGAACTTTTTCCCATATGCTGAGTTTCTGTTTGGTTGCAATTATCTCATACCTTGTAGCGGAATTCTTGAATTCCAAACCGATTTATGAATCTCTATTGGAGCGACTTCTTGCAAACCGAATGGATACTGCCTCTGAAGAAGAGGAAACCGACAAGGTCGTAACCAGTTTATCCATTACCTCCAATATGAGTGTATGTAATAAGGCGTTGAGAGAGGAATTATTCCCAAAAAATGTTCTGATTGTATCAATCAAGCGAGGTTCGAAAGAATTTATTCCAAACGGAAATACTGTTATTCTACCGGGAGATATTCTCACCATTCTGTGCTACAAATCAGAATTAGCCGAAGTCAAACAGATGACATTAACACTATGACATTCTTACAACAAATATAAAATTCTAGAAGTCGTATTTCATTTTCAAAAAAATATCCCCTACGAAATAAAGCTTGAACAGTTCCTTTTCGTAGGGGATACATTTTTTGGTGTAACTTTAATCAGTAATTCGTATAATAATACACTTCTATATCATTGTGCAAGATGACAAATCAATTCTGTCATACAACAGTTAATCTAATCTGCATCTACCCAAAGATGATATTTCCCACAATGAAGACATTGAAACAAGTATCCGCAAATTGAACCGTCTTTGACAAGATATTCTTCCACATCTTCAAAAAAATCATCGCGCATATAATACTCTTCAAACACTTCGTCTGCAATATCCATCGCCTTTAATTCACGCGTTCCGACTGTCCCCAAATATGCACAGTAATCATCACAACAGGAAAGCCAATATTCTCCCTGCCAACTTAAATACCCCGGAGTGCGTAAAAAAAGTTCATCGTCTTTTGCCTTATCTCGTGCCCCTTCCCACTCTGCATCCTGAACAAATGTCGCATCAAACTTTCTTGCAGCTTCTCCGTTTGCAATACAGGTCGAACAGATATATTCTACATTATCAACACAATACGGTATGGAAGAAAAATAAACAGTACTCTTCTTGCCACAACAAGGACAGACCTTTTCTTCTCCCTCTTCAAATGCACCTGTCTCCAACGGATCAGGATGATATCGAAAGTGAGATAACTGTTTGAGGAGCTCTTTTCTTTCAGCTTTTTCCTTTTCCGTCAAAGGTCGCGGTAAAGCAAAATGATCTCCACGACTTTTGCTCAATTCTTGTAACATTGCAAATTTTTTAATCTGTTTTCTGTCAGACTTATCAAAAATGGTCGAAAAAACTCTAAATGCACTCTCCATCATGCCAAGCTGATGGTAAACATCCACCAAGACTTCCTTCGCGTCTCTCTCTTGAATTCCGGAGAGTTTATCGGCAAATTGATATAAGGCTGATACACTTGCCTTATCTCCATCATGAAGTTTAAAATTTTGTTTTAATGCTATCAATTCTTTCAGATGCTGATTCACTTCATCACCTTATTCCTCTATCCTTTAATTTATCTCTGCCTTTTCCCTCTAAAAAAGCAAACGCCTTTCTGTTTGTACTATTATTACACAAATTACTCTTCCAATAAACCGACTGATACGACATTTATATTGTACAAGAAGATAAGTTATCTTGCGATACATAGCTTTGATTGATAAATTTTTTTGATTTTAAGATAGATATTCTTGTAACCTCTAATATTTCAAGAACGCTAAAATTAAAAATTATCGAATGATATATAAAGATTTGCGAAACAGACACATTGTTCAGATATTCATTCACATCGTCTATCCCTCTATTAAAAGCAAATACCTCCCTCTTCTTACTCATATTCTTCATCTAAGAGGAATCGCTTGCTATTTTTATTGTGTATGACGATGAGTCGTCTTACAATACAAAGTTTTGATTGAACTATTTTTTAGATAGTTAAGATAGATATTCTTGGAATCTCCACCATTTCAAGAACGCTAAGACTAAACATCATGCTCACTCTTTTCAAGACAATCTTATCACACAAATCTACAAACTTACTTGTCGTTTTTTGTAGAACTTTTATCCGATAACTGTTCCAACAATGCTTTACACCCTCGTTCAATTTCATGATATGCTGTATCAAAATCATTACTGTACCAAGGATCGGATATACTTTTTTCCTCTCCCGCATACTCTAATAACAGATGTATCTTTTTTTCGTTATCCTTGCCGAACAGACGCAACATATTCTGAATATTGCGCTCATCCATCCCAATTAACAAATCATAGTTTGAATAGTCGTCTTTGGTAATTTGACGCGCCCGCTTGCCATCACATTCCATACCGTGTTCTTGTAACTTTCTCTTCGCAGGCGGATAGACAGGATTTCCGATTCCGTTCCAAATTTCTTCAGAACTTGTCGCAGCAGAATCTACTATAAAATGACCGTCTATCCCGGCATCACCAATCATTTTTTTGAATAGAAACTCTGCCATGGGCGAACGACAAATATTGCCATGGCAGACGAAAAGTATTTTAAGCATAATAAAACTCCTTCCTAAAATGCAGTGAATTTCCCTATTTTGCAAGGATTTACCAAGTCTGTAAAAACAGGGTAAACCTACAGATATTTTTACAAATCTATAAACAAGGCAAATCGTGGCAAAATGTGTTAGTCATTCGTAGTCAAATCGTAGTCAACTTTAAGGAGGTTGACTATGCAAAATATCTCTAAAATGCTATCGTTTATTGAGTGGGTGGCTCGTGGGGGGGCGCACCTTTTAACGATAGCATACAATTTTTTCGTTAGGGGGTTCGTACCCCCTACAGACTACTCCTAAACTACCAAATATCCTATCGGATGCATAAGTCTTTTTCATAAGAAAAGGCAGATGGCAATCGACCTGCCACCTACCGGGTTTCTTCATCAAAAACGAGGTTTTCTCTACTACGCAATAACTTCTGTTACTTTTTTTAATGCATCGAGATATTCCTTAATAGCAACCGTTGTCTTCTCAACATCTGCATCTGTAAGACCGATTTTCTTTGCATAATCGTTTATAAAACTCTTTTCTCCAGAATCGAACTCTCCATCTGAATAAACAAGTCCCAGAGTTTCTAATAAAACAATTTTCTTAATTTGAAGTTCTGATGCCTTAAATACATCAACTACTTCATCCATTGAAATTGCATTATTAGCATCAAAAAATGGAATACCCATTTCCTTGCAATACTCTTGAATCATTACTTTCTCTTCTTCTGCAAAAATTCCATTAGAGTTTGATACATGAACGCTCAAACTAATAAAAGCATTTTTCTCTTTTTCTGATAATTGACTTAAAAACATTATTGTACCCTCCTTATTTTAAGCTGCGTCTTTTACTTCGTCCAAAATCTTATTTGCATCTGTGACAACTGTATTTACTTCATTCTTGTTAACAGTGTTTAGACCATCTCCGTCCTTATCTTTAAGCATAAGGCTTGTCTTACACATCTTATATAGTAATCCTACTAACAGGACAGCATTCTCTGTCATTTGCTTTTCTTTTTCAGTAAAGTCAGACCACTGAACCTTTGCAGAGAAATTTACAACATGGTCTAATGTAGCCAATCTCTTTTTATACTGCTTTTCTAATTCAGTCAATGATGTTTGAAAAGGTTTTGCAGCAGATACTAATTCATCAAAATAACCTACAATTTTATTTACCTCTTTTTCAGTTCTGTTTGCTTGGTTATAGGCTTCATCTGCCTTATCTGATAATTTAGAACCAGTAACATTGAAAATGATACCTCCAACAAGTAAACCAACACCCAATGTTGCTCCACCTAAAACAGCCGTTCCCAAAGCCATTCCACCACCTCCAGCAGCTATAGAACCACCTCCTAAAGCAGCTAATGTCGCATTTGTGGCTGCAACACCACTTAACGAAGAAATAGCCGTTCCTGTTGATGCCGTACCAAGTGCCATAACCGCAGAGGTTGTAGCTCCGGCTGCTGCGAATCCACCTGCCGTTCCAACAGTCGCACCTCCAATTCCTCCTAAAAGAACACCCGCACCAGCTGACACTTTTTTCAACTCCTCGGCCTCATAATCTGGTAAATTAATTCCGTCTCTCTTGCAAGCTTTAAAGTCAGGTCTACCTTGAATTTTCTCAATAATGTCAGAGAAATCATCAAAACTACTTAAAATCTCAAGTTCCTGTTTTCCGATAGAATCCATCAATTCGGTAGTTTCAATATTTCTCTTTTCAAATAAAGCAACAGCCCTCTCCTGTTTACTTTGTGCAGCTTTCATAGTGTCATTTGCTTCTTTCATCTTCACACCACCATGAATTCCTGATCCAACCCCGACTATACTAGCAACAGCTGTAATTCCTCCAATAATAAGTGGTAATGGCATATATTCATCCTCCTTTATTTTGTAGTTGCTTACATACTCTGTAATTCAACTCATAATATTCTTCTCTTGAATAGTGTTCCTTAAAATAAACCTCATAGCATTCATCAATTCTACATAACAACGGTCTTTCATCGTAGATAGAACACTTATTTCCATCTAGGTATTTACAAGTTCCGTCCCCCCTATCCAATTCCTTATATACATCAGATTTATCAAGGTTACGGCAACACTCTCCACAACAAGTACACTTAAACATTACTCAAACACCAAGCGATTTGACCTATTTCCCATAAAGGTATCAAAATCACCTTCCCAAGGTATCTGTATATCAAATACCTTATATGCCGAAAGTAACAAGTTGTTAAGTTCTTCCTCTGACTCAGCAGCACCAATCTTTGTAGCAATACTCCTATACTTCTCTGTTTCTGCTCGGAATTTTGCAATATCAAGATTTTCAAGTTTAGCCGCCAATCTCTCTAAAGCGTCTGCTATTTCTTTATAATTGTTTACCTCAGATGGAATTCTGTTTAAGGCACTTACAATTCTATTCATAAACTTACTTCTATCCAAGAAAATCAATAGCGTACATGAAATAAGTCCACTCACTAGAGATGAACAGAATGCTGTAACAAATGTACCAACTCCCGAAATTGCTGAGATTGGAGTTTTCTGAATCAATTCTCCAACAACAGTTCCAACTAAAACACTCGCTCCAGTTGCTAATATAACAGTAGCGGTTTTTATTCTGTCTCCAAACATAAGATTCTCTGGATTAAATAATAGAACCTTTCCTGCCTCAACAACCGATGCATATATCTGTCGGATACACCTTACAAGGCTCTTTGCAGTTGTAAAGAAGATGTTGCATATGGTTGTTGTCAAACTTGCTAACGCTCCAGAAAGAAAACCTTCGCCAAATTTAGCCAGAATTTCTTTATACTTAACTTTGGCATTTTCAACACCCTTTTTTACACCATTAGCTACAGCCTCAAGCATATCCTTTAAGTTTTTTCCGGGTGGTAAGACTTGTATTTCTTCTTTAGAAGACATCCATATTTCCACAAAGACAAATCCCACTGCCTGACGCATACCCATCTCTGCACCACGGCTACCTGCTACTACAGCAGTGTCTTTCAAAAATTTAGGACTTGTGTAATATGCTTTAGCAAGTTTAGCTTCATATGCTGCACGAGTCCTTTTATTCTCAGCTCTCATTTTATCTGGATCAATCTGCTCTAATTTTTCTAACTTTGCTAACTCTTTGCGTTCCTTATCAGATAATGAACCTTTGGACTTAAGTTCCGAAATTCTTGACTGTATCTTTGGTCTTTCAGATTCCCATTTTTGTAGATAGACTTCCATGTCCTTATCTTGCATAGAACGATTTATACTTCTATCAGTCGGCTTTAAATTTTCTTCACAGTTAGCCAAATCTGTACCATTGAGTCCTGCTAAAACTCGGCCATGGTCATCATGAATCCCTTTCGCAGCTATAGCGTGGTCTAAATCAATATCAGCATTCTGTGCAACGGTCTTTCCAGTATAGGCATCTTGCAATGTACCGTTCTTTTTACTTTCACTAACTTTTCTATTAATGGCTATATATCGTGGATCTTGATGATACGCATATGTATTATATTCTCCTCTGTTACCATAATCCGCCTGGTTCTGTGCATTCTTATATTTCATATTGGGGTCTTTTCCAATTTCCCTAACATTATGGATAGTATCAACATCTCCACCATGCTGGTCATGCACAAGGAAATCAAGTCCAAAAGATGTAATCAAACTTTTCATGATTACTCTCTCATATTCATTCCAAATACTTGAGAAAACATTTTCTTCAGGTTCTGGAGCAAAACCATTGTTCAATTCTGCAACAAATGAACTCAATAAAAGTACCTCCTCCAAAAGATTTTTTACTTAAACCAATAATATAAAATTAGATGTACAACAAATGTCACTCTAAATTTTATTTCCCCTTTTTTCGCCAATTTTTGTATCCCCTGTTGTTACTCTACCGAAGACATCTGATGGAACAGCTCATTCTCTTCCAAGTTTAGCAGCTCCACTTATTTGTCCGTTGAAACACATTGCTCTAATTCTTCTCGAAGTAACACCCCCTTTTTCAGCCAGTTCATTGATAGTCATATATCCTTCTATCATGTAAACCTCCAAATAAAAAAAGCACTGTTACTTCTAGTAATACGTACAACGTGCAACTGGCAACCATATAATTAACTTAAGCACTTTAGCTTTGCGTCACATTCTTTCAAATGCTTTGACGGAAAAATTATACCAAAAGTATATACCCTCAACAGATCTTTGTCAATTCAATATCTGTAGATACAAAAATATCCCCGGCAGCTCATTGCCACCGAGGTCATCATCATTATTTCTTATTAAATTGCCTTGAACATTTTCTGACTTATCGGCTTTTCTCCTCTTCCTTTACTGCATTAAGTTCTTCAAGCCTGAACATCCCGTCTTTTGAATTGTCAAGGCCAAGGTGAGTGTAAACATTCATTGTGACGGAAATGTCCGAATGTCCCATAAGGTGCTGAAAGGTCTTTGGATTCATTCTTGCTCTCGCCATGTTTCTACAGTAGGTGTGCCTACAAACAAGAGGAGTAATGTTCGGCATCTGCACTTTGAAAATATCATTATATCTTTTGACTGCATGGTTAAACCTGTGTTCCCAATGCATGGCTACTTCCTGCATTCCGTTCTTATCTCTGAAAAGAAAGCCACAATACCCTGCTACCATAATCTCAGGAAGGTCTGTTGGTCTGTCTTCAATGATTGCCTGAAACATTAGATAGATATCCTCCATCATCGGAAGTTTCCTTGTTCCGGCATTCGTTTTGGTGTTTTCTATTACATACTCACCCCATGAAGTTCTTTGAAGCTAGTGGTTGATATCAATAACTTTATTCTTCATATCCACATCTCTAAGTTTAAGTCCACAAAACTCTGAGATTCTCATTCCCGTATGGAACAGGACGTAGAAAACCTCATAGTACTTACAGTAAACATTATCGTCATGTATGAATTTAAGAAACTGCTTCATCTGCTCCTTAGAAACTGCCTGTCTCATCTTTTCTGTATTATAGATAATTCCAGCAAGCTGAAATCCAAACGGATTTTTTACAATCAAATCATCGTCAACCGCCATCTGGAATGCCGTGCGAAGAACCCCACGGACTGTTTTTATTGTACTAGAGCCTTTTCCATCATTCTGTAACTTGATTAAGAATAGTTTTGCATCTGAAGTCTTGACCCTACACATCTTGTTTGATCCAAACTCTTCTTTGGCAAGGATGTTTTTAACAAAACCATAATTCATCAGAATGTTTGGTCTCACTCCGGTTCTGGTCTTCAAGTACCTCTCTAGCAGTTCGTTAACTGTCATATTTTTGCACATTGGGTCAAGCAGCGACTCCAAATCCCTACCTATTTCCTCTTCATCAAATCTGTTGTCGCCCATTCATACCCGCAGTCTTTACAATGACGGTCTATCTCTCCGCCTTTATCGCTTGTTGATACCAGACAACCACCAAGGATGAGATTTCCTTTTTTAGCCTCCTCACCATGAGTTACGGTAGGCCATGTATATAAAATAGGAATCGTATTTTTCGATTTGCATTTAGGACATATCTTCTCCATTTCAAACTCCTCCATCAAATGTATCATGTTCTATTTCTTACTTCTTCCATTTGCTACATTTTCTATTTGTTACACCCTCATACCGTTTAGAGCAGTTATTCTTAATTTCTCTGTTCTAAACAGTATGAAAATTCGTTTATGATACCATATCACAAACTCTAACACCTAAAAAATTTCTATCCTTCTGAAGGTTATTTTCTATACAATTCACAAAATCTCATTGTCCCTTCTCTCAATTTTGTTCCGACTATGTTTTCCTATTAATGACAGTATACACGATTCACTGTACCAAAAAACGGACTTACTATGATTTATTTTCTAATTTTATGCAACTGTCTTATTGAAATAAATACAACTCTGTTATTTCCATCAAATCCTATGGTTCTATTTTACAGTATGATTCCAACACGATTCTATCCTTACCATCTCACAACGCATCATACATCGTTCCTCTTACTCCATAGGAATTGATATCCTTTCTTTACAATCATCTTCAAGTAACATGAAAATCCTTACAGATAGTCCTTTCATCCAGTGCCTGTGTTCGACAGGCGAAAGTGCTCATAAAAAAACAGAACGGTGTTTCCGTTCTGTTTTTCATCATATCTTATCGCATATTTTTTTCTTTTACTTTCGCAGCCTTACCAACTCTCTTACGGATATAGTTGATTTTTGCACGACGAACTTTACCACGACGAGTTACTTCAATTTTTTCGATAACCGGAGAATGTACCGGGAAAGTTTTTTCAACTCCGACTCCGAAAGAAATTTTTCTTACAGTAAATGTTTCTCTTACTCCGCTATTTTGTCTTTTGATTACCAATCCTTCAAAAATTTGGATTCTTTCTCTTTTTCCTTCTTTTACTCTCAAGTGAACTTTTACAGTGTCCCCGGGACCAAAATTAGGCAAGTCTGTTTTTAGTTGTTCTTGTTCAATTTGTTTTAAAATTTCCATGTCTTTCTTCCTCCTATAATTTGAGCTACTGTATTCTTAGCCATTCATCTGCCAGCGGAATACACAATCCATTAAAATACAACACATTATATCACAATTATCTTGCGGAAACAAGGATTTTCTTCTCTGTATTTTCATTTGTTCCCATATCACTGTGGCGCAAGACGGATAATGATAAAACATATGAGTTAGAACTATTATTCATAGATATTGAATTGCTACTATTCAAACATCATAAAATTATTATATGTTCAAAGCTGAACCATATTCCTAAGCCTCTTTCCTTCTAAAAATTAGGACAAAACTTTAAACCATGAATCACAACTTGAAACAATGACAATATTGGGTAATTCAAATAAGGAAGAGTTATAATAATGGATTTTAATAGTCATTTGTTCTTATTTGTTAACACCTATGTTATAAAACTTGCTTCCTTGTTCCGTTTGCATGATTTATAAACAATTTCGATACTAAACTCCGATTGCATATTCATACACATGAAATAAATATCTTCTTCAACATTGAACGAATTGAAACGCTTGATATAAAGTAACCGGAAGATTAAAATATGAACGGTAGTTTAAGTTTATAACAGCAAGCAAGTGACGGATATCGGTAGAAACAGACGGTTCTGTTTTGTTCTTACATTATAATCTTACAAAAAAGTTATGTCAAAAAATCTTACTGTTTTAAGGTGAGATTTTATATTAAAAAGGATTATAGAAAACACTATCAATATATGATATAATTCTAAATGATTATATTTCAAATATAAAATCATACCATTGTGATAAGAAAAGAGGATTCCTATGAAAAAAGTTTTGTTCGTTGGTTCATCCATAACAAATATAAACAAAAAACTGAGTGCACATTTAGAATTTTTCAAAAAAAATCATTATATCGTTCATCTTTTAGGAGAAGATACCGGTATCGATATCCCTTTTGTAGATCAGGTGATTGATTTTGATTTTTTTGCAGAAGGCAGTTTTTTGAAAGAACAAAAAATGATCAAACAAGTTCGCCAACTCTATCGAGAAGAAGATTATACCGTTGTCATTTCTTATGAGGATATTCCGGGATATTTAGCAAGGATGGCAGGCCGTTGTTCCTCTTTTAGAAAATTCGAACGTCCAAAAATGTTCCATCTCTCTTCAGAGTATCCTTTCTATGAAAGTTCCGGCGGAATCCTCGAAAAAAAATCTTTTGAAAGACAGAAAAAAGCAGGCAAAACAACAGACTTGTTGATTGTGTCCAGTGAAACAGACTTTAACATCGCAGAAAAATACGGTTTTTCTCAAGACATCATTGTCAAGTTGTACGGGCTCGGTGTTCCATCTATCAAAAGCAAGGTGTCCGCAATAGACAAAAATATTTTAAGAGAGCGGTATCAACTTACAAAAAACCATGTTGTTGCGCTCTATGACAATGTGTTTGAACAAGATAAAAATCATGAATTCTTAATTCAAAATATCGCTCCAATCATCGAACATTTTCCTCATTTCAAATTGATTTTTAACGGCACAGGTTCTACCTTGGAAACCATGAAACAACTTGTCGAAAAGGAAGGTATTTACAAAAATACGCTGTTTTTAGAAAAAGAAGATGCGACAGAACTTTATGCCATCAGTGATATTTATCTCTCTCCTTCTCTGATTGAAGGTGTGCCGCGCGGAATCGTTCATGCATTGGAATGTTCTATTCCGGTACTTGCCTCTGCTACCAAGGGTCATGTAGATTTGATTGAAAGTGAAGTGAACGGCTTGCTGTACACACCGGATGATTATGGAGATTTTATTGCTAAACTGTATGTTCTTTTGAACAACGAATCTCTACAACAAAGATTGATTTCTAACAATGATGATGACTCTCTACTGAGTTATTTCGAAGAAAATGCTCAAAAACACATCTTTCACTACTATCGAAAAGCAATTGCCGGCATCGATTCGGAAGAGAAAGATGATTCTAAAAACTTTAACGAAGCATAAACAAAAAGCACTCAAGCTGTATTCCTTTCAAAAGTCGAATTTTTAATCTAAACTTTTGTAGATTACATCAAAATGAGTGCTTTTCTCTTTCATTCTGTTATTCGTTGATACCATGTCTTGTTTGTTCCCATTACCATCACCGTTGCAAGTTGTGATTCATGGCTTAAAATTTTGTCCTAACTTTGAGAAGAACAAGCTGGAGGAACATGATTCAACTTCAAACTTATGACAATTTATCAGGTTTCGGTGTCAGATTTTTTCTATAGTGCTTATTTGAACATCTTTTGCTCTCGCATTCTTCTTACCCAGTAGTTTGCTCCCATACCGAATCCAAACAAACACCAGAACAACGGTGCTACCGATATTGACGTGCTGACAAAAAATGTATTCACGCTGTATCCTACCAAAGCTACAAAGATTGCAAGTCCGAAAATTTCGGTGGCGTTATATTCTTTTCTAAAAATATAAAGTGTAAAACTGTCTACAAAATAGAAGAAAAGTACCACAATCCAAATCAGCAATGCCAACAGCCCATGTTCTACTCCCGTTTGCAAATATCGGTTGTTCACTTCCTTGATTGTCATATTCGGCGTTCCGTACACATACCATTTTGCCAAGACATCTCCCTGCGGAAACTCTTTTGAAAAACTTCCCGCCCCGGAACCTATCCAAAGTCTTTCCCTTAACAACGGAATAGTTCTTGACCATACATAACCTCTGTTGTTTGCAGATTTTTCTTTTCCTTCAAACCCAAAGTAAGGTGCTTCTACGATATCCAAGTTTTTGTATTGTGTGTCCAAAAATGCCTTTTGCGGCAATCCTGCCAAATTTACAATAAAAATCTGTTTGTCCTGATAATATAGTCTCAAAACTTTTCTTTTTTCTTCTTTCTCTCTATCCATTGTTTTGATGATTTCCGTTGCAAAAGAAATATCCGCAAAACGAGAATCCGTCGTCATATAACGGACTCCTTCTCCTTTTTGAAATTCAACAAACTGTCCCTCTTTATCAAAACAGTTGACTGCACCCGTTGTGTAGTCCAGCTCCAACACTTCCTGTTGCATTGTGAAGAACAGTCTCTTTCCGTCTATAGCAACCTGTTTGATAGGAATATCCTTATGATAATCAAAATTCTCCTGATTCTGAAACAGGCTATAAAAATCCTGTCTCAACTCAATTCCTTTCGAAAAAATCTCTCCGTTTGTTGCAATGCCGGCTCCTGCACAAAACACCATAAACACAGCTATTACACCGAGTGTCTGTTTGTAATGTATCAGCCATTTTCGAACACATGTCACAAGCAATACCGAAAACGCAACAAACACTCCTGCAACTCCTGCTCTCGACATACTGAAAAAAAGCAGAATACAAGAACAAACCGCCATCACAATCGATACAACTCGCACGTTTTTTTCTTTTACGAAAATTGCCATTACGGTAAAGAACGGCAACAACAACGAACACAATGTCCCCAACTCAGTATAATGTAACGTCAAAGCATATAATTCCATAGATTGAAACACTTCCGAAGAAATCTCGTCAAAGGCGGAACTTTGTTTCCATCCTTGTAAAAATACAGAATTATAAAAATCATATTCCGTTGTATTTGCGACTAAGAACAATATCAAAATTCCTGTCAAAACAGACAGTGACCAAAAAATCACCTTATAGTCCTTCTCCTTGCGATAGAGTGAAACAGCGGTCAAACAAAGTACCACATACCCTATCAGCACAAACATTCCTTCTCGTTGTTCTTCCGCTCCCCAAAAGGAAATCTCCGTATATCGAGATAGTACGGCTGATACAATCACCAAAACGGAATATCCTGTCAAAAACAAAAATGCCAAGGTTAGAATGATGTCTTTTTTTCTCTCCATCTTCCTTTGATACAACAGTCCGAATAATACAAACAACGGCAGTATAAGCAACAACCAAAGAGATTTTTGATACAAGAGATAATCCGTCGGTGCAGCACCTGACCATTTTGGAGCAATTTTCAAAAGACTGTCGGGAGATACCATGTAAGAAATCCAAGGCAAGCACACAATCAGTATGATAAACGGAACAAAAGACAACCAATTCGTTCCGGTTTTCAAAAAAATATAGACCTTGCGCTGTCTTTCAAATAATTTCCTTTCTCTTCTTTTCTTTCTTCTCTCTGAAAAACTAAGTTTTTTATTTGTGTCTTCTTTCTCTTGTGACAATTCCTTTTCTTCGGTTATATCACTTTTCTCCGCAACCTCTTCCTCTGTTTGCAACTTCACCTTCTGCTCTATGTTATCACTGACGAAAGCTTCTGCTACAGAACTATCTATCAAATTTTCATCTTGTTTCTGCAAAATATTTTCTTCTGTATCCGTATCCTGTATCTGTCCGGAACTCTCTTTATCTTCTTCGAATCCCTGAAAACTCTCCAATTCATCCGACTTTACAGCTTCTTCTATCTTTGAAAACTCTTGATTCTTCGTTAATTCACTGTTCTTTACATTTTCTACAGACTGATTTTCCTCCGGCTGATGTTTCATATTCCCTTAGTTCCTCCTCTATAGTCTATCCGTCTTCAACAATATCTATTTTATTCCAATTCTCTGTTACTCAGAATTTCAGAACTTTTTTTCATATATTATAGGCAATATTATATCATAAGAAAGTGCTTCTTGAAACATGAATCATGCCTTGAATAACATCACGATATACAACCGTATCATAATCAATCATTGATTAAAATTATAATAAAACTCTGCTTTTTTAATGCTATTCTATTCTCTTTTTTTCATAATCATACACTATGTCTATATTTTTATACCATTCTCCGTTTAAAATACCGGGTATGCAGAATGTACAATTACTGAAAAATAATTTGGAGAATCATATAGTTCAAAGCATCCAACCTGTCAGTTCTAATATCTAATAGTATTAAATAGTGTTTCGTATGAATCATAGATAAAGACGGGCAATCAAAAAGAGAAGCCCTGAAATGTTATTTTAAGTAGAATCCAAAAACAAAATGTTCTTGAGTTCTGCTGCACTTTTCGGCACTTCTCCTCTTTTTGATTCTATAGATTGGATCCGCTTACATACAAATTTTCAAAATGAATTTTTGCCAATTCATACTCTTTTGTCAACTCTGTATACTGACGCTCCATTTCACTAAGTTGCATTTTCTTTTGTTCTACACTGAATTTTGAAATTTTTCCGTATTTCAAACGAACTTCATCGTTTTCGATTTCCTGTTTCATCGTCTCTTTTTTATGCAACAAAAGCTCTATTTTTTCTTCCGTCAATTTTAAGTTGGAATACTCTCGTTTCACTCCCTCGCGAATATCTTCCTTTAATTTGAGATTTTCCGTGTTTGCAATATACACATCTTCCTGCTGAATTTTTCGATTTCCTGAAACAAGATTTTGATCAATCAGCAACTGTTGTAAAGAGATTCCGTTCTCCTTGGCAACAATGGACATATTGGCGTGAGAGGCTCTCAATGCATGCGAATCCAATTGTCCATCTGTCAACGAAATCGGTTGATATTGATACGGAATGGAAAGCAATGTATATTCGTCCAAGTCTTTTAATCTCAAATACTTGTTCAACTCTAATTTTTGTTTTTGCAATTCCAGTCTCTTTTGTTCCTTCGTGCGTTTCATTCCCTCTAAAGAAGTCTGCAACAAATCATAGTCATATCGACTGATTTTTCCGACAGAATATCTCACTTTTGCAATTTGAAGTTCTTTTTGTTTTAATTCTATTTGCTTGTCATAATCTTTCATTTCCGTTACGGAAGATTCGATGGAATGAAATAACTTACGAATAGTATCCTCCAGCATACGCTTGGTATATCTGATACTAAATTCATTCAAACTCTTTTCCTTATCTTCTTTTTCCAACGAGTATACTAATTTGTTCCACTGCTCAGCCTTTCCCGGATAATCATTTGGAGAAGAACTCAGTCGATTAGACATTTTGTCCAGCTCTTTGTTTGTCGTCTCTACCTTTTGCAGTTTTCTATCTATTTGTCTTATTTCCAAACTATTTTGAATTGCCAGTTCTATCGCTTTTTCATAGCTCAACGTCTTAGGCTCTTGTTTCGTTTGTGCAAATCCTATCGAAGTAAGTGCCATACTGAATAACAACGTTACTGCCACACATCTTTTTTTCAAGCCAATCCCCTCCTGAAATCATTATGGTATCTTAAAAATTCTTCTATTTTTCTTACACTGATATCTTCTCTGAATACATATCACTGATAGGTACTATGATACCCCATTTTATAAAAAAAACACGGAATATTTGTAATAAATAGCCATTCTCATCTGTTTTTATACTAAAACCCTATTAAATGATTGAATCAATCCAATCTCTACAAATTATGCTTTTGATTGTTTTATGAATCAGTTTATTTACACCTTCACAGAGTCTATCCATAACTTTTTTAAGTGTCTGAAACACTTCGTTTTTCAGGAAATAATGAAGTAATTCTATTGAGTTTTCGTATTATATTCTTGTAATGATACATTTTTTGCAAAATCCTATTTCTGTTTTATTATTGCCACGGGAATCTCTTTCCATAAGCTACTTGAAACATTACTATAAAAAGTGAGAGGATGTTCTCCTCTCACTCAAACATTTCTTTATGATGAAATTAGTATCTTACCACTACTTGTTTTGTTTCAGGCATCCAATCATATCCTTGACCGCGTTCCAAACCGAATGCATCTCCTAAGGAGCTCAACGGTAAGAACAATCTGCCTTTTACATTTTCACTTACTGTATTCATTTTGATATCTACACCGTTTCGGTTCAATACCGCTTTGTCAGAAACAACTTTTACAACTACATCTCCTTTTGTAAAGGTTGCTGTTTTTGTTGTATTATCCCAAGCTACATCTACTCCGATTGTTTCAGCAACAACTCTCATTGGCAACATTGTATATCCTTCTTTTGTGTATACGGCAGTTTCTAATTCTTTTTCTGTTCCCTCTACGGTATACTTTTTAGAGCCCAATGTAAAGATAGTTTCTTTCTTCATTTGTTCTGTTCCGATGCTGAACAATTCAAATGATGCCAATTCTTCCAATCCATAACGTTTTCCGTCATTCAATACAATTTCTTCTTTTTCTTTGTCTGCTTTCACTACTTTATATAATGCAGCTTTGTAATTTCCGTTCGCGATTGTTCTTTGTGTAGAAATTTTCAAATCTGAAATTGTAATCAACCCTTTGTTAGGAGCTACAGACGCACGATCTAACATAAACTGAATCGCATCATCTCCTTTTGTTAAACCGAAATCTTTCACGATAACATTTTTCGCATCTAATTTCGCATTGTCACCGAATAGTACAGGATTTAACTTGGTGTCTTTCACTTTAAGAACGTAAAGTTCTCCTGCTTCTAATGCTCTCGGTTCAACTTCTTCTATTACTACATCCCCAACTTCTTCGTTCAATTGTCCGCCTTGAATGTTTTTTACTGTATTCTTTACAGTAACGGGTTCAACTACTTCTATTAAATCAACTTTTGCTGATGCATTTCTAAGTTCTGCTTCTAAAGTTACTAATTTGCTGCCTTTATTTGGTGTTACCACAAGATTCAATTGCATTGTATCTCCTGCATCATTGGTACGGAATGCAAATTTTTCTACTTCTTTTGTAATTTTAGCTTTCTCTCCGGTTTCTTTTGCACCAACTGCTTCCACAGTAGCAACTCCGCCGATTAATTTGAAGTCCACATAAGATGTTTTAGGAAGTTTTCCTCCTTTTGACTTCAACTCAACAGTTACCGGAATTTGTTTTTTATTTACAAACTCTTTCTTCATTCCTTTTTTTACAGTCATGGTTACTTGGTATTCTTCTACAACTGCCAATACTGCAGTTGCTTTTCTTTCTGCAGAGCTGAATTCTACTGCTACATCACCTTTCGCAGCTTCTTCCGGTACAAATACATCCGGTTTCACAAACACTTGTGTTGCTCCTTTGTTCGCTTTCACTGTCAAAACATTTTTCTTCAAAGATACAATTGTTGCATTTTTCAAAGAATCTTCTTTTTTCATTTCGGTTTCATTCCAAGCTATTCCTGCCGGAAGGGTAACTGTCAATTGCTCTCCACCTTTGACAGCCACAACAGTTTGTGCAAATTTCAAAGAGTCTCTTTGATATCCCACAGACGGAGCTTTCTCAAGCACTTTCACAAAAGTGGTATCTTGTTCTGTCATTGTTGCAAATACTTTGGTATCTACTCCAAGTCCGATATCATTTGCATCTACCGTCAATTTCTTTTCACCAAGACCTTGTGTCTCTACCATTCCGGTGACTTTGATTGTATCTCCTTTTTTGATAGCGGCAACATCTTCTTTTGTTACATTCCACAAAATGCTTTTTTCAAAAACAGAAACATCTTTTTTAATTTCTTTGTTGCCTAAAAATACTTTTCCTTCTTTTACAACAAAAGATCCTTCTTCCAGTGAAACTGTCATAACTCCTTGTTTTACCATATCTGCCGAGTCTGCACTCAACACCGCTTGAAACGGAACAGGAGTTCCTTCTTTTGCTGTTTCCTTACTTACACTCAAAGTGGATGCAAATACAGAGGTTGGTAATAAAGCCAAACTCAATGCTGTTGCTACAAGTACATTTGTTCTTTTTTTCATAATACTCTTCCTTTCTTTTTTAAAAAATGGTCTACTTTAATTTGAAACGAGTAATCAATGTTTGTTTTTTCACTCCTGATGCATCTGTGTATACAAAACGAATTAAATACTCATCATTTTCGTTTGAACGATCAATTCCTTTGAATACAACGGAGCCGTCTGTATGATCCTTCTTGTTACTCAACATATTATATAATGTCAGTCCTCCGTTCCCTACATCCCCCTTATACTCTTTTCCGTTAAGAGAAATTTTTGTTTCTGATGGAGAAAGCTGGAATGATTCATTATCTTCGTTCACATTTTCAACACGGATATTTAGGTATAAATCTCTATCGCCGTTATCGAAACCATATCCCTTGACTGTAACCTTAATGTTATCGTCCAATTCAGAAACAGGGAGCTTATCCAAATGGTGATTTGTTGTTTTTTTCAAAAACTCGTTCTCAACCGAAGTTTTGTTGTCCTTTAATGTTTGTTTCAAATCTGCATTTTCTTTTTCCAATTTTTTCACTTTTTCTTCCAATGCCCGAATTTTATCATTTGTTGTGATATATGGACAAATCTCGTCCTCTGTCATCGGTTTCTTCGGAGAAGTGATATTGATTACTTGCCCTTTTTCTACATACTGCACGTTCATTCCCAGTGCTTCCGATACAAAACGAACCGGCACATACGCTCTGTTTTGGTATTCCAAAGTTTGGTATCCGGCACCCATGGTTTTAGCTTGTCCGTTCACCACATACACATAAGGTTTTACAAAAACTCCTTTTAAAGCACCTGTCGCAGCAAACGCGGTCCCCGTCAAGGAAACTGCAAGTATTGTCGCAACAGCCACTATTCTTTTTTTCATTCAAAAACCCCTCCTTTTTTGTAAGAAACAAATTTTTATTCATTGATAAAGTCATCTTGATTATACTACAAAACGAAACGGATATGTATATTCTTACGGTTTTGTAATAAAACCGTAAGAATAATCTATCGGTTTACAATGGTTAAGAAAATGCCGCAGGCTGTTGTTCCGTCATCAATCGATGTCGTTTTGAAACATCACTTTTTTCAAACCCACGCTATTCTCCAATCATTGCCTCTGCAAAAGAGGAAGCATCAAACATTTGTAAATCGTCAATCTGTTCTCCCACTCCAATAAATTTTACCGGTATTTTCAACTCTTGAGTGATTGCCAATACCACTCCGCCTTTTGCCGTTCCATCCAGCTTTGTCAAAATAATTCCACTCAACGGTGCTACTTCTTGGAACACCTTTGCTTGATTCATCGCATTTTGTCCTGTTGTGGCATCAATTACCAAAAGCACTTCTTTGTTTGCCTCCAGATACTCACGCTCTACAATTTTGAAGATTTTTCCCAATTCCTGCATCAAATTTTTACGATTATGCAATCTTCCTGCTGTATCACAAATCAAAACATCAATATTTCTTTTTTTCGCTGCATGAATCCCGTCAAAGATAACTGCGGACGGATCTGCACCCTCTTGATGTTTCACAATGTCCACCCCAGCTCGTTCTGCCCATATCGTAAGTTGATCCGCAGCCGCCGCTCGAAAAGTATCCGCAGCTGCAAGCAACACACTCTTTCCTTGTCCTTTCATTTGATGTGCTAATTTTCCAATCGAAGTTGTCTTCCCAACCCCGTTCACTCCTACTACCACCAAAATACTCGGAGATTCCTCAATTCGTAAGCTTTCTTGATTTTCTTGTAACATGGATTCAATCACAAGTTTCAGTTCCGGCTTCACTTGTGCTGGATTATCAATCAATTTTTCTTTTAAATTTTGACGCAATCGATCCACAATCTCGACAGTCGTTTCATATCCCACATCGGAAGTAATCAAAATTTCTTCCAACTCTTCCAGCATATCTTCATCAATCTTGGTATAATTTCCAAGCATTTGATCTATCTTTCCCGTAATGTTTTGTGTTGTTTTAGACAGTCCTTCTTTCAAGCGTGCAAAAAAACCTCTCTTTTCAGGTTCTTCCTCGGCTTCCTCTTCTGTAACATCTACCAATTCTACAGGCACTTCTTCTACATGCTCTTCTACAATATCATCATGCTCTTCCGATAATTCTTGCACTTGTCCTTCTGTGATATCGTGAAGTTCTTCCGATATTTCCTCCGCTTGCTGTTCTGTAATATCTTCCGATTCTACCTGTTCCTCTACTTGCCCTTCTACAATATCTTCCGGTTCTGCAGGTATTTCTTCTACCTGTTCCTCTACAATATCTTCCAAGTCTGTAGATACTTCTGCTACTTGCTCTTCTACTATATCGTCTGTTGTTCCCTCTTCCGTATTCTTGATTTCTTCGTTATTTTTTCCAAACGAAAACCATTTCTTAAACATCCTTCTATTTCCTTTCTTTTTTTGATTTTGATAACATCTTTTTCAACCCGACTTTCTATTCTTCAATAAAGTCTCCCGCTTCTTGTAACTCCATGCTCAACAATTTGGAAATTCCTTTTTCTTCCATCGTCACTCCATAAATGTATTTGGATGACTTCATCGTTCCCCGTCGGTGTGTAATCGTCACAAACTGTGTCTCTTCTAACAGATGGCTCAAAAACTCGTTGAATCGATGTACATTGATATCATCCAAAGGCGCATCAATCTCATCTAAAAAACAGAACGGAGCCGGTCTTCTCATCAAAATTGCAAACACGATTCCAATCGCTGTCAAGGCTTTTTCTCCGCCCGACATTGCCGCAATACTCTTCAATTTTTTTCCCGGCGGTTGTGCCTTAATTTCAATTTCAGACTGTAACAAGTCTTCTTCGTTTACCAAAACCAATTCTGCCGTTCCGCTTTCTCCAAACAGAGCACGGAATGTATGTTGAAAACAGCTATTGATTTCTGCAAACTCTTGTTTGAACTCCTTCGACATCGTATACTGCAACTCTCGAATGACCTTCTCCGTTGTCTCCATCGCCTCCGTCAAGTCATGCTTTTGTTCTCGATAGAATTCATATCGTTCTTTTACTTCGGCGTACTCTTCAATAGCATTCAAATTTACATTCCCTAAGGAATCTATCTTTCTTCTCAACTCTTGAATATATGTCTTTTTCGTATTTGCGTTCTCATCGTAAAATGCTTGAATTTGACCGATTTCAAGATGATAATCCTCTTCCAGTTTTTCATTGTAATGATCGATAATCATTTTGTTCTTGTTGAGTCGTTTCTCCAACTCAAATGATGCTCTCATCTCTTTGAGCTGTTCGCTTTCCAGCTGTTTTATTCTTTCTTCCAACTGTTGCTCCGACTCAAGTTTTGTTTGTCCCTTATGTTGCTGTTCAACAAGTTGCTGTTTCAGCGCAATGCTCTCTTCTTCCAATTTCTTCTTCTCCAAAGAAAATTGCTCTTTTTCTGCTATGAGTTGCTCCACTCTCTCTTGATTTTCTTGTTCCTGTCGTTTTCTTTCTACAATCTGTCTGGAAACGGACGCCAAATTATCCGACTGAATTTGAATGGTATGTTGCAATCCTTCTATTTGACGAAGCAATGAAATTGCATCTAATCGAAGTGTTTCCAATTTTTTCCCATGCATTTGTTTCTGTTGTTCAAATCCGGTTTTTTCCTGCTCTTTTTCCAAAATTAAATTTTGATGAGCAGATTGTTCGGCCTCCAGTTTTGCAATCTCTTTCTCAAATGATGCAATCTGACTGTTTCGCTTTTCTTGTCTTTCTTCCAACTGCTGTAACAACACGATTTTTTCCTGAATTCTTCGCTCTAACTCCATTTTTTTTTGTTCCAGTTGATGTGTCTGAAATTGCAGTTCTTCCTTTTGTTTTTTCTTCTCTTCCAATCGACTCCACAATTCTTGTTGATATTTCCAATTTTCTTTTTCTTCCTCCAACAACCGTTCTCTTTGCTCTTGTAACTGTGCCAATTGTTGTTGTTTTTGCAAAAAAAGTGTCTCTTGTTCTTTTTGCAATCTCTTATTTGCAAGCAAATTTACCTTTTTAGAACGATAACCGCCCGTTACGGAACCTCCTGCGTTAAAGATATCACCCTCCAAGGTTACAATTTTGTACTGATAGTCATATTTCTTAGAGGTTTCAATCGCTTGGTCAATCGTCTCACACAGAATCGTTCTTCCGAGCAACGAGTCAATGACTGTTTGGTATTTAGGATTTACACGCACTACTTGATTTGCAAAAGTTTCATGTTTTGCAGCGCTATGCGGATATTTCGCCTTCATATTCTGAATCGGAAGCATGGTCACTCTGCCCAACTTATTTGTTTTCAAAAACTGAATTGCTTTTTTAGCAACAAAACTGTCCTCTACAACAATATGATAGATTGCTCCTCCCAATGCCGATTCAATCGCCGTCTCATATTTTTTATCCGTATCAATCAAATTCGCTACAACATCATAGATTCCATCCAACTTGAAGTCCTTTATCAACGGCTTAATCGCATGTGGCATTCCTTCATACTCTTTCTGCATATTTTCAAGCATTTTTCGTTTGGAATCTAAGGTATTGACCTCTACCTGAAATGCATTGTACTCTCCGGTCAAAGAATCTACTTGTTTTTTGTATGATTCCATTTTTTGTCGCAGTTCACGGAAGTCCCGTTCCAAAGTCAGTTGTTCTTCATTTGTTCGTTCCAATGCAAGACGGCTCTTTTCCACCTCTTGAACAACTTTGAATCTCTCTGCCTCCAACTCTGTTTTTCTACTCTCATGCTCCGTTCCTTCTGTCTTAGATTCCTTCTGTTGCATCTCAAGCTGTTCTTTTTTGGACAAAAGTACATTTTTTTGACTTGTTTTATCAAAAAATAACTTTTGTTCTTCTTTGATTCGTTCTTCCAACTCTTTGAAATAAGAGACAACCTCTCCTTCTTCCGAAGTCATTTCTTCAAGTTGTTGTTGCTTTTCTTTTTCTTTATCTTGTTTTTGTTGCAACAAAAGTTCCTGCTTGTGTCTGTCTTCTTTCAATCGAATGACATCATTCTCCAAAGAAATCAACTCATTTTTCAAATAAGTTTCCTGTGTATGAATTGACTTCACAATCTCATCATTCTTTTGAATATTGTAGGTAAGCGTCTGTTGTTGCTCCGATTTCTCTATCAACTGTTGTTGCATCCGTTCCTGCAACTGTTCCTGTTCTTTCCGAAAATTGTCATGTTCTTCCTTCTGCTCTTGCAAATTCTCCAGTTGCAACTCTTTGGACAACCGTTCCTGCTCTCTTTGATGTAATTCCTCTTCATCGGTTTGAATCTGTTCCACAATTCCTTTGGTTTCCTTCAAAATCAAATTCAGTTCAGAAACTTTCAATTCTTTTTTCAGCAAAAAATATTGCTCCGCTTTTTCCTTTTCTTTCTCCAAAGGCAACACTCGACGCTCTATTTCCGCATACACATCTTCGATTCGCTCCAAATTCTCCTTGACACGAGACAGTTTTCGCTCATTTTCTTCTTTTTTATATCGATATTTGGTGATTCCGCAAGCTTCTTCAAATATTTTTCGTCTGTCTTGAGAGTTTGCATTTACAATTTCATCTACCTTGCCCTGTCCTACAATGGAATAGCCTTCCCGTCCGATACCGGAATTCATAAACAGCTCCCGAATATCTTTCAACCGACAAGATTTATTATTGATATAAAAGCTGCTCTCTCCGCTCCGATACGCTTTTCTGCGAATGCTCACTTCATCATAATCCAAATCAAGCGTATGACTGCTGTTATCAAACACAATCTCCACTTCACACATATTCAACGGTTTTTTGAACTGTGTCCCCGAAAAAATAACATCTTCCATTTTTTCACCGCGCAGCGTTTTGGCACTCTGTTCTCCAAGCACCCAACGAAAAGCATCCAGTACATTGCTCTTACCGCTTCCGTTCGGACCCACAATACTCACCAAACCGTCTACGGGAAATACAATCTTTGTTTTGTTTTGAAAGGATTTAAAGCCCTTTAGCTCAATCGACTTTAACTTCAATACCTATGACACCTCATCCTTTGTCAAAGAAATTCATTTCTCTGATTCTACTCTTATCTCTTTCAATTGTTTTCTATCATCATTCCAAATTGCTGTCCATACTCTTGCTTTCTCTTAAATCAATGTACTGATTCAAATACACCGCAATCGAGAGACATTTTTAAATTTACGGCAATTTGATTAGATTCGACATAACGCTCCATCTTACTCCCTACCAATCTATTCTTTCTCTTCTTCATATTTTTGAAAGACAATCTCAAAAATTTCTTTCTCTGTATACTCTCTTCCGTACAATCGAACGGTCTCTCTTGGTTCTCCCGTTATATGCAATGAAACAGAATATTTTTTTCGGAAATATTTTTTGACACTTGCATGATTCCCAATCCATCGAGAAACTTGCCTCTTAGGGACCGTAACTTTTACAACCGTATCATCTTCCAACAATCGTCCGTAAAACATCAATTCTCTCTGTTCTTCTTCTTTTCTCCACAAATATTTTTCTTCCAAAAAATCTTGATAGACGGCAGAGTAGACCATCTCACCGAATGCCGGATGGAACGGCCCTGCCAAAACGGAGCTACCATCCTGTATTTCCGTCGTCGCCTGCAATCCCATTCGAATCACAGGAATATCATGACAAGCAAAAAGAACCTTGCATTTTTTCGCCTGTTCCACCGCTTGTTCTAACGAAAGAGGCTGATACTTTCCCTCTTTCATCCATGTGGCAAGCTTCGTATCCTCTACCACCAAAGTCGGATAAATTCGTACCATATCCGGTTTGATGTTCACAAATTCATTTGCAGTAAACCAAATTGTTTCTTCACTGTCAAACGGAAGTCCGATCATCATCTGCAATCCCAGCTGAAACCCATACTCCTGAATCAGTTTTGCACTACGATAGACACATGCCGCATCATGTCCTCGATTGCTCTCTTGCAACACTCTTTCATCCAAGGATTGGACTCCCAATTCTATCACTTGCACACCATATTGTTGCAACTCTTCCAATATCATCTCATCAATCGCATCCGGTCTTGTGGAAATACGAACGGACTTCACTTCTCCGCTCAAAATATATTGATGAGCCAGTTGCAACAGCTCTACTCTCCTTGCATCTGAAATTGCTGTAAAACTTCCGCCGAAAAATGCAATCTCATAAAAAGCATCCTCTCTTTTTTCTGATAAAAATTCTTCTATGGTAGCTTTTGCACGAGATACTGTCATTTCCTCTGTCATTCCCGTAATCTTTCTTTGATTACAAAACACACAGTCATTCGGACACCCTTTGTGAGGCACAAAAATCGGAATGGTAATTTTTTTCTTCCTATCATTTCCCGTCATATTTCTTCCCCTTAAGACAACATGAGTTGCAAGGCTTTTTTTGCCGCCTGTTTCTCTGCCTCTTTTTTGCTGTATCCTTCTCCTACTGCAACCTGTTTTTTGTCTACTAACAACTCTACCACAAATATTTTGCGATGATCCGGTCCCTTTTCTCCAATCACACGATATTCTATACTGCGATCCGGTTTTTGTTGCACAATTTCTTGCAGCCTTGTCTTATAGTCCTTGTCCATATCTCCCTTGGTTGCTCTCTTCATCACATCTTCCATAAATAAAAAAATAAATTTTGAGGCAGCTTTCATTCCCCCATCCAAATAAATCGCCGCTATCAAGGCTTCCACCATATCTGCCAAGATGGAATGTCTTGTTCTTCCACCTGTCATTTCTTCACCTTTTCCCATGTAGATGTAAGAGCCTGCATCCAATCTCTTCGCAACTAATTGCAAAGAATCTTCACATACAATCGATGCACGAATCTTTGACAATTCTCCCTCGGGAAGGTCTTTTCTCTTTTCGAACAGATAGGTGCTTACCACAACTCCTAAAATACTGTCTCCCAAAAACTCCAATCTCTCGTTCGGTCTCAAATTTTTGTTGCGATTTTCATTGATATAGGAAGTGTGGGTCAACGCTTCTCGAAGTAACTTTTCATCTTGAAACGTATATCCAATTTTTTTTTGAAATTCTTTTAGTTCCTTCAACGCATCATCACTCCTTCTTTTCTTTGATAATCACACAAATTCATCCTTTATATGATTATCAAAGAGGGCTGTCATCAGCCATCCTATTTTATTACATCCAACTATTAGTACCGTCATTCAACAAACGGACTCTCTTTTATTTTGAAAAAAGGGAAACTCAAACAAGTTCCCCTTTTCCAAAATCCCATTCTTCCAAATTTCTGAAAGAACCTATTACATTTCGTCCTCAGACTCTTCTACACTTTCAATCAACACTTCATCACATTCAGGGCAATGAATGGTCAATGCTTCATCTTCCAAATCTTCTCCGCTTACTTCCACTTCTGTTCCGCAATTCGGACAAGTCATTTCCAAATAATCATCGTCATCGTAGAATTCTTCGTCTTCATCAATATCATAAAAATCTACTTCCAAATCAGAAAGATCTTCATCAATTGATTCCACGTATTCTTCAAGTTCGTCTTGATTATCTTTCAGTTCTACCAAAGCATCGGAAAGATCAGCTACTAAATCGATCAGTTCCAAAATAATTTTTCCTTCTTTGGTTTCCTCTGAAATATCCAACCCATCACATAAACCTCTTAAATAAGCAGCTCTTTCGTTCAAATATTCCATGCTCATCTCTCCTTTATTGATTATATTGTAAAAATGGATCATCCATTTCATACCTACTTAATAAGATACCCAATTATACGCGAGATAAATATTCTCCTGTACGAGTATCAATTTTAATTTTATCGCCTTCGTTGATAAACATCGGCACTTGAATTGTTGCACCTGTCTCTACGACAGCATTTTTTGTTACATTGGTAGCAGTGTTTCCTTTTACCCCCGGTTCTGTCTCTGTAACAGTCAACTCTACAAAGTTTGGAGCCTCTACTTGGAATGCAGTTCCTTTGTAGAACCGAATCACTACCCTGTCATTTTCTTTCAAGAAACGAATTGCATCTTCTACTTGCTCATAGTTCAAAGGAACTTGATCATATGTTTCACTATCCATGAAATAGTACATTTCACCATCATTGTATAGATATTCCATTTCTTTTGTTTCAATCGGTGCAGGTGGATATTTATCATTTGGGTTGAATGTTTCTTCCCTTAATACACCTGTTACCAAGTTTCTGTACTTTGTACGAACGAACGCAGCACCTTTTCCAGGTTTTACGTGTTGGAAATCTACAATCAAGTATGGTTGTCCGTCCATTTCAAATGTAATCCCTTTTCTAAATTCTCCCGCTGAAATCATTTTTTCAATCCTCCATTATTTTATTTCAATAAACTCTTTCGTTGATCTGGATATCAAGTCATATCCGTCTTTTGTTACCAAAACAGTATCTTCTATTCTCACTCCTCCAAAATCAGGAAGGTAGATACCCGGTTCATCCGTCACAACCATATTTTCTTCCAAAACAAATTCAGAAGTCCCGTTCAACACCGGTAGCTCATGAATCTCAAGACCTACTCCATGACCTAAACCATGTCCATAGAACTCGCCGTATCCATATCCTCCGATAATTTTACGAGAAAGAGCATCAATCTCTTTGCAACGCGCTCCCGGCTTGATTGCTTCCAATACTTTCAACTGTGTTTCCAAGACAATGTTGTACAGTTCTTTTTGACGCTCATCTGCAGTTCCCACCACAAAAGTTCTTGTCATATCAGAGCAATATCCATTATACATACAACCAAAATCCAATGTCAACATATCATTTTTTTCGATTACCTTATCACTTGCAACCCCATGTGGCATAGAAGAACGAATTCCTGATGCTACAATTGTAGTAAAAGACAATCCGCTTGCTCCCTGCTTTCTCATAAAGAACTCCAACTCCAACGCAAGTTCTTTCTCTGTCATTCCCGGTTTCACAATATCCAATACATGAAGGAATCCCTTATCTGCGATAGCGGCAGCTTGTCTCAAATTAACAATTTCTTCCTCATCCTTTATAGCACGCAACACTGTGATTGTATTTTTTAAGGGAACCAATCTCTCTTCCAAAATCGCCGATTTCAATGCATTGTATTCAGAAACACTCATATATTGGTCTTCATACGCCAATGTTCCAACAACCAACTCTTTCAGGTGATCCATCGTATTTTTCTTCGCTGAAACCTCTTTGATGGTATAGCCTACACATTGTTGAGATACTTGCTTGGTGTATCTGAAATCTGCAAAAAAGTACAATGCATCCTCTGTAATCAAAGCAGAGCCGGTTGAACCTGTAAATCCGCTGTAATAGTAGATGTCCTCCGGTTTTGTCACCCACGTTGCGGAAATGTTGTTCTTTCCCATATATTCTCTTAATATCTCAATTCGCTTCAATTCGTCCTCCTTCTATCATGATAACTACAGTACAAAAAATTGTCCATAGCATCAATTCTCATTTTATTTCATTTTTTGCAAGACAAGCCCATTGTCATATAATATTTTTATATAAAACACGTTTCCAACGAAATAGACCTAATCTCCAAAAATTCATATCAAATTATTCCCTACTTATTATATCATATTTTTTCTCAAAAATAACCCCTGTTTTGGAAGATAGAATATAAAAATAAATAGTTTTGTCATTCTCTCAAAATCACTATCACACATCAAAATAATACAAAAGCAAAATATCAAAAGAACGATCAACTGCCATCTTTCATACTTTGTACCATACTTCTTCTGATAGAATCACTCTGCTGACAGTTTCATCAGTATCTTATTCTTTTTGTTACAATTACGGTAACTTTTTTTCGACTTGAATATTTACTTTAAACATTTACAAAAAAGAAAGCAAAAAAACCAAAGATAAAAAAACTGTAAGTCGGAGCGTTTTGCTCTTATAACTACACTCTTCTAATAATTCCATGGATGAAATCCATTCTTGGAAAAATCATAAACTACCCACAATATAAAAATTAAATAGTACAAAACAGGATTGGATAAAAACAATCTTATTCTATTTTTAGTAGAATCTATATGCTTACATATATATATCCATGCCAGTATTAAACCTATTATTGGTCCTCCAAAATAACCAAAATAACTCGTTTCACAAAAAAAACTCAAGCAAAATCCTATTATTGCAAAAGGAATTGCTATTAAAATTGAAATCATGTATATGTCATCCATCTTACTTCCCTCTTCATTCGTTTTTTTTATTTTTTCTTCGTAATCAAATGCTTGCTGTCATTAGCTATTATCCAATAGCCTGCAAGTGTATGGGTATCAACCATCCCACCTTATGTACAGCAGTATACGAATTATTTATCCGTATATTGCCGATTATTAATTGTACTCTTCTAATAATTCCACGGATGGAATCCATTTTCAGTAACTTCTGTATCAAACAATAATCACTAAGGCAAATGCATTCAACCTACCGTATGAAGTCAAAGTACAGAATTAATAATGTTGCTAATATCGTATAATAAAGAACAGGATTAAATAAAAATATGACAAAACTATCATTTTTTATATTTTTTGATATATATATCCAAGATATAATTAAACCCAAGATTGGAGCTATCAAAAATTTATACATATCGAAATCATTGTCTGTAAATAAACACCCCATTGTAAATACAAAAGATACTGTTGCAAAACTTACAGAGATAAAAGTTGATATGAAATATATTTTATGCTTTTTATTCATATCGCTACTCCCCTCTCACTTTAGTGATTAAGTGCTTACTATCATTAGCTATTATCCAATAACTTGCAGGGGTATGGGTATCATCCATTCCACCTTATGTACGGCAATATACGAATCACTATCCGTATACTGCCGATTATTAACTACACTCTGCTAATAATTCCATGGATGAAATCCATTTTTAGCAACTTCTATATACAATAATGTCAATATTACTATAAGAAAAATTAAATAGTACAAAACTGGATTTAATAAAAACAATTTTATTCTATTTTTAGTAGAATCTATATGCTTATATATATATATCCAGGCTATTATTAATCCTATAATTGGTCCTATAAGAAAACAAAATGCACCATAAACACTCCAAAAAGTTACGATACCTAACAAAAAACCTATTGCTGCACAAAGAACGGATATTAAAATTGATTTCAAATATACTACTGACATGCTATTTCCTCCATGAATTATTTTGTTTTTCTTTTCTTTGTAATCAATCCTTTACTGTCATTAACTATTATCCAATAACTTGCAGGTGTGTGGGTATCAACCATTCCATCTTATGTACAGCAATATACGAATTGTTGTCCGTATATTGCCGATTATTAACCATACTCTTCTAATAATTCCATGGATGGAATCCATTTTTAGCAGCATCTATACACCACCATAACAAGGCTACTGAAACAAAAATCCAAAAGTAAAAAATCGGATTTAACAAAAATAACTTTATTCTGTCTTTTTTAGAATGCACATACTCATATATATATATCCACGATATAATAAATCCTATGATTGGAGCAATTAAAATTACAAGAGCATTGTCAATATTAAAAAAACACCATCCCCCTAACAGGACAGGAATACTGCTTATTAGAACGGATTTTAAATATATTTTTATCATAATACTTCCCTTCTACTTAGTTTCTTTTTTTGTAATTAACCCTTTACTATCATTTGCTATTATCCAATAACTTGCAGGTGTGTGGGTATCAACCATTCCACCCAGATTGAAAAATGCCGGTATTCCTCCTTGTGAGTCTGCACCTGAATGTAAAAAATTTTCTCTTGCTATATAGTATTTCGGTGCAACATAAAATCCTAAATCAGCGACAATATTTTTAAATTTATACTCTCCGACACCACGCTTGTCATACTTACCCGGCTTCTCTTGTCCATAGATATGCTGCTCTCTGGCAGTAACATCGCTTAATATCATCATTACTGTTGCTCCGTTCTGTTTGACTCCCATTTTATATACCGTCTTTTTGGATGGTTGATTTGGTTTTGGGCGTTGTATTATTTTTTCTGCTTTTACTATTTGTAATTCGGTAAAGCGATTGATTCTGTTTCCGTATTTCTGTTTTTGTTTTTCATAAGCTTGTCTTACTTGTTCTTCTGTGTCATATTCTTGTTTGTAAACATAAGTTTGATCTTTTTGTGTCGGTTTTTTGTATATTTCTTCTCTTGAGGGGATTACTCTGCCGAATTCTGTTACGGTATCTTGTTGTTTTCCGTTGGAGTTATAGTTACCCTTTTGAAATAGATATTCCCATGTCTCTTTCTTTTCTTTTTTTGTGTAGGTTTTCTTACCGTCATATTCATAATTATCTTTTATACTCACTGCATAGGTTTTGCCATATCTTTTGAATCCCCATTTGGATAGCGGAAGACACGGTACAAGGTCATCTTTGTTTACAATATTGTAGACGGTGCTTGCCGTTGCTTTGCCTGTTGTTGTGTTCGGTGTTGCAAAGGTGTGTTGTTAAAACGGTTTTACTTTTTAGCAGGTGGATTCGCTTCACTGCTATTTTGTTCTGCTTCACTATCACTCTGTTCTGCTTTACTATCATTTTGGTCATTAATTGTAAGTAATGTTACCGAATTGTATATCAGCAGAACGATACCGGCTATAATTGTATAAAAACCGCTTAAATAATCGTAGTCAGGCTCTATCATAATCACACTGTCCGCCAAAATATAATTATAACCATCTACTTTAACTGTATTATTATGAGAGATACGAGTACCAGGCAATGCAAATACCTTTAGCTGTACTATACCGCGTATTCTTGCAACAGGGGATAATTTACAGCTTTTTTTCGGTACTGCATAATTATCATTCTCCAAAAAGGCTGTCTTGTGTATATAATAATATTCTTTATCTGATTTTTTATACGTCCAAGCACTAAAAATATTGCCTGAATATATATCATATTTATCAGGATATTTCTCTATTTTTATATTTTGGTGAAAAGACAAAAGCAACAAAATAATAAAAAATGCATAAAGAACCCCGTTAAATCTCACGATACGCTTTTTCAATTTCTCATCTGCTTTTGTATAACAATGCACTGCCAATGAAATAAGCACTACAGTAACTAATGCTACCAATGCCATATAATTCTCCTTCCTCTCTTATTTATTTATTTTCTTTTTTTGTAATTAACCCTTTACTGTCATTTGCTATTATCCAATAACTTGCAGGTGCATGTGTATCAACCATCCCACCTTATGTACGGCAATATACGGATCACTATCCGTATATTGCCGATTATTAACTACACTCTTTGCTTGAACAATAGGAAATTTCTGCCAAAAAACTGTAAGTCAGAGAGTTTTGCTCTTATAACTACACTCACTGTAAATCAGACATTTGTAAACTTATAACAATATTATCCGTTAAAACGGTTTTACTTTTTAGCAGGTGGATTCGCTTCACTGCTATTTTGTTCTACTTCACTATCATTTTGCTCTGCTTTACTGTCATTCTGCTTTGCTTGGCTATCATTTTGGTCATTAATTGTAAGCAATGTTACCGAATTATATATCAGCAGAATAATAACGGCTATTATTGCATAATAAAGAAATAAATAATAGTAGTCAGGCTCTATCATAATCACATTGTCTGCCACAGTATAATTATAACCATCTACTTTAACCGTATTATCATAAGAGATACGAGTACCGGGCAATGCAAATACCTTTAGCTCTACTATACCGCGTATTCTTGCAATAGGAGATACTTTACAACCGCTTCTCGGTACCGCATAATTATCACTACTCCCCAAAAAGCCCGATTTGTGTATATAATAATATTCTTTATCTGATTTTTTATATGTCCATGAACGAAACAAATCGCCTGAATATACTTTGTATTTGTCCGGATCTTTCTCTATTTTTATATTTTGGTGAAAAGACAAAAGCAACAAAATAACAAAAAATGCATAAAGAACCCCGTTAAATCTCGCAATACGCTTTTTCAATTTCTCATCTGCTTTTGTATAACAATGCACTGCTAATGAAATAAGCACTACAGCGATTAATGCTAACAATGCCATATCATTCTCCTTCCTCTCCTATTTATTTTTTTATTTTTTCTTTGTAATCAACCCTTTACTATCATTTGCTATTATCCAATAACTTGCAGGGGTGTGGGTATCGTTCATTCCGCCTTATGTACAGCAATATACGAATTATTATCCGTATATTGCTTAGTTCTATATTACTCCAGAAATTCCATAATTTATTAAACCTGCCAAAAACCTCCATCACTTGTGGAAAAATCATAAACTGCCCACAATATAAAAAGTAAATAATACAAAACAGGATTGGATAAAAACAATCTTATTCTATTTTTAGTAGAATCTATATGCTTACATATATATATCCATGCCATTATCAAACCTATTATTGGTCCTCCAAAAAGCCCATACATCTCCCAATCCCAACAAAAAGCTAACCAACATCCTATTGCTGCAAAAGGAATAGATATTAAAATCGATTTGAAATATACTTCTACCATGGTAATTCCTCCTTTATTTATTTTCTTTTTTTGTAATTAACCCCTTACTATCATTTGCTATTATCCAATAGCTTGCAGGTGTATGAGTATCAACCATTCCACCCAGATTGAAAAATGCCGCTATTCCTCCTTGTGAGTCTGCACCTGAATGAATAAAATTTCTCTTTGCTTTTGCATATTTCGGTGCAACATAAAATCCTATTTGTGCTCTATAGTAAGTATCCTCATCTTTCCCTCTCATTTCTCTACCACCCGGCTTCTCTTGTCCATAGATATGCTGCTCTCTGGCAGTAACATCGCTTAATATCATCATTACTGTTGCTCCGTTCTGTTTGACTCCCATTTTATATACCGTCTTTTTGGATGGTTGATTTGGTTTTGGGCGTTGTATTATTTTTTCTGCTTTTACTATTTGTAATTCGGTAAAGCGATTGATTCTGTTTCCGTATTTCTGTTTTTGGTTTTCATATGCTTTTCTTACTTGTTCTTCCGTATCGTATTCCTGTTTGTAGACATAGGTTTGGTCTTTTTGTGTCGGTTTTTTGTATATTTCTTCTCTTGAGGGAATCACTCTACCGAATTCTGTTACGGTATCTTGTTGTTTTCCGTTGGAGTTATAGTTACCCTTTTGAAATAGATATTCCCATGTCTCTTTCTTTTCTTTTTTTGTGTAGGTTTTCTTACCGTCATATTCATAATTATCTTTTATACTCACTGCATAGGTTTTGCCATATCTTTTGAATCCCCATTTGGATAGCGGAAGACACGGTACAAGGTCATCTTTGTTTACAATATTGTATACGGTGCTTGCCGTTGCTTTGCCTGTTGTTGTGTTCGGTGTTGCAAAGGTGTAGGTAAAGGATTTGATGTTGGATTTGTTTTCGTATCTTTTCCCCAGTATATTTGCAACCGCCGCCGCTCTTGAGTGTCCTGTAAAGTAGGTTACGATTTGGTGCTTTGACCCAAGTCGGTTGATATATTGTTGCAAATGTTTGTCGAGTCTGTTGGCTGCTACATCGAATCCTTTGTGATGTTTTTTATTTTTCCAATCAGGGTTATCTCTATCCCAATAGTCTGCCGTGTCTGCTCCGACATCAAAGTTGCTTGACCATTCCTGTATGGTTCCGTTTGTTCCTCTGATTACTACTACGACGATGTCTTTGGTTTCGCCTTCGTGTGTTACGAGTCTGTGTCCTACGATTGCTTTTGTGATGTCGTCGTCTCGATAGCTGTTTGCAAGACTGTAGACTCGGATATCTTTCAGTCCGAATTTTTGCATGGTTTCTTCGATGAGAAATTTTCTTTCTCCGTATAATTTTATGCTTCCGTCACCATATGCAAGCATGGAATACAGGATTCCGAGTTTGGACAAATCTTCATGATATTTTCGGTTATTTTTTTTCGGAAAGAAGGTACGATAGTCTACATCAAAGGTTACGGGGAAGATAAATTTTTTGCTGTTTACTTTTCCGCTGAAGGTATTGTGGTTGTATTTTTCTATTTTTTCATTCGGTTTCACTCGGGCGGGTGTTCTTAGCAACAGATATGCCAAGTCATCCGGTTCTTCTGCGTTTGCAGAATAATTATCTTCTCCGGTTATATTATAGCTATCATCATCCATACCATACTCTTCATCATACATATCTTCGTAATCGCTATCTTGATATGTTTGGATTTTTCTTAGACGCTGTCTATAGTCGAGTTCGTCTTTCGGATATTCGTCCGGTTGTACCCGTGCTCCGTCATAGTCTATCGGTCCGTCGGGAATACCGTCATAATCGCTATCAATCAATGTCGGGTTGGAGCTGTATTTCCATGTGTCGATTGTCTTTTTACCGGTGTAGTATTTCGGATCAATATCGTATCTTGCGAGTAACTGTTTGATATATTGATACAGGTTTCTTTGTACTTGTGTTCCAAGTTCTTCTTTATCTGTCAAACCGTCTCCGTCACTATCGTTTGTATCTGCTTCTTCAACCGGTTTTGTGAGTTTGATGATTTGATAATCATCCAAGAAAACGGTATCGGTCGTTTTTTTGTTTAATTTGGATAGTATAAATTGGTAGAGTTCGTTTACAAACCCTTGTTGATAGACTTCATCATCATCAATATATTCATTCTTATGATAATGTTCAAAATAATCGATACATGCCCCACCTGTCTTCTCTGAAAAACCCGGAAATCGTTCCGCTACAACAGAACAAACCGCTATTTCTCTTTGAACAAATAAATGCGCTATTTCGTCAATATTTACATCATCATCTGTCATGTTTTCATCAGTATTGATATCGGTATCCGTATTTTTATTGAGTGAAGCAAGATATAGGTATCCCTCTAAAAAATATGGTCTGAAGACTACAACTCTATTCGCATCTTCTCTCCAATCGAGTTGGTATGCTTTCATAATTGAGTCTATTGTCTCTTTTGTATTAGCTCTATATAAAAAATCTGTATGATATGAAGAAAAACAAGAACTCAGCTGATTAAGAAAAGAATTTTTCTCTTCAAACCAGTTGGAATCCCCATTTTTATACTGTACTGCCTCTCTATTTATTTGAATGAGAGAATATCGTACATCAATATTTTTATTGTTGGATATCTTTTGAACGGCTAACTGAAAAGCTCCTAAGTCTACAGTATTAACTCCTCCGAGCACACGATATGAGTCTATTACAAACACAATATCTACTTTGTTTGTCGCGGATGGATTTTGTTTAACGGACAGCAGTTCTTGCGGTAAAGTTGATAATGTTTCTTCTTTTGTTTCTGTACTGTTTGTTGTCTGATTTTCTGTTATGTTGTCTTGTCCTTTTATCGTTTCTTTTTGATTTTTTGATATATTGTCTGTTTTTTCTGCGTTTTCTTCTATAGAATGTCCTGCTGTGTTGTCATATTCTGTTTCTATATTATCTTTATCTGCTGTTTCTGCGATTTCGGTTGTTTTTACAGTTTTGTTTGTTCTGTCCGCTGTTATCTTATCTGCATTTTGTTCGGTATATTCTTCTGCATTGTTTGTAGAACCATCGGATATTGTATCGGCACGATATGAAGTTTCAGGACCGCTATGTTCTTTTTTCTCTTGATTTGACGGTTGATTCTGTTGTTGCTTTTCATTACTGTTTTGCTTGATATTTTTATCTATCTCTTTGCTTTTTGACACAGAATGATCCGCAGGTACACCTATACTGAGATTGTTGTCTTGATTTTTTGTGACATTGTTATTTGATTGCTGTAATTTCTCTTTGGTTTGTGTTGTCGCAATATTTTTTTGCAGTTCTCTTTTGATGTCCGATACGTCTTTGTTATCAATTTGCATTCTCTTTTCTGCAAGTTTGTTTTGGTTGATATTTTGGAAAACATCAATTCCGAGTCGTTTGAGAAATTGGTCGATATCTATCACAAAGTAGATTCCTTCCCATTGGATATTTCCTTTGATTGTTCTGTTGTCGATATCTATATCGCTTTGGATGAGTTCCATCCCTTCTTCTTTTGAGAAGGTTGCGATAGATAGGCTTCTTAAGTCGCCTTTGTAATCATCCGAACATTTGAAACTCAATTCTAACGGATATTTTAATGCCTGATTTTGCTGATATTCTGTTGTAATTTCTACGGCATCACTTACGATTGCGTGATTATTCCCCACTATTTGATGTTCGATACGGTTCAATCTGACATTTTTGTTGATGTCTCCGGCTACTTCTCCCGTAACGGACGGAACGAACGGATTTTCGCTTTGATATATACTGTCTGTCATTGCATTTTCGCTCGTGGTTTGTCTGATTCTTTTTTCGCCGTCATGCGTTGTTCCGTCTGTCATAACTTCAGTGGGATTAAGCCCCAATCGCAATTCTTCATCATCGGTGAGTCCGTCTCCGTCTGTATCTTGAATAAGTGGATTGGTTTGGTGTTTTGTCACTTCGTCGCCGTCAGACAATCCGTCTCCGTCTGTGTCATCATCACTTGGGTCTGTTTCCAACTGTTGTTCCTGTAGGTTGGTAAGCCCGTCTTTGTCGTAGTCTTCGTCTGCATCGCTTGTTCCGTTACGGTCTGTGTCTTTTTGAAGCGGATCTGTTTGTACCATGTATTCGAATCCGTCTCTCAGTCCGTCTCCGTCGTTATCTCTTTTGCTTGGATCAAGTCCGAGTTGTTTTTTGAATTCGTCGTCCAGATATTCTCGAACGGTAATAAATTCTGCCGTGATTGTAGTATCCCGGTCGGGCATGACGAAGGTGGTGTTCTGTTCTTTTTTGTTTTCAAATGTCCCGCCGTCTGTACTGAGCCATTCGTTGAAAATATGTTTATGTTCTTGATATGCTTTTGCTTTCAACGATACGGATTGTCCCTTTGAATATCGTCCTTGTGTTTGGGACAGAATGATTCCTCCTTGTGTCGATACCACTTTTAGTTGATATGTTTTTTGGTTGGTATTGCCTTGTCCGCTGTGATTGTCTTTTTCGCTGCCGCTTTTTTCATTGTCTTTTTTGCCGGCGATGTTGCGATTTCGGTTTTCTTCGATTCCGACGGATTGATTTTCTATATTGATATTTTCTTGTATCCACGGTGTTGTTCTCGGTATGGTGATGTTTTTGAGTTCTGCCGTTTTGTTCTGATATTCGGCTTGAATCCTATAGTTTCCTTGCGATATTTGATGTTCCATACTGAATCTATACTGTCCGTATTGATTTGTTTTTACGGTTTGGATGATTTTGTTGTCTTTTTCTTGAATCAAATGAACTGTGATATTCGGTTGTGCTTGATTATTGTATGTGGCTGTTCCGACAAGTCCTTTATATTTGCTGTACAGTTCTTGATGGCAGTTGTTGATAATTATATATGCCTCTGCTCTTGTGATGGTGTCTTTAGGTCTGAATGTCTTGTCAGGATATCCCGTCACTATGTTTGCTTTTGCACATGTTATGATGTTTTTGTTTGACCATCTGTCTGCTTTCACATCTGTGAACTTCGGTGTTTCTTTGTTTCGGTCGGCTATGTTCTGTAGCACACTTTGTGACTGATTCAGCATGGTGACAAATTCTTCTCTTGTTACAAAGTTGTCTGCTCGAAAGGTATTGTCTGAATAACCCGCTATGATGTTATATTGTTGTGATAAATTGATGTATGTACTTAACGGGTGAGTTGCAATGTCTGTAAAATAATCTTTTTCTGTTTGTCGGGATTGGATTTCTTTTGTAAAAATTTCTTTGGAAAGGTTTGTTTTTAAGATAAGTTCCGCACTTTGTGCTCTTGTCATTTTTTCTTCGGGCATAAATAGACTGCTGTTCTTCCATTGGTCGTTGATAATATCATATTTTTGCAGGTAGTAAATTTTTTCTTTTGCCCAATGCTCTCCTATATCATCATAGGTGCCTGTCTGTATGACATTGTTCTTTGAAATGTTGTTGTTTGTTTCGGCAAACAAGGACAGCGGTGCATTGGTTGACAGCAATGTACACGCCAAAATAACGGATAATACTTTCTTGCATTTCATAATATGACCTCCATTTTCAATACAGTATAACATATTTTATATTATACTGTATTGAGGAGAATAATCAACTGCTTTCTCTTTTTGCTTGTTTCTGAATTTTGATACTGTTACCTACATCACTTGTGCTTATTTCACTTGCTCTCTGTCATCATTTTAAGCTGCTGTTCATGGTTTCATCATCCTACTCATCTGTTCCTGTTCAAATAGGACGATGTTAAAAAGAGAGTGCTTTTTCAAATTTAAAGTTATGGCAGTTCTATTGGATTTTTGTATTACCCTATGATGGAAATGATAGAAAAATTAAGGATTCATATTCAAGCATTCTCTGAAACGAACAAGATATCTGTGCAAATAGAATATCTTTTATTTTTCATAGTAGGAAAGGACTTTGTCCAACAGTTCATCGGTATCCTTTGTGATATAGTTTGCTCGAAGAACGGTTTCAATTGCTTCTTGAGATGATTTGTTGGATAGAATTCTTCGTAATTTTAAGATTTTCTCATATTCTTTTACATCCAGTAACAGCTCTTCTTTTCTTGTGCCGGAACGGTCGATATCCATAGCCGGGAACAATCTTTTTTCTGCCAATTTGCGGTCTAAATGAAGTTCCATGTTACCGGTTCCCTTGAATTCTTCATAGATCATATCGTCCATCCTCGAGCCTGTATCAATCAATGCAGTTGCCAAAATGGTCAGAGAACCTCCTGCACGCACATTTCTTGCCGCTCCGAAAAATTTCTTGGGTCCATAGAGTGCGCCGGGATCCAATCCGCCTGATAATGTTCTCCCTGTCGGAACGATGGTCAGGTTGTATGCTCTTGCCAATCGTGTGATACTGTCCATCAAAATCACGACATCTCTTCCGTGTTCTACCAAATTTTTGGCCCTTGCCAACACCATCTCTGCTACTTTGATATGGTTGGACGGCAACTCATCAAAAGTGGATGAAATCACATCTGCCTGTACCGATTCACGAATATCCGTCACTTCTTCCGGTCGTTCATCAATCAAAAGCACAATCAACTCTACTTCGGAATGATTCTTCAAAATTGCATTGGCAATCTGCTTGAGTAAAGTTGTCTTACCTGCTTTTGGCGGCGCAACAATCAGACCGCGCTGCCCTTTTCCGATCGGTGTGAAAATATCCACCAAACGAACGGAGGGTGATACATCACAATGTGCCAATTTCAATCGTGTATCCGGATAAATCGGAACCAATTTCTCAAAATCTTTTCTCTTTGAAGCGATATCCGGTTTGATTCCGTTGACGGATTTGACATACAAAAGTGCATCAAAACGCTCATTCTTGTTTTTCGGTCGAACAATTCCAAGGAGTTTGTCTCCCGTTTTCATATTAAATCGTCGAATTTGTGCCGGACTGACATAAACATCATTTTCGGTCGAAATATAGTTCGGTCCTCGTAAAAATCCAAATCCGTCCGGAAGAATTTCCAAAATTCCTTCTGCCGTTGCCGAATCTTTGTCCTGAATGATTCTCTCATATTCTTTTTTGTCATACAAGTTATGACGGGTACTGTTCATCTCTTGCTCTTGCTGAGAGGATTCTTTCTGATTTGAAGATGGGTTTTCCTGCTCCTCTTTCGACAAAAGGCTGTTGTCTCTCTTATCAAAATACTCTCTTACTATTTCGTCATACGACTCCTCGAGCAACATAGCAACGAACTCATCTTTTTTGTGCTTTTCTTTTATGGAAATACCACAGTCTGATGCAAGTTCTTTCAGCTCTGCAACTTTCAGCTTTTTCAATCTCTCTTTCATTCTAAAATCCCTTCTCTATAACAACGGAGAAAACAACCGACAAAATCCTTCCAACATTTTCTTGAAAAAACTCTTCTTCTTGTATTGAGCATACTCTACTTTGATACAATCTTTCAAATCTTCTTGAAACATATTATACAGCTCATCTACGGTATCATCATCATACAAGAACGCATTGATTTCCGCATTGGTTGAAAAACTCCGAATATCCATATTCAAGGTTCCTACACTTGCAAAAGAATGGTCTACCACCAAAACTTTGGAATGAAGGAATCCTTTTTTGTAAAAATAAACTTCCGCACCAAGCTCCATCACTTCCTCTAAATAGGAATGTGATGCATGGTACACCACAAAATGATCGGGAAAGGACGGAAACATAATTTTGACCTTCACTCCTGAAAGCAATGCTGTCTTCAATGCGGTAAGCAATGCTTCGTCCGGAACAAAATACGGTGTCTGAATACAGATGGTCTCCTCTGCGCTTCCGATTCCTGAAAAATATGCCTGATAAATGGTCTCTTGCGGGGTACTTGCCTCCGAAGTTGCGATTTGAACAACAGAACGGTCGGATTTGTTCTCATCAGATTGGTTTTCAAATTCCGGAAATAAATCGACTGTCTGAATTTTTTCTTCCGTCAACATATACCATGCAAGCAAAAAGGTCAGTTGCAAAGAATAGACCGCTTCTCCTTCTATCCTCAAATGTGTATCTCTCCAAAAGCCGAATTTTTTGCTCTTGTGAATATACTCATCTCCTATGTTAATTCCTCCGATATAACCAACTTTTCCGTCAATAATCACCACCTTGCGGTGGTCTCTTCGATTGATATTGCGGTAGATATAGGGAAATTTCTCCAAAAAGTAGGACGATATTTCACATCCCGCCTCTCTCATTCCACGAAAGAATTCCGGGTTCTGATATAAATTTCGACAACCTACATCATCATAAATCAAACGAACCTCTACTCCCTGTTGTGCCTTTCGAATCAATGCATCGCGAATCTTTCTTCCGATTTCGGAATTTTTGATAATAAAATATTCTATGTGGATGTGCTTCTCGGCACGTTCAATATCTTCCAGCAAATGATGAAACTTTTCGACTCCTTCTTTGAACAAGGTAACATGGTTGTTCTTCGTGACCGGCAATCCTCCTGCGTTTAAAATCAGCCGTATCACTTTTTGATCTTCATACTGAAAAATCATCTCCGATTCTGCCAATTTTCTTTGTTCATCCACCAGACGCTCAAACTTCACCACATCTTTCAACTCGCCGGATTCCAAAAAATTTTCAGCCACTTTTTGTGCACGAATATACTGTTTCGACCGAACATTCTCACCAAACAAAAGATACAACAAAAATCCTATTCCGGGCAAGAATGCCAACACGATAATCCAAAGTGCCGTCTTGGACGGCTCCCTGTTCTCCAAAAAGACAATGATAATCGTAAACCAAATTGTAATCACATACAACAATCCGAAACCCGAAAAAAAGTCCATTACTTCCTCCTTTTGCTCTGTTCCCTTTCATAATAAAACAAATATTGTTGTGCAATCCCTGCAAATGAGCCGAACAATTCCACTCCCAAACTTCGTACCCGTCTGATGTTCCCCATCGATTCATCGGGATAATAACGTTGCATCACCTTTTTCATCCAGGTATCCATCGGAAATGCATCGTATTTCGCCATCGAAAACAACAGAATGCAATCGGCAACCTTCTCTCCCACTCCCGATAACTTCATCAATTCCTTTTGTGCTTCCAAGGTATCTAACGAAGGTAACTGTGCTATGTCAATCTCCTGATTCACAATCATATCCACCGTTTTTTTGATATACTTCTCCCGATATCCCAACTTGATACCATCCCACTGTTCCTGAGAAAGCTTTTGTATCTGCTCCGCTTTTGGAAAAGCATAAATTACCTCTCCATCATACTCTCCAATCGGAGTTCCTGCAAACTCACAAATTTTAGTGATGCTGTTTTTGATTCGCGGAATATGGTTGTTTGCCGAAATAATAAATGTAATAATCATCTCAAAGATATCTTGATTTAAGATGCGAAGTCCCTCTCCGAAAGAAATCGCCTTGTCCAAATAATCATCCAACCCCAAAAAAGATTGTTTCAAAGTATGATAATCCCGCTCCAAATCAAAGTATCTGTTCCATACATCCTCACACTCTTGAAGTGTTGTATTTTGCAAGGTTATTGTGTCCCCCTGCTCGGAAACAATTGCCCAATGTTGTTGATGAACAACCAAAAAAGTATCTTCTCTAACTTCTTTGAATCGAAATGCCTGTCCGCTTTCATAAATTTGGCGCAAAGAAAAGTCAGATACTCCCTTTCGCTGATAAATTCCGTCCCCTACACAGTTCCATTCTCTTCCCAAATTTCATCCTCACAATCTTCTTTCATCCTATTCTCTGTTTGGCTTTCCTTGTATTCTCATTTCAAATTTCTGTCCGCACTGTTACTCTCTCTTAAATCAATGTAGCATTCTTTCGCTTCAAGTCAAGCAAGACCAAAGGATATTTTTACATTTATCATCATTTGATGGGATTTTTGTAACTGATATGTTTTTACAACCAATATGGTTTCTAACATAGAACTCAAACGAAATCCCCTTGCTTTCGTTTCATTTTCTCCGATACTTCTTCCTTGTCCGAAAACTAAGCGCCAATCTTCAAAAATCCAACCACGAAAGGAATGGTAATCATGGAAAGAATGGTACATACCGATGCAACTTGCGAAGCTAACACATCATCACTTCCAACATTTGTTGCAAAAATTGTCACATAGCTTGCCGTCGGCATTGAAATCAAAATAATAGGAACTGTAATTTGAATATCTTTCAATCCAATCAAAGAATACAGCACAAACATTGCCATCGGAAGCAGTATCAGTTTACAAAGGCTCACCAAATAAATTTTGTAATTGAAAATAAACTCACTGATTTTTGCTCTCGATAGAGAAATTCCGATAATAATCATCGCCAAAGGTGACATCATCGCTCCTGTAGAATTGACCGCTCCCTTCAAAGGCTCCGGAATAGAAATTTGTAATAGAAACAGCGTGAAACCTGCCAACACAGACAACACCCCCGGATTAACAATGCTTTTTTTTATCACATTATGTTTCATATCAATATCGCCGTTTCTGGCAACAAGATACATTCCCACACTCCATGCCATAAACTCAAATGATAAACTTGCAAGAGTTGCAAAAAACACCTTATCTTCTCCAAGAAGTTGTCCGATCATCGCAAAGCCCATATATCCTACATTCGGCAAAATCATAGATGCCTGAAACACATCTTTTTCTTTTCCCTCGCACGGAAGGAAACGAATTAACACAAAAGAAAGACAGACTGTCAAAAAATAGGTTACTGCCATAATCAGAATAATGGATACTCCTACCGAAAAACGATCCATTGAAAAAGGAATTTGCATCCCGCGAATAATTGCACAAGGCATTGCGATATACAGCAATACCGAGCTGATTTGCTTTTGACCGTCCTTTGTAATCAATCCTTTTTTACCGATGACATATCCGAATATGACAATAATAAATAATTTCAATACTTCTACCAACACTTCTAAAAAACTCACTTGATTCTTTCCTCTTTCTTTCCTGCAAAATACTCTTGATGCCTATTGTGATAATTCCAAAACCCTTCATTCGCACAAAGAAAGAACAAGTATGTCCAAAACTCCCACAAAACGCATTGTTTCCCCATAAAATATTCATCAGCTGTTATAAACCGACTCATTTTATATTTTTGTTGCAATGTGAATACATTTTCAACTTCATATAAAATGTATTCCGATTCATTTATCATAGCATAAAATAATCTATAAATATATTATTTTCTCCTCAAAAAATTTCTTCTCTTCTATAAAAAAACACAATTCATAAAATATTCGACAAAAGTCCCCCTGCTTACAAAAAAAATGATAATATGGTAGCTGACAAACACAAGCTCTCCAAAAATAGGATTGCTGATTGAAAAAGAAAACTATGATTTATCATTAGTTCAGAACATGGATTTGATATTATTTTAACTGAGATAAACAGAATCATAAAAGGAGATTTTAAAATGGCAAAATTATATTTCAGATTCGGTGTAATGGGCTCCAGTAAAACTGCTAACGCACTAATGGTGCGGTATAATTATGCGGAAAAAGAAAAGAACGCTATCTTACTGAAGCCGAAACTTGACAGTAGAGATGGAGAAAAAATCATTAAATCCAGAATTGGAATTGAATCAAACTGTATCTTTATTGAAGACTTTCTAAAAGATGTAGAAGATGATAAGACAATATTACATCACTGTAGTTGTATTATTATTGATGAAGCACAGTTCATGAAAACAAAACAAGCAGAAACTTTTGCATATATTGTAGATTATTATAATATCCCCGTTATTTGTTACGGTCTTAAAACAGATTTTAAGGGAGAATTATTTGAGGGTAGCAGAAGACTAATTGAGCTTTGTGACGTAATTGAAGAAATCCCCACTGTTTGTTGGTGCGGATGTAAAGCAAAATTTAATGCAAGAATTTCAGAAGGCAAAGTGCTGAGAGATGGAGAGCAGGTTCAACTCGGTGGCAATGAATCTTATGTCGGCCTCTGCAGAAAACATTATATGGAAGGTGTTTTAAGCGAAGAAAACAGGAACAATAGGTAAGTTGCTCCTATTGTTCCTGTTCATAACAATCTATTGGTAAACGACAATATAATCTATCATACATATTGATACATCATTGATACAGTGAGTTTATCAACTCTTTTTGTCCTATAGACCAAAAAACAAAAAAAATAGAAAGTACCCATTTTCCAATGAATCTTTCTTCACAAAATATGTATGGTGCAGGTGGTGGGATTTGAACCCACACGGTGTTGCCACCGCTGGATTTTGAGTCCAGTGCGTCTGCCGTTTCGCCACACCTGCATTTAACTACTTGACTATAATATCATACTCCCTTATAGATTTCAAGAAAAATATTATAATATTTTCGGAAAACCTCTCATAAAGTATCCTAAACACAAAAGAGGCTTTCCGCTTTGAGTACAACCACCCGAAGTTCCTTGAAAAAATAGAATTTCAGGTGGCAATTACTCTGTTAAATCTAATCATCTCTTTCTTAACTATTTCATTTTAATTTGATGGAATTTTTTCTTTCCTTTTCGAAGCATAATCACTCCGTCTTGTAAGAACGAATCATCTATGATTGTTTTCGGTTCTTTGATAATTTCATCGTTTACCGCAACAGAACCTTGCATCACCAAACGACGACCTTCACTGTTGGATGGTGACAATCCCACTTGTTTCAATAAGTCTAAAATTCCAATTCCTTGTTCCAACTCTTCTTTGGTCAATTCTGTTGTCGGAGCATCCGCACTTGTTCCACCCTTGCCGAACAACTGTCTTGCAGCTTCTTGTGCCTTGATTGCTTCCTCTTCACTATGCACGATTTTGGTTACTTCAAATGCCAATACTTCTTTTGCCTTATTGATCTCTGCATCTTGCAACGCTCCCAAACGGCGAACCTCTTCCATCGGTAAGAAAGTAAGCAAAGCCAAACATTTTTCAACAGATGCATCTTCAATATTTCTCCAATATTGATAGAAATCGTATGGCGAAGTTTTTTCCGGATCAAGCCACACTGCTCCGGACATCGTTTTGCCCATTTTCACTCCGTCAGAGCGAGTCAACAGTTGAAATGTCATTCCATAAGCGGATTTTGCTGTTTTGCGACGAATCAAATCCGTTCCCGCAATGATGTTGGACCATTGGTCATCTCCTCCGAACTCCAACTTACAGTCATACAACTCATTCAATTTGTAGAAATCGTACGCCTGCATCAACATATAGTTAAATTCTAAGAACGATAAGCCCGCCTCACTTTGCATACGAGTTTTGAAACAATCCGCCGACAACATCCGATTGACAGAAAAATGTACTCCGATATCACGGATAAAAGGAATATACTCCAACTTCATCAACCAATCGGCATTGTTTACCATAATTGCCTTATCATCTGTAAAATCAATAAATTTAGAAAGTTGTTTCTTAAAACATTCACTGTTGTGACGGATGGTTTCTTCCGTCATCATGGAACGCATATCCGAACGTCCGGACGGATCACCAATCATCGCAGTTCCTCCACCAATCAAAATAATCGGTCTATGCCCCGCCAACTGAAGATGTCTCATTGCCATCGCTTGCAAGAAATGTCCCACATGCAAACTGTCGGCGGTTGGGTCATATCCTGTATAAAAAGTAACTTTCTCTTTGCCAAGCAACTCTCTGATTTCTTCTTCATGCGTTGTCTGTGCAATAAATCCACGCTCTAACAGTACATCATACACATTTTTCATCTTAATTCCTCCCAACTTTTTTCAAACATTCTCTTTTCAAACGATTCTAAGGTGCAAAAACTCATTTGCTCAAACGGCAAACTCCAAAATTTTTCCATAAAAAAAGCAATCCACACCTGTTTTTACAACAGGGGCGAATTGTCCGCGGTACCACCCTGATTATGCCGAATCGACATCACTTCATTTTGCTCATAACGGTAGCTGCCGTGTACCCTACTCTCGTTCAAATACAAGCTCCAAAGTGTATATTACAAATTCCCTGTCAATTCACACCAAACACTGACTCTCTGCAAAGGAACACTTGCTTTTCTCTTTTTCTTCGCTCTGTATGAAATTATCCCCAGTATAGTGGAAAAAATTTTTTTCGTCAATCTTTTTTCCAAAAACATTACAAAAACAATCCCTTTTCTGCACTGCAACAGATTTGTATTAAGCATGAAAGGAGGAAGTATTCACTCTTTTTACTCCCTCATACCATCCATTGTATCTTACTGCGATGAAATGATGTATCAGTCTCTGCTCTTATTCATTGGTGATTTGCATTTGTTTCATTTAATGGCTTACATTTTTCTGATGAGCTTTTAGCTTTTTCATCGCCCACTCATAATGACTTGAAGTTGCACTTACAAAATACGAACCGAGTGTACTGCCTCCCGTCCACTTATATACACCTTTGGAAAACAATTCTTCATTACTGAATGTTTCGGCTAACTCCAAGACTTCATTATGGGATTTATGAAACATATCCGTAGCATCTTCAAGAGAAGTATTCTGATGTTTTTTCCAAAATTCAACATTCATATCACCATAAGTTTTCCAGTTATACGGTTTAGGCAAAAACGTTTTTTCTTCTCCTTGTTGATTGGAATGTACCCAATTTAAAATAAGCTGATGCCATTCATAGAGATGAATGAAAATATCTCTTAAGTTCTTGTCCCTTTTCCAATGAGCTTCTTTTTTCTTTTCATCCTTTGAAAAATCGAACGGCGTACTTAATTCTTCCTGACTCATCTTTGAAATCAGTAAATTTAACTTTTCATAGTTTTCTTTGGCAGCAGCCATTAAATCATTTTTTGTCGTTGGTCTTGGCATCATCAATTCCTCCTATTTTACCGAGTATCTCAATATCGTTTTTTGTTTCTCTTCAGATGTTCTATTTTTATTGCTCAAATATATTTCTCTGTGGAAATCGTCTGTTCTTGTAAGCTTACATTCACTTGCAAACTGATCCATCCTCTCAAATGACTGAAGCTCATCATCATAACTTCCGACATGTAACATTTGAATGGATTTGCCATCTTCTATTTTTTGAAAATCTATCTCCTCATATAAATCATTGGGCTTTTTCTTTTTCACATTTTCAAGCGCCTCTGCAAATAGTTCTTGTGTAATAAAATCAGGTTGCTTAATCATCAATGTGTATTTCAGTTTATTTTTATCAAACTCTTGTCCTTCCGACTTTTTCCAAAGTCCCTCCAACGGATACACAGTAAAATCTGTAATCTCATTATCAGATTTACTTTTCACAGTAGATTTAAACAACATTTTAATGGCATAGGCAAGTGAATACAATGCAGATATTCTATCCGAAAAATCAGCTTCATTGGGATTACCTGTCCCTCTTATCAAAATAAATCTTCCCGGTGGTATGTCTATCACAATCGGTGTTTGTTTTACACCATAAATACTTTTTTCTTGTTTTCTCCATTCATACTTCATGATTCAATCCTCCTTACATTAGATAAGTTCATTTTACAAGAAGAAACATGACACCATCTGTCATATTATATATTTTTTTGCCATTTTATTTATCCTTTCTTTAATCTGCATTCGTATCTCTTTCGGTTCCAATACTTCTGCACCATCTCCAAATGAAAAAATATAATTGTATAGGCCGTAGTCGTTCGGTATCTCTATTTCTGTATATAAATTCCCATCATCGTCCTCTGTGATTTGTCCCTTTAACTCATCATACACACGAAAGGCAACTTTACGGTCAAACTTGACTTTGAGAATGACTGTATTTTTATATGGTATTTCTTTGTTCAGCATCAAATTCTCAAAACTGTCTTCAAACATCTCATCTTGAATCTCCAAATTTTTTATACGAGACAATTTAAAATATCTAAAATCATTTCTGAGCAAACACAACGCATATAGATACCAGTCCTGACCCTTAAAAAGTAATCTCGCCGGTTTCACTCTTCTCCTTGTTTCTTCTTCGTTACTGCTGAAGTATGAGAATGAAATCATATGTTTACTTAAAATTGCAGATTTAATATCATAAAAAGTTTTTTCGTATAACTTGTTGTTTTGCCAATTATTAAAATCAACTTCTATCCAATTCGTATTTTTTATGTTGAACAGTGCTGACAGTTTTATCAAGAGTTCATTCTCATGTTGTTTTGCTATACTGTCTAATCCATGAAGAGCGGACATAATCTGTTGTTTCTCCTGCTTGGAAAGTAGCGATTTGCTCAATACAAAATCTTCTGCAATCTCTATTCCCCCACCCTTTCCCTTCAACGCATAGATGGGAATACCGGAACTGCTGAGAGAATCGATATCGCGATAAATTGTTCTGACCGACACCTCAAATTTATCAGCAAGCTCACTTGCCGTAACTTTTCCTTTTTCTAAAATATAGTATAGTATCCTGAATAATCTATTGTCTTTCATAGTATTAACATCTCCTATCTTCATTATATCACAATAACTTGACATCTATTGTCATATTATTCTTTAGCAGATGAAAAGTTGCCAAAAAAGATACTCTCTGTTCATTGTTTATCGTATTATCTATTTCACTTGCCCTCTATCATCATATTAAGGCACTGTTCATAGTTTGACCGCTCTATTTCTCTATTCCGATTTCTCATATAGAAACACGGTCAAATAGATGATTGTTTCCCATTCAAATTTACAAAAATTTCATTCACTTTCGTATTACTTCCCATTTATTTCTTCAGTATTCATATTGTCTTTTATCAAAGCGAGTCTTTGCTATCAAAACGATTCGCAATCATCAATCTATCCTCTGATGTTTGAAACAAAGTATCTTTTTGTGAAAAAAGAAATGGAATCTCCTCGTATTGATTATTATCAAATACATGATATAATAATCAAAGATAATACATTGATAAGATGATATAGGAGGCACAACAGTATGGATGACGGAGTCGGGAGTTTATTGCAAAATTTTTTAAAACCACCTTTGGGTATTGTAGCAAACAATCAACTTGGAATTAAGGAGCGTATTGCTCGAAATGCTGATGATATCGAAAAAGACCAGCTACTTCCGCAAATTTTGGAGAATGAGCAATTCAATGTTACTCCTTTGGAAAAAGATATGATTTCCAAGGTACTTAGACTGAATGAAACAAAAGCCAAAGATGTTATGACACCAAGAGCGGCAGCCTTTGTTCTGGATGTCAATGAAGAAATCGGTATCATTTTGGACCAAATTATCGAGGAACGATATTCCAGAATTCCAATCTATGAAAAAGATATTGATAATGTCATCGGAATTTTGCACATAAAGGATCTTTTTGCACAGGTTCGTAAGGGAAACTTGGAACTGATTAATATCAGAGGCTTGCTTAGAGAATCGTATATCGTACATGAATACAAGGCACTTGATGAAATCTTGTTGGAAATGCAACGCGACAGACAACCGTTTGCGATTGTAATTGATGAGTATGGCGGATTTTCAGGTATACTCACACTGGAAGATATCTTAGAGCAGATTGTAGGAGATATCTCAGATGAAGATGATGAAGAAGCTGACGAAATTGAAGAAATCATCCCAATCAGCGATACTACCTATAAAATAGACGGTTTTACCGCAATACAGGATGTCAATGAACAACTGAATTTGGACTTGCCGACCGATGTCAATGAAACAATGGGAGGTCTTTTGCTGGAGGGTCTCGGAAAATTACCTGCTCAAGAAGGCGATCCGCTCGGGATTCAAATCGGTAATGTAGAGCTCAAAGCAATCAAAATCAACGACAAACGTATCGAAACGTTGTTGTTGCGTATCAAAAAAGGTCTGTTTACTGAATCGGACAGAAAGTAAAACCATTCTTGTATGACGATAAAAAGCAATGCAAGAACATAACATACAATAAAATAAAGACTCCCACAACTCACATATTCTTATGCAACATTAGTTCATAGAAGTGTGGTTGTGGGAGTTTTTTGTTCAAATAAACTTTACTGTATTTTATAACAGAATGCACAATCTAATGTTATAAAATACTTGAAAAAGCTTTCCTTTCCATTACGATAGTTACCAAACATTCACTATGTCTCATTTTTTGTTTTTAAAAAGCATTCCATAAGAATACAAACACGAATACACATCCCCATGCATTGCCTGTCATTTCTTTTACCATAAGCATTCCATAGATAATAATCAAGATAGTAATCATTTCAAGGATTCCCTCAAATGTAACCCCGATAGCTCCATGAATGAAAATACACATAATTGCGCAAAGAATTGCACCCCAATTAAGCCATTTACACTTTGCGGGGTAGCGTCTGTTTATCTTTTCGCTTATTACTACATAATTAAATCCCTCAAAGAAACCCCATGCAGTTGCTGTAATGAGCATACCGATTACATTGATAGGAAAATCACCGACAAGAACTTCTTTTGTCGTCAAAACGGTCTGAAAAGGTAAATAGCTATTGCTCTCCCCAAAAATATACGAAAATAGTATATTTGGTACAAAGCACAAAACTGCAAACAGAATAGACAAAAACATCCCTTCAGTCTTTAACCCATAGGACAAAAAGCTTTCTTTTCTGAAAACGGAAACAATGCTAATTCCAAGCCCTGCAACTCCATACTGAAAGAATGCCGTTAACAAAACACGAGATAAGATAGGCAATTCTTCATTTTTTACGATTCCGTAAACTTCTTCTTGAAATACCATAAATATCATCAAGCTTGCGAATGAAACAATCATAATAATCCAAAGGTCTATATCAAGTTTTTTCTGATTCTCACTTAACTCTATTTTAGCCATCCCATATTGCCTCCTGTTATATATCGCATTAAGAACATATTGTTCTTTCAATATTTTCATACATTATACTATTTGCAAGAATACTATTTACAAGGCATTTTTTCTACTTTCAGACTTCATCGTCACTTTGAATCGTTCGTGACTCTCTAAACGATTCAACTGTTCCAATATGATTTCAATATCTATTGATAGGAAAAAAAGCAAGTTGCTCTTGTGACATCCCGCTCACAGACTATGATTTTAATGCTAAACTCATTGATAGTGAGATAAGAAGGATACTAAATAATAATATCCATCTTTCGCATTCCGTCAAAATCCTCTCCTGCTCGTTGAATAAACTCATATATATCTGACGCTACAGGATTCATTTCAACTGAACCCAAAGCACCTAAGTCATTCATATAAACGGTATCATCACAATTCTTTTTCAGAAAAAAAGCCAAGTCGCCTTCCTGTCCTATCATAAAAAAATCCGGCTCCCATTCTTCTATCTCATAGGTAGTGTTTCTTTCCACCAAATCTTCCTTAGAATATAGAACAATACCGCTGTCTTCTATTACAAATTCTCCTGTCTCTCCCAGTTCTGATAAAAACTTATCATACAACTTAGGCAGTTCAAAATTCATCTGATTACTCATTTCAAACTCCTTCTTTCGTGTTCAGTCTTTTAAAAAAATACGATGGATAACTATTCTCCGGTTTTTCTCCCCTTAACTTTCATGAGTTACATAAAATGGCTGTTTTTCTAAATTAAAATAAACAACCATCAGTTCATCTGTCAATTCCGGATTGAAACTTAAATCCATAATAAAAGCTTGCTGATTTGTTTTAGTATCAATGATACTCCCAAATCGTATCATTTGTAGAGAATCTACCATTTCCATGAATGTCAACATATCAATATCACTTGAAGGAAACAGTTCCAATATCGTATCCGGGTCCATTTCATCTCTATGAAATTCCATAAAATAGGCAACAGTACCAAAGTATTCATTTTCTTCTTCCGACAGTATCTTTTTCAAAAAATCTTTCGCTGTTTCTACCAAGGCATCCACTTCATCTATCGTAGAAGCTACGATATTCATCGCTTCATCATTGACAGTTAATTCTTCTTCAACATCAAAGTAAAAAGAACCGCCAAATTCCTCCGGTGCCAAAAAAATTTCTTCCCCTTTTTCATATTCAATCCTTGGATAATGATTACTCTTTAAATACATCTCAATCTCCTTTGTTTTATCTCATATCGTCCGTATACTCAAAACTGAAGTTATACACAAAAAACTCGGATATCATCCAATGATTCCGAGCTGTTCCTACATATCTTGAAGCTGACCTGGTCTTTTCCCCCACACTCGCCTGCTGGGAGGTTCGCTTGAGTTCGTCGCACTACTACCCCTCTCGATTATAATCGGCAGGTCTTACTCCTAAGATGCACTATGCTCACCGTAACCGTTTTTGGTCGGCTTACGTGGATCCTTTTGCCTGCATCTGGCTTGGACTTTCAACCACAGACCTTCAAGACTGTTATAGTTTACCAAAAGGATGCTCTTTCAGCAACAAAAACACTATTTTTCCCTAAATTTTTTCAAATTGAGCAACATCCAGTACAAAAACAGTTGCTCCGCCGACAGTTACTTCCAACGGTACAGAGATATGACCTGCCATCGGATAAAAATCTGCCATTGTTCCCGGAATAATGCTCTTTCTTGTTTGGCAATTTCTTTCTATAATCTCTAACACTTCAGAAACTTTTTCATCATCTACCCCAATTAAAGCCGTATGGTTTTCACTTCTCAAAAAACCGCCTGTTGTATTCAATGTTGTAATAAAAAAACCATTCTTTATCAAATCTTTTGTCAAATGTCCGGTATCATCCTTGTTGATAATTGCAATAATCAATTTCATAGCTGTACCCTCTCTTTCTTGTCTCAATCTGTCTTTACAAATAAGCTGTTCAAAAATATTTCATGCTGAACAAACAATTCTGTTGACTTGTTTATGTTTCTATTTTATCATATTTTTCAAAAAATAACGAATCTTTTTAAACCAAACGGATAGAAATTTACTCTTATAGACAGCATGCAAAGAAAGGAGGTTCCTGTGGAATCCAATGATATCATAACAAAATTCCAAGAAGGCGATGAAAATGCATTTCAGCAACTGGTTGAATGCTATCAACAAAAAGCTTTTCGTATCGCCGTACTCATTGTACAAGATGATTTTCTTGCAAATGATATCGTGCAAGAAACATTCTTGAAGGTATATCTCAATCGAGATCAGTTAAAGAACCCTTCTCATTTTTCTTCTTGGTTTTATCGAATTTTGACAAGAACAGCTTGGGAATTATCCAAAAAGCAACTGCCTCTTTGTAAAGACGAAAATATTTTTCAAACCATATCTTCCCCGGAAGATATGGAACAGGATATTCTGCAAAAAGAAGTTCATCAACAAATTCAACAGGCACTTCGCGCACTCCCTTATCATCAACGAACTGCAATTGTGCTGTACTACTACGAGGGAATGAGTGTCAAGGAAATTGCTCAAGCAACCGGAAGCATGCAGGGAACAGTACAATCCAGACTCTTCTTTGCACGCAAAAAACTAAGACCAATCTTAGAATCCATTTTGAAGAAGGAGGAGAGATGATGAAAAAAGAAAATTCTTTTGATAACTTACTGGTACAATCTTTGCAAGAGATTGCAAAGGACAAAGAACCGCACCTCATCTATGAAGGTGTCCAACAAAAACTGCAACAAGAAAGGAAAAGGGCTATGAAAACAACATCAAAAAAACGAATCGGTATCGCAACTGTCTGTTGCTTCTTACTACTTGGGTTAACAGGATTTGCCATCGGAAAAGTTACAGGATATTTTGGTTCCGCTCATTTTATGTCGCATCAACTGCCGACCGAACAAGAATTGCAAAAAGAATTAGGAAGTGTTCCGACACTTGTTGAGAATTTCTCCAACGGATACACTTTCGATTCTTACTATCAAGGAGATACAAGTCAAGTTGATGACAACAACACTCCCATTGAAACAGTCCCTATGATAGACCTTGGTTATATTGACAAAAATCAAAATAGAAACGGTATTTCATTGACTATCCAACCACAGTGGAAACGAGAAGAACCATCGGAGGCGGACAAAACGGAAATGATAAGTGGAATCCAGATCAATATCTATGAAATAGAAAACAAATTTGTTCCGCCGAACTATGAACCGACGGAAGAAGAAATCGAATTGCAAGAACAAGGATTGTTAAACCTTGCGTTCGGTAGTGACACCGTTGAAGAAAATCATTCCACATTGCTCACATGGCAAAAAGATAATCTATCCTATTCTTTGCTCTATACAGGACATGGAGAAGTTAGTGCCGCTGAACTGTTAGACATGGCAAAAGAAATCATAGAAAAATAGCAATTTGATATCACAAACCACAAAAAAGATGCTTACGTACTATTAGCATCTTTTTTGTGGTTGATACGGTATTTATCAAGATATCGTTTGAAACTCAAACTATTCTTTCTTTGTATTTTTAATATCAGAACAAAGAATCATCTGTATTCTCAGGTGCTTCAGCAGGTGTTTTTCTGATTCCGCCTTGTCCCGATGTTTCTTCCGGATGCAATTCAGTCAAGTCTTCATCATCAGGAAGCAACTCCTCTTCTTGATGATCGGATGAATAAGACGTCGGTTCTGTTCCTTGTTTGAAGAATTCTTCATATCCTTGGTTAGATAGCAATCCGGATGTGTGGGATACCTGTGCGGAAACAACATCGCTCGGTTTAGCAAACTCTTTATTCTCTAACCCTTCGTGAACGTCATCCATAACTTGTTTCCACAATCTCGCTGCCATTGAGCTTCCTTCCGGCAATTCTCTCGGTTTATCTGAGCCAATCCAAAGTCCCGCAGTGTAATACGGTGTCATTCCCACAAACCACACATCTTTTTTATCAGTGGTGGTTCCTGTTTTCCCGGCAGTGGTCATATTATGCAATCTTGCCTCCACTCCGGTTCCTCTCGGTTTCGTGCTGTTGACTACTCCATATAACATATTTTGAAGGATATATGCGTTTGCCGGACTCATCACATTTCTGCTTTTCGGTTTGCTTTCTAAAATGATGTTTCCGCGTGAATCCTCTATCCTTGTAAAGAAAACAGGTTTGGTATAAACTCCTGCATTGGAAATTGCCGCATATGCAGCTGTAAGTTCTAACGGACTGATTCCGTAAGTCATTCCACCCAAAGCAAGAGAGAAGTGTTCATCGTTTCTTTTCGGATCTTTGTCACTTGTTACAACAGTTGTAATCCCAAACCCCTGCAAACTTCGAACCATTTCACGAATGGATGCTTGTTTACTTCCCGGAATAATGTTGGATGCTACTTCTACCGCACCGACATTGGAAGAGCGTATCAAGAGATTGCGCAAGGTGGTTTTTCCCATATATCCCGTAGAATTCTTAGGCCACATTTTTTTCAAAGATTCGTCATATCGTGGAGAATCATTGAAAATGCTTGCTGCAGTCATTCCGTTTTCAAGTGCAGGTGCATATACAGCGATCGGTTTAATTGCCGAACCCGGTTGTCGAGGATTGATTGCCCTGTTATAAATGGAGGCACCACCAATTCCTCTTCCACCTACCAAAGCGCGTACTTCTCCGGATCCTTGTTTCATAATAACCATAGAAACTTGAGGCTGGACGATACCTTCCGAATCTATATACGCTCTTGAATAATTGTCAGGATTATTGACTACTTTTTCTAATTTTCGTTGCACATCCAGATTCAAGGTGGAGTAAATACGAAGTCCTCCTTGCATAAATTTCTGTTCAGCCTCTTCCTGTGTAAATCCATCTGCTACAAGAGCACGAATCACTTCATCCTTTAAGATATCTGTAAAATAACTGGAAATCCCTTGTTCTTTTCGTTTTCCGACTTTAATTTGAATATCTTCCGCTTCTGCCGCTATTCTTTGCTCTTCCGTGATATATCCCAACTCCAACATTTTTTTCAATACAACGCTCTGTCTTTTTTTGGCGTTCGGATTCAAAACCGCCTTACGAAGATAATAATCACCCTGTTTTAACTGAACAAGCATAAATCTGTCGATTTTGCCCATTCCGTACGCTTTGTGATAATATGACAACTCTTGCTCTGTCGGAACATATTTATCTTTGGTATTTAAAATCGTCAATAATTGCAGTTTAGCAATATCATCTCCCGGCTGTAGCTCTTCTACCGAGTATGGCGAATAGTAAGACGGTCGTCTCGGCACTCCGGCAAGCATTGCACATTCTCCCAATGTCAGCTCTGACACATTTTTGTTGAAGAAAGTATGGGCAGCTGCCTGAATTCCTTTTGTATTTCTGCTAAAATCCGCCACATTCAGATACGCAAGCAAAATATCATCTTTCCCTAATTGTTTTTCAATTTCTACCGCGTAGTACGCATCCTGGATTTTTCTCTTGAATGATTTTTCGGAAGTGGTATACAGGTTTTTTGATAACTGCATTGTGATGGTAGATGCTCCCTGACCCAAACTTCGTGTCGTAATATTGTGAAGCAGAGCCCCTCCAACACGCTTTAAGTCCAATCCGTTGTGTTCATAGAAGCGTTCATCTTCTATCGCTACAACAGCATTTTTCATATCTTTCGGAATTTCATCTAAAGAAATAATTTCACGGTATCCTTTTTGGTTAGATACCTTTTCAAGCAATCGTCCTGAGTAATCATATACAAAGGTACTGTTGTTCAACATTTCATGTATATTCGTCGGATCAATTTCTGTAGCTGTGTTAATAACATATAATACGGTAAAAATTCCGATGGTTGCACATAATAATATCCCTGTCAACAATATTGTAAGAATAAGATTGAATACCTTAAGTTTTCTTTTTCTTCGCCTGACAGGTCTCTCTGATGAATAATTTGACATTAAGTACCTCCTTTACATGAAACTATTATATCACACTTTACATTCTCGTAAATAAAAAAAACATTATCTCATCATACTGTAATAATGAGGTAATGTTTTTCATTGATTTTCGCTTTATTCTCTTGTAATGCTTTTTTTAGATTATTTTCCTCTATTTTCAGAGTATCTCTACATTACATTTATTTTCTTGCAAAAGCGATGATATTTTGCTCTTTCGCAAGAACATTTTTTGCATATACTGTCTGATAATTTCCGCGAGCAACATTTCCAACCCCTACATTGTAGGCTGTCAATGCCATCACTTCATTTCCACCATATTTTTTCAGATTGGATGCCAATTCTCTTGTTCCCTGAAGAATGTTTTTTTCAATATCATAAATTTCACTTTTGCTCAAACCGCAATAAGACTGGTGTAATTGCATCAATCCATGACACGGACCGGTTTTTGTGTTTGGTTGAAAGGTGCTTTCTTTCCACATCACAGCCATAATCATACTGCTTCTTACATTGTATTTCTTTGCCGCTTTTTCTACGGAAGATACAATCAACTCTCTTTGTTGTGCACTTAACTTCGGATTCTTCTTTGCAATAAATTGAAGATATCCTTTGTTGTTGACTATAACTTTCTGTGTCGTTGCTTTTTTGCTTTCTGCTTTTTTAGATGCGGTTGATTTTTTTTCTTCAGCAACACTTGTCATATTTTGTTCTGTCACTTGAATTTCAACCGACGATTTGGCTTCATAAAAATCTAATGGTAATTTTTCATCTTTAATCTCTAACTTGCTACCTTCTCCCTTGTTTTCTGTTTGTGTAACAATCTCTTTGTTTCCTAAAGTCGAAGCCTCTTCCATGATGTTATCTTCTGCCCAAACTACTTGAAACATTGAAAAAACAATGAAACAAAAGATAATCAATGAATATTTCTTCATACCTGTACTCCTTTTCGTAAATAATTTTTTTTGATTATAGCCAATCCATTTTGATATTTCAAGCCAAATCACAAGAATTAGTTACAAAAAAGTTACATTTCAAATAATGAATATCTTTGAATTAGGTTGATTGATTATCAGTGTGGAAAAACTGTAAAAATTTTTTGCCATTAAAATCATAATCATACGAATTTACAGAATAATAATTTTTTTATTTGAATGTTTTTTAAGAAAATAATCTTGATTTATATTGATTTTTCAATATTTCTTAATATCTTATTTTCTTAAAATAAAGTATTTCGGAGAGATATGATAACGCTCTTTTTTTGCAAAACAAAACTACTTATTCTTTTGAAAAGGTTTTCAAAAGAATAATGTTTTTCATGATAGAACATTTGCATGAATACAGTATAGAATCCTCTCATAAAATAAAAATTAACCTTTGTGTCGGAAGAAGAAGTGTTTGTTTCCTGTACGGAAACCTATTAAAATCTTTAGCAATACTCTCCATCAATCATACTTCTAATTATATTTTTTATCATTGCACGATACCGTATCATATATAATCTATTAAATTTTCGTATCTTACTAAACCCTAACAGAACTGTCATAAATACAAATTTAATACGAAACACTATTTTAAAACATATACATCATGTGCGATTATAGAAAAAAAGAATAAAATACATCAGTATTACCAAAGCAGATTTTTATGATATCTTTCATCGGTGATATTCGTCTAAGAATACAAATCATTTCATAACGATATTGCAGACTCCTTATTTCAATCTATCAAAAAAGAGGATAAATTGATATCCTCTTCTGTTACAATCTCTATTGATACAATAAATATTGCTTTCTTTCCCTCTTAAATTGATTCAATTCCTGTTGATAACTCTGAATAATTTCTTCTCCGGTGCTCTTTTTTAACAACATCTTGCCCATTTCATCGGATCCGAACAATTTTTCGAACATCGGAATACTTTTGCCTGTTTGTCTCGGAATAGAGATATCGGCTTGTCGGTTTGCGATTGCAAGGGTATACATTCCCGTTTTCGCCGGATTGAAGGTGTGGTAGTCGGTAATCACAACATTGACTCCACCACGATTTCCTATCTGTTTCGGCTCAAATCGTACTCCGGGTAAATTGGAAGCATTCAATTCTTGCGCAAAGCGATTGGCATCTATTTTTTTGCCTCCCACCCAATGAAATTTGTTTGCTTGTCCAAGTCCTGTTCCTTCTCCCATTCCTGTCGCCATATAAAGGAATGCCGATTCAACATCCGGAATATTCGGCGAAGTCATCACAAAAGGAAGTCCTGTATCTTGCCAAATCATAGAGCGACGGTATCCTTTCATCGGAATCACTGTAATATTTGCGTGGATTTTGCGATTAAAAAAGTTTGCCAATTCTCCGCAAGTCATCCCATGTGCCAGCGGCAAATTGTCCACTCCGACAAAGGTCAAATATTTGTCTTTTGCAATATGTCCTTCCACAATTGATCCACCAAGTGGATTCGGTCTGTCAAGAACAACAAGAGGGATATTGTATTTTGCACATGCTTTCATGACATAATTCAAAGTTGACATATAGGTATAAGTTCTTGAACCGATGTCCTGCATATCAAATAACAAAACATCAATTCCCTGTAACATTTGACGGGAAGGTTCTCTTGTACTTCCATACAAACTATACACCGGTATCCCCAAGTTTCTGTCTTGATAGGAACTGACATACTTTCCTGCACTTGCTTTCCCATCCAATCCGTGCTCCGGAGAATAAGCTGCAACCAATGTTGTGTACGGCGTTTGCAACAATCTTTCTACAGTTCGAACTCCCTTAGAATCCACACCTGTTTGGTTCGTCACAATCCCCACTCGCTTCCCTTCAATCAAATGGCGATATTCCGAAAACAATCTCTCATTTCCCAAAATTACATTTTGACTCGACGGGACCGGTGCAGGTTGTGTTATCTGTGTCTTTTCAGAAAGAAGTAGTGTATCCAAATCCTGAAAAACAGGAGTTAATGTAGAGTCTGCAAATGAAATATTTGTCACCAATACCATCCAAATCATCACGATGCATCCAAATTTTTTCATAGCAATCACCTTTCCGTTTTATATTTTAAGTAAGATAGTTTTATTCTTGTTACACATCAAATGCCAAAGTTAAAGTTTCCTATCGGTATCCTTAAAAAAGCTGCCGACATTTCAGTTGTCACTCCAAATTTCCCTTGAATAAACAGCCTGATTGCATTTCAAAATCACACCTCAAACTCCATCACTCAACCTTCACAAATTCTTATGTTCAACTGAGAGTTTTCAGCATTTGAGTTTCCAACGCTTACCCTTTATGCTCTTATCAAGTAACACCATTATATCCCAAAAATACTGTTTTTCATTTACAAAAGAATTACATTGTAATATCAAAAGTGTATGATTTTAGAGAAAACTTTTTGCGTATACCGGTCAAATTTCATGTCCTTATAAAAAACAGTTTCCTTTATATAGTTCTTCTTGTGTTTCAAATTCTATTGTAATTCTTTCGGATAAACAGTTGCAAAAAGTTCTGCGTAAATTTTTTCCTACATTATATGCGCTTATCATCATATGTGCTTATCATCAAACATAATAATATTGAAATAAATTCATAATTAAAAAATATCACACAATCTCTTTCTTTTCAAAATTAGGGAAACGGAGTATGGAATCATTTAACGTGAACAGGAACGGAGGCGATTACTTAAAATTTGCAATAGTGATGATATCTGCAATTCAAACAGGACATCGTGTGACAAACATCGCTCGCTTTTATAAAAATAGTTGACACACATTTCATAACACAGTATACTTTTGTTATAGTAATTTAATACAGTTGTACAATATTGCCGGAGGAGGTGTAATGTATGGCATGGGAATTTCATTCAAATAGCCCTATTTATGCACAGGTAATTACAGAAATCAAAAAACAAATCGTAGCCGGCTCTCTCAAACCGGGAACAAAAATTCCATCTGTCAGAGACTTGGCAAAGGAGGCGGGTGTCAATCCGAATACGATTCAAAGAGCAGTATCTGAATTGGAAAGAGAGCAACTTGTATTCGCCCAACGCACTGCAGGTCGATTCGTCACAAATGATATTTCTTTGATTGAGGATAAGAAAAAAGAGATGGCGCTTGATATGATTACGGAATTTATCAATTCAATGCAGGCAATCGGGTATTCAAAAGAAGAATTACAAAAATTTATTTCTCAATATTATGAGCAAAAATAAGAACTTGAATATGATAAAGTCTACTTAGATTCTATCATGATAAAATCACAAGGAGGTATTGTATGCAAATAAATGATAATTTATTGGAATTTATCAATGTAACAAAAAAATTCTCGAATAAAACAGCTTTAGATAATGTATCTTTTGCAATACAACCGGGAAGAATCATTGGTTTACTGGGATCTAACGGAAGCGGAAAATCTACTTCTATCAAGATGATAAACGGTTTGTTGCAACCTGATTCCGGCCAAGTTTTAATTAAAGGAAATACGCCAAGTATCGAAAGCAAAAAAATTATTTCCTATTTACCGGAACGAACTTATTTGAATGATTGGATGACAGTTTCACAAATCCTATCTTTCTTCGAAGATTTTTATGAAGATTTCGATAGTAATCGTGCAAAAGAAATGCTTACCAGCTTAGGCATTGATGAAAACGCCAAACTGAAAACTTTGTCAAAAGGAACCAAAGAGAAGGTACAACTTATTTTGGTAATGTCTCGAAAAGCGGAGTTGTATGTCTTGGATGAGCCCATCGGCGGAGTCGATCCGGCTGCAAGGGATTACATCTTATCCACTATCATTCAAAACTATTCCGAATCTTCCTCTATCTTGATTTCCACTCACCTGATTCAAGATGTTGAAAAAATCTTGGATGATGTGATTTTAATCAATAACGGTCAAATCTATATGACAGGTTCTGTAGATGACATCCGTAGTGAAAACGGGATTTCTATCGACAATTTATTTAGGGAGGTATTCCGATGCTAACAAAACTAATTTCTTATGAACTCAAATCTGTAGCCAGACATTTCATTCCTATCTACGGCTTAATTTTGGCTGTATCAACTATATTAGGACTATATTTCCACACCTTACCTATTGTTGAATGGGTAGGTGGCATAGGAGGCGGTTTGTTATTTGGACTACTGATTGCTATTTTGGTTTCACTTTATGTCGCACTTTATGTCATCACCATTATTATGATTATCAAGCGATTCAATTCTAATTTACTCGGAGATGAAGGTTATTTAATGATGACTCTTCCGGTATCGGTTGAGACTATTTTGCACTCCAAATGGATTTCTTCGTTAATATGGTTTATCGCAAGTGCAATTGTATCAGGACTCAGTTTCTTTCTTATAATTTCTCTATCTTCAGACTTAGGTTTTTCAGATTTTATAGATATCGTCCATGAGATTCCGAAAGTGATGAACCAAGTGCCTGTCATGACCATTCTTCTCGCATTTGCAAATATCTTCTTTGGATTTTTATTTTTCTTGTTTTTGGTATATTCTTGTATTTCAGTTGCCCACTTAGCACCCTTTTCAAAACACAAGACAATTTGGGCAATTGTATTCTACATTTTGGTAAGCAATATTACAGGAATTGTTCAAATGAATATTACAAATAATTTGGGTATAAATGAAATCAATACCATCGCTTTATTCAATCAAGTTTTCCAAATCCAGTTGTTGTTCAATGTTGTCGGATTAGCGGTTTGTTTCCTTATCACACAGCATATTCTAACCAAAAAATTAAATCTAAATTAAGCTTTCGGTGTCATAGATTAGGATAAAAACATATCACCCAAAGTTTATCGGCAATGGTCGTCTTGTTCATATAGTGATGAGGCGACCTTGCTTTTGTAGTAAAATAATACCAATACTAATCGCTGATTAAAGGTATTCCAAAAATCTACTTTTTTCTAATGCCGATATATGTATTATCTTTTCCATAAACTACACTATTTCTATATTTGAAAGTAGTGTTTAGGTTAAAATCTAATATAATACAATATCCTTACAATTATGAAAAATAAAGATTACCGGAACAGTGCTTACAACAGTAGCTCAAAAGTGTTGTTCATAGACATTGGATTACTGATATAAGTTTTAACAGATGTCAGCACAAATTGTAGATTCTATGCAAAATTATTCTTTCCTCTATCTTAGAATAAATTTGTCAGGAATACTTTATTTGCCGATTGGATTAGCGCAAAATCAAAAAACACTAAAAATAATAATATTCCAATTGCTATTTTAAAAAAGCTGTGTTATACTCTATTAGTTAGTGATACCAAGATATCGATTTAGAGAGAGGTGAAAAAGATGAAAGAGAATTTACATCCAGAATATAAGGAAGTACAAGTACGTTGTGCATGTGGAAATACATTTACAGCAGGTTCTACAAAAGATGAAATCTCTGTGGAAATTTGTTCTAAATGTCATCCTTTCTTCACCGGTCAAGCAAAAACCATGGAAAAAGGTGGACGTATCGAACGTTTCAACAAAAAATTCAAGAGAGACTAATTCAGCAAGCAAAAGACCTAAGTTAGGTCTTTTTTTGTGTAAATATTTCACTTATTTTGGAAACTATGGAACCAAAAGAGATCTATAAGGACAAAAAGTATTGATAAAAACTTGCCAACACATTGAAATCACAAATATTTACAGGATATATCTTTCTTAGAGCAACCATCGTTACAGCAAGATATCTGTTATATACCATTCTATTGAATTACTCCTATTTCAAATTTCAATTCATCGTTTCTATTCCTATTCACATTAAATGATTTTATATTCCCTTTTCCCATTTTTAAAACATTGATACCTATTTTTCAAACTTGAATTTAGGTAGGGTTATTAGATTTCAGCATAAAAAAAGCAGCCGGATTCTCTGTGAACCAACTGCCTTTTTATTATCTCTTCTTTATTCATGACACAATTTACATAAAACAGAAGTATTTATTTGAATTTCTTTAAAATTTCTTTGTAAGAGGAAATATTCTCCCATCCATTTTGCTACTCACCAATCAATTCGCTTCGTCTTGATACAATGAAATCTGCAATTTGTTTCGAAGCTGTACCATCTCCATATGGATTAGCAGCCTGTGCCATCTCATCATATGCCTTTTGACTGTTCAACAGTTCACCTGCCAACTGCACAATCTTTTCTGTTTCAATTCCTGCAATCTTCACTGTACCAGCCTTTACAGCCTCAGGACGCTCTGTTTCCGTACGAAGTACCAAAACAGGTTTGCCAAGCGCAGGTGCTTCTTCTTGAATTCCACCTGAGTCCGTTAAAATAAGATGGGACTTCTTCATCAAATTTGCAAACGGCTCATAGTCCAACGGTTCTATCAGTCGAACGGAAGAATTAGTACCGAAATATGTTCTTGCAAGTTCACGAATAGAAGGATTTTTATGCATTGGGAATACCACAACTACATTCGGATTTTTTTTCGTCAATTCATTGATTGCCTCAAAAATCTGTTTCATCGGCTCTCCCCAATTTTCTCTTCTATGACAAGTCAACAAAAGCAATTTCTGCTTTGTTTCATCAATCTCATTCAACTCATCTATATCAAATCGATAAGGCTTGTCTGTCACCAATAACAATGCATCGATAACCGTATTTCCCGTAATGACAATGTTTTCTTTCGAAATATTTTCACGAAGCAAATTTTCTACATTCATCACAGTTGGAGAAAAATGATAAGTAGCCAAAGAGCCCGTCAACTTACGATTCATCTCTTCCGGATATGGAGAATAGATGTTGCCTGTTCGTAGCCCTGCCTCCACATGTCCTACCGCTATTTTTTGATAAAAAGATGCCAATGCCGCCGCAAAAGTTGTTGTCGTGTCTCCATGTACCAAAACAAGATCCGGTCGTTCCTGCCCAAAAATTTCTCCCACACCGTGTAATACTCTTGTTGTAATATCTGTGATAGTTTGACCGTGTTTCATAATATTTAAGTCAAAATCAGGCGTGATGTCAAACAATTCCAGTACTGAATCCAGCATTTCTCTATGCTGTGCCGTCACTAACACTTTTGCATCAAGTTCTTCTCTACTCTGCAATTCTTTTACCAAAGGTGCCATTTTAATTGCTTCAGGGCGTGTGCCAAAGACACTGCACACCTTTATTTTTTTCATGAAAACCTCCTAAAAGCCTTCTGTTTGCTTTTCTATAACAATTCTAACTACTAACTATTTGATGCCAATTTTACTCCAATCGATTTTTCCGGTTGCTCCAAGATATTCTTCCAAGCAATGTACTTTTTCTACTTTTGCAATAAACAACTCATGTGTTCCGGGCTTTAATGATTCTGTTACAGTACATTCAATGTTCAGCGGACAATCTGTCAAAATAGGAGCATTGACAACATCTCCATCCTTCCATTGAATATTCTTTGTTTCAAATTTATTTTCGTTTGCACCGGAAGTAGTACCCAAATACATATATTGTTCCTTAAACGCCTCATTTGGGAAATTAATTACAAAACATGGATTTTCTTTTACCATATGATGAGAATATCTACTTGGAATAATTCCTACCATCACCATAGCAGGATCCAAACTGACATTTGCAATAAATCCCACTACCAATGCATTATTATTTCCTTCCTTATCTCTTACAGAAACAATCGCTTCCGGCATAGGTCCTACACAGCATGCTTTATTTTCCAATTCCTTTTTCATAATTTTTTGATGAATCGCACTCTTAGACAATCAACGCAATCCATCTTCCCTCCTTTTCTTTGTATCATCCATTAAGTAAATGATCGAAACATCCTCGTTTCTATCATAGCATTCAACATAATGATATCGTATCCCAAGATTTCATAGTGTTGACAATGCTATCCGAACAAAATCACTTGTTCAAAAATCTTTATTCTGTCTAAGCTCTGTCTTTTATTCTACCATATATCACAGTAAAAAGCATTATCTTATCCCATCTTTCATAACTTACACATATTCTCTCATAAGCGTAGCTGAAATCCTATCCATTCAAGAAATTTGAAAAAAACTACTGTCCCTAACATAATAGAAACAATCTATTACACTCATCGAATCATAATACCTAAACGAAAGACAATGATTTCAATATTTTATCAAAAAATGAAGCATTTCATACAACTGAAAAGATATTGGACAAACATTGTAAAAATCTAATAAACCGATTCACAGAAACAATCAAAATACAACTTGTAGAGTGTAGATTGCTCCAATCGTTTCATTGGTTTTACGTATTACAATAATGATAATAGGAATGAAAATGGGAATATTGTAAATCTTGAAAAACTGGATGAATACACAAAAAGCACCGGATTCTTATCCGATGCTTCAATAGAATTGGCTACGACTTACTTTCCCGGGGGTCTGCACCCCAAGTATCATCAGCGATGAAAGGCTTAACTTCTGTGTTCGGGATGGGAACAGGTGTATCTCTTTCTCTATTGTAACCATATTCTTTTCTTTTGCTTCGCTTTTCGGCAACTTCTTTGTTGGATTTCTTCGTCAATCGGTCATGTATCTCATATACACTCCCTCTTTCCTCATCATCCGCCTTAAATTTGCTCGAAAATGCTTGCAAAACTGTCTTACTGCACACTTGCAATAAGTTTTAATTTTCTGATGGATTGTACCATCAAAACTGCATAACATCTTCTTCCTTCGGATCAAGTCCTCGATTGATTAGTACTCGTTCGCTTCATACATTACTGCACTTCCACTTTGAGCCTATCTACCATGTAGTCTTCATGGAATCTTACTTCTCTCGAATGGGAAATCTTATCTTGAGGCTGGCTTCGTGCTTAGATGCCTTCAGCACTTATCCTTCCCACACATAGCTACCCAGCTGTGCACTTGGCAGTACAACTGGTGCACCAGTGGTGTGTCCATCCCGGTCCTCTCGTACTAAGGACAGCTCCTCTCAAATTTCCTGCGCCTGCGACGGATAGGGACCGAACTGTCTCACGACGTTCTGAACCCAGCTCGCGTACCACTTTAATGGGCGAACAGCCCAACCCTTGGGACCTGCTACAGCCCCAGGATGTGATGAGCCGACATCGAGGTGCCAAACCTCCCCGTCGATGTGGACTCTTGGGGGAGATAAGCCTGTTATCCCCAGGGTAGCTTTTATCCGTTGAGCGATGGCAATTCCACTTTCTACCACCGGATCACTAAGCCCGACTTTCGTCCTTGCTCGACCTGTTTGTCTCGCAATCAAGCTCCCTTTTGCCTTTGCACTCTTCTCACGATTTCCGTCCGTGATGAGGGAACCTTTGGACGCCTCCGTTACTCTTTGGGAGGCGACCGCCCCAGTCAAACTGCCTGCCAAGCAGTGTCCTATATCATGATTCAATGATTCTAGTTAGAATTCAAGCAACACAAGGGTGGTATCCCAACGATGACTCCTACAAGGCTGACGCCCTATACTCTAAGTCTCCCACCTATCCTGTACATCTGTTACCTAAATCCAATGCTAAGCTGCAGTAAAGCTCCATGGGGTCTTTCCGTCCTGTCGCAGGTGTCCGGCATCTTCACCGGCACTACAATTTCACCGAGTCTGTTGTTGAGACAGTGCCCAAATCGTTACGCCTTTCGTGCGGGTCGGAACTTACCCGACAAGGAATTTCGCTACCTTAGGACCGTTATAGTTACGGCCGCCGTTTACTGGGGCTTAAGTTCGAACCTTCGATTGCTCTAAGTCTTCCCCTTAACCTTCCAGCACCGGGCAGGCGTCAGCTCCTATACTTCACTTTGCAGTTTTGCAGAAACCTATGTTTTTGGTAAACAGTCGCTTGGGCCTATTCTCTGCGGCCTGCTCTCGCAGGCTCCCCTTCTCCCTAGGTTACGGGGTTATTTTGCCGAGTTCCTTAACAACAGTTCTCTCGCTGGCCTTAGGATTCTCTCCTCACCTACCTGTGTCGGTTTGCGGTACGGGCACCTTGGTCTTGCTAGAGGCTTTTCCTGGCAGTTTGAATGATTCGGCTTCGCTACTTTATTTTCACTCCCCATCACAGATTACGATTGTATTACCGGATTTGCCTGGTCTTACTCGCTTTCTGCTTGGACACGCTCTACCAACGGCGTGCTCCGGTCATCCTCCTGCGTCCCCCCTTCGCTCATTCAACTACGGTGGTACGGGATTTATTACCCGTTGTCCATCACCTACGCCTTTCGGCCTTGGCTTAGGTCCCGACTTACCCTGAGCGGACGAACCTTCCTCAGGAAACCTTAGGTTTTCGGCCGGAAGGATTCTCACCTTCCTCTCGCTACTCATGCCAACATTCTCTCTCGTATACGGTCCACTTTTTCTTTCGATTCTGCTTCTTACTGTATACGATGCTCTCCTACCACTATACTCTACAGTATAATCCAAAGCTTCGGTATTATGTTTTAGCCCCGGTAATTTTCGGCGCAGGATCACTCGACCAGTGAGCTATTACGCACTCTTTAAATGTATGGCTGCTTCTAAGCCAACATCCTGGTTGTCTATGCAATCTCACATCCTTTCCCACTTAACATATATTTTGGGACCTTAGCTGTTGGTCTGGGCTCTTTCCCTCTCGACTATGGACCTTATCACTCATAGTCTGACTGCTTTGCGCTATATATGGCATTCTTAGTTTGATAATCCTCAGTAATCTAAAAGACCCATTGGACAGTCAGTGCTTTACCTCCATATATATCTTGCAAAACGCTAGCCCTAAAGCTATTTCGGAGAGAACCAGCTATCTCCGGGCTCGATTGGAATTTCACCGCTATCCACACCTCATCCCCGCACTTTTCAACGTACGTGGGTTCGATCCTCCATTCCCTGTTACGGAAACTTCAATCTGGACATGGATAGGTCGCCCGGTTTCGGGTCTGCAATATGGTACTCTTGCCCTCTTAAGACTCGCTTTCGCTTCGGCTCCATACCTTAAGTATTTAACCTTGCATCATATCGCAACTCGTTGGCCCGTTCTACAAAAAGTACGCAGTCACTTGCAATTGCTTGCTCCTACAGTTTGTAAGCATATGGTTTCAGGTTCTTTTTCACTCCCCTCCCGGGGTTCTTTTCACCTTTCCCTCACGGTACTGTTCTCTATCGGTCGCTTGGTAGTATTTAGCCTTGGGGGGTGGTCCCCCCGTCTTCCCACCGGGTTTCTCGTGTCCTGTGGTACTCTTGATCACTCTTGCTTGTTTCTCTTTTCGTCTACGGGACTTTTACTCTTCTTTGGTTTGCCTTTCCAGGCATATTCGACTAAGTTCTTCAATGCTTTCTGAGTGTCGACCCCTATGTGGTTTCCCACTTAGGTTTGGGCTCTTTCGCTTTCGCTCGCCGCTACTGACGAAATCGATGTTTCTTTCTCTTCCTCCGGGTACTTAGATGTTTCAGTTCTCCGGGTTCCCTTCCCATAACTATGGATTCATTATGGAATATACAGATGTTAACCTGTATGAGTTTCCTCATTCGGATATCTACGGCTCTTTAGTTGCTTGCACTTCCCCGTAGCTTTTCGCAGCTTACCACGTCCTTCTTCGGCTCCTAGCGCCTAGGCATTCGCCATATGCTCTTTTTTACTTGATCGCGTCTTACTTTATATTTTTCCGTTCTTCTTTGTTGGATTTCTTCGTCTATCGGTCATGTATTTATATACACTCCCTCTCTCCTCATCATCCGCCTCGAATTTACGAAAAAATATCTCGTAAATGTTTTTACTTTCGAAAACTTGTTATTCTCTGCTTGCTTTCGCTCGCTTTGAATGGCTTTTGTCTGTTCTCTTTTGCTTTCGGTGAAATTACAGTGTTTCACACTTCTACGACGTTTCAAAAAAACCTTCCTTGCTTCGCTTTTCGGTATTTTCTTTGTTGGATTTCTTCGTCTATCGGTCACATATCTTTTATATGCTCCCTCTTTCCTCATCATCCGCCTCGAACTTACTCGAAAATGCTTGCAATTCTTTTTTACTCTTGAGTTTTTCTCTCGATTTCGTTTGTTTTTCTTTCTATCGTCTCGCGCTTTCTCTGTAATTTCTTAGATGTTATGCAGTTTTCAAGGTACAATTCTATTGCTTCGCTTTTTGGTAACTTCTTGGAGTTTCCTCAAAAATGCTTGCAATATGTCTTTTTCTTCTTTTGAAGGTTGAACCTTCAAAACTAAACAGCAGTTTCTTTTCTCCCTAGAAAGGAGGTGATCCAGCCGCACCTTCCGATACGGCTACCTTGTTACGACTTCACCCCAGTCATTTGTTTTGCCTTGGGCAGCTCTCTCCTTGCGGTTGAGTCGCTGACTTTGGGCCCCCCAAACTCCCATGGTGTGACGGGCGGTGTGTACAAGACCCGGGAACGCATTCACCGCGACATTCTGATTCGCGATTACTAGCAACTCCAACTTCATGTAGGCGAGTTTCAGCCTACAATCCGAACTTGGATCATCTTTTTGAGGTTTGCTTGACTTCGCAGTTTCGCTTCTCTCTGTAATGACCATTGTAGCACGTGTGTAGCCCTAAACATAAGGGGCATGATGATTTGACGTCATCCCCACCTTCCTCTAAGTTGTCCTTAGCTGTCTCGATAGAGTCCCCATCTTACTGCTGGTAACTATCGACAAGGGTTGCGCTCGTTGCGGGACTTAACCCAACATCTCACGACACGAGCTGACGACAACCATGCACCACCTGTATCCATTGTCTACCCGAAGGTAAAAGTCCTCGATTAAAAGGCTGTCATTGGTATGTCAAGTTTAGGTAAGGTTCTTCGCGTTGCTTCGAATTAAACCACATGCTCCGCTGCTTGTGCGGGTCCCCGTCAATTCCTTTGAGTTTTACTCTTGCGAGCGTACTCCCCAGGCGGAGTACTTAATGTGTTAACTTCGGCACCGAGTTCTTCACCCGACACCTAGTACTCATCGTTTACGGCGTGGACTACCAGGGTATCTAATCCTGTTTGCTCCCCACGCTTTCGTGCCTCAGTGTCAGTTGCAGTCCAGAAAGTCGCCTTCGCCACTGGTATTCCTCCTAATATCTACGCATTTCACCGCTACACTAGGAATTCCACTTTCCTCTCCTGCACTCAAGTTAAACAGTTTTAATGGCTTACATTGGTTGAGCCTATGCCTTTCACCACTAACTTGTTAAACCACCTGCGCACCCTTTACGCCCAGTTATTCCGGATAACGCTTGCCCCCTACGTATTACCGCGGCTGCTGGCACGTAGTTAGCCGGGGCTTTCTTTTAGGGTACTGTCATTTCTTTCTTCCCCTACTACAGAGTTTTACGACACGAATGCCTTCTTCACTCACGCGGCGTTGCTGCATCAGGGTTCCCCCCATTGTGCAATATTCCCCACTGCTGCCTCCCGTAGGAGTTTGGACCGTGTCTCAGTTCCAATGTGGCCGTTCACCCTCTCAGGTCGGCTACTGATCGTTGCCTTGGTGGGCTTTTATCTCACCAACTAGCTAATCAGACGCGGGCTCATCTTTGTCCACTATCGTTTTGATATTATTAGGATGCCCTATTAATATGTTATACGGTTTTAGCTATTCTTTCGAATAGTTATTCCTTTGACAAAGGCAGATTACCCACGCGTTACGCACCCGTCCGCCACTAACTTCTATCATCTTCGCCCCGAAAGGTTCTGTTAATAGTCGTTCGTTCGACTTGCATGTGTTAAGCACGCCGCCAGCGTTCATCCTGAGCCAGGATCAAACTCTTCGTTTTAATCTTTTCTCAGTTTTGCTCCGGTTGTTCTCTTGAACAACTTCAAAGTTATTTACCGGTTTGCTTTTTCCTTAATCTTTCGATTAAGTGGTTTTTCGCTTTGCAATTTTTCAATTGCTTGGTTGTTTTTTCTGCTGTTTAGTTTTCAAGGTTCATTCTTTTTTCTCGCTGCCCTCTGTGGTTTTTCTACCTCGCCGGACTGCTTGTCTATATTACCATCTCTTTTTCGGTTTGTCAACATCTTTTTTTATCTTTTTTATCGGCTCTTTCTGCTTTCTTTTCTGCTGTCTGTTTTGATGCTGCCTCTCCTACCTCGATGGTGTGTTCAATTTATCATATCTTCTTCTCTTTGTCAATTCTTTTCTTCTCTTTTTCTTCTTTCTGTTCAATTCTCACTTTATATTTCAAACAAGTGGAACTACAATCAAAGAAATACGGTGATGCTTTCATTTTGCAGTAGAGTACTTCATCATAAAAATTTTGAATTTCCTATTTTAACTTGAGGATATCTCTTGACATATTTATCAAAAAAGATACTATTTATATAATAGTAGTTAATACTAAAATACATAGTAATTAGAAACTAAGATTTATAAGATTTAAAGGAGAGTACAACTATGGGACTTATGGATTTTGCTAAGAAAGCTTTTTTAGGAGCAAGTGACGAAGATAATAGAAAAAACAAAGCACGGATGAGAGAAATATTCAATGAAAGCATGCCCAATGGAGATGACTATAAAATAATTTATTGCCATATGGAAAATTACACCAATGCAGTCATTGTTGAAATTACAGAACACAGTAACTTTATTGTAGGATATAAAGAAGGAGAAGTTGTTGTAATTGCTGTTAGTCCTGATTTAAGTGAATACGATAACCCTATCGTATTTAATAAAGATAACGGAAGTAACACCGAAACTCGCTTAGGGTATTGCAGAGTATATAATGAAAAACATTCATTTCAATTTGAACCTATTACCTATGCTCCCGGGATTGCTAAGGGTGCAAAACATTCAGTAGCAATCACACAATCCGGCTCTGAAGTTGCAGAATTTCGTAATTTTTTCAAAAAAGGTTTATAGAACATCTGCATTATCTTATTCAAACGATTTGAGAATGATAAATCGTCAATAGGACATCCCCTAAATGTATTGAAGAATATTAAAAATATCGAAGCAATAAAACTGACGAATTTCCCGGAGCGAAACAATCCATAAACAATTGTGCAAATTATAATTATGTAGAGGAAATTCCAATATTATAATGGAGATGAAGGGTATGGATGAACAAATTTTAAATACAGTCTATAGTTCGTCTCTGGAATTTGGCAAAAATTTCCACAGACCAATCATCGAAATAATCGAAGAGCTCTACCCCGATATTTCTAATGATGAAAAAATTTCTATTGTAAGTTACATTGAACAAACAAGAAACGACATTGAAAACTATTTCTATAGTAATTATGATTACAAGAATGAAGATGCAAATAAGGAACTGCAACACCGTGGAAAACAATGGATTAAAAATAAGTATCATTGGATGAATACCGAAAACATCAATCGTTCCGCCAATCAAGGGATGTATTATGCTTGGCGTGGCTGATAGTCACTCTTCCATAAAATAAAATAAGATACGAATATCCAAAAAACAAGAAACAAATCTACTGCTTTTATAGATACGAACATCTTGAAACAAGGAGAATCCTCAATTCACAAAAAATGAATGAAACGAAACACATGATTACAAAATAAAAATAGGGAGTTTAAAAATGACGGTTGATTTGAAACAGCAATCTATAGAACTAATCAAAAGCTTATGTGATAAAAACATTTTATCTGAGAGCAACTTTGATAATTTGGAAAAACAAACATTCCATGATATTGTTTTGACATTAAGGAATGTGTTTCAAAAAACATATCCTAACACAAAATTGAAACGAACCATGAAAAGCATTCATTATGCAAATAATTTTTCTGATGAAAAACTCAAACAAACCGCTTTTTTGCTTGATGAAATTGAACAGTATTTATCCATAAATAAAATTCTTGACCACGACAAATCTGTTTCTTACTTTAACAAAAAAATCACAGATAAAAATTTTGTCATCAATCCTACCGCTTTAGTTTCTGTTATGATGGAGAGTTTGCTGATTAAAAAACACAAAAATAATTGAACTCTGACAAACACACCAACGATTAACAATAAATCTGAAAAATCAACACCCGGTAAGAAAATATTGTTTGAAAATATCAAGAAAATTCATACTACAGAAACGGAAGTTTAGAGAATCAAAAGAAACCTAAAGTTTGATGTACAGGATATAGTTGAGTACTGTAAAAACAAAATTTTAAATAAAGATTGTTTGATTTATAAACAAGGTAAAATTTGGTATTGTGAAGCAGTTGGCATCAAAATAACCTTCATACAGCTACACAATCATTACCGCTCACAATACCAAATAAATACTTAGAACAAACAAATATTATTATCTCTTCCGTTTGCTCACTGTCATAATTTAATGTACAATTCATAGTTTAATGATTCACAACTATATTTTTGCTTACTTCAATAATGACAACATTCAACAGAGCATTTTTTCAAATTTATGGAATATCAATTAGATTTTAATATAAATTGGGGTTATTCTAAGATTTTATTAAAGACTGTAGCACAAACACAAAGAAAACGATACAACCGATATACAAAATGATTAAAATTCGACTCATTTTATACAATAACTTATATATTAAAAATCTTTCAAACCAATTCTCCATGATAATCAAGTTGTCTACGATAATTTCAATGTTTTTGTTGACTTTTTCTGTTTTGACTGTTAGAATCATATAGCATAAAGAATATGTTCAGGGGCTTATAGCTCAGCAGGTTAGAGCGCACGCCTGATAAGCGTGAGGTCGCAAGTTCGAGTCTTGCTAAGCCCACCATTTTTGTACGAATACATCAATTTCATACAAGCCCAGATAGCTCAGTCGGTAGAGCAGAGGACTGAAAATCCTCGTGTCGGTGGTTCGATTCCGCCTCTGGGCACCAATTGGAAAGATTTTTTTATCTGTTATGATAGAGAAATCTTTCTTTGAATGTTTAAATTCTCAATGAAAGGAAGTATGTACTATGTGGAAAATTGAACTGGATGCAGATGCGAAAGCATATATCAACAAAAAGAAGATAACTGATCTCTATATTGAGCCAATCAAAAGGAGAGTGTGTTGTACTTCTTATGGAGACTTTGTAATTTCTTCTAAACCGAATCACTCTAATACCGTTTTCACTGAACTCACCGAAGAAGGCGTTACCTTTCATATATGCGATTCTTTAGTCGTAAAGAACGACATCGTTTCTATTGGACACGGCAGTTTCTTAGGTGTCGAACGTCTTTTTATCAAAAATATCTCCTACTCCTTATAACAAACAACTTTTGTAAACAACAATTGCCATACAAAATACTTGAAAGAACAAAATCACTTTGTATAGTATTCTGAATTGGAATTATCAAAATAACAAAAAATATCTGTTAAGGAAATCATCTTTCCTTAACAGATATTTTTTATTCTTCTGTGCCTAATAAAAAGCAACGGTCATCATACTTTAACTATATTGTATTCACAAACATAATCGCTTATCGACAAACATCAAAAGACTCATATATACTTAACGGATATGTTTGTCCTCCATCAACTGTAACAAAAGCCCCGGACATCTTTATCTTCACTTTATCGGAATTTCCCACCCACATAAAAAACTTTTGATTCAAGTTATCTGTCGATGTTACTTGAGTTTTGCTTAAAATTCGACCGTTCAAACTATGATATGCCGTAATTGTAGCAGTTCCGACCAATTTTGAAGAAACAGTAGAGCTGACTTCAAACGACAAGCCTAAATAGTCATCCAAAAAACGGTCTGATAGTACCTGTACGGTAGCCAATCCATCAGTTCGTTCACTTTCTTTTCCAATTTCTCCCATCGCCATTGCTGCAATTTTCTCTTTTCCGTCATCTTTTCCACCTATTACGCCAATCGCAATCGCAGACTGTCCGGAATTCTCAACTTCTCCGCCTTTCGCTTCTCTCAATAATCTCACAAGTTCTTCGTTAGTCAAAGTATTCCTGTTGTTCATATCATTAGCAAACACGACAGAGAACATTGAAGATACAACAACTGTCACTAAAAATAAAGACATGAATTTTTTTACTTTACTCATAAGTACCCCTCCTGTTTCATACTAAACTTCGTTAAAACAATTGATAAGTCATATTGTTACTTCTCTGAATCGTATCTGTGGTTTTCAGATGAATTTAATAAAACTTTTATCTGTTTGTCTATTGAAGTCTAGTATCACACTAAGTAATTTATTGTTATAAAAACATACCTACCGTTCTCGCCGTACATCATTTATTTGTTTTTTTATGTGAAAAATGTAAAAAATATCTGTTAAGGGTACACCTCCCCCTAACAGATATTACAAAAAACAAGCTCTATTTTTTCAAACTCATTCTGACCATTGCTTTTTTCAAATGTGCTGTCGCGGCATAAAACTCTTTGTCTCCGGGCTTATATTGTTGTAACTGTTGTTCAGCCTTTTGCTTCGAGCTCATTGCTCTTTCAACATCAATTTCATCCGGCCACTCTGCATTCGCCGCTACAATGGTAGTACAATCTTGTGAAACAAGAATCATCCCTCTTGAAATAGAAGCTTCTTTTTTTTCTTTTCCTGTCTGAATCTTTATTTTTCCAATATCCAGTGTCGAGATGTAATTGACATGGTTTGCTTTTATCCCAATATCACCTTCTATAGTATGCACTACTACCAGGTCTACATCTCCATCCCAAAATAATTTTTCAGGGGTTACTATTTTTAGGCGGAATGTTGACATAACTATTCCTCCTTTTTAGCCTTTTCAATCGCTTCTTCTATGGTTCCTACAAACAAAAATGCCGACTCCGGAACATCATCATGTTTTCCTTCCAAAATTTCACGAAATCCACGAATCGTTTCACTGACAGGAACATACTTTCCTGCCATTCCTGTAAATTGCTCTGCAACGCTGAACGGTTGAGACAAAAATCTTTGTACCTTTCTTGCACGAGATACAATAATTTTATCTTCTTCTGACAGTTCATCCATTCCCAAAATCGCAATAATATCTTGCAAGTCTTTCATTTTTTGTAGAATGGATTGAACTCCTCTGGCAACTTCGTAATGTTCTTCTCCTACTACTTCCGGAGACAAGATTCTTGATGTAGAATCCAAAGGATCTACTGCAGGATAAATCCCTAAAGATGCAATTTGACGCGACAATACAGTCGTTGCATCCAAATGGGCAAATGTTGTTGCAGGAGCAGGGTCTGTCAAGTCATCGGCAGGTACATATACCGCTTGTACTGATGTGATAGAGCCTTTTTGTGTAGAGGTAATTCTTTCTTGCAACGCTCCCATCTCTGTTGCCAATGTAGGCTGATATCCCACAGCCGAAGGCATACGTCCAAGAAGTGCAGAAACTTCTGAACCGGCTTGTGTAAATCTAAAAATATTATCAATAAACAACAATACATCTTGTCCTGCTCTATCTCTAAAATATTCTGCCATTGTAAGCCCGGTCAAACCTACCCTCATTCTCGCTCCCGGCGGTTCATTCATTTGTCCGAACACCAACGCCGTCTTATCCAAAACGCCGGACTCTTTCATTTCATAATATAGGTCATTTCCTTCTCTGGTTCTTTCTCCGACACCGGTAAACACGGATAACCCGCCGTGTTGTTTGGCAATGTTGTTAATTAATTCCATAATAATAACTGTTTTACCAACACCCGCTCCACCAAACAATCCGATTTTACCACCCTTTTGATAAGGACAAATCAAATCAATTACTTTGATTCCGGTTTCCAAAATCTCAGCATTTGTCTGTTGTTCTTCATACGCAGGAGGATCTCTATGAATCGGCCATTTTTCGCCTTCTTCCAAATCTCCCGCCTCATCAATCGGCTGTCCTAAAAGATTAAAAATTCTTCCTAACGTATTCTTACCAACGGGAACAGAAATCGCTCCTCCGGTATCAATTGCATCCATTCCACGCACTAATCCATCAGTAGAACTCATGGCAATACAACGCACCATATCTTCCCCTATATGCTGTGCTACTTCTACTACTACCTCTTTCTCTCCATTTTTGATGATAATCGCATTTTTCAAACTTGGTAAATGCTCAGCATCAAAGCGTATGTCCAATACCGCTCCGATAATTTGCACTACTTTTCCTACATTTTGTTGAATCATAAACTTCTCCTTCTATTCTTTACTTAAGCGCCTCTGCACCAGAAACAATTTCAGAAAGTTCTTGTGTAATGTTCCACTGACGAGCTCTGTTATATTGCAAATTCAACTGTTCTATCATTTCTCCTGCGTTATCGGTCGCAGATTCCATCGCAATTCTTCTCGCACCTTGTTCAGATGCATAAGATTCTAACACCGCCGCATAAAAAATCCCTTCTAAATAAAGCGGTACAATATTATCAAAAACTGCTGTCGGTGACGGATCATACTGAACCGTTTCATATTCTTCTTCCTCCAACTCACGAGGTTTAAGATACAAAGGAAGTAATTTTTTTATCCTTACAATCTGTGTCAATGCAGATACAAACTCTGTATAAATTACATACAACTCATCAATTTCTTTGTTTTTATACAACTCTATCACGGTATCTACAATATCCACTACCTGTACTTTTTCTACCTCTTCCGGAATGTTTTCAAATCGTTTTACGATAGGATATCCTTTTTTACGAAAGTATTCATATGCCTTTTTTCCTATTGGCAACACACAAACCTCTCTTCCGGACATTTTTTCTTCAGCTTTTCGAAAAATGTTGGTATTGTATCCTCCGGCTAACCCCTTATCTCCTCCGATAATAACAAATCCCGCTTTTTTCTCTTTTCGAGGTTTGACATAAACAGAAGATAGTTGCTTTGTTTTTGCCGAGGCAATTCTTACCATTGTATCATACAAAATATCAAAAAAAGGTTTGGATTTTTCAGCTTTGTCCTTTGCTTTTCTAAGCTTGGAAGATGCAACAAGCTCCATCGCTTTTGTAATTTGCATGGTATTTTCCACACTGGTAATCCTATTTTTTATATCTTTCATTCCTGTTGCCATAAAGACCTCCTTTCTCTTCAACCACTGAGGCTTTTATCTATTTTTAAATTCTTCTACGAACTCAGATAATGCTTTATGCAACAGTTCTTCATCTTCCTTGGTAATATCATTGTGTTCTATCATAGATTTTCCTAAATTCGGATACGCACCTTCTAAAAATTTAAATAGTTGTTTCTCAAATTCAGGAATATCTTTTATATCAATCTCTTTCAAATACCCTTTATTTGCAGCATAGATAATAATGACCTGTTCTGCTACAGAAAGCGGAGATGCCTGCCCCTGTTTCAAAATTTCAACAATACGCTCCCCACGATCCAAACGCGCCTTTGTGTCAGCGTCCAAATCTGAACCAAATTGAGAAAACGCTTGTAACTCTCTATATTGAGAATAATCCAAACGCAATGTTCCGGACACTTTCTTCATTGGCTTAAGTTGAGCATTCCCTCCAACTCGTGATACAGAAATTCCGGGATTTACAGCCGGACGAATTCCCGAGTGGAACAATTCTGTTTCTAAGAAAATTTGTCCATCTGTAATAGAGATAACATTTGTCGGAATATATGCAGAAACATCACCGGCTTGTGTTTCAATAATAGGTAAAGCGGTTAAAGAACCTCCACCCTTCTCTTTTGAAAGTTTCGCTGCCCTCTCAAGCAATCTTGAATGCAAATAAAAAACATCTCCCGGATATGCCTCTCTTCCCGGTGGTCTTCTAAGCAACAGCGATAGTGTGCGGTAAGCAACAGCATGTTTGGATAAATCATCATAAACACACAATACATGCTTTCCTCTATCCATAAAATACTCGCCCATTGTACATCCGGAGTATGGTGCAATATATTGCAACGGCGCCAACTCAGAAGCTGTTGCTGCAACTACAATGGTGTAGTCCAACGCCCCTTGTTTTTCCAAAGTTTCTACTATTTGTACCACAGTTGATAATTTTTGTCCGATTGCAACATAAACACAAATAACATCTTTTCCCTTTTGGTTTAAGATGGTATCAATTGCTATTGTAGTCTTACCGGTTTGACGATCTCCTATAATAAGCTCTCTTTGTCCTCTACCAATCGGTATCATAGAATCAATTGCTTTGATTCCGGTCTGTAAAGGCTCGCTTACCTTTTCTCTCTCTATAATTCCTGCTGCCTTTCTTTCAATCGGCATATATTCTTTCGTCAAAATAGGACCTTTCCCGTCAATCGGCTGTCCCAATGCATTCACTACTCTTCCTAACAACTGTTCTCCGACAGGAACTTGTACAACATTTCCTGTTGTTTTAACAGCATCTCCTTCCTTAATTCCTTTGTCTGAACCCAGCATAACTGCACCCACCGAACTTTCTTCTAAGTTCAAAGCCATTGCATATACCCCATTTTCAAACTCCAAAATTTCTCCGGACATACAGTCTTCCAGACCGCTGATTTTTGCGATTCCATCGCCTATTTCCAATACTTTTCCTACATCTTTGAAATGAGCATTATACCCATAATTTTTAATTCTCTCTTTAATCAGAGCACTAATCTCATCTGGTCGAATATCCATAGGTTTACCGCCCTTCTAAATCATCTTTTCTTGTAATTGCTGTTTCATTTTTTTTAGCATCGTTGTAATACTTTGATCCAATTCCACATCGTTTGATTTTAATTTCATTCCACCTATGATAGCAGGATCAACATAGTTTATTAAATAAACCTCTTTTGCTTGTATTATCTTTTTCAGTTGTGATATCAGGTTGTCTTTTTGAATCGAAGTCATCGGAATTGATGTAATCACTTCAAATTCTCTGATGTTTTCATCAGCGTAATATCGTTTTTTATACGCATCTCTAATATCTTCCAACATGCCGATTCTTCCGTTATCAATCAATATTTTTATAAAATTCAAAAGATACTCATGCACCCTTTCAGAAAAAATTTCTGATAATAAATTCTTTTTTTCTTCCTTTTTATAAAAACGACTTTTCATAATATGGTAAAAATCTTCATTTTGTAAAAAAATATCTACAACTTGATTCAATTGATATAACAACTCTTGTTCTATATGATCCTCTTTTGCAATCTCATATAAAGAGTCAACATACCGATTGATTGCTATTTCTGCCATTGTGAATCACCTACATTTTGAATTAATTCATCAATCAGTTCTCCCTGAATTTGTGGCTCTATATTCTTTTTAATTACCTGTTCTGCGATAAGAATGGCCATTTCTCCAATTTCGTCTTTCATTCCATCCATCACTTTTTCTTTTTCTCTAAGAATATCTTCTTCGCTTTTTTTCTTAACAGATTCCGCTTCCTTTCGTGCACTTTTCACAATATCATCATACTGAGCTTGTGCATTATGACGAGCTTCAAGAATTAACTTCATGCCTTCTTCTTTCGCATTTCTCATCTTTTCTTGATACTGCTCGTAAGTTTCATTTGCGAGCTCTTCAGTTCGTTTTGCAGAATCTAATTGTTCTTCTATCTCGGCAGTTCTTTCATCCATCATTTTTTTCACCGGTTCAAACAAAAAGTGTTTTAGCCCCAAATATAGGATGAATGTATTTAAAATCGTGAACAACACGTTCCATCTACCTAAACTTACTAGTCCATCTTTTATGAAATTCAAAAGCTTACCTCCTCTTCGTTTATTTTGACCTAAACTCAAAAACGATTAGCTTGTAAACGGTTTCACAAAGATTAATATTAGAGCAATGATAAGTCCGTAGATACCGGTTGTTTCCGCAACAGCTGCTCCAAGAAGCATTGTTTTGATGATATCTCCTTGCGCTTCCGGTTGTCTTCCTACAGCCTCTGCTCCCTTACCTGCCGCATAGCCTTGTCCAATCCCCGGTCCGATTCCGGCAATCATCGCTAACCCTGCTCCAATAGCTGAACACGCATAAATTAAATCTTGTCCTGTAATTCCTTGCATTTCATTTTCCTCCTTAAAAATTAACAATTTATTATATTTATATATAAAAATGAGAATAAACTTAAAAATAATTACCCATCCTTAAATCAATGGATTTGCGAGCAACAATATCAATGCAATAATCAGCGCAAAAATAGAAGATGCTTGCGCAACTGCTTGTCCGATAAACATCGCTTTCATAATAATCTGCTGGTATTTCGGTCTTTTTCCGCAAGCCTCAGTTGCCTTTCCTGCTGCATAGCCTTGTCCGACAGCCGATCCGATTCCTGCAATCATCGCAAATCCTGCACCTATCGCCGATGCCATCAGAATAATCGCTTTTCCCTCTACTTTAATCAAGGGATTTCCAAACAACAACAGCAAAGCAACTACCAAAGATAAAATCCCGGATGTTTCTGCAACAGCTGAACCTAACAACATTACCAGTGTCACCTGTTTCTGCCCCTTTGGATTTTCTCCAACAGCTTCAGCGGCTTTCCCTGCTGCATAGCCTTGTCCGATTCCCGGACCAATCCCTGCAATCATTGCCAATCCTACTCCTATCGCCGATGCCGAAAAGATAAGTGCCCGTCTATCAAATGTCATCAACCAAGTAAAAAATTGATTGATAAAGTCTGTTTGATTCAATATAAATTCCACTCCTTTCTTTAAGGTATTAAAAGAATTCGAAAATATTATTCCATTGAACTGGAGATATATACCATTGTCAACATTCCAAAAATAAAAGTTTGTAACAGTCCGGAAAATACATCAAAGTACATATGAAGAAGTACCGGAAAACCTAATTGCAGAATAGGTACATTCCAACCGAACAACATGGATGATAAAGATGATAATGCACCATAGACTAAACTCATAATAATCAAGCCCCCCACGAGGTTTCCAAATAGACGAAAGGACAATGAAATCGGATTTGCAATTTCTCCAATAAGGTTAATCGGTGTCAATAAGAAAAATGGTTCTGTAAACCCTTTCAAATAACTCTTTATTCCCTTTGATTGAATTCCCTTGATATGACACATAAAGAAAGTGATGAGCGCCAAGCCGAATGTAGTGTTCAAATCGGCTGTAGGTGGTCTCATAAAACCTGTCAATCCACATAGATTCGCAGCAGCAAGATAGAGCATCAATGTTCCGATATATGGTGCAAAATAAATATGTTCTGCTCCCATAGTGCTTTTCACTAACGAATACACACCTCCTACCAACATTTCCAGTATGTTTTGAACCCCTGTTGGAACTTTTTTCAAATTTCTTGTTAATAAGTACGATGATAAAATTAATACTCCTATAATAATCCAACTAACCACCAAAGTTTCGGTAATTTTTAATCCAAAAGATGTTTCATAAAATATAACCGGTCCAAAACTATTTTCCATTTTAACCTGTTCCTCCTCCCCCAACAAACATTATATAGAATTTCTAAAAATAAATTTTAGAAAATTGCTACCCAAAATTACTACTTTCAAAAGAAACAACCCTATCACAACTCCCGGTACATTCACATAAGGAGAACGGGCAGACAAAACCAAAACAGCTCCAACAATAAAAAATCTAATCATATATTGAATTATTGCATACCTTTTTGCTCGAGTCTCTTCCATACGGACTGCTTTTTCAAAACCAAGTGCCATTTGTCTAAAATTAAGTAAAGAAATAAATGTTCCTAAGAATATACCTAAAATCATCTTCTTACCGGAATTCGTAAAAAAAAAGACCATGATTGAAACCGCAATTGCAAGCATAATTGTTTGCATGCTTAACTTGAATTGAAATTTCAATATGTCTTTCCTCAAAAAAATCACCCCGAATACTGTAAATTTTAGCTTAAAACAAAGTCCTATACATATACTACTTCATAAATCTTCGCAATAACTTGTAGACGTTGAAAATTCCCGCGCATAATCCAATCAACAGAAATAAAATCATCCCGGAATGAGAAAAACCATAACACTCCTCCAGATACTTTGATAGATAAATCATCACAAGAATCGGAAAAAGAAAAGAAACTCCAAGTTGTGTCAAAAGAGAAAGCACATACAAAATTTCTTTCTTCATACTATTCTTCATTTTTTCCTCACAGTCTAACAAAAAAACTATCCCTAGTTTTGTTCTCACTTACTCTTCAGAATATATTTGCATACGCTAACTATTATACTACACATTCACAAACATTTCTATCTACAAATATGTAAAATAACAAAAATTTTAGAATTCGACAAATGTGAAACAAATAGATTTGTTAGTATTTTCAGTTTATTTAGTTCGCAACAAAAGTAAGTATTTCAAAAAGATATTCAATATTTGAACAGAAGTAATCTAACTATTCATAATACTAACTGTATCATACCATAAATCTGCAAAGAAAAAAAGTTTTTATGAATGATCAGAAATAAAAAGTTCTCATAATTTTTTCTGCTACGACAATATTATGTAATGTGTATTTCTCATGATAGTATACCAAACTGAAATTATCATAGAAAATAAATACACAGATACTCATGAATAAATATAAAAATACCGGAACAGCATACCACACTATCCCGGTATTTTAACATCAATACTCTTAATATTTAGAAATATAGCATTTATATCTATCGCTTGATTCTCTGTAATTTGCAGTTGCAATTTCCTTCATATCTTTATTGCTGTCAGTTTTAGAAGCTTGGAAAGATACCTCAATCTCATAGTCATAATAATTTTTCAACAAATCTTTTACTACACTGATTACATTATCTTTTGCTTCATCAGAAAACTCTTCTTCCAAGTAGCTCATTCTTCTTCCCTTTATAATATCATTCCATTCACCGGCATCCAATTTTTCTCGAGCTGTCAGTGTCAATTTTACGCGATTTCCGCTGATTCTTACATCCGGATCAAAGGTAAAACGACTTGAATACTCACGAGTAGAGATTTTTACATTTTTCAAATCACTGCTAATATCTCTTTCCAAACTTCTTCTGTCACTGGAAGACATATCTTTTAACAATTCATTTCCGGAAGACTTCTTGTTCTTCTTATTAGAAGAATCACTTGATTTCCCTGAAGATGTTTTTGCCTTCAGTTCTTCATTTTCTTTTTTCAAAAGTATATTTTCGTTTGTTAATTGTGCTATTCTTTGATTCAATTGTGCTACTTGCACAGGGTCTTCTGTCTGTTTTGCACTCACTGTCACAGTTTTGGTAGGTCCATTCCAATCGATATCAACTAACCCCAGTTCACTCAAAGATCTTACAGATAAGTAAGTGTATCCGTCATCTGTTGCAAATGGCTTTAATGCTTGATTTTGTACTATATAAGGAGACCCGTTCGCAACCATGTTGATTGCATAACTTACCTTTTTATTTTGAAACAGTCCTGCACCAAAAGAAAATGATGTCACTCCAATAACAGATGCCATTGCCACAACTGCAATTTTCTTAATTTTCATATTAAATCCCTCCTAAATAATTTATGACTGATTACCTATACCAATCATACAACAAATTTACAAAAATGTGAATTACAGTAAAGTTACAATTAAGAAAAATATATCCCGTATTTTGTAATATTTATTTTACAAATATACGCCAATTGTAAAAATAGATACTTCTCACTCAACAGAAGGCTTTTTTACTGTCTTTTTTCAATTCTCACTCCTATAAAAGTAAGACAAGCTCCTTTAGTTATGGTATAATTGACACATGGTTTTGAAAAATTTTATAATTTATTTTTATTAGGGCAATGCTAACAAAATTCTTATCTTCAATTTTGACGATAAGCGTTTAGTCGAATATGTAAAAAACAGATGAAAATTAGCACTGTGATTTAAGGAAGGGAAAATTGTGATTGTTTTAGGGATTGATCCGGGGTATGCAATTGTCGGATATGGAATTCTTGACTATAACGGAACTTCATTTCGAGTCATTGATTACGGAAGTATCGAAACGGATGCAAAAGAACCGTTCGTAGATAGAATTCAACGAATTTATAAAGGACTGTGTTTTTTAATTGAGAAATATCATATTGAAGAAATGGCAATCGAAGAATTGTTCTTTTTTAAGAATGCAAAAACAGTCATTGATGTTGCACAAGCTCGAGGCGTTATGCTACTTGCTGCCAAAGAGCACAATATCCCCGTCTACGAATACACACCCTTACAGGTAAAACAGGGAATTTGCGGATATGGAAAAGCACCCAAAGAACAAGTTCAACAGATGGTAAAAACAACCTTGCGTTTAAAAGAAGTCCCAAAACCCGATGACACGGCAGATGCTTTGGCAATTGCGACAAATCATTGTCATACGAGTCGATTTTCCAAACTATTTCAAGTTTGATATTTGACAATCCCCTTCTCTTTCATAAACTGACAAAAGAACATTTCACAATATTCATATATAAAGGAGCTTATATTATCATGATAGGACTATTATACGGAGAAATTGAAGAACTGTCCTTAGACAGTATTCTGCTTGTTTGTAGTGGAGTCGGATATGAAATTCAAGTTTCTCAAAACACAATGGAACATTGTAAACAACATTCTAATATCCGATTGTATACAAAAATGATTGTTCGGGAAGATAATATTTCTTTGATCGGATTCTTTGAAAAATCAGAGAAAGAATTGTTTGAACAGTTGACTTCCGTATCAAAAATCGGTCCGAAAGTAGGATTATCCATTCTATCGACTTATCAAGTAGATCAAATCAAATCCTATATCGTTACTGCAAATATTGAAAAGCTCTCCAAAGTATCCGGAGTAGGCAAAAAAACAGCCGAACGAATTGTATTAGAATTAAAAGATAAAATTTCACACTTTGAAATTGACAACGATGCAATAGAAATTGCTTCGCCCATCAACCAAACAGAAGATGATGCGATAGAAGCTCTCGTAAGTCTTGGCTTTTCTAAAAACGAATCTTATGATGCAGTCCAAGAGGTGAAACAACAGTATACAGCTCAATCTCTCGATGAATTAATTCCTCTTGCACTTTCTAAACTGAGTAAGGTTTAACAGTATATTTAAATAATAAAACAGAATGGAGACTATTATGTTTGAAGATAATGAAAGATTGATTAGTTCGTCTTTTCAAACAGAAGATATTGAAACAGACTATTCACTACGGCCACGTACTTTGGAAGAGTACATCGGTCAAGACAAAGTAAAATCACAATTAGATATTTTTATACAGGCTGCTCGACTTCGTGGCGAAGCATTGGATCATGTGTTGCTCTATGGTCCGCCGGGACTCGGAAAAACAACGCTGTCCTACATCATTGCGAATGAGATGAGTGCCAACATCAAGATTACCTCAGGTCCTGCGATTGAAAAATCAGGTGATCTAGCCGCAATTTTGACAAATCTATCTGATGGAGATGTTTTGTTCATAGACGAAATCCATCGATTAAATCGCACTGTAGAAGAAATTCTATATCCGGCAATGGAGGATCGATGTCTTGACATCATCATAGGAAAAGGTCCCTCGGCACGCTCTATTCGAATCGATTTACCGAAGTTTACATTGATAGGAGCAACAACACGAAGCGGGATGTTAACTTCTCCGCTAAGAGATCGTTTCGGTGTCATCTTAAACTTAGAGTTGTATTCTGCCACAAATCTTAAAAAAATTATTTCCCGTTCTGCACAAATTTTAGAGATTTATATTGAGGAACAGGCAGCGGAAGAAATTGCAAAACGTTCAAGAGGAACTCCTCGAATTGCCAACCGCCTTCTAAAAAGAGTAAGAGATTATGCGCAAGTAAAAGGAGACGGAAATATTTCTCTTGCAATCACACAAGAATCTTTGCTTGTCTTTGAGGTAGACGAAGAAGGATTAGATATTGTGGATAAAAAAATACTATGCAGCATTATACAAAAATTCTCCGGCGGTCCTGTTGGAATCGAAACATTAACCGCTTCTATCGGGGAAGACAGAGAGACCGTTGAGGAAGTCTACGAGCCTTACCTTATCCAAAAGGGATTTTTGAATCGTACTCCTCGAGGAAGAATGGCAACAGAACAGTCTTACCGTCACTTAGGTTTTGAAATGCCTGATAAAAAATAGGAGTTCAATATGAAACAAAAACAAAAAATATTACTCATTTTTATGTTGTTACTGTGGTGCAATACCATCATCAGTTTTGCAAACAACAATTATGACAATCACTACAAAGTTAGGATTGGGTTGAAGTATGCATCCGGTGCAAAAAATAACTATTCTGTGAACATCGAACAGGTACAATTAAACCAAAACTCGATTCCTGTTATTCATTCCAACCGAAATGCCAATCGCGTAGAACTTGGTTTTGTATATCTCAGCCGTTCTTACTCCACAGAATGGGAAGCAAAACAATCTTCTTCCGAAAGTTTTGTCTGCTATTACAAGGACACCTATTTTAACGCAACTCTGTCAAAGAAAGGCAACCTTTCCGTTCCTGTAGTATTGGTAAAACAAAACGACTCTATCCTGTTTGCCTTTGATCCGAAAAAGGATATTACCCTATCTTCTTCAAACAACAAATTTAAGATAGAAAAGAAAGAATATCGCGGAGAATTGGAGCTTCTATCAAACAATTCTTCATTGACCGCAATCAACTATATCGGACTTCAAGATTATCTCTATGGCGTATTGCCAAAAGAAATATCCCCTGAATGGGAACTGGATGCTCTTAAGGCACAAGCAATCTGTTCTCGAAATTTTACTGTCACAAATATGGGTAAATTCAAAAAGTACGGATTTGATTTAGACACCACAACCACTTCTCAAGTATACGGAGGAATTGCTGCTGAGCACCAAAGAACAAATCGTGCAGTAGATGAAACAGAGGGAGAAATCGGATACTATCAGGGAGAAATCGCCTCTCTCTTCTTCCATTCAGAAAGCGGTGGACAAACAGAAAGCAGTGAAAATATTTGGGGAATGAAAAAACCTTATCTCATAGGAGTAAGCGATTCCTTTTCTAACAACGGTTCCTATGCAAATTGGACCTATTCTATCAGCAAATCAAAATTAGAAGGAATCCTATCCCGTTCCGGTCAATCTGTCGGAAAAATCAAGAACATTTCCATTGATGAAAAAACAGAAAATGGTCGTGCAAAAAAAATTACCATTTATGGAACATCCGGAACCCGCAGCTTTACAAAAGAGTCTTTCAGAAGACTGATTGGGACTACTACAATCAAAAGTATGTACTTTAATTTTGCAGACACAACTCCATCATTGCGTCCTTCGTCCAATGACCTGGACAATATTTTTGCGGATTTGAGTAACTTGTTAAACAAAAAATCATCCTCTCCGATATTACTTCCAAGTGAATCGATACAGGTCAGCTCATCAGATCCTATCATCATTGTAGGTCACGGTTTTGGACATGGTGTCGGAATGAGCCAATTTGGTGCAAATGCTATGGCAAAAAAAGGAAAAAACTACAAAGAAATCATCTCTTATTATTTTAAAGGCGTTAATGTACAATAAGAAAAAGAATAATCCGTCCATTTGATAAAAATAAAGAAAGAAAGAAAGGATTTTTACCACATTGAACACAAAAGATTTTTATTATGATTTGCCGGAAGCATGCATTGCTCAAGAACCTCTTAAACAAAGAGATTCATCTAAATTGCTTCTTTTAGACAAAAAAACAGGAGAGATAGAACATAAGCATTTCAAAGACATTACTCAATATCTGAAAAAAGGAGATGTGCTGGTTATGAATAATACTCGTGTGTTACCGGCACGTCTTTTTGGAACAAAAGAAGACACCGGCGCAAATATTGAACTCCTTCTATTAAAAAGAATGGATTTGACTACATGGGAAGTTATGGCAAAACCGGCAAAACGTTTGAAAATAGGAAATATTATCTTTTTTCATCAAACACTTTCTGCTGTTGTAAAAGAAATAAAAGATGAAGGAATTAGAATCATTGAATTTATATATGACGGTATTTTTGAAGAAATATTGGATATGCTTGGAACAATGCCTCTTCCACCCTATATTCACAAAAAATTGGAAGATAAAGAGAGATATCAAACTGTATATTCTAAAGTAGACGGTTCTGCGGCAGCTCCGACAGCGGGATTGCATTTTACCAAAAAACTTCTTTCTGAATTACAAGACATCGGTGTCCAATTAGAATATGTAACTCTTCATGTAGGTCTTGGGACTTTTCGTCCTGTTATGGTTGAAGATGTCACAAAACATCATATGCATACAGAGTACTATGAGATCCAAAAAGATGTTGCACAGCGAATCAATCAAGCCAAAGCAGAGAAAAGACGTATTATCTGTGTAGGTACCACTTCCGTTCGAACTTTGGAATCTTCCGCTCGTGATGGAAGGATATCTGAACTTTCAGGATGGACTGATATCTTCATCTATCCTCCCTATAGATTCCAAATGGCAGATGCCTTGATTACAAATTTTCATCTTCCGGAGTCTACACTATTAATGCTTGTCAGCGCACTTGCAAACAAAGAATTTATTATGCATGCCTACAAGACAGCGATTGAACAAAACTATCGTTTTTTCAGTTTTGGTGATGCTATGTTCATTCACAATTGAAAAACTTACCTACTTATCAACCTATTTGGAGGACTTATGAACGCTATTAAATATGAACTAATTAAAGTATGTAAACAATCCGGCGCAAGACTTGGAAAACTGCATACCCCACACGGTACGATAGACACTCCCGTGTTTATGCCTGTCGGAACGCAAGCCACCATAAAATCTATGACACCGGAAGAATTGAAACAAATGGATGCTAAAATCATTCTATCCAACACCTATCATCTCTATTTGAGACCTGGGCACCATCTTGTTGAAAAGGCAGGGGGACTGCACAAATTTATGAATTGGGATCGTGCAATCTTAACCGATTCAGGTGGTTTTCAGGTATTCAGTTTGGGCGATTTAAGAAAAATAACAGAAGAAGGAGTTACCTTCCGTTCCCACTTAGATGGCAGTAAACACTTCTTGTCTCCTGAAAAAGTGATGGAGATTGAAAATGCACTTGGTGCTGACATCATCATGTCATTTGATGAGTGCACACCCTATCCTGCCGACTACAACTATACCAAAAATTCGATGGAACGAACGCTGAGGTGGGCAGAAAGAGGAAAAAACGCTCACAAAAAAACTGATGTACAAGCATTATTCGGTATTGTGCAAGGCGGAATGTATAAAGACTTGAGATACGAATCCGCGATGAGAACACAAGAAATCGACTTTCCGGGATATTCCATCGGTGGGCTCTCCGTTGGAGAATCAAAAGAAATGATGAGGGATATTTTGGAGCATACCGCCCCGCTTCTTCCTACGGATAAACCGCGATATTTGATGGGAGTAGGTTCACCGGATGACTTGATTGACGGTGTGATTCGTGGTATCGATATGTTCGATTGTGTTCTTCCGACAAGAATTGCACGAAACGGAACTGCCATGACAAGTCAAGGGAAAGTCGTGGTGAGAAACGCAAACTATGCAGAATCCTTTGAGCCGTTAGATTCACACTGTAACTGCTACACTTGTCAAAACTATTCCCGTGCCTACATTCGTCACCTTGTAAAAACCAATGAAATCTTAGGCGCTCGATTGATTACGACACACAATCTTCATTTTTTAATTAACCTGATGAAACAGATTAGAGAAGCAATTGCAGAAGACAGACTTCTTGATTTTAGAAAAGAGTTTTTTGAAAGTTACGGTTACCAACTTTAAACTAATTTCTCCATGTTAAAACCGTTATCTTGCTTGATAAGCTTGATACTAATCCACTTTCTCTTGTTTACCTATCAAGCAATTGTCTTCTGACGTTCTATCAATAAAGAGAGGCAACTATTATGAAAGCAACCAGAAACAAAACAATAGATTTAAGCGTTGAAGAAGGGCAGAAATACTTAAATCGATGTATTACACTCGAACAATCCGCTCCTCTGTCATCCGTTTTGGATAAAACCATTTTAGGCGATACATTCGATACAATACCATATCTCCCCAAAAACTTTGTTGATTTGCTTATCGTAGATCCTCCCTACAATCTGGATAAAAATTTTAACGGAAAACAATTCAAACAACTGAATGATACCGATTATGAGGAATATACAAAACAGTGGATTCAAAAAGTGATCCCTCTTCTAAAAGATACGGCAAGTGTTTATGTTTGCTGTGATTGGAAATCCAGTCTTATCATCGGAAACATACTCAAACAATACTTTTTTTTACAGAATCGAATTACGTGGCAAAGAGAAAAAGGCCGTGGAGCAATGTCTAACTGGAAAAACGGAATGGAGGATATTTGGTTTGCAACAAAATCAAAAAACTTTACTTTTCATGTAGAAGATGTCAAAATCAGAAGAAAAGTTCTTGCGCCTTACCGAAAAAACGGCAAGCCGAAAGATTGGGAAGAAACAGAAAACGGAAAGTTTCGAAATACTTATCCCTCTAATTTTTGGGATGATATCTCTATCCCTTATTGGTCAATGTCCGAAAACACAGCGCATCCAACACAAAAACCGGAAAAACTTCTTGCAAAATTGATTCTTGCAAGCTCCAACCGTGGCGATGTTGTCTTCGATCCGTTTTTAGGTTCCGGCTCTACTTCGGTTACCGCAAAAAAATTAAATCGTCACTTTGTAGGAATTGAACAGAATCCACAATACTGCATTTGGACGGAAAAAAGACTGGAAATGGCGGACAACAATTCTTCCATACAAGGATATACAGAAGGTGTGTTTTGGGAAAGAAATACCTTTCGAAATCAACAAAATAAATGAACCGCCCAACAAAAAATATACCTAATCACTATTTTATACTAAACTTCAATAGACAAAGTTTTGGTAATTTCCTTCAGAAAATACAGATACACTTTGCTCATTAACAGAACGATTTATAAATCGTTCTAACGAATTTTAGTATTAATCTTGAAAGTATTCGATTACTTTTCCAATTATGGTAATAGAAATGTGCCTGTAAGTAGTAATCGGTTTCCTAATAATTATTTTAAATTTGATTTTTGCTCACAAACTGATGTTTTTTTCACAAGATGTATCAATAAAAATAATGTTGATTTTAGAAAAATGCGAGGTCGTTATGAAAGTTGCTTTTTTGGACAGAGATGGAACAATCAATTTAGATTATCCTGACATGGATTGGAAAAATGTTGAAAATCCTATATTGTTAGACGGAGCAATAACAGGAATGAAGCTTCTTAACAACCAAGGGTTTGAAATAATTATTGTTAGCAATCAATATATAATAGGAGAAGGTGTTATTACCTTTGAACAATTTAATAGTTTCCATAATCAGCTATTAGAAGTATTAGCAATTAACAATATAAGGGTATTAGATAGTTTTATTTGCCCTCATTCAAGAACTGATAATTGCGAATGTTGTAAACCTAAAACAGGTTTGATTTTACAGGCTATTGAAAAATATCCACACATTGATTTATCGGAATCTATAATGTGTGGGGACTCTGTTAGCGATTTGAAATGTGCAAAGACTATGGGACTGAAATTCTATGGTATTGATTTTGGAGAAAATGCAATCAAGGATTTATCTTGTCTTCCTACTTTGGTTCGATAAATGAGTTATAATACCAGAAGCCTAATTAAAATACCGAAAATTCAAATTTGAAGGAAATGACTGTTCAATCTCATTCTCTTCGAAATGGGATGAACAAGTTGATGGAACACTATAAAAAGGGACAGAATTTTGAAACTATAAATAATAATTGTAAATAAGTATGGAAAACAACAACAGATAATACTATCAATCAAAAAAGACAGTTCCATTTTTATGAATAAAACAGTATGCGATTCTTGTCTGCGAACCATTTACTTAAAGTTTTCTACATATCCCGATAACATCAATTTTTATCTATTTTAATTTTAATTAACTCCAATACATTAACATTATGAAATAGAAATTTTTTTTCCATTAAAAACCAAACAAAACATAGCTCTTTTCAAAACATATTGTTCCCCTTTCTATAATTATGCAAAAATCAACCTGTTCGGATATTGTCTCCACATAAAAATAATATTTGAATTTCATCACAAAGTATTGTATTATTTTTTTAGAAATAATTGTGATAAAAACTTACTTGAAACAACATTTGGATTTCTATTTTTTATAAGAAATTTATTTTTCTGTTCAAAGTAATCCAACATACATTAGGAGGTGACAAAGATGACGACACAACAACTTCTTTCTTACGGACTTCCCTTCTTTCTGTTAGGAATTTTCTATATTCTTTTGATTCGTCCACAACAACAGAAAGACAAACAAGTCCGTGTCATGCGAGAAAATTTGAAAGTAGGCGATGAAATTACAACGATTGGAGGAATCAATGGTCGTATTGTAAAACTATCTGATACTTCAGCAACAATTGAAGTCGGCTCTGACCGTACCAAACTTACCATAGAGCGTTGGGGAATTGGAAGAAAAAATGAAAAGTAACAAAAAATATGATGTTCAAACTCTTTCAACATATCAAAATGACTAAGGAATTTGATTGATTTTTACATCAAAATTAGGTATAATAAAGAAGTTGTGGTTGTAAATATCTATTTGTATTGATAATGGATATTTCAATGTATTCTATTAAAAATGTATCTTAGCAAAGGAGGTTTTTATCTTGATTAAAGAATACGGAACATTCAATCCCGATTTATCTCAACATTGTTTCATCGCAGACAGTTCCGATGTTGTCGGAAATGTATCGATTGAAGATAATAGTAGTGTTTGGTTCCATGCAACCATTCGTGGCGACCTTGATTCCATTACTATCGGAAGCGGTACTTGTTTTCAAGAACAATCTGTTGTACATACAACAACAGGTTACCCTGTAGAGATTGGAAATAATGTCATCGTCGGTCATGGAGCAATTATTCACGGTGCCAAAATAAGAGACGGCGCATTGATTGGCATGGGTAGTATTTTGATGAACGGTGCCATTGTTGGGGAAGGCTCTATCATCGGTGCGGGTAGCTTGGTGACTGAAAACACGATAATTCCTCCCGGCGTAGTAGCTTATGGAAATCCTTGTAAAGTAATTCGTAATGTTACCAAAGATGAAAAAAAAGATATCGAAATAAGTGCTAAAAGATATGTTGAATTATCAAAAGAATACATTAAATAAATTTTTGGGAGGAATATTATTATGAAACAAAGTAAGACAAAGAGTATGTCCATATTCTTTCTTGTTATCTTACTGATTGCATCATTCGGCTTAGCCGCAATCAAAGGGGTTAATGTCGGTTCAAAGACATTCGGAAATGTAAAATCACAAATTCGTCAAGGTCTTGACTTAAAAGGAGGTTTCTACGTTGTATATGAAGCAGAAACCGATGCAACCGGAGATGAATTAAATCGTATTATGGACCAAACCATTGCCGTATTTAGAAAAAGAGTTGACGCAATGGGATTAACAGAACCTTCTATCGTACGTGAAGGTGAAAAAAGAGTTCGTATTGAACTTCCCGGTGTGAAAAATGCAGAAGAAGCCATGACTTCTATCGGAAAAACAGCACAACTGATGTTTGTAAAAGAGGATGGAAGTGTTGTATTAACAGGAAAAGAAGTGAAAGACTCACAAGTTGCCGTTGATCCGAAAACACAAATTCCTGTTGTTACACTTGAGTTCAACGATGAAGGAACAAAAGCTTTTGCAGAAGCTACTGCAGAACTTGCTCCGACAAAAGGTAAAATTATGATTATTTTGGATGATCAACTTATTTCTGCACCATCCGTACAAAGTCCGATTCCGAATGGAAATGCGGAAATTAACGGAGACTTCACATATGAAAGTGCAAGTACATTATCCAGCTTAATTCGTGGCGGTGCGTTACCTGTAAACTTCAAGGAAATCGAAAGCTCCGTTACTACAGCTACATTAGGAGATAAAGCACTTCAAAACAGTATCAAAGGAGCTCTTTTAGGTATTCTTTTGGTTATGTTACTGATGCTTGCCGTATATCGTCTACCCGGATTTATCGCTGATATCGCACTTGTTGCGTATATGTTAATTGTTGCATATGTATATGCCGCATTGCATGCCACATTAACATTACCCGGAATTGCTGCTGCTATCCTGTCAGTCGGTATGGCAGTAGATGCAAATGTTATCATATTTGAAAGAATTAAAGAAGAAATGAGAAAAGGAAAATCGATTCGTATCTCTATTGAAAGCGGATTCTCTAAAGCTCTTTCTACCATTTTAGACTCTCAAATCACAACTTTCATTGCCGGCGTTGTGCTGTATTACTTTGGTACAGGACCAATTAAAGGGTTCGCATTGACATTGATGATAGGTATTCTTGCCTCTATTTTCACGGCAGTATTTATTACCAAGCTATTGTTAAAATCATTCATCAATGCATTCCATATCACCAAGACAGAATATTTTGGTGTAAAAGTTGGAATGGATAAAGAATCTAAACTTTTTGATTTTATGGGTAAGAAAAAAATCTTCTTCTCAATCTCTGCTATTGTCATCATAATTGGATTAGCTACATCTACCTTCTCAGGATTAAACTACGGTATCGACTTTACAGGTGGTACCACAATGGGAATCAACCTTGGAAAATATGTTGAAACCACAGAAATCAGAGAAATTACTAATGAAATTGATCCAACCATGTCTATCAACTACTTGGGAGAAAACAAAGATTCGGTTGAATTAAAAACAATCAAAGACTTAGATAACGCAGAACGAAAAGCAGTATTTGAAAAATTTAAAACCAAATACAACTTAACAGATGATGCATTCTATAAATCATCTCAATTTGGACCGACTGTAGGAAAGGAAATTAAACATAAGGCATTTACATCTGTAGCGATTGCAACTTTCTGTATGCTGTTATATGTTTCATTCCGTTTCCAATTAGCATACGGAATCGCAGCAATCATTGCATTATTACATGATGTATTAGTGGTATTTGCCGTTTATGCGGTACTTAGAATTCCTCTAAACTCGCCGTTTGTAGCAGCAATGCTTACAGTAGTAGGTTACTCTATCAATGATACCATTGTTATCTTTGACCGTGTTCGTGAAGAATTAGGCGGTAGAAGAAGTAACTTGGAAGAGGTAGTAAACAAATCGATTTCACAAACATTAAAACGTTCTATCAATACCTCTTTAACAACACTGCTTGCAATTTTATCTCTATACATTATGGGTGTAGAATCCATTCGTGAATTTACACTACCGTTGTTAGCAGGAATCACAGTAGGAACTTATTCTTCTGTTTGTATCGCCGGAAGTTTATGGGTTATCTTAACAAAAAAACTTAGAAAAGCATAAATAAACAAGAAGTTCAACCTATCTAAAAAATAGATAAGTTGAACTTCTTTTTATATTACTTTATTCAGCTTAACTCAAATTGCATTCTTATACTATTCTCCGTTTAAAATGCCTGGTATGCAGAATGTACAATTGCTGAAAAATAATTTGGAGAATCATATAGTTCAAAGTATTCAACCTGTCAATTCTAATAGCTAATATTATTAATATCCATTTATTACAGTCAAATCAAGATACAATTCTATAGACTCACATCATATTGTAGCAATACAATCCATATTAAAGATGTATTTTATACCTCTTTTTATACATTACTATTCATAAATCATATTCAAAATACAAGTGGTAATTACCACAACTCCTGCTATTTTAGGTAAATATTCTCTTTATTGTACGCGATTCATCTTAGTGGATTGGAAGATAATACATTAAAATAAAATGGCATAAACTTCCTCCCATGACAAAAACATGAAAAATTTCATGTGCTCCGATATATTGGAAACGATTGCGAAACAGTTGAAATTTCATAGCATAGATAATTCCGCCCAAAGTATAGATAATTCCGCCGGCGAGCAACCATAAAAAGCCCTGTTTCGATAAATTCGAAACAATTTGCGGAACGGAAGAAATACAGCTCCAACCCATGGCGATATAAATAATCGAAGAAATCCACTTTGGACAATTGACCCAAAATCCAGTCAATGCAATACCGACAACCGCAATTATCCAAACAAAAGCGAGTAATCGAACTCCATGTCGGTTAGCAAGCGCAAGTAGGCAAACCGGTGTATAAGAGCCGGCAATCAGAACAAAAATCATCATATGGTCAATTTTTCGCAATATTTTATTCGCCTTTTTTGAGATATTGAATGTGTGGTATGCACTACTTGCTCCATACAACAGTATCATACTCAACATAAAGATGCTGACACTTATCAAAGCAGTATTTTTTGCGCCGTGTGCCGCAATATGCGTCAATATCATTGGCATCAAAAAAATACATGTGATAAAAGCAATAAAGTGGGTAAGTGCACTACCCGGATCTTTTACGCGAAAAGGAAAAGAAATCGCATCCGACGTTGAATCGGAAGAGTAATATTTTTTATTTTGATTTAAATCAACGGAATCTGTATTGTTCAATTTGCTGATTGTTTGCGATAAATCGTTACAAGATTTTGTTCTTTTGTTTTTTTTGAATATCATACAAAGTCATCCTTTCCAAATAATATTCATCGGTTTATTAAAAACTTATATTAGGTTATTATAAAAGCTATTATAGAATTTGTCAAGCTATTATTAAAAACATAAGGCTTGGTCTGATTGACTGAATGTTGTACATCAAGTATAATGAGAAACAGAAACTGATACAAAAACCTAATAGATTATAGATAAATGAAGTATCATACAATGATAAAAATACCGTTTAACATTCTTGTTTAGAGAGATTGGATGGCTAATTTTTGGGTCTAAACAGGTGTTAATATGTAAATTGAGCGTTTAATTTATACCATTACTGCTCCGTTTTTACTATGTGGTATAGCTTTTACCACTTTGCCGGAAAAATGAATAATTTGTCTAAAATAAATTTTGACAAATTATTTTCGATAAACCTGTCAGTTCAAGAATTTTCAATTTGTGATGAAATAAAAAGGAGTAATGTTCTATGCATGAAAAACAAAAAGAAGAGATGCTTTTATCCATTCGAGATTTTCGATTGCCGAAGTATGACGAGATACCCGATGTCGGATTATTTTTAGAGCAAACGACAAAGTATATTTCAAAATATGTCGAACCGTTACAGGATATCACACTTACAGGTTCAATGATTAGCAATTATGTTAAACAAAAAATCATTGCAAAACCGATAAAAAAACAATATTTTACCGATCAGATTGCATATTTGATTTTTATCGCGATTGCAAAATCAGTACTTTCTTTAGATGATATCCATTTGTTCATTCAATTGCAAAAAAAAACCTATGACACTAAGACTGCATATGAATATTTTTGTAACGAGCTGGAAAAAGCTATTCCGTATGTATTTGGAATTGGAGAATATCCTGAAATCAATAAAGAAGAGAACAGTCATGAAAAAATCATGCTCCGCAATACGGTTATTACCATTGCACACAAGGTCTATCTAGATAAATGTTTTGCTTTGTTGCATGAAGAGCGTAAAGAAGAAAATAAGTTTTGATATGAATATTTGGTAGAGAAAAAGGATTGGCAGGAAGTGATCAAAATAAAGGCAGTACTTTTGTTCATAATTATTACTGTGATAATATGGATTGAATTCATCATTTTCTTTATCAAATCTCTGAAACTTTAGATATATTGTCATTTTCTTTAGCTTAAAACTATACACTGATTATTGCCTGTACCAAAACATAGATTCCGGAACATAATAAAACAACATACATCATAAACTCTCCTCTACGTTCCTTATAGCCATACAGATATCTCAATTTAACACAAGAATATCCTGTTAGAAACGATCCCACATAAAATAAAAACTCACCACTTTTTTTATCCAAAAGAAAAACAACTATAATGAAAATAAAGAAGCCTGTGCGCAAATCTCTATCACTGTCACCTTGCATATATTATGACCTCCACTAAAACTCCATATCTAATCCCTATTATTTTTACAGGCAAACAAAACTCATAGAAATTACAATTTTATCTGAAACTATTATAAATATTTTCAATATCTTAAAATATTACTATGTTACCAAATCTTTCATTATACTGATATCTATTAAAACCCATATTAGTAATCCAATCTCTATGAGTAATACTTCTTCTGCTATTATCATGTTCACAGTATATTGCATCTATATGTACTCTATTATGTTTTAATATAAATCGCTGATTAAAGTTATCATAAAAATCCGTTTTTTATACTATTATGGTTTCTTCTCTTTTTCATCATCACACACTGTGTCTACATTTTAAAATAGTTTTTCATATTAGTATTATATAAAAAACCATTAAGTAAAAGGCAGTTGCATGTTGCGACTGCCTTTTCTTCCCTTGATTGCAATATCTTAGAAACGGTTCATTTGAACAATTTCATTAAATGTTTCTAATTGTGTTTTTACTTGTCCGAAGTCAACCATTTGTTGATCATATCCCATTTTAATCAACGGAATTCCTTCTTTTTCAAACTCTTGTTTCAATGATGGGTATTCCATTTCTTCTGTATCATTGAAGTTCATCATAAATAGTAAACATCCGTCAGCATCATTGTCTTTTACCAAATCTACTACATATTTTGGTCTCTTGAAGATGTCAGGATCGTAAAGAATCGGATCTTCATCCATCCTTGCAAATTGATCGGACAATGCCATCATCGGATCTTCAATTGTCATATCAATGTCAATTTTCAGAGCTCTTGATTCATGTGCTACATCATCTGCAACAACTGCGATTTTGTAATTATCAAACACTTCTAATAATCCCGGGTTGTCTACAATAATACCGCTTGTTACTACTCTTGGTCCATCCCAATCTTCTTTTGGCATAGCTTCCAATTTATCATTCAATTCTTTCAACATTGCAGTATTTTCTTCTTTCAACATAAAGTAACCGCTTTTTAGTACATAGCAACGATCAGATGCTTTTACTGTTTGTGGATGATCAGCAGCCAATTTGATAAATCTTCTTTTTTCCGCTCTGTTTTCATTGTAGATTGCAAAAGTCTTCTTTAAACTTTCGTCTGTAATTTTTACATCACAAATTTTTTCTAATTCTTTTCTTGCATTGTTAAAGATTCTGGCATTATATACTCTACCGAATTCTTCTTTTCTGTGTTGTCCATGGTTCAAAAATACCATTGGAATCTTACGTCCGGCACTTACTTTATAGTTTTGAGAAAAAGGTCTCAAAGTATCGTCTAATGTTGTAATCATTGACGCGGAAAGACCGTCTAATGTTCCGTCTAACGCCATTTCTAAGCATCTAAGTGCCAATGAATAATAGAAAGTCGGGAAATATTCTTTTGCTTTTTCAATAGGACCTTGTCCACCCCATACTCCAAAAGGAACCAATCCACCTGCGTGTGCAATTTCTTCCGGTGCATAGTAAGGAAAAATCCCTACTGCTTTTTTTCCTTCTGCCAAATATTTATCCAATTGTTTTCTTGGATTATTGGCATAGTATTTGAATTGATCTAATAATTCTCTTACTTCGCTCATCTCTTTATCCTCCTATTCAATTGTCGTTTTTGACCAGTCAGTTTCTTTTGTGTTTTCAAAGTTTGTATAAACTTCTTCACCATTTTCCATACGTAATGCTTTTCTTTCGTCCATAATCTCTACTAAACCTTGTACTCTTGTATTGTATTGTTCCGTAGAGAAGTTTCTTTCGTCTGCTTGGTCTCCGTCAAAGTGAACAACAGGAATTCCTAAGTCTTCTTTCCATCTTCTTTCAATTTCAGGCATTGCACCACTCCATGGTTTACAGCTACGGTTGTAGTTTACTAATGCACCGCTGATTCCGTTTTCTTTTGCCATGGTCTCACGCCATTCAACACCGGTTTCAATACATACAGAACATGGTGCTTTACAGTATGCCGCTGCCATTTCACGAATATTTTCGTATCTAAATCCAAATGCAGGTGCATATACAACTGCAGTTACGTTAACACCGTTATTTTTCAATGGTTCAAACAAAGGTCTAAGACCCGGCCAACATGGAATTCCTTCAAATAAGATTCTGTGTTCTTCAGGATATTCCCATGTAGAAGTACCCTCTTTAATTGATTGTTCAAATTCTTGTGCAAGTAATTCAAAACCAATCGCAGCTTCTTCTTCACAACGAGCAGCCACGATATCAGCCATGTGATTGAATAAGTCAAAACCACTTAACGGAGATGGTTTATATGACATATAGTTACAAGATTTTAGCCATGCTGCAGCTGTTCTGTTTGCTCTGGCACATGCATCCTCGAATTTCTTTTCATCAAATTTTTTACCTGTCAATTCTTCCAATTGTTTGATTGCATGGTCGAATTGGCCAATTAAGTAATCCACTTTTTCTTCCGGTGTATCCACTGTATTCGAAAAAGGAATATCTACCATAATCAACGGAATATTATGGATACGAGCGATATTTTCATACCATTTTGTCATCATATTACAAATGTTGTTACAGCAAAGCAAGAAATCCGGTTGTGGCATTTTACGAGAATCTGTAGGTTCTCCTGCAGCAAACGCCAAACTGATTCTTGCATATCCGCAAATATCATTGTCATATCCCATATCTTCTGCTGCTTGACAAAGTCTCAATCCATCTTTTTTTGCTGCTGTAGTAGCTGCATGGTTTTCAGGATATACAACATTCAAATCGAATGCTTTTGCCAATTCGATTGGGAATTTAGATGAACTCCAACCAACCAGTTCTCCTCTTTTCTTCGCTTCCCAAGCTTTTCCATACACCATATCTACTACCCCTCTTAAAACAGCAGCAGCGGGTTTATGTCCTTCAATTGGTCTTGGTTTCTTTCCCGGAATTTTTTCTAATACTTTCTTAGCCATTGTTTACCTCCCCCTATTTTTAAATATATTACCTAACATTTTTATATGTGTACACAACACACTATTTGCTTATTTTTCACCTTTACGCAATGCTGCTTGATATTTTTGATAAGCAAATAATGCTGCACCTAATGCACCGTTTAATTGGCAATATTGACTTGTTTGAATCTTATGACCAATATTCTTTTCTAATGCTCGAACCATACCTTTGTTCAGAGCAACTCCACCGGTCATAACAACATCATCTTGAATTCCCACGCGTTTTGCCAAACTTCCTACACGACTTGCAATAGAAGAGTGAATTCCTCTTACAATATCTTCAATTTTTGTTCCTTTTGCTAATTGAGAAATAACTTCTGATTCAGCAAAAACTGTACAAGTAGAACTGATTGTAACTTCTTTTGTTGCTTTTTCATCTAAATCTTGCAAGTCACCTACGCCCACTTCAAGAACTCCCGCAATAACATCCAAGAAACGTCCTGTTCCGGCAGCACATTTGTCATTCATAACAAAATTATCTAACATTCCGTTTTCTCCGATTCTCAATGCTTTTGCATCTTGTCCACCTATATCGATGATAGTATGCACTCTTGGAAATAAAAAGTATGCTCCTCTTGCGTGACAAGAAAGCTCTGACATTTGGAAATCTGCTTCTTCTAAAGAGTTTCTTCCATATCCTGTTCCTACAACATACTGAATGTCCTCTCTCTTTAATCCGCATTTTTCCAAAACACCGTTAATTGCGCGAGAAGGACCTGAAGTTCCTGCTCCTACATCAATCGTAATGGTATCCAGAATTTTTTTACCGTTTTCTAAAATAATAGCCTTGGAAGCTGTTGAACCAATGTCAACTCCCATCGTATAAACTGTATCCCCCATATTCCACTCCTTAACTTAATGATAGATAAAATATACTCCTCTCTAAAGATACCCTGTATCACAAAAAATAAACTCTTCTGCACTACTAATATCACTAAAAAACAGTACACTTCTCATCTATTTATGTTATCACAAATATGGCGTTGTTTCAACCAAATCACATATTCTATCTTCTGTTTTTTATAAACTTTTCAGTATAATATACATTTTTTCAACTATGTATTTCTTATATTACACAAGATTATGATTTGGAAAATATTTTAACAAACACAAATTTTGTCCTGTATCTTACGACACAGGACAAAATTGTAGAATATAAAGTTACTCATTATTTTGTAAAAGTTTCAAAATCACGCATTACACGAGGTGTCAACATTTGATGCATTGCACAAATAGATCTTGGATTTTGATAAGCTGCATTTGTAAATGCATGAATATAATTTCTTAACATCGGCATATCAACAATTTCATCAACCATACCTTGTTGTGCACAGAAACTTGGTCTTGATTTTGCTGTGTATGCTTCAATCAATTTATTCATTTTTTCAATTGTTCCGTCTAATGGTTCTCCTGCTTTATAGTCTTTTACTAAACGTCTGGAGAACATTGCAACAGATGCTGTTTCACCTGACATTACATAAATTTCTGTAGCCGCTGTTCCCAAAGAGAATGCATTTGTATTATTTCCTTGAGGTCCTCCAAGTACATAGTGAGCTGCAGCTGTACCTTTACGCAGTGTAATTTCCATTTGTGGAATTCCGGAGTTTTCGATGGAGTAAATCAAAGATTGTCCTAAGCCTAACAATTCTGCTCTCTCTGCATCGTCTCCTACATCAATTCCTGTTGTATCTTGAATCCAAACCATTGGAACTCTATCTCTTGCACATAATGTAACAAATTCGTTCATTTTGATTAAACCTTGACGATATAGTTTTCCACCCATACCAACAGAGTTTTGTTTGTATTCAGGGTAGTTCATCAAAAGTCCTTGTGTATTGGCAACAACCCCAACCAACAATCCGTCCATCTTAGCGAATCCGGTAATCATTTCAGGTCCATATCCTTTTTTGAATTCCATGAATTCACTGTTGTCAAAGATTCTTCCAAGTACATCATACATATTGTATGCTCTTTTTGGATTCATTGGAACAATACTGTATAATTCTTCAGGATCCAATTGTGGAGGTTTTGGGTCATCTACACGGAAGAACTCTAAATCATAAGCAGGTTGATAGCTCATATATTTGCGAATTCCTGCAATTACGCCCTCTTCTTCTTCATATACTTCTCTGAAGAATCCTGTTTCGGCATAGTGAACACCTATTGCTCCCGGAGGCGCTTGTTTCACTGCATTCAAGTTAGACTGAATGATTTGTTCAGCACCTTCTTGATCAATATATCCTTTTGGATTCATTCCTCCTAAGATTCCCGCTCCACCTACTGCCATGTTTGCATCTTTATGAGCAATTAGGATAGTAGGACTGATACTGTGATATCCACCACCTGCAGGGTTAGTTCCGTAAATACCTACGATTACAGGAATACCCATTTGTGCTAATTCAGCATTTCTATAGAACGGTGTACCACCACCACGACGGTTTGCGTACACTTTTTCTTGTTCATCCAATTTTACGCCACTACAGTTTAGAACATATACCAATGGAATCCCTAAAATTTTTGCAGTGTCGGATGCACGAAGAAGATTTTCAGCTTGTCCCGGAATCCAAGCTCCTGCTAATTTTTTGTTGTCAGAAGCAACAACAACTGCCCATTTTCCCTCAATTCTAGCTAAACCTTTGATAATAGCTGTAGAATGATGTTTATTTCCTGCAGGATCAAACAAACTGTTTAATGGACACCATGTTCCTTCATCAACTAACATTTCAATTCTTTGCATAGCAGTCAATTGACCGGATTCGTTCAAAGATTCATCGGAACGACCTGCAGATTGTGCTTCAAAAATAAGGTTTCTGATTTCTTCTTCTACTGCTCTTAATAATTCTTCATTTTCAGCATTTGGCGCTACAAGCGGTTTCCCTACTGTAGGCATTTGTTGAAAATATGATCTCATTGAATATTCTCCCATTTTATTCTCCTTTTTTACATCTATACTTAAGAGTATTTTTTATTCTTCTACAGGAACTTTAATAAATGCTTGTCCCGGGTCAATTTCTTCACGAATCATACGAATAACATTTTCATCCGGAGCATCTAATAATACAGCTCTGGATACATCAATATCAAATCCTGTATTTTCAATTACATCTTCCGGAGAAGAGGTTGGATAATATCCGGCAAGATACATACGTTTTGTTTTTTCATCAAATTTCAAAACGCCGCGATCAGTAACAACTGCCATCGGTCCTCTGTTTGAAGGAAGACCTAATTTAGCACGTCCATCCGGTCCGTCAATCCAACCAGGGCTTGTTACATAATCAATTTTGTCAATGAAGCGACGTTTTTCGTGTTGCATCATGATAACTGTATTTACAAATGTAGCAATACCGTTTGCTCCACCACTACCTGTAAATCTTGTTTTTGGATTATGATAATCTCCGATACATGTAGAGTTTACATTTCCGTATGGGTCAATTTGTGCTCCGCCGATAAAAGCAATCATTCTGTTTTCATCATGTAACCATTCATTTGTTTCGAATCCGATGAAACGAACATTTGGCCATTGTACAGCACAGTGTGCCATTAAACGGTTGTCCCCAACACTTCTTGGAACCTCGATTGGTGCACAGTCCATCAATCCACTTTCCACAATCAAATTACAGTTTGGAGCAAAGCATCTTTTTGCAAGAGAAGCTCCAATCAACGGAAGTCCTGTTCCAACAATAACAATTTGTCCGTCTTCAATTGTTTTTGCAATTGTAACTGCTTGCATTTCTTTATTTGTATAATTTTTGTAGTTCGCCATTTTTATGTCCTCCTTACTTATTCAAGTTTTCTGAATATCCAAGTCCCGGAGTATTTATCAAATTAATCAAACGGGATGCACCTAATTTATCCAAGTATTCTTCATGAGTTTTTACTCCATATACCCATTCATCAACGAATGCTTTGAAGTCTTCATCTGTCTTACTTGCTTTATCATATGCAATAAAATAATCTTTGTCATAATCATAATAGTTATAGCATTGAGAAGGGTGCGCTCCCTTTGGTGCATGAACAACTGCATCTACTACAAAGCATGGAATAGAGTTAGCTGCAGGATTTTTTCTGATTTCTTCGTTACTTACTAATTCTTCGCATGTAACAATACAATGTTTTGCAGCAATTGCAATATCAATATCATGGAATTCATCCCCTTCAATAGAACATGTACCGTCCGGAGATGCTTTTTGAACGTGAATAATTGCTGTATCGATTTCAGGAACCGGAACAGCTACTACTTTTTCTCCCTTTTTGAATGGATTTTCTACATAAACAAATTTATCATCAGGCAATTTTTCAACTGCTTCTCTCTGTTCTTTGCTGATTCCCCACATATCTGTCAAACCGGATCCCATCATTAAACGAACAGGTAAATATGGTAATCCCAGAGATGCAGCATGCAACATTAACATTACAACGTCTTGAGAGTAGTCTTCCATAAGAATTTCACCTTTTTCAACTGCTTTTCTAAATCTTCTGGATACATTTGTATATCCGGAGTTAGCTGTGTAGCAGTTAATATATGCCTTTACTCTTCCTTCTCCGATTAATAAGTCCCAATCTCCACCTGCAGGACCTGCTTCAACAATAAAATCTTTTTGTCCTTGACGTAAAATTTCGTGTACCGCAGCATACGGTTTTCTGTTAGTTGTGAAACCACCAAATGAAATATGGTCGCCACTGTGTACAAATTTTTCGATTGCATCATGTAGTGTATATACCTTACTCAATGAAAAAACCTCCTTTAGGATATTTAGTATAATAAATATTAATATGTTCCTGCCAATTCCCACAATTGGCTTTTTATGTAGCAGAAGAACTCTCCTGCTATCAGTGATGATATAATCATATCATCTGTTTATACATATGGCAAGAGAATAAGTCTTTACTCTCTCGCCACACATTAAACTCTTATTCAAATGATTTCTAACCGAACATTAACAGGAAGAAACCGGCTGCTACTGCTGATCCGATTACTCCGGCAACATTTGGTCCCATTGCATGCATCAACAGGAAGTTTGTTGGATTTGCTTTTGCTCCCTCTACTTGTGATACACGAGCTGCCATCGGTACTGCAGATACCCCCGCCGAACCAATCAATGGATTAATTTTTCCACCTGTAACTACACAAAGCAATTTGCCAAGCAAAATTCCTCCCACTGTAGAGAATGCAAATGCAAACAGTCCCATTGCAACAATTGCAAGTGTTTCCAAACGAAGGAACAACTCTCCGTTTGCAGTAGCTCCAACTGTAACACCAAGCATGATAGTTACAATGTTAATTAAAGCGTTTTGTGCAGTATCGGACAATCTTGCTACTACACCGGATTCTCTAAATAAGTTCCCTAACATAAGCATACCAAGTAGTGGTGCTACAGAAGGTAATAATAATGAACAGAATACAACTACGACAATCGGGAAAATAATTTTTTCTACTTTAGAAACTTTTCTTAATTGTCCCATTTTGATTTTTCTTTCTTTTTCTGTTGTCAACAATCTCATAATCGGCGGTTGAATCATAGGAATCAACGCCATATAAGAATATGCCGCCACTGCAATCGGAGCCATCAAATGTGGTGCCAAAGCATTTGCAAGGAAGATTGATGTAGGACCATCCGCTCCTCCGATAATTCCAATTGCCGCTCCTTCAGGCCCGGTGAATAATCCGGTTGCGATTGCAAGTGTAAATGCTGTATAGATACCTAATTGAGCTGCCGCTCCTAATAACAAACTGATTGGGTTCGCAATCAACGGACCGAAGTCTGTCATTGCACCTACACCCATGAAAATCAAACATGGGAATACATTTGTTTTAATCCCGATTTGTATTACTCTTAATACACCGTGTTCATAAATGTTGCTTCCTTCATACATTAGCCCTGCTGATGGTAAGTTCGCTAACATTACACCAAATGCGATTGGCAATAACAATAATGGTTCGAATTTCTTAGCAATTGCACAATAAAGCAATAGAAAAGAAACGATAAACATTATTACATTTTGAATTGTTAATGCAGCAAAACCGGATTGTTGTAACAGGGCTTTCATGACTTCTAAAAAGTTCATAAAAGTGCCTCCTTATTTCAATACTACTAATGTTGCATCAGTTTCTACTGTGTCGCCTTCTTTTACTGCAACAGATGCTACAACACCGTCTGCAGGTGCTACAATTTCATTTTCCATTTTCATAGCTTCCAAAATAATAACTAGTTGTCCTGCTTTCACTGCATCGCCTTCTTTTACTTTTACTCCAAGAATTGTTCCCGGCATTGGGCTTGTTACAGTGTTGTCTCCCGCAGATACAGGAGCTGCTTTTGGTGCTGCAGGTGCCGGTGCTGGTGCTGGTGCTGCAGGTGCCGGTGCTGCAGGTGCTGCTTTTGCTCCCATTGACATCGGTTTATATCCGCCACTCACTTTTTCTACTTCTACATCGTATTGCTTTCCGTTAATAGTTACTACATATTTCATAATAAGTTCCCCTCTTTTCAATTTTTTGTTATTTTTTGTTTTTTCTATCCACATTCCTAAAAGGCTATGTAAGTTAGAAAGTTAAGCAATTTCTGTGATTTCCACAATTCTAAACTTATCTACCGGCAGTTTCATTTCTTCACTGACCGCTGCTACAATTGCTGCATAAGTTTCGTCATTTTCATCTGTTGCCACCGTTGTTTTCGCAGCAGCAGCAGGCGTAGCACTCGCTTTTGGCTCTTCTTTTTTTCCAATTCCTAAAGCAAGCAATACCTTTGATACAACAATAACTGCAATCGCCAACGAAATCAGCGTCAAAAATACAGTTGAAAGCCCCATCGCAGAAATCGTAAAAGCATTCGCCAAATTGACTTCACCTATCCACATACACACACCCTCCTTTGCTCAAGTAAATTCAATTGATTTTTTTCGCAACATTTCATATTATGAAATGTATTCCAAATTACTCCTTAAACATTATAGCAAATTTACTATATTATCGCAACACCATATTCAAGGATATTTTTAGATAAAAAATTCAAAAAACATCATGCTTTTATTTTGATTTTTTATCCAAAATATCCCATCACTTTTTCAAAGAAATTCATTGAAATGATACATTTTCATAAATAGTATCTTCCGATTTATTATTATCTGTTTTTCTTTATGATTTAAATATGGTAGGAACATTCTTAATTCCGATATCCACCAAACCTCTGACAGATTGACGCAAAAACTCTTTGGTCTCGGGAGAAGTTTTTCCTGTTGCTTGTAAAATACTATACAATTTAGAGAATAGGTTTGTTTTTAAATCAGAGACATAAATCACTTCATCTATATTCAGTATTTCATAGATTTCGTCAACAAACAATGCTCTTTCTTCAGGTTTCATTCCGGATACCCATTGCTTAATTGTGCGTTCTGCGTATTTCGAGCCTACTGTCACTTCATCCAAAATTTCAAAACCGTCATCCTTTACAATCCAAGAAAAAAAATCATGTTGCAAAATTCCTGTTCGATTACTTTTTACCACCACAAAATCTTCTTTGTGTTCCAACAGCACTCCGATGATAGATGTTTGCGGAATCATTCGAACAATACGGTCTTCAATATTGGCGTACCCTTTGGTATTCAGGAATTCTTCGGTAAATCCGGGACCGTCATGTGAATAAATCCGTTCTATTTTTGATTGCAATTCTTCCGAAACTGTAGCCGCCGCATAGACAGCCAGATTCCCTCCTTTGGAATGTCCACCCAAAATCAGTTTTCTTCCTTCCGAATTTTTGAGGCTGTTAACATATCTTCTTGCCTCCTCTTGCGAAGGAATAGGAGATTGAAACGCCATGTTAAAATCCTCTTTCCAACCTAACAAAGTCGGTTCCGTTCCACGAAAAGAAACATAGCTCATATCAGATGTCAATCGAAATGTGACAGCACAAAATTCTTTCTGTATATTCACATCTTTCATTTTTACATAATTGCAAACAACGATATCTCGAAACCTCGGACTGGATGCAAGATGAAAAAATAATTTTCGGCAGCTTTTTTCATCCCAAATATGTGCAAACATTTCATCAAAGTGTTCTGCACAAAACAATTCTTGCAGTCGAATTCCTTCATCCGTATGAGCTCCGGAAATTTCCTTTGGGATATTAACATAAGATAACCACGACAAAATCAAACTATCCACTTCAGATAACGGTTTTTCTTCAAAAGTTTCAAATATACTTTCTGCATAAGAAATAATATTGTTCATTGTATTCTCTCTCCTACACTATTAGAAAATGTTATAGTTCTATCATCTACTTTTTCAAACGGTAATAAATATCACCCTGTATGTTGCATTCTTTATAAACTTTAGAATCTTTTCCTTCTTCCTTAATTCTCTCCAACATAATGCCTTCAATTACTAAACGATATTTCATATCTTCGCCTTCATATTCAAGATACCGTTCCACTTCTTCTCCCTTTTCTTGTCTCTTTTCCAAATCACTTACCTGTTCATAGAGCTCGTCAAACGGAATTTTTTCTGTATAAACCTTATCTCCTAAATCATAGAAATAAAGTACTAATCCATCTTCTTTTCTGACAATAAAAGGTTTTTGGTCTTGCATATCATTATCTTCCGGACCGGGAGAATAAAAGCTGACATTGTATTTTCGATCAAACTCAGAAATATCTTCTACCTTATCGTACTCATTTCCATAAAAACCTATATTTACTCTTTCAACAAAAGAAGACTCCGGATCTTCCCAATAGTCAGTCCATTTCTCAGCAAAACCAAACACTTTTTCGAAAGAATAATCTTTTTCGCTACATGGCATATTCGGAATATCTTCAAATTTGTGATTTGCCATAATATAGGAAACTAATTCCGATATTCTTTCTTGCTCATCTTCTCTCAAATCATATTTAGGAACAATTTTCCCATCTTGAATCATGTCATTTCTTTGCAGTACCTTCACCAATTCATGAACTTGACCTCTTTTTTCTACACGATATGCACTCATAGGTCCGACAGAAGAAATCAACACTGCTACAGATAATATAATAGGAATAAAAATCAAAGAACTATCCTGTTTTTTTACATAATGTCTTATATAATACAATACACTACTGCATACCCAAACTCCTGCCATGATGACATAGTATCTATTCTCAGTAATACCATACTCTTTCACTCTTATCCAAACAGAAATAAACATCATACACAGAAGCGGTAACATTGCTACACTGTAAAAAATAGAAAATTTTTTCAAAAAAGGCTTGTTTTCTTGCAAAGCAGATAAGAAAAATACAATCGCCACACTGAACATTCCATACCAAAGTACCAAGTGAGCAACCAAACCGTTCGGCCACCGGCTCAATACGATGATTTTCGCAAAATAGATGTATAGAATGACTGTATAAATACTAAGCAACGGAACAACAATAGATAACAGAAGAACTCTCCACGCTCGAACCATTTCATAACCTTGAAATTCATCATTGGAATCCGGAAAATCGGATAAAAAGACCGCCAACAAAAAGAGATTGAATACCGCGCTTGCCATATATCCATAAATCTCAGAATATAGAGGAAGCTCCAACAAATGAACCAAAGTAAAAATAATTGCGGCAACTCCTAAATACATCACAATGGAGTATACTAAAGCTTTTGCAAAACTTCCTATTATTTCAAAGATATAAACCACATATCCTTCGTTTCTTCTAATTTTGGAAATATAGGCTGATGATATGATTAAAAACAAATTCAACCCGAAGTAAATTCTGTCTTTTTCATGTATACCTAGAGTATCTCCTTCAACAGGGTTGAGTAAAATAAAATGTACGCAACAAATAAAAGCTCCTCCTGCAATCCACAAAATTGCACGAAAGATTCTTTTTCTGTTTCGATCTTGCATGTCGCACAACCATCTTTCCTCAAAAAGATGGAGATTGATTGATAAGAGTATTCCCGTCAAAAGAGTTTCTATCATTGGGTTGTATGATAAAAACCATCCGTTTTTAATTTCCAAAATCAAATAAATCGTCATAATAACAGAACATGTCATAGTGATTGGAAATCGAATGACACTTTTGTTTAAATTTTCAAAAGTTTGTTTTATTTTTTCTATACCTCTCATAACAATCGCTGACCTTTTTGATATCCGGTCAACTTCCTCCTCTCATTTCTTCCATTGTTGTATTGACTGTAGCTTTTATAAATATCTACCTACATTCATTCTATGTGATTTCTCATATACATGAGATTTCCCCTTTAGTATACTATAAATTCTAAAAATATTTGTGTTTTTTGTTCGGATATTTTTATATTTTGAGACAAAATAATTCTTACAAATAACATTAGTTATTTCATATTCCCCCTGTTACAATTTGAAGGTGCCGTTCACGGTTCAATGACTTGGTCATTCCATTCCGCTTATTTCAAGTGGCACAATGTTAAAGACGGTATTTCTTTCACATTAAATTTTATGACATTTCTATTTGATACCAATCATTGACTAAAGTGTTATAATAAAGCTCTGTTTTTTGCACACTATGATATGTTGTCCTATTTTTCATAAACATCCACTACACCTAATTGACGCCGCGCTTAGTATGAGATTAAGTTTTAGTATAAAAAGGGTACTATTTATATTACAAAATCGATCCTTTTATGGGATGAAAAAAACAAATACCAACAAAAAGAAAAGTAGAGCAACATTGCCCTACTTTTCAAAACAAAGTTATTATTTATTAGAAAGTGTATATTGTAACAAATCATTATTCATTTAAAGAACTTACGATGGTTTCTGCCAAACTATCCAATTCTTTTTCTCTTGAATCGTTTACAGAGGAACTTACTGTTACCCTCTCATTCAATACATCCATAAATTTCATTTCTTCATCTAAGAACTGTTCCATCAAATCACCTGATCTTGGAGTCCAAGAACCGTTTTCAACAATTGCAACTGTTCTGTTTTGAAGATTTAATGCCTTCATATCGTTTAAGAAGTTGTGCATAACAGGATAAATTCCTAAGTTATAAGTTACAGAACATAATGCGATATGACTTACTCGGAATGCTTCAGAAATCAGTTGAGATACATGTGTATTAGACACATCATATACTACAACATTTTTGATTCCTCTTTCCACTAATTTTGTTGCTAAAATTTGTGCAGCAAATTCAGTATTTCCGTACATGGATGCATAAGCAATCATAACTGCTTTTTCTTCCGGTTCGTAAGAGCTCCATTTATTGTATTTATCCAATAAATATTCAAAATCATTTCTCCAAACCGGTCCGTGTAACGGACAAATATACTTGATGTCCGGTAAAATCGGAGTTGCTTTTTTCAATAAAGATTGTACAAAAGGACCATATTTCCCAACGATATTTGTATAATATCTTCTTGCCTCATCAATCCAATCTCTGTCAAAGTTCACTTCATCATTGAAAAGTTTGCCGTCTAATGCTCCAAATGATCCAAAAGCATCTGCTGAGAATAATACACCATCTGTCTTATCAAAGGTCACCATTGCTTCAGGCCAGTGTACCATCGGCGCTTCTATAAATATGACCTCATGTTTTCCAAAACTAAAGGTATCACCTTCTTTTACTTGGATTTCTTTTCCATCCACATCAAACCCAAACTGTCTCATCAACATGAATGATTTTTCTGTACTGATAATTTTTGCTTTTGGGTAACGAATCAATACCTCCTCCAAAGAAGCTCCATGGTCAGGTTCCATGTGGTTAATTACAATATAATCCAAATCTCTTCCATCCAACACATGAGCCATATTACTCAAAAAATCTCTACAAATTGACCAGTCTACTGTATCAAACAATACTGTCTTTTTATCTAAAAGCAGATATGAGTTGTAGGATACTCCTTTTGGAATGGGATGAATGTTTTCAAACAATGCCAATCTATGATCATTTCCACCAATCCAGTACAAATCTTTTGTTACATTTCTTACGTTATACATCCGTATTTCCCCCTATACTAAATTTTACGTTTGTTATCTCGTCTCAGTCTATTATTAACGACGGTTTTCCGGAAATTCTACTTCTGTAAAGTTGTGTTTTTCTTCTCCACATTTTGGACAAATCCATTCATCCGGTAATTTATCAAAGATAGTTCCTTCCATGATATCATTTTCAGAATCACCCAATTTTGCATCATATTCGTAACCACAGCCGTTACATACATATAGTTTATAGTTCGGTGCTAATTTCTTAGGTTTAGAACGCTTCATTTTTACCATAGGTGGTGCAGGATCTTTTTCTTTTCCGTTATCCAATGCCTCTGTCAACAACGGAAGAATTTCCAATGCATCTCCCACAATACCATAGTCACAATTCTTAAAGATTGGTGCATTTGCATTGTTGTTGATTGCAACGATTGTTGTAGCTGTTTTGATTCCTTTCAAGTGTTGTCCGGCTCCGGAAATTCCTACTGCAATATATAGATTTCCGTTGAATTTTTGTCCTGACATGCCTACATATCTGTTAAGAGGTAGATACTTTAATGTTTCTGCAACAGGTCTGGAGGATCCTACTGCCGCACCGGCTTGTTTTGCAAGTGCTTCAATCAGTTTCATATTTTCTTTCTCTCCAATTCCCTTTCCGGCACTTACTACTCTTTCCGCTTCAGAAATAGGGGTATCTAAATCGATTCCTACTGTAAAATCATAGCCGTCTTTTTTCAAAGCATCTACAAGAGCTTGTACTTGTTCTTTTGCAGAACCGTCTTTGAAAATCATCTTTTTACGATCTCCTGTAACAGACTCGGCTTTTTTCTTTGTTTCTGCTCCACCTTTAGATTTTGGCGGTCTTCCCAAAAGGTAAGATGCAATAACAACACGCTGAATTTCGTTTGTTCCTTCATAAATTGTTGTGATTTTTGCATCTCTGTATGCTCTTTCCACTTCCATTCCTTTCAAATATCCGGAACCTCCGAAAATTTGAAGTGCATCATTTACAATTTCCAAACAATTGTCAGATGCATATTGTTTTGCCATAGCAGCTTCCATTCCGTAAGATTCGTGATGTTCCTTCAATTCAGCTGCACTGTAAATCATAAATCTACTTGCTCTTAATTTTGTCGCCATATCTGCAATTTTAAAGGAAATTGCTTGTTGGAATGCAATCGGTTTTCCGAACTGAACACGCTCTTTTGCATAATTTAAGGCATGTTCATACGCACCTTGTGCAATCCCAAGCGCCTGAGATGCAATTCCAATACGACCTCCATCCAGAGTCGCCATCGCAATACGGAATCCTTGTCCTTCTTTTCCTAATAAATTTTCTTTCGGTACTTTTACATTGTTAAAAATCAATTCTGCTGTAGAAGAGGAACGAATTCCTAATTTATCATAATGATCTCCGAATGTGAAACCTTCCCATCCTTTTTCTATGATAAATGCACTGATTCCTTTCACACCGATTCCGGGTGTTGTAACAGCAAATACAACATAAGTATCTGCTTTCGGTGCATTTGTAATAAAGATTTTATTCCCATTTAAAATGTAGTGATCTCCTACCAACTCTGCTACTGTCTGTGTTCCCCCTGCATCACTTCCTGCTTCCGGTTCCGTCAAACCGAATGCTCCAATCTTTTCGCCTTTTGCCAAAGGAACTAAATATTTCTGTTTTTGTTCCTCTGTACCGAATGCTGCGATTGGGTAAGAGCCTAATGAAACATGGGCAGACAAGATAACACCTGTTCCACCATCTACTCTCGACAATTCTTCTACAGCGATTGCATAGCTGATTACATCTAATCCTGCTCCGCCATACTCTTTCGGATACGGAATTCCCATAAGTCCGAGCTCTCCCATTTTCTTTACTGCTTCTGTCGGAAATTCATTGTTTTGATCCAACATAAAAGCAATCGGTTTTACTTCTGTCTCTGCGAACTCTCTTACTTTTTTTCGAAAGCTCTCATGTTCCGGTGTTGTTTTAAAATACATGATTGGTTCCCCCTCAATCCTCTTCATTTTCATAAATGTATTATTTTATACTCATATCATATTAGAAATTTTCTGTTAAATTAAAGTGCAGAGGTGCTCGCTTTTTCATTTCAATTGTAATTCTTTAACTTAAAAACAGTTTCTAATACAAAAATACTATAATCCAGAATCAAGCATTGAACAACAGTAATTGCAACATTATCAGTTTATAATCAATTCTACTCTGTTCAAAGTATAAAGCGATTCTATTCTGTATGTACCCATGTAACAAATAACTAAACTCACTTTTTATAATTCTTAGAAAGATACTTTTTTCAAAATATCTCATATCGGTTTTATGGAAAAACAAAAAATAAAAATCATATTTTTTTTATTTTGTCAAACATCATTTTACATGTATCTTTTTTCATGTGAATAACTTTTTTATCACTCTGTTTTGATCTGAAATATAAAATAGTATTTTCAAGTATTCCAAAATACAAGTCTCTCCTTTTTTGTTTGTTCACAGAAAATAAAGCGCTTTATTCACAGAAAAAAATACTTTTCCACAGAGTTATCCACATATTGTGTAATTTATTTACAAAAAACACAACTTTATGATGTATTATTTCTTTCCTAAAAATTCAATTCATAAAAAAAGAACACTGTTTCAAATCATACAGTGTTCCTTTTATTCATCCTAATTATTTACACCAATTTCTCTACAAACAAAGTCGCCAATCCTAAGAAGAAAAAGAATCCCATCACATCTGTAAATGTTGTAACAAATACCCCTGATGCCAATGCAGGATCAATATTTAATTTTTTTAAAATAACCGGTACAAAATAACCGGCAGATGCCGCTACAATCAAATTCAGTACCATAGCAAGTCCGATAATAAATCCAAACACCGCCTTGCCTACCCATAGTTTTGCGGCAATTCCCACCACAATTCCAAGACATATTCCATTTACGATTCCGACGATCAATTCCTTTATCAATACCTGTTTTGTATTTTTTTCATTTAATTCGTCCAATGCAATTCCGCGAACGATCAAAGTTAATGTCTGTGTTCCGGCATTTCCGCCCATTCCTGTTACAATCGGCATGAATGTAGCCAGTGCCACTATTTTAGAAATCGTTCCTTCAAACGCCCCGACAACCGATGCAGCCATTGCAGCAGTCACCAAATTAATCATCAACCACGGAAGACGGCTTCTAATAGCATAAAACGGAGAACTGTCGATAGTTTCACCTTCGCTTAAGCCTCCAAGCAAATAAATATCTTCCGTTGTTTCTTCATTCAATACATCAATAATATCATCAAAGGTAATAATCCCACACATCACATGATGTTCATCCACAACCGGAATCACCATATATCCATACTTTTCAAACAATCTTCCTACTTCTTCCTGATCCATATCAACCGGAACACAAAGGACATTTTCATTCATAATATCTCGAATTTTAGTATTTCTCTCTGCAACAATAATATCTCTTAACGATACTACTCCTTTTAATATCCCTTTGTTATCCAATACATAAATATAGTAAGGCGTTTCCGAATCAGGTGCTTTTTCGCGCAAATATTCAACGCTTTCCTCAATCGTCATTTCTTCTTTGATTGCAATAAATTCTTTTGCCATCAAGCCACCGGCGGTATCTTCTTCGTATCCTAACAAAGACCTTACTTCTTCCGCCTGTTCATGATCCATTTTAGAAATAATTTTTTCCTTAACATCTTCATCTACTTCACCGAGCATGTCCGCCAAATCATCTGACGCCATCTCAGAGATGATATTTTCTTCACGCTGTTGAGAGAAAGAAGACAGCATCTTATACTTATCCTCATCCTCCATTTCCCCAATCAACGATGCAACATAATAATCAGGTAATTTTTTTAGGATATCATTCGGATTCCCTTCATATTGCTCTAACTCTTCCAACAAATCGACAGGGTGGATATTTTCCATCTCTTCTTCGATTTCTTCCTTTGTCCCATTTAAAATTTTATTGATAATTTCAAATTCAAGAACATTCTCGTCATTATCTTTCTCTCTCATGATATCACTCCCCCCTACAATAGCTCCTACTATATATACTAATATAAATTGATGAAATTTCCTATATAAAACATCAAAAATTCTCTATTTTATAAAAAATCAGATGATTTATATCATTTTTTTGAAAATAAATTGTGGATAAGTTGATAAACAATTGTGGATATCCCCGTTTTTTGTGGATAAAAACATAAAAATTGTATTTTCACATTGTAATATCGACAGCACATATGTTTGTTTTCCTAACAATTATACACACTCTATGTGTATAACTCCCATTATTATCCACATGGTATTTTTTAAATTTTGCTCCGTTTCATATGGGTACAAAACTAACGAAACTTGCTATAAATCCATGTTGAACAATACACTCAATCCCTTCTTATCAATGTGAGGGAAACATATTTGTAGTCGTTTAGGGGAAATAAGAATTTATACTACAAACCACCATTTGAAACAGAGATGATATTAAAAAATTCAACCAATAATAGTATAAGTGAAAATGAAAACAGACACAGAAACAGAGTATGAACATATCGTTTTACTATGTAACAAAAAAACGATGCAGTTATGTCAGTATTTCTTTTTTCAATGATTCTCATAATGGAAAAACTGCTCACAACGCATCATTTTCAACATTTCTTTCTTATTTTTTACTTAATTAAAATTCTACCTCTATTACCTTTTTTGTTTTGTCACGAATCACAGTCACTTTTACACGATCCCCTTTTTTATAGGAGAATAGTGCTTTTGAAATATCTTGCATACCGGTAATTTTTTTATCTTCTATTTGAATAATAACATCCTCTCCTTTGAGACCCGCTTTATCTGCCGGAGAATGTTCTATTACCGAAAATACAAATGCACCGCCTTCTTCTGCTCCATAGTTATTACCGGACAACTGTTCGACAACATCCATATCTTGCCCTTTGATGCCAAGAACCACTTTTTCTACTTTTCCTGTTGTAATTACCTGTTCTATAATCGGCTTTGCAGAATTGATCGGGATGGCAAAACCTAATGCTTCTCCGGTTCCTTCTTTCAAAGTGTTGATTCCAATCACTCGTCCGGAAGCATCCAACAACGGTCCCCCGCTGTTCCCTCTGTTGATTGCCGCTGAAGTTTGAATCAAATGATCCATCGTTACTTTTTCGGTTCGTCCTGTGTAAGCTGAAGTCGAATTTACAGTCAAAGTTCGATTCAATCCGCTGATAATTCCTTCTGTCATGGTTCTTTGGTAATCAAGTCCCAACGGATTTCCAATCGCAATTGCCAAATCTCCCACTTCCAACTTGTCACTATCTCCAAGTTCCATTGCCTGTAGTCCTGTTCGTGCAATTTTTACCACTGCCAAATCCAAAGAACTTTCTCCCCAAATCACCGTTCCTGTCTCTTTTGTTCCGTCAGGTAACAATATGTTGGCTTGATTGTTCTTTGCGCCTTCGACAACATGATAGTTGGTCAAAATATATCCGTTTTTATCTACGATAATCCCTGTTCCGACTCCTGTTGCCGGATAGGTAAAACCGAAATAATCACTCACTTCCGATGTTGTTTGCACTCCGACAACAGATGGCATTGCCTTTTTTGCCACAGCTTTATAAATATTATCTGTTGAAGTCTGCACATAAGTTACCTTGTCTGCTGAAACATCCGCACTCTCTACTTCATTTTGTATCTGATTCGAAAGCTCCTTTCCCATGCTTGTCTTTTGTATCAACTGCGGCATACACAAGAAGGTAAGCATAGATCCTACAAGAACTCCTGCAACCGCTGACATAAACGCAGATTTTTTTGCACTCATCGTCGTTTCCTCCTCTTTCTTCTTTCTAAAAAAGATAAATTTTTATAAGATATATTGTTCCGAAACACAATCTCGAAGAAGAACGCTCAATTCAACATCTTTTTCTGTAATCAGTTGTTCTTTCATCATCTCAGAAACCACTTGTTGTGCTAACATCGGATGATTGTTTTCCTTGCTTAAGTGTGCCAATGCTATTCTGGTGATTCCCGATTGCACAAGAAAAACAGATAATTTCCCCGCATCTTCATTGCTCAAATGCCCTTGATTGGAACGAAGTCTTGACTTGAGTGCATAAGGATATCCGCTGTATCGCAACAGTTCATCATCATAATTGGATTCCAATACAACAAGCTCGGAACCTTGCAATGCATCGATTACCTCTTCTGTCACATAACCCAAATCCGTTGCTATAGAAATCTTCTTTCTTCCGTCTGTAATTGTAAAGCCACAAGGCTCCAATGCATCATGCAAAACAGAATAAGCGTCCAATTGTATCGTTCCTACCTCTACAGAGTCTCCGATTTCAATTATTTTTTTGTTTTTTTCAACAATATTTCCAAGACCCTCTTCCATTCCTCTCCATGTTCCTTCTGTCGCATAAACCGGAATGTCATATCGCCTGCTCAAAATCCCAACCCCTTTGATATGGTCAAGATGTTCATGTGTTACAAAAATTCCTTGAATATCTTTGAGCTCTTGAGAGTGTTCCAAAAGATTTTTTTCAATCTTTTTTCCGCTCAAGCCTGCATCTATCAAAATTTTTGTACTTCCGTCTGATATAAAGTGACAGTTCCCGGAACTCCCACTCGAAACTGAAATGTATTGCATTTCCTTCTCCTCACTATATCTTATAATGTCATTTTATTCATATTCTGTGGAATATATTTAAAAAATATTTTCAAAAAAAGTAATAAAACTCGTCCAAATTTGTAAAAATTATTTTGGTGATGTTATCAACTGTTTTACCAATATTTTGTTAAACTATCAAATTTGTTTTTGTATAAAACAGCAGCCACAAAACGAAACTTCATCTAAAACATATATTTATTGTAAATCATTAAAGATAGTTTTGCCACTCTTTTTTGAAAAATCAACCCTTTTACACATAAAGATACCCTAAAAACAAACCATCACACAAAGAAATAGAGCCTCTGTCTATAGACGGCAGATAACAATTCTCTCATCCTAATATCGTTTTCGAATTTTTTATCGTACAAATCACGATCTATCTACCGATTAGAAAAAACAAAAAACATCCGCTGCATTATTGATATAAACAGTATTTCATCAATCTATGCTTGACAGCACTTTGCTCAAATTTTCATTTATTTGTTTCCCGATACCCTCATTGGTATTATTTTTTATCACAATCATTACTCAACAGTCTTTACTGTTCAAAAATATTCTTTATACTAAAACTCAATAGAATGATTTCATTATTCCCTAAAAAATGAAGTGTTTCAGATACTTGAAAAAGTTATGGACAGACTCTGCGACAGTATAAATATACTGATGAATGGAAAAATCTAAAGTATAAACTTATAGAGATTGGTTCAATCATTTAATTGACTTTCCATATTACTTTATACGCAAAAATGCCCCTAAGAAAAACTTAACATCGTTCTTAAGGGCATTTCTTTTATTTTTTCAACATTGCACAACAATCCGAAACAGAATCTTTTATGTTTCTCTTTATCAAATTTCAGTTGCTGTAAAAAATTTCTACTGCAAAACAACTTATTTAATCACATCTACTCCCATATACGGTCTCAATACTTCAGGAACCACTACACTCCCGTCCGATTGTTGGTAATTTTCCAAAATAGCTGCTACGGTACGACCGATTGCCACTCCGGAACCGTTCAATGTATGGACAAATTCAGGTTTGTCTTCTTTACTTCGTTTGAAGCGGATATTCGCTCTTCTTGATTGGAAATCTTCAAAATTGGAACAAGAAGAAATCTCAACATAACGACCATAGCTTGGCATCCATACCTCCAAATCATATTTAAACGCCGCTGTAAAACCCAAATCTCCGGAACAAATTTGAACCACTCGATATGGAAGTCCTAATTTTTGAAGAACAGATTCCGCATCTTGTACCAAAGTTTCCAATTCTGCATAAGAATCCTCCGGCTTTGTAAATTTCACCAACTCTACTTTTTGAAATTGATGTTGACGAATCAATCCTCTTGTATCTCTCCCTGCTGAGCCTGCCTCTGCCCTGAAACAAGGTGTATAGGAACAATATTTTGTCGTCAAATCTTCCGCTTTCATAATTTCATCACGATGGATGTTTGTAACAGGTACTTCTGCTGTCGGTACCAAATAATAATCCAACCCTTCCAGACGGAACATGTCTTCTTCAAACTTCGGCAACTGTCCTGTTCCGATAAAGCTTCTTGCATTTGCAATAAAAGGCGGTAACATTTCCGTATATCCGTTTTCAGCTGTATGTGTATTCAAGAAAAAGTTGATGATGGAACGTTCCAATCTTGCACCCAAATCACGATATAAAGTGAAACGAGAACCCGTAATTTTACTTCCGCGGTCAAAATCTAAAATATTCAAATCTGTCCCGATATCCCAGTGAGCTTTCGCCTCAAAGTCAAATTTTGGAACTTCTCCCCATTTTCTGACTTCTTTGTTGTCTTCATCTGTTTCTCCGTGAATCACTTTTTCGTTCGGAACATTCGGAATACAAAGCATTTTTTGATACAAAATATCTTCTGTCTCTTTTACTCTCACATCCAAATCCGAAATCGCATCGGATAATCGTTTCAGTTCTGCCATCAATGCTGTTGTGTCTTTTCCTTCTTTTTTGTATTGCGGAATTTGTTTCGATTTTGTTTTTTGTTCATTTTTCATCGCTTCCACTTTTTGAAGATATTCAATTCTGTGATTGTCCAATTCCACTACTTCGTCCAAAGAAAAATCTTTTTCTCCGCGAATCTGCATTCTTTCCTTAATTACATCCAAATCTTTTTTAATTCTCTTAATGTCTAACATTGTTCTTCCTCCCTTTATCATAATATAAAAAACCTTCGCTCTAATACATACTATGTATTAGGACGAAGGTAAAATTTTCGCGGTACCACCTAATTTGATTATCTGCTAATCCAACTCATTAAGATTAACGCTCTTATCACGTTTTGGTTATCCCAAAAAGCTCCAAAGTGGATTCTAAGAGTTTCTTCACAGATTTTCACCAACCATCTGCTCTCTACAAAAGAACATCTCCTATACTGGTCTTCTTCTAAGCTATGAAGTCACTATATCACGATTTCTTTTTTTTGTAAAGCACTACATTTTGAAACAAGGTTTCTGTCCTTTGTTGAATAATACTATCCAAGCGAGTCATTTTCTAAAATAAACAGTATGTCAGACAACATGCTTATACTGTAAGCTTAAAGAAACGAGGATGGGTATCTTAACGTAACTTCCAATTCAAAAACTAAAATGCAGGTACTACTCCGCCATTGTAATGTTCTGCAATAAATGCTTTTACATCTTCACTTTGTAACACTTCAACTAACTTTTTAACTGCTTCACTGTCTTTGTTATCTTCTCTTGTTGTAATGATATTTGCATATGGAGATTCAGAACCTTCAAGTACTCTATCTTCTCCTGTTGCAGTTAACAACAACGCATCTGTGGTTGGAACTAAACTTGATTCAATCGCATAGTTTCCGTTGATGACAGCTCCGTCCACTTCTTCCAAAATTCTTGGTAGCTGTGCCGCTTCAACAGGTTTAAATGTGAAGTTTTTTGCGTTCTCTACAATATCTTTTTCAGTAGCTTCCAAGCCTGCTTGATCAGATAATTTAATGATACCTTTAGATTGTAACAAAATCAATGCACGTCCACAGTTTGTAGGATCGTTTGGAATTGCAATTGTTGCTCCGTCAGAAAGTTCGTCTACTGATTTTACTTTTTTAGAATATAATGCAAGTGGCTCTACATGGATGTTTCCCACAGATACCAACTTTGTTCCGTTGCTTTCGTTGTAGCTTTCTAAATATGGTAAATGTTGGAAAAAGTTTGCATCCAATTGACCGTCTGCAAGAGCTGCATTTGGTTGTACATAGTCAGTAAAAGTTACAATCTCCAATTTTACACCTTGTTCTTCCAATTTAGGTGCTACAAATTTTAATAATTCTTCGTGAGGAATCGGTGTTGCTCCTACTTTCAATACTACCGGAGTTCCTCCTGCGTCTGTTGCTGTTGCCTCTTGATCTGTTTTTTGACCACAACCTGCCAATGTTGCTGTTAATACAAGTCCTGCTAAAAATAATGTTGTTAATTTCTTCATGTTTTTCCCCTTCCTAATTTTTAAAAATTTTTTATTTATAATTCGTTTTGATACCTGTTTAAGATAAATTTTTATTCAAACACGATTTAATGACTAAATTGTCATTATCGTTGTTCAAGCATCAATCTCTGTTTTATACTCTTTAACTATCTTTAGCTATTTTTTTAACTTTATCCCTCTACACTCTATTCTTGCAAAAATCCAAGTGCATAACTGACATGAACCTGTGTTGCTATCGGCAATGCTCGTTCATCAATATCGAATTTTTCATGATGATGCGGATACCAAGTTCGTTCATCCGTTGGATTCTTAGTTCCCACATGCAAGAACGCGCCGGGCAAATACTCCAAATAATCGGCAAAATCTTCTCCACCTAAACTGGAAACTGCTTGATTAACAATATTTTCCGTTCCAATAATCGGTGCCAATACTTTTCTTGCCAAATCCATACCCGCCTTGTCATTCACCAATGCCGGTGAAGCTGCAAAATTATGAAATACAGCTGTTGCTCCATAAATTTTTGCTGTTTCTTGTGCCACATATTCTATCTCTTGCAGAGCAAATTCTCTTGTTTTTGAATCGAAACATCTCAAAGTACCCTTTAAGATACCCTTTCCGGCCAAGATATTGTATTTTGTGCCTGCATGAAGTTCTCCAATTGCAATCAAAATGGGATCTAACGGATTGATTCTTCTGGATACAATACTCTGCAACGAAACTGCAATATGTGCCGATGCAAGCAAGGCATCTTTCCCCTGATGGGGTTTTGCACAATGCGAACTTTCTCCGAACACTTCAATATCAAAAATATCACAAGATGCACTTCGAGGTCCTTCTACTGCCAACACTTTTCCAACTTCCGACGGAGAATGTAGATGGATTCCAAAAATGAAATCCCCTCCTTCCAGATATCCTCCGTTGATAAATTGTTTTGCACCTCGTCCAATCTCTTCTGCAGCTTGGAAAACAAATTTGACGGTTCCTTTAAATTCTCTATCTTTCAAAATTTTAACTGCTCCCAACAATGCCGCAGTGTGTCCGTCATGTCCGCAAGAATGATTCAATCCCTCTTCTTGTGAACAATATGACGCTCCTGTTCTATCTGGCATCTCCAAAGCATCCATATCAGCCCGCAAAAAAATTGTTTTTCCTTCTCCTTTTGTTCCTTTGAGTTCTGCCAAAATTCCTGTTTCTTCCACTTCGACAAAAGGAACATTCCACTCTTTTAACAAATTTTTGATAAAAGCGGAAGTCTTGTACTCTTTTAAACTGGGCTCCGGATGTGTATGAAAATGTCGTCTCCAAGCAATAATCTGTTCTGATAATTCCTTTACATCATCATCCAAATGAACAGACTCTAAACATAAATTTTGTTCCAAAATTCCTCCTCCTTTCGCATCTATCACAATTTATGACATCACTTTTTGAACACAATAAGAATTTTGCCAAGCATGTGCTTTAAATGAATCATCCAAAAAATATTTTTTGATTGTTACTATTTGATTGTTACTAAGAGTCTTTTTTGTTCTGACATTCAAAATTTCTTCATCTCATGAAGCATAAATTCTTCTTTGCTCGGTAACGCATTATTTTTCTTCTTCCGGCATAGATAAGCTCCTCAAAAAAAAGTCCTTTTTACCCATATCACTACAGATAAAAAGGACGAATTATCGCGTTACCACCTTTTGTTTATCAAAATATCACTATTTTGACCTCTACCGGTACTTGATTTCTCGTCATACCGTCGTGCTGTAACGGGCACTTCCCGTTGTAATCTAATCATTCGACCACAATGCTCCAAGACCATCTTCTATTTGATTTGTATTGATCACTTTCACCTGACTGACCTCTCTGCAAAATCTTCCTCAAATATACTCTTCTCTTCATCACAATCCTATGAACTTATAGCAAAGTATATCACAATTATTTAAATTGTCAACTTTAAATTTCAATATTTTTATCTAAAGGTTTTTCTAATTTTCCACCAAACTATACATAAACTTATAATCGTTTTCTGTCATTCCCATACTTTCAGAAGAAAACACAGACAGAGGAAGCTTATTCTCAAACTTCGTTAAACCTTTCCCCTCTTCATATACTCTGAGTTCATCATAAGTGTTACCCAAGAATCCATCAATTCCATCAACATGTGTTGTTACGTTATAACATGTATTTCCGGAAGCGGATTTGTACACATCCACAATCTCAGAATGCGCGGTATAAGTTTTGCCTCGGAAAATAAATTCTTCTTCCCATTTATTCCCTCTCTCCAAAGGAAACTTTAATACACTTTGCTCTTCCACTGCAGAATTCATCAAATGAAGAGAATCATATGTTCCAAACTCCTTTGATTTTTCTACTCTGCAAACAGCACCATCTTCCGACAACTCATACACCATCTTAAAGGTTCTGTCATTCGGATCGTCTCCCTCTCCGTCAATCATATATCCTTGATAAACAAGAGTCGTCTTTCCGTCTTTTTCTTCTCTTTTTTCAAACTTTAAAGAATATCCAAACTCTGAATATCCATGATAAAAATGTTCTTCTCCGTCTTGCGGGAAAATTTGTGCCAATGTTTCTGTTTTTTCCTGTCCTTGTGACGACGAACTCGGATTTGTAGGAACAGGCGGTTCAGGATTTTCATTGTTTTTGTCACAACCTGCAAACAATCCCAATACCAAACATATGCTTACCATAAGTGTCATCCACTTTATTTTTTTCATAATATTCTCCTTTCAAAAAGTATTCCTACTTCTTTTCAGCGAAAAAGTCTTACTCTCTTTTTCTAACAAATGTCTGTCAATAGATTCTTATTAAAATTTTATCATCCTAAGTATATTGTACTCTATTCTTATGGAATAAGCTTTACAATTTAGAAACAAAAAGAATCATCTTTTTCAAAATTGTTTTTTCGTAACCTGCTTGCTACTATGTTTCTTACAAAAGTTTTCGTTTCTATTCTTACCACATCTTATCACAAAAATCACTCTTGTTGTTTTTATATACCATCAAAGTGTTGCATCACTTATCACAGTTTTCCCGACAATCAGTTCCATCACCTCTTTGTTTTTTTATTGTTCTTGTTCAAATTATACTATATCATGTTTTTCAAAAAGAACAAGGGCGAAAAAATCCGCTCTGTATTTTATCGAAAGAAAAATCAGATTACAACCTTACAAGATACAAACTTGCCTCTTGTATGATATGAGCTGTTTTACTCACATTTTCAGAAGAAATTAACTTTGAGATTTTAGAACAATTTACCACTTTTATAATATATTTCTCATTTGTACTACATTTCTCCAAAAAGTGATAAAATAAGAAAGATATATCATATTTAATGCTTGAAATCCCAATGGATTAGTAAGTTTTTATCAACACTTTTTGTCCTATAGGCCACATTTCACGAAATCAAATCACAAAAAAGAGTTGGACTTTTTGCCAACTCTTTCCATATTTTCACAAGATGCTATGCACCATACTTCGAAGTGTTTCAATTGTCTGTTTCGTAAAAAACTACTCATCATCAGCACTCCCACAACACACAGAAGACATTACTTATTGCTGCTTCCTTCCAGACCTGACAAGGTTCATAAGCTCCTATTGCATGGGACCAACGAATCAACATAATTCTCTTCCGGCATAACAACCAAGATGCCCCTCTGTATGGAATTCAACCCTGCTAAAGCGGATTGCAGGTTACAAGGCACCGCTAACTCCCCGTCTAGCATAGCAAACTCATTTTATCAAATTCCTATCTATCCGTCAATCTATTTTATAAAGATACTTATCTTAGCTTCTCTATCGCATCTTTTAAGACATCCTTCGGTAAAGCACCTTGAGAATACCCAACGATATTACCTTCTTTATCCAAGATAAAAGTGGTTGGAAAAGCACCGACTTGATAATCTGCAAAAATACTTCCGGACGAATTCATCATTGTAGGAAAATCAAATGCTTTTCCCTTTATAAATTCCTTTAATTCACTCTCCGTTACATCAGCTGATTGTAAAAAATCATCCGACTTCGGGTTCGTTACTCCCAAAATAATCACATCTTTACTGTTCTGTCCATATTCCTGATAAAGTTCTTCGATATCCGGTAATTCTGCATTACAAGGGCCGCACCAACTTGCCCAAAAATTCAACAATACAACCTTTCCCCTGTATTGCTCTAAAGTATGGACCGTTCCGTTTTGGTCTTTTTCTTCAAAATTCCAACCGGGAATTGTTTCTGCCTGTTGATTGGAATCTTTTTTTTCTTCGGATTGCTCTTGCTTCTCTTCTTTTTGATTTGTATGTTCACTTTCAACTGTTTTTTGCTGTTCTTGTACCGACATACTACTCCAATATCCTGTTATGGAATTAAATTTTCCTGTAAAAATAATCAACCCCATTACAATTAACAGAACACCTCCTAATTTAGGAATCCATTGAAATAATCTTGTTTTCTTCTCAACAAAATTCATAATGAAATCTGTAAAAATTCCAAATACTACAAACGGAATTAAAAATCCGACTGCATATACCCCAACCAACACTTTGCCGAGCAACGCGGTCTTCGCTCCTGATGCCATAATCAATACAGAAGACAACATTGGTCCTACACAAGGCGTCCAAGCAAAGCTAAAAGTAAATCCCATTAAAAGTGCAACAAGCGGCCCCACTTTTCCTGTGCCCCATAACGGTTTGATTCGTCTTTCACGATTCAGAAAATCACTCTGATAAAATCCGATTTGATAAAGTCCGAGTAACAGAACAATCACTCCGCCTATCCTACTGAACATCGCCTTATTTGTATCAAAAAACTTTCCGATTCCGGTAAAAGCCATTCCCAAAATAAAGAACGACAACGCAATTCCTACTCCGAAAAACAACATATTTACAATCTTGTTTTTCTTCACATCTTTCTCTGATTGCCCTGCTAAATATCCTAAATAAATAGGTAAAATCGGTAAGATACAAGGTGAAAAAAAGGAAACTACTCCCTCTAAAAATACCAATAAAAAATTAAAATGTTCTACATTAATAACCTGATTCACATAAATTCCTCCCTAAGCTTAATTTTGATATCAATTTTTCATTGAAAGACTTATCAACAGAAGCAGAAAGTAATCTTTTACATTCAACCATGCTGATTGAACAAACTTACAACTGTCCGCTTTACTCTCCCTATGACAAAACACAACTCCTTATTAGCTAAAGAACTGCCTCGTGTCAGAGTTTGGATAAACTTTAACCCTCATGATATAATATATTTTCATCTGATTAAAAAGTCTATCCTCTCGTCTTCCGAAAAACATCGACTCATTTCGAATTTCTTATGATATACCCAAACTTTTTCAAAAAAAACAATATGTATTGATATTTTTTATCATTTCAACACATATTGTTTTTCGCTTATCATCATTTCAGTTTTCAAAATTATTCATTTTTCAAAGATTCTAAAGCAGAAATTTTCATAGCTCTGTTCGCAGGATAGTATCCTGACAATACACCGATTGCCGTTGAGAAAACAATTGCTAAAATTACAATACTGAATGGAATAATTGACAAATCACTACCTTCTGTCCCCATCATATTTTCTACAAAGAATGATGTCAACAGCTTATTGATAGCAAACGATATCAGATAGCTGAACATTACTCCGATTACTCCGCCGGAAACTCCAATCAGAGCCGCTTCCAACAAAAATAAGTTTCGAATATCCTTTAAATTTGCACCGATTACTTTCATAACACCAATCTCTCTTGTTCTTTCATAGATAGACATAATCATGGTATTCGTAATTCCGATTGCCGCAACCAAAAGAGAAATTGCTCCGATTCCTCCTAATATCCCTTGAATCAACTTCCCTTGTTCTTCTACTTGATTCAACCAATCCTGAGGAGAATAAGTTTCAAACCCCATTTCACGAATGGATTCTAAAACAGATTTTACATCCTTTACATCCTTTACATACACTGCGACCTCATCATAAGATTTCTTTTTTGAAGTTTGAGGACGATCTCCTCGCGCACTCTGAACTTCTTCCAATATCTTGCTCAAATAATCATAATCCATCATCACCTGATATCCCATAGAACCGCTGGATGTTTCCAACACTCCTACTGCCTTTACAGGGTGTTGCTTAAACTTTTTTTTATCTGCATCTGTACTGGGATTGGAATCAGAACCTCTCCTTTTTCTGTTACCGTACTCTGTATCTCCTGTCAGAAACAGCTTCCCTGAAAAAACATCTACAGTCGGCTTTGGGCGATTCCCATTTTCATCCGGTTCAACATAGGCAGGATAATCACTTTTTTTCGGATTATAGAACTCATAGAGAACGTCCTGTCCAAATACCATCGCATTTTTATCTCCCGCTCTTAAAGTTCTTCCGCCTTCTTTCACCTTGTAATTAAAAGCTTCCATCGTACTTGACCTGATTCCGATTACAGTCGCATCCGCAACATATTTTCCGGATACAATCCGCAATGATTGTTCCAAAACAGGAGTTGCCGCCGTTGCTCCCGGAATTGCCAAAATATTTCTCAAAGCTGCATCATCCAATACAATTTTCTCTCCTGTCTGTCTGTTTACTCCTCCCGGGTTCATTACTTGAATAATATGCAAATTTTCATACTTCTCTACTTGTTTCTTATTTCCTTCATTCAATCCAATTCCCAAAGAAAGCATTACAACAATAGAAGTTGTTCCAATTACAACTCCCACAATAGACAAAAGACTTCGTACTTTTCTTCTCTTCAAGTTTCGAAATGCCATCGATAATAAGTCATTGTTATTCATCGATTTCCAACTCCTTCGCCTTGCTTCTGTTCTTTTTCTTCTTCCAAATTCCGGCTCCTGCCAACAGAATCACCAAGACACTCACTCCCGCTATTTTTTTGCCCTTATGAGTATCTTGATTCTCTTCAGGCATATCAGAAGGATCTGTCGGAGGAATAAATTCACTCACTTCAAATTGGAATTCTTTCCTTACCTCCTGCATGGTTCCCGACACATCCTCAAAAGAAAAGATAATTTCTCCATTTGCAGTTCCTACTTTATCCGGAATCACCGTAAAATCAAAAGAATCACTTTTTCCCGCTTCCATATTTCCGACAAAATATCCATTCTTATCTTCGATAGTAAAATCTCCGGTCGCCTTTACATTCAAATTACTCAATACTGTTTTTCCCAAGTTATAGAATGTTACCGAAAAGTTTGCCTGCTGCCCTTCAAATACTCCCTCTGTCGGAATATTCACTTCTCCGATGTCCAATTTCGTTTTTTGTACTACCGGAATAGAAATAGTATCCTTTGTTGTCAACACATTCCCTTTTAAATCTTCATAGCTGTAGTCCACAGAGATACCCGATGTCTTCTGTTCAGCAGTCGGTTTTGCTACAAAGCGCATCGCTTTTTTGATTTGAGATTTTGCTCCCATGCTATCGATGAAGAAAGCACTGCTGGAATTTACAGGAACAAAGGTTCCATCATCTGCACTCAAAGAAACTTTGATATTTCTAAGTGCTTTTTTGCTTGTATTGGTCAATGTTAAATGTAGTACAAACTCCTGTCCCGCCTGTACCTCATTTCCGCCATAAGAATACTCTTCTATCATAATTTGAGGATTTTTTTCGCCATCTTGTTTATCAGCATTTTCTCCACCGCCATATATGAATATACCTGCATACTGACTTGTCGCGATTGTTGCCTCACCCTCCTTTGTTTCAAAAGGCTCCACTGATAATTTAATCGGATAATTCTTAGGTTCTGTTTTTGAATTGGAGAAAAAAGTAACATTGTATTTTTTTGTTTGCTTCGGTAATAATTCCTCTTCCACAAAAATACCCTTGGATTTATTCACAATGCCATCTATTCCTTCAGCACTTATTTTCAATCCTTCCAATTTTCCGCTTCCGGTATTCGCTACTTCAAACGAAACGTCAAACGATTCTCCTGCTTTTGCTTTTTCCGGCAATTTAATATTTTGAATGGAAATATCTCCTTTTTCGGTTGATTTACGAGAACCTAAAATATGAAGATGTACCGTTTCTTCTGTGGAAAAGACACCTCCGTTTGGAAGTCTTCCCTCTGCAAACAACACAATCGGATAATTCCCTGTCTTTACATCATCTTTCACTTCCAAATAGAAAGTAGCGGTTTTCTCAACATTGATTGTTGCTGTATCAACACTCTTACGAAGTGTTTGATTTGGAAGAGTAACGCCGTCCGGCAAACTTGTAAATCCAATTCTCATATCCATCAATGCCGAATTCCCAATATTTTTCGCTTTTACTGTCACCATATTCTTATTTCCACCGGATACTCCTCCTTGAGGAACTTCCAAAGACAACATTATTTTCCCATTATACTGTTTCGTATTGTCTGAATCTCTAGGTTTTGAATCATTTTCTTTTTTTTCACCGTTATAAATATATACATTATATTTTCCTTCTGTAGAAGAATTGATTTTGGAAGAAGAAAATGAATTGTTCGTGGTCTCTTGCCCATTCACATACAATTTCACTTTATACCAATACTCCCAACCCCCATCAATATTATAAGTGCTGATGGGAATGCTGAGCGTCTTGCTCTCATGACTTGGGATAGTAACAGAATCACTGGAACCTGACAACACTGTAGTATTTTCCGAATCCACAATCTTAATTTGTACCTTTTCTTTTTTTGAATTTGTATTATTTTTAATCTTGAAATTTAATTTTGTTTCATCCTGACCACTCTCTACTGTTGATGTAGTCGCAGTTACTGTAAAATCATAGTCTTGGGCATAAGCAAAAGAATGGAACATAATTGCCGGCAACACCATGCCCACCACCATAAATATAATCAAGATCCAAAGTACCACTCGCATCAGTTTTTTATTTTTCTTCATCTTTAACTCTCCTTCACAACTATTCTTTATTTCTGACTCAATCTATTATCCACTCTTCTCTAACAAAAAGAGCCTGTGATTTCTCTTTTAATTTTTCCTCCACACTCAAAATATTCCCATCTTGAATCGTAACCACCTTATCCGCATAATTTGCAATCATCCTGTCATGTGTTACCAAAATCAAGGTCTGATTATTTTCCTTGACCATACCAACAATCAAGTCCATCACTTCTTTTGTTGTGTTCGTGTCCAGGTTCCCTGTAGGTTCATCCGCAAAAATAATCTTAGGACTGGCAACCAACGCCCTTGCTATTCCTATTCTCTGCTGTTGCCCTCCTGACATTTGGCTCGGTTTTCTCATCTCATATCCTTTCAAACCCACCTTTAACAGCATCTCTCTTGCCAACATCTCACGCTTCTCTTTGTTTTCATTTCGAAAAATCAAGGGTAAACTGACATTTTCTATCGCTGTCAACATAGGAAGCAAATGATATGCCTGAAAAATAAAACCTATATTTTTTTGACGAAACAAAGTAACCTCTTCTTCATTTAATTGATGGATGGGAATTCCACCAACGATAATCTCACCTTTTGTAGGTTTTTCCAAACCTGCTACCAAATTCAAAAAAGTAGATTTTCCCGAACCCGATGTTCCCAAAAAGCAAACAATCTCACCTTTATCAATATTCAAACTGATATCATCAAGTGCAACCACTTTCTCAGTTCCCATTGTAAACACTTTTCGAATATGATTGATTTGAATGAATGGCTTTTTTTCTGTTTCATCCGATTGAATATTTTTTTGATTCCGTTCCACCGCGAACATTCTCTCACTTCCTTCTGCACACAGTATCTATATTTTACCGGTTTGTTTATGATAAATTCGTTCTTTCAAAATTATTTTTGTACAAGATTATAGTCCTTCAGTATTATAGTTCTTCAATGTCATACAGAAAATTTATTTTCTTCATCATATCATATTTCTTGTGATTAAATAATTAAAAACTGATTACAATAAAAAATAGTCTGTAAATCTTTTGACATATCTTTCAAAGTATGGTATAGTTGCTTTCTATTGCTATTATACTAAATATTCGAATTCTACAAACTATTTTAAAAATTTATAGCATTTATTGATTATTTACTATTTACAATCTTCTGAATTTTTAGTATAATTAGAATCTAATATAATATTTACTGTGTTCTTAAACTGTTAGATATTCTTCCATTGTATTTAGCTTAAACACAGTATAGAAAGGAGACTAATATGGAAAACAACAATCGTGGAACATTTAGCCGACTTGGTTTCATACTGGCGGCAGCAGGATCGGCAATCGGTCTTGGAAATCTTTGGAAATTCCCTTATCTTGCGGGAAAAAACGGCGGAGGAGCATTCGTACTCATTTATTTAATTCTCGTTGTCTTAGTCGGCTTCGTCGTAATGCTCGGTGAAATGGCGATTGGTCGTAACACCAAGCTTAACCCTATTAACGCATATAAAAAATTAAATAAAAAATGGGAAATTTTAGGTGCTGTCGGAATTATTGTTCCTTTTACAATTGTTACCTACTATAGCGTTATCGGAGGATGGATTCTAAAATACTTGGTAAACTATCTTACAGGACAAGGTTCTGTTATGGCTGCAGATTCTTCCGCTTATTTCTCAAACTTTATTTCCAGCCCTATTCAACCCTTGGTTTGGCATGGACTATTCATGTTAATGAACATCCTTATTGTTGCAAAAGGAATTGAAGGCGGAGTTGAAAAAACCAGTAAGGTTATGATGCCGGGTCTTTTCATTATTCTTTTAGTTTTGGTACTGCGTTCCGTAACGCTTCCGGGTGCTTCAGAAGGTCTTAAATTTTATTTAACACCTGATTTTTCGGCAATTACAATTGATGTCTTTGTTGCTGCATTAGGTCAAGTATTTTATTCCTTGAGTTTAGGAATGGGAATTATGATTACGTACGGAAGTTATCTTTCCAAAGACAATGACTTGGAAAGAAGTGCATTGATTATCCCAACCTTAGATACACTTGCCGCTTTGTTGGCAGGGTTTGCTATTTTGCCGGCAGTATTTGCATTCGGATTTGAACCGACCGCAGGACCGGGGTTAATCTTCATCACATTACCGGCAGTATTTGACTCAATTCCGGTAGGATTTGTTTTTGGAGCATTGTTCTTCTTACTCGTACTGTTTGCAGCAATTACTTCTTCTATTTCTTTGTTGGAAAGCCCTGCTGCATATCTGATTGATAACTTTGGAGTAGAACGTAAAAAGGCCGTTATTTTCTGTGGTGTTGCTGCATTCTTAATAGGTGTTCCTTCTTCCTTATCTATGGGAGTATTCCAAACAACCTTCTTCAGAATGAACTTCTTTGACTTCATGAGCTATTTTGCAGAAAGCCTATTGATGCCTCTTGGAGGAATGTTCATGTGTATCTTCATCGGCTATGTTTGGAAACCTGAAAGCGCAATTCAAGAAATTTCAAACGAAGGTACTTTACCATTTAAATTAAGAGGTTATTGGGCGTTTATGATTAAATACATTGTTCCTGTTGCAATCTTTGTTATTTGGTTGAACTCTTCAGGATTGATTAAATTATTCAAATAACCCTTTACAAAGTCATAAAAATATCTTTCTATAAAATCGATAGATTATAAGCAAAACTTCATTCGTTTTTGCTTGTTTCTATCGATTTTTTATGATATACTACAGAACCGTAGATAGATGAATCTACAATTTCATACTACTATCCGTTTGACTTACCCCTGTCATAATATTAAGTTCCTGTTGATAGCTTAATGAGTCCAACAAATTATTTCCGTTATTTCAATTAGAATCATCTTGAAAAGAGCATTTCTTTCAAATTATATGTTTATGACAGTTCCAAAGCAAGTTTTAGTATCAGTAGGATATTTTTCTTAAAAAAGAAAAACTATCCTCTTTTTTCTTTTTTACAAGATAAAATAATGATTTTCAATAAACAATCATGTTCTTATATTTGCTTACTATGTTGAAAGGAGATTTTTATGGCACAAACAAAAGAAAATAAAATGGGAATCGCTCCTGTTTTGCCGCTTATTTTTAGTATGTCGTTACCGGCAATGTTCTCAATGTTGATACAATCACTCTATAACGTGGTGGACAGTATCTTTGTATCTAAATTAGGAGAAAAGGCCCTTACCTCGATTACACTTGCATTCCCTATCCAAATATTAATCATTTCTATTGCGGTAGGTACTGCCATTGGATTAAACTCCTATATCTCCAGAAAACTGGGAGAACAAAAACAGGAAGACGCAAACCAAGCTGCAACACATGGAATTTATTTGGCCGTAATGAGCAGCATTCTCTTTTTGCTTATCGGATTTTTTGCGGTAAAACCTTTTGTTTCCGGTTTTACTTCCGATCCGGAAATATTTCATCAAGCTACCTCTTATCTACAAATTGTCACTACATGTTCTATCTTTGTATTTTTAGAAATCAATTTTGAAAAAACACTACAAGGAACGGGTAATATGATGTATCCTATGTTATTTCAATTGACGGGTGCCGTTACCAATATCCTCTTGGATCCGATTTTGATTTTCGGTTTGTTCGGAGCACCCAAACTCGGTGTGAGCGGAGCTGCAATTGCAACTATTATAGGCCAAGGCTTGGCTTTTCTTTTTTCTTTCTATATCATCTACACAAAAGAACATGATGTCCACATCAGCATCAAAAAATATTCTTTTAATTGGAACACTGTAAAACAAATCTATATTGTAGGCTTTCCCTCTATGATGATGCAATCCATTGCGGCAATTTTAATCGGAGGATTGAACGCCATTCTGATTTCCTTCTCTTCTGCAGCAGTATCTATCTTAGGGATTTATTTTAGACTACAATCTTTTGTATTTATGCCGGTATTCGGACTCACACAAGGTTTGATGCCAATCATAGGATATAACTACGGCGCAAGAAATAAAGAGCGTATGCTGCACGCCCTAAAATACGGAATCTATATTGCACTCTTTATCATGACCATCGGAATGATAATATTTTGGAGCATTCCTCAACTCCTATTATCCTTATTTCATGCCTCCGACGAAATGTTATCCATCGGCGTTCCGGCACTTAGGATTATCTCTATATCATTTCCGATTGCATCGATCGGAGTTCTGTTATCCTGTTTCTTCCAAGCACTTGGAATCGGAAAATACAGCTTGTACGTTTCTTTTATGAGACAGCTCCTAATCATACTTCCACTTGCTTACATTTTATCCAAAATTTCGACCCTAAATGCAGTATGGTCCGCTTTTTGGATTGCAGAACTGATTGCAACCGTAAATAGTATTTTAATCTTCAAACAACTGTATGATAAAAAAATCAAGTATTTAAGTTAATATCAGCTTGTTCCGATATCTTCTCAGCCTACAAAATTTTTTTGGGCTGTCTTGCATATAAGAAATTCAAAACAACCAAAAAGACAGCAATTCATTATTTTTTGATTTGCTGTCTTTTCTCTTTATTTGTTACTTCTTAAACGGAAAATTGTAATTCTCACCTAACAATTTTCCGTTTAAGATTGATTTCTATAAATTCCATGTCCGCTCTACATTTTCGATGTCAATATCTTCATAATTATATTACGGTAACATTGCATCCCTTTTCAACATCTTTAATTTCCCGATGGCCGGCCATTTGCTTATCATTTTTGCATCATAACTATCTCCGTGATCATCTTTCACTTCACCATCCCCAGGATTATAGTATCTGTAATAAAAATAAAATCCACAGTCGTAATTACATGAATCATAGGAATCATAGGAATATGGTCCTATCATTTTCGGAATATGTCTATAGTCAAGCTCTTCTCTTGAATATCTGTCTCTTTCCACCTGAGTTCCATCATAATCTATCTGTCCGTCAGGAATACCGTCATAATCTGTATCAATTAATGTCGGATCAGATTCGTAGTCCCATACATTGATTGTTGTTTTACCTGTATATTTCTTTGGATTTATCTTGTATCGTTCAAGTAACAGTTTGATATATGGGTACATATTTCTTTGGATTTGGGTGCCAAGTTCCTCTTTATCCGTCAATCCATCTCCGTCACTATCATTCGTATCTGCTTCCTCAATCGATTTTGTGAGTTTAATAATTTGAAAATCATCCAAATATACGACATCAAGCTCTTCAGATAGCGGAAGATTCGGATGGTTGATATTTTGGAATACATCGATACCGATTCGTCTGAGGAATTGATCGATATCCATCACAAAATAAATTCCTTCCCATCGGATTGTTCCTTTGATGATTCTATTTTTGATATCTACATCAGTTGGAATAAGTTCTATCCCCTCTTCTTTTGAAAAAGTTGCAATAGATAATTTTCTTAAATCTCCCTTGTAAATTCCTTTACATTCGAAATTTAGTTCTAACGGGTATTTTAGAGTTTGATTTTCCTCATTTCTTGTTGTCACTTTTATACCGTCACTTACGATTGCACGATTGTTTCCAACCAGTTGATGGTAGATAAGGTCTAAAGTGATATTTCGGTTGATATTTCCCTCTACTTCTCCTGTAATAGATGGAATAAAAGGATTTTCACTCTGATATAGACTATCTGTCATTGCCTGTTCTGTTGTAGTTTGTCTGATTCTTCTTTCATCATCAGGTGTTTTCCCGTCTGTCATAGTTTTTGTCGGATCAAGTCCCATTAGTAATTCTTCGTCATCAGATAACGCATCATCGTCTGTATATTGAGTAGTTGGATTCGTCTTATATTTTGTTACTTCATCATAGTCGGATAACTCATCTCCATCTGTGTCTTCATCACTCGGATCTGTTTCCAACTCTTGTTCTTGTAAGTTGGTAAGTCCGTCATTATCGTAGTCTTCATCTGCATCGCTGATTTCATTATGGTCCGTGTCTTGTTGCAACGGATCCGTTCCTACCATGTATTCAAATCCGTCCCTTAGTCCATCTCCATCGCTGTCTCTTCTGTTCGGATCCAGTCCGTTGTCCATTTTCCAATAGTCATCCATATACTCTCGAGAACTAATGAATTCCGCTGTGACTGTGGTGTCATGAGCCGGCATAATAAAAACTGTGCTTTGGTTTTTCTTGTTTCGAAATGTTCCTCCGTTCGTGCTGAGCCATTCATTGAAGAAATGCCTATATTCATCGTATGCCTTTGCTTTAATCGGTACAACTGCTCCTTTCGGATATCGACCTTTTATTTTTGATATAATTTCTCCTCCTTGTGTCGATACTACTTGTAGTTGATATGTCAACGGTACTACTACACCCTGTTTCAACGATATTATCTTTTCAGTAAGTGTTGTTTCCTCACTGCTTCGGTTCTGTTTTTCTTCAATTACAGTAGGTGTATTTTCTATATTGATAGTCTCTTGTATCCACGGCGTTGTTCTTGGTATCATAATATTTTTAAGTTCTGCTGTTTTGTCCTGATATTTTGCTTGGATAGTGTACTTTCCTTGCGGTATTTCTTGTATATCACGGAACCGATATTCTCCGTATTGATCTGTTTTTACAGTTTGGATAATCTGATTATCTTTTTCTTGAATCAGGTTGACTGTGATATCAGGTTGTACCTGATGTTTGTATCCGGCTGTTCCCACAATTCCCCGGTATTTGATGTACAGTTCTTGATGGTAATTGTTTAGGACTGTGTATGCTTCTCCTACTGTGATGGTATCTGTCGGGAAAAAGTATTCATGTCCATGTCCTGTTAATATATTCGCCTTTGTACCTGTTATGATATTTTTGCTTGACCATCTATCTGCAGACACATCTATAAATGTAGGAGTTTCTTTGTTTTGGTCTGCTATGTCTTGTATCGCAGTTTTTGTTCGAATTAACATAGAGACGAATTCTTCTCTTGTTACATATTCCTGACTTCGAAAGGTATTATCCGAATAATCGCTTATAATGTTGTACTTTTGAGCTAATTTGATGTATGTATCTGACACATTATCTCCGCTGTCTTTTCGTTGGAGTTGCATCTCTTTTACCAAAAAATCTTTCGAAAGAAGTATTTTTAGAATAAGTTCTACCGCTTCAGCTCTTGTGATATTTTTTTCAGGGTCAAACCGATGTGACCAATCCCAGTTGTCTCTGACAATGCCAAGTTTTTGCATATTGGAAATCTGCTCATATGCCCAATGATTTCTCGTCTTCTCATAAATTGTTAATTCTATGGCATCATCCTGATAATCCTCATTGTTTGTTTCGGCAAACAATGATAACGGTGCATTAGTTGATAGCAATATACATGACAAAACAACAGATAATACTTTTTTGCTTTTCATAACATGACCTCCATTTTCAGTACAATATACTTTCATTATATCGTATTGAGGTGAATAATCAACTGGTTTTCATTTTTTATTTATTTGTGAACCCTACATCACTTCATAGTACTACTATCTATTACAAACCATAACTGTAATCCGATATACTGCTAAGCCTTTATTTCTGTGAATACATGATATCGCATTTATAAAACCTAAATGCAACTGTCATAACTTAATCATTTCAAAGAAATTTTATCTTCAGGATTATTTTAGTTGGAATCGTGCAAATAACATATCCGAAGCATTAAACTATGAACAATAACTTCAAATTGTAAAAGAGGGCTAGTCATACGAATAACAGTTAAGTAATTTATTTTCACACAAAAACATTGGAAGCACTAACAATTTTTGATATCTTCTGATGTGTTATATTATGTTATTTTTACTTTGTATCATTGCTATGTCTTAACTTATACTCGTGCATTGCCAATGGCAATACAATGAACACGCAAGCTGTCGTGTTCTTTTTTTATCACTTTGCTGACAGTACTCAATGTGCTGCCGGAGGTAACAATATCATCCAAGATCAAAATATTGCTCTTAGGTTGCACTTCAATCTCTTTATGTTCAAAAGCATCCTCGACAAGTAACATTCTTTGGAAAGGTCGATAGGATGACAGAAATGGAGTGTCTTTTGTTCTCGTGACAAATTCAACCACAGGAACAGAAAAATGTTCTCCAACCATCTCTGCTATTAGCTGTGTCTGATTGAACCCCCGTTCCCTCATTCTGTTTCTGTGAATCGGAACATACGTGATATAATCATAGAAAATTTCCTTTTCATTCAATTTTTGTATCAAAATTTCTGTGAAAAATCGACTCAAATAGGTCTGATGTCCGTACTTATAACGAAAAATCAACTTTTGCAAAAAGTCATTGTATACCAAACAAGTATCAATACTGTCAAAATAATAATGTTCCGATTGACAAAAACAACTTGTTCCAAGCAATGTCCTCCTCCCACAATGCTTACAGACCTGATCTGTAAACTCCAATTTTTGATAGCAGCTATGGCACAGACTGTACGGATTTTTGTTCCAAATGCTCTCGCCACAACCGATACAATTCAAATTACTCGGAAAAATCAATTCGCCAAAAAACTCTTTTATTTCATCAAGTCTTTCTGTTTGAAACAACTCTATCTTCATCAAAATTACACCATTATCTCTTTCTATGTCCTACTGTTTTACATCTAAAAATCATCTATGTATCAATAAACAAAAATTTTTCATACCCACTGTTAGCCACACAATTTTTTATCTGATTTCCATTATCATCTTAAGCTAAAACTTGACTTAATTATAATAAATCTGAAAGAAATCATCTATGTCAGCTTGTCATAACCGTAATAAAAAGAATGGAATATTAGACTTACTTAAACTATGAACGGCAACTAAAATAGTACGATATCTGCAAATGAAACAAACATAGTATAAAACCCTATCCGAATTGCTAATTCATAATACCGTAACAACGCAACTTCTTCATTTATCGTTACAAATATTTTGCCCTAATAATATCATATCACAAAATGACTCTTTTTATCCAAAAAAGCTCTATCCATCTATCAAAGAAAATACACATTCTAACATCCTAATGAATCGCCCTAAAGTTAAATGAAAAATACTCTGTTTCAAAACTTTATCTTCATCGGAATCGAAAGCGGAGAATTGGATTCTTTAGACTACGAATAATAAGCAAACATGATAACAGCTGTAATCGAAACAGATAACAATATCAATCTTTACATTGTAGCATTATTGAGAGTACAAATATAATCGGAGTGTGAAATATTCGCCTTCTCCATTTAGAGAAGCTGTTGCAATTTTCTTTTTTAATTCATAGCTATATTTTGCCATTAAAAAACCGACCTCTAATCATTAGCTTTTCTTGTCTGACTTTTTTGGGTCGATACGAAACCGGGAGGTTATTTCCGCGAAATCAACAAAAAAATGAGATTCCTAACATCAAGAATCCCATCTTTTTAAAACATCTGCTACTTTGCAAATAGCTTTCTGTTGTTATGTTCCAAACAAATTTTTAATAGATTTTACAATACTTATCCATCAATCCGTTGATTATTTCGTCTGTAGAAACAGTCTTATCTGCATGTCTTAACAATCTCAACATATCAGAATCATATTCCAAATCCATATCTTCATGATGATAAACATCTTCCCAATACTTATATCCTTGTTGTTTCAACACCTCTGCACCAATATGAGCATGTTCTGCTTTACTGTCTGTAAATTGATAACCGATATCGTGCAACATTCCGAGAACATATGCATCATTCGGATTTACAGGATATTTGTCCGGTTGTTCTTCTGCCAATCGTTTCATTTCGCTTGCTACCGCATAGCAATGATGTAATTTTTCAAGTTCTAATTTCATGATACTTCTCCTATCTAATCTAAATTTTTCATTCTTTACTGTACTCTTATGATACCCCTGTTTTCTTTATCCAATTACAAATATCTACAAAATTCATGAAACTAGGATGATTCTACTCTATTGGTAAAAACAGTATCTTATCATTTTACAAAAATGCCATATCGACACGGTTTGTCAATCATTTCACCTGTAAATTATTTCAAAGATGCTTGTGAGCCATATACAGTAGTGTTATAAGAACACCATTTTTTCAAACAAATTGAAACAGAGGGCACATAACAAGAATTTTTTGTGCTTTTGTGCTTTTGTGCTTTTATGCTTCTATCCTTCATGTTTTCCATTCAAATTCAAGTTCCTCTTTACAAACACTTCTGTTATCATTTCTGTTTTACATTTTTACAAATCATTCGTTCTTATCGTTCCCCTATTTTTAAATTCGGTTTTGCTGATAAAGACAAGTCGCTTATGATCCCATCCATATACCGATAATATCCGGCAGATGCTATCATCGCCGCGTTGTCGGTACATAAGGAAAGAGGCGGATAATATGATTGATATCCTCTTTTATCACATTCTTCTTTCATTCGTTCCCTCAGGCGAGAATTTGCTGAAACGCCCCCACTCAATACCAGAGCATGATACCCTTTTTCTTCCACTGCTTTTAGCGCCTTATTTAACAGAACATCTACTACTGTTTCCTGAAAAGAACAAGCAATATCCTCACAATGAATGTCTAATCCTTTCATCTTACAAGAATTGATATAATTTAGAACAGCTGATTTCAAGCCTGAAAAACTGAAGTTATAACTGTCATCTTTGTAATATGATTTTGGAAAATCAATGGTGTAACTTCCTTGTTTTGCAAGAGCATCTACTTGTGGTCCTCCGGGATAACCCAATCCGATAGCGCGTGCAACTTTGTCATATGCCTCTCCTGCTGCATCATCCGTCGTTTTCCCCAAAATACAAAACTGATTATAATCCTGTACCTCTACAATATGGGTATGTCCTCCCGATACAATCAATGAAATAAAAGGCGGTTTCAACTCCGGAAACGCAATGTAGTTTGCTGCGATATGTCCCTCAATATGGTTGACTCCCACCAACGGTTTGTTGAGTGCAAAAGACAGCGATTTTGCTGTAGACAGTCCCACCAACAACGCACCCGCCAAACCGGGACCGTAAGTAACTGCAATCGCATCAATTTCTTGTAACGGTCTTCCCCATTGTTCTAAGGTCTCTTCCAATACTCTGTTGATATCTACCACATGGTTTCTGGATGCAACTTCCGGAACTACTCCGCCAAACTTTTTATGAATATCAATCTGTGTCGAAACAACATTTGCAAGAATTGTTCTTCCGTTTTGTATCACAGCGGCTGCGGTCTCATCACAACTACTTTCGATTCCTAATATTGCTATTTCTTTCAATCCTCTTCCTCCATTGATTTTCTCATAACAATGGCATCTTCATTGTTATCTTTGTAATATGCTTTTCTGATTCCAACTTCTTTGAATCCATTGTTATGATATAATGTTTTGGCAGGTTCGTTCGAGACTCTGACTTCCAAAAAAAAGTCTTTTACTCCAAGTTTATTTCCTTCTGCAATCAATTTTTCTAAAATCTCAGTTCCGATTTTTTGCTGACGATATTCCGGCAATACTGCAATATTATTGATATTGCCTTCATCCAAAACTTGCACAAATCCGCCATATCCGACTACCTTATCACAATCCAATGCAACAAAGTAGCAAGCAGCCGGTTGCAACAGTTGGTCATACAGCGAACATAGACTCCACGGTATCGCAAAACAAGACATCTCAAGGTCATATACTTGTGTAATATGATTTTGATTCATTCTTTCAAGTATAATCATTGCTTCCCTTGCCTTTCTTCAAACTGAAGTTCAGCTTGTGATTTTCTCAAGTATACCGGTTCAATATACTTTGTTTCTTGTATACCCTGTCGCTCTGCCAATAAACAAACAGAAACCGCTCTCGGATAACACATATCCGGCGGTGCTTTTTGAATCTCTTGCGGCAAATCTTTCCACATGGATACTGCATCTCCTGTTATAATAACCTTTTCATAATTTTCACATCGTTGCAAAATATCTGTTTTAGAAAGCACTTCTTCTTTTCCTAATGAAAAGATTTCATTCCCTCCGTGTGCCTGATAAAAGGCTACATAAAAGTGTTCTCTCTGCGCATCTGTTGTACTGACAATCATATTTTTGCTGAATCGATGTGCAAACGCCATTGCCTCTAAAGTAGAAATACCGATAACCGGTTTCCCTAGTGACATTGAAAATGCATTTGCTACACTGACTCCGATACGAATTCCTGTAAAGGAACCCGGTCCGACTGTACATGCAATTCTATCTATATCATCCAACGAAAACTCTACCGATTTCATCATCTGTTCCAAATAGGGAAGTAATCTCTCACTATGCGTCAATGCATGATTCTGAATCAACTCATACTTCAATACTCCATCCACAGTGAGCGCAATACTGAGCGATGCTGTAGAAGTATCTATTCCCAAAACTTTCATTCCATATCCTCTCTGACTTTTTAAATTTATTTTTGAACCATAGACTTATTCACAAAAAAATCCCGCCCTGTTTACAAAACAAATTTTTACACGAATCATTTTTATGATTGTAATTCGTTCAAAAATAACCCGATTCTTTTCATTCCTTCTTCTATTTTTTCTCTTGAAGTTGCATAAGACAATCTCACAAAATCGTCCGCTCCAAATGCAATTCCGGGAACAACCGCTACATTAGTATGTTCCAAAAGCAATTCTGCGAATCCTAAAGAATCTTTGATTTCTGTTCCACAATACTTCTTTCCTTTACACTGATTGATATTCAGCATTACATAGAAAGCACCTTTCGGTTTTTTTACGGATACCAAAGGCAACTGTTCAATTTTTTCTACAATAAGGTTTCTTCTTTGTTCAAACTCCACTTTCATTTGTTCAACCATCTCTTGTTCTCCCTCCAACGCCTCAATTGCAGCATATTGCGCCAATGTATTCGGATTGGAAGTAGTATGACTTTGCATACTGGAAATAATTTTTGCAATCTTGGAATTTGATGCTGTATATCCGATTCGCCACCCTGTCATCGCATACGCCTTAGAAACTCCGTTTACAACGATAGTCCTATCTTTTATTTCCTCATTCAAAGCAGCAATGCTGATATGTTTCCCGTCATAAATCAGTTTTTCATAGATTTCATCGGAAACCACCATAACATCATGTTTTACCGCAAGAGCTGCAATTTGTTCCAACTCTTCTTCGGTATAGACTGCCCCTGTCGGATTGCAAGGAGTATTCAAAAAGATTGCTTTTGTCTTTGGAGTAATCGCTTTTTCAAGCTCCTCAGCTGTAATTTTAAATTCATTCTCTTCCTTTGTTTCCACAATAACGGGAACTCCGGCTGACATTTTGACCAATTCCGCATAAGTCACCCAGTAAGGACTTGGAATAATCCATTCGTCTCCCGGATTGGTAATCGCTTCTACTGCATTTCGAATTGCATGTTTCGCACCGTTTGAAACCACAATATCCGTCATTTTGTATTCAAGATGGTTGTCTTTTTTCAACTTATCCGCAATGACTTGTCTCAATTTCGGTAAGCCTGCTGCTGCTGTGTATCCGATATGTCCGTCTTCCAAATATTTGATTGCTACATCACAAATATTTTTCGGAGTTGCAAAGTCCGGTTCTCCGGCGCTAAAACTGATGACATCCACTCCGTTACTTCTTAATTCTGCTGCCTTCGCTGTCACTGCCATAGTTACAGAAGGCTGTATTTGTTGATATTTGATAGAATACTCCATTTTCTTCCTCCTGGTAAAATTTCATCGTTCCTTATTTTTCATAATACATATTCAATGCATTTTCCAATGCAATTGCTTTGAATTTTTCTTTTCCTTTTTTGGTAATATTCGGATTGATGTGCTCCATTCTGATTTGTTCCAATGTCTTTCCTTCAATTTCACCAAAGTCTTTGAATCTGCCGAAAGCACCTGAACCCATGATGATTTTTGCGCGTTTGACATGTCCTTTTTTGACTGCCATCGCCACAATACTACCTCTTCCCATAATTGTCTTATGTGCTCCGGAAATCACCTTGCCATATTCCGAAAGTTCATTCATGGTAGCTCGAATACTCTTTAATTGCAAATGAACCAACACAAATTGCAAGATAATCAGCCCAACCATTATTGCAACTGTAATACCTGTACGTCCCATACTTTTTCCTCTTTTCCTCGTGATTAATATATCTTATTGCTTTTACAAAGTTACTTCTCCGTCTCCGTTTTCATCCAATATAATTCGTTTATATGGCACCGTCTCCTCAATAAACGGAAGTTTCACCTTTCCTCGTTCCCACTGACGAATTGCTTTTTGATTTTCTCTACGTTTTCGAAGCAACGGATTTTCGTTCATTTTATCAAATCGAAATGCACTGTATAAGCGAACTTCCTCAAAATCTTCAATTTGTAAAAAACCTGCAATTGCTATTGCATTGTACAATGCCCCTTCAAATTGTTCCAAGGATTTTTTGACACTTTCTACCGTCATACATTTTTTAAACTCAACAATTTTTAGTATCCAACGATTCTCCCTTTGTTCAAACAAAATCGCATCTGCACACTTCAACGTTCTGAGCCATCGAAAAGTCTGCTTATCCGCATTCAAAAAACAAATATTGAAGTGATTCAAATGACATATTAATTTTGCTTTTCCCAATTTCTGTGTTTCAGTCAAAATCACAATACGATCGGTCGCTCGAACAGTGTCATCTAAATTGAGCAATTGCAATCTTTCTTCAAATCCTACCTTAATCATCGTCTTCCTCCAATTCAATTACTTGATTGATTAGCTCATCAATCACATCATTGAATGTGATTGCAGGAAATCCCGTTTCAGAACCGGGTACATTGCTTACAACGGTCTTATCTCCTACAATATCGAATTGGTACACTTGAATATCCTTATAGTTCAAAAGCTCCTCTTCCTTCAAACGAAACTTCTTACTTAATTCTGTCTTTCTCGGATGACTGTACACTTTTACCAAATTGTTCATTTGTTGGAAGAACGTATCACTATGTGTCGTAATCCACACATTTTTGTTCTTATTCAAAATCATCGCCAAAATTTTTGCCATCATGGACTGTGCTTTCAAATGCAAATGTTCTTCCGGCTCTTCAATGATAAGTGTCTTAAAAGGTGTCTTTTTGTCCCTCAAAAACAAAAGAATCGACGAAAGTTCCGTTACAAGCGAAGAGGTCAAATACAACGGAATTTGCTCTTGCATACCCTCTGAAGCAAAATAAATGTTTTTAATTGGGGCGTGATCCGTCACAACCTTTCCGCGAATTACCTCTTCTTCTATATAGCGAATGATGTCATCATACTCATTATCCGCTTCATCTCCCATTGCTACAATCTGGTTCAAAAATTGAATGACAGGTTTAGTAAAAATACTTCCCTGCATTTTTTTGTGTCCAAAATGTTGTTTCAAACTTTCGTTAATCAGAGTTTTGTAAGTCAACATAAATCCTGTTCTGGATGCCGGCAAAAACAATGCTCCTTTCGGTTTATCTACATCTCCGATCAAATCAGAAAACAGAATTTGCAAGCAACAATTCATCACTCCCCTTAGAAACAATTTTTCTTTCCTATGTTCTACCGTTTTGTCCAACTCTTGTCTCCAAAGTTTAATTTTTTGTTGATCCAAATTAAATTGGTTTTTATCTAACAATTTAATTTCAAAAAATTCCCCCTCAATATTTCCGTTAAAGATACTGGATAGAATTTCTTCCTTATTTTCCATAAAAAACACATTGAAAAATTGAACAAAAATCCGTTTTTCCTCATTTGTCAATGCGCCGTTCTTTTCTTTTTTCAAAACTGTATTCACAAAGACAGCTCTCGCATTTTGATACACTTCCCAATTTTGGCACTCCTCTATATTCAAATAGTCATAATAATTCTCTTCCATCATCCCCCACAAAAGAGACATTAGATAACTCTTGCCACTACTGTTGTCACCTACAAATAAAATCATCGGACTGATTTGAATTTCCGCTTCTGAAATACGGCCAAAGTTTTGGATCCGTAAACTCCAATTCGTTCTCAAGGCACTCCCCTCCTTCTTACCATTATATTAACTATTAAATCAAGTAAAATCAATAGTATAAAAGAATAAAATGAGAAAAGAAAAACTCTCTTTCCTGTAAAATCAGTGTCTTATTTACAGAACAGAGAGTTATTTCTAACTTGTTTTTATCAATGCTTGTCTATTGTTTGCATATTATTCCGATTTTGTTGTAAGAGTAATACCGGTGAATCCGAATACGATTGTCAAAAGCAAACTGCTGTAACAAAAAACAGAAAACATTCCATATTGCAAAGTAGATACTCCGAGCATGCTTGTAATAAATACCCCGCACACTCCCCAAGGCACCAAAGGGTTGATAACTGTCCCGGCATCTTCCAAAGTTCTCGACAAATTCTTGGAATGTAAATTCAATTTATCGTACACCGGTTTAAATGTTTTTCCCGCCAATAAAATACTCAAGTATTGTTCTCCGACAATAAAGTTCACACCGACTGCTGTTACAACTACACAAATTGTTGCTCGTGACGGCGAAACCAATAAGTGAGCAATACTTTCTAACAGAGTCGGAATAATCCCCAATCCAAATAACAGACCACCCAAACTAAGTGCCAAAATAACAATGGTGATGGTAAAAAACATACTTTGAATTCCACCGCGTTGAATCAAAGATGCAATACTCTCAGGCACACCTTCTTTCGAAAATCCTGCAAACAAAATCTGTCCTATTTCTTGAAAAGAGTAAGCTGTCTGTATTTGTGCAAGAAGCAAACTTGCAATGCTTGTAAGAATAATGCTCACAACGGCAGGAATTTTGAAAATAGAGAACACCAACAGTAATACAAACGGAAGTAATGCATATCCATTCACCAAACCCGTTGATAGAATATCCGTTTGAAACTGAGCGACACTCTCCAAGTTTCCTACTTCTTTCCAAGGAGATAAAACGGAAAAAGTGATTGCTGAAATCACAAACGCAGGAATGGTTGTATACATCATATTTTTGATATGTTCAAACAAATCCACACCGACGATACTTGCAGCAATTCCGGTAGTATCAGAAAGAGGTGACATTTTATCTCCAAAAAACGCTCCCGATACAATCGCACCTGCTGTAATGGCAGAATTTAATCCGAATGCATGAGACAATCCCATCATCGCAACTCCAAGTGTCGCAACCGTAGTCAAACTGCTTCCGATTGAAATACCGATAATTGCCGTAATACAAAAAGTTGATAAATAGAAAGTCTTACTCGAAATAATCATCAAGCCATAGTACATCAAAGTCGGAATTGCGCCGGACATCATCAGTACGGAAATCAAAATTCCGATAAAGAAGAATAGATAAATCGCTCCCATACTTGTGGTAACCGATTGAATCATACTCTCTTGCAAATCTATAAATTTCACTTTGTGAATCAACCCGTACAATATCAAAAATACAATGCTAATCAAAACCGGAATATGAGGTGTCATATTCTCTATCGCTATCATCGGAAATCCTAATAAAACAAAAATAATTGCTGTAATTACCAAAGCTTCACCAAGTTTCGGTGTTCTGTGTTGTTTCAAATCAAACATAGTATCCTCTCCTTTTCTGTTTCTCTCAACATAATCCTAAACTACTTTCCACCAACAAAAATTCCTATCATACAAATCGTTGTTCTGTCAAAATAACCTCCTCTTCTTTTATATGACATCATCTCAAACATACTTCACATTGTAAATGATCTCTATCACCCGCTACAAAAAAGATTTACACCTTTCATTCCTTTCAGCGAATGTTCAACAACTTGCTTTTCCTACAATTAAAAAACTCCCTGCATCTTACATTGCAAGGAGCTCATCTAAAGTCATACCATAAAATTAGAGGCTCCTTTGTCCAATGCAAACAGAGCCACGAATTTAGGTGACTCTCTAATTCATATAATAGTAATATTGTTGTTGAAAGCAACAATTAAAATTAGGATTATGTTGTTTTTGGTTTTTACGGTTATTTTGAACTGTCATTTTAATTGCTCCTTTCTAAAAAATAAATTATATAAATTCTAATACGATTTTTACTTACTGTCAATACATATTTCAAAATTTTCTAAAAATATTTATAATTCTCTTCGTCCTTCCAATGCACGTCCAATCGTCACATCATCTGCAAATTCCAAATTTGCTCCGACAGGTAAACCGTGTGCGATTCTTGTTACCTTGATACCGAACGGTTTAATTAAACGAGCAAGATACATCGCTGTTGCCTCTCCATCAATCGTCGTATTCGTTGCGATGATAATTTCCTTGATTTCAGGGTCATGCAATCGACTCATCAGTTCTTTAATCCGAATCATATCCGGAGTAATTGCTTGAGAGGGAGAAATCGTTCCGTGTAACACATGATATTTTCCATGATACTCCCTCGTACGCTCCATTGCTGCAACATCTCTGGGATCTTCTACCACGCAGATTGTAGCGCTGTCTCTTGTTTTGGAATCACAGATACTGCACGGATTTGCATCCGAAATATTATAACAAACTTCACAATAGGTAATATGTTCTTTTGCATTCTGCATTGCATTCGCAAGTCCAATCACTTCGTCTTTCGGCATATTAATAATATAAAATGCCAATCTTTGTGCCGTTTTGTATCCTATTCCGGGAAGTTTTCCCAATCGCTCAATTAACTGGTCAATATGGTTGGAATAGTGTTGCATTAGAATAGTCCCGGGATATTCATTCCGCCTGTCAACTGTGCCATTTTGCCGGCAGACATTTCATCAGCAGAACGCAACGCTTCATTCACAGCAGACAATACCAAATCTTGCAACATTTCAATATCTTCCGGATCAACTACTTCCGGTTTGATTTCAATCGATATAATTTGTTTCTTTCCGTTTGCAACTACCTTCACGGCACCGCCTCCAACGGAAGCTTCTACTTCTTTTTCCTCAAGTTCAGCTTGCATTTTCTCCATGTCTTTTTGCATTTTTTGAACTTGTTTCAACATATTATTCATATTTCCCGGCATCATACCTCCGGGAAAACCGCCTTTTCTTGCCATAATCAAACCCTCCTAATTTTTTGTATATTATACCCTTTTTTCCATACAATTACAAACTTTTACTCTACTTCCAAAGGAATGTCCGGAAACTCCTGTTTCAACACATCAACAATATCTTCTTTCTGTTCTTCTGAAATATTTTTCATCTCATCTTTGAACAAAAAGTTTACTTTGACTGTCTCTTGTAAACAGTCTGAAAAAATCTGACTCAACAGTTGCACTGTTTCAGATGTATCAATCCGATTCTTATGAAATTCATATGCTCTGTCATAAGCGATATAAATTTGTTGTCCAACAAACCGAACCACTCTTCCTTCCTGAAGCAATGCTTTTTTGCTTGCTTCATGTCGTTGTTTCAGCAGTTCATATATCTCAGAAAATCTATTGTTGATATCGTCTACCTTGTCTTGCTCCTGTGCAGATAACTGTTCCGGTAATTCTTTGACATCACAACTTGAAATCAAATGTTGTTCTTCTTTTTTAACTTCTTCGTCACATTCTTCTCTTTGAGCAAAAGCAGAACGCAACGCTCCGACTTGCAATTTTTGCTCCAACATCTGTACTCGTTCTCTCAACCTCACAAGTTCTTTTTGCAACAGAATCAAATCTTGCACATCCGCTGTCATCTCACAAGGCATTTCCAAAAAACGAATCGTCTCTACTTCCAAAATTGTCGCCGGAACGGAAGAGTATTTCATTTCATTCAAAATAAATGCCATTTTTTCAATCCAACGAACAACATCTGAAACCTCAACAGATTGAAACACTTTGTCCAACTGTTCTTTTTCTTCCTCGCTCCACATCTTGAGCAAACTTTCCTTCAAATAATAGAGCAAATCTACAACAAACTGTTTCATATCCAGACCGTTTTGGTTCAGTTGTTCAATCAGTGACAGTAACTCCGGAATATTTTTGTCCTTCATAAACTGAATGAACGCAAGGTAGGTTTCTTCTTGAACTTCTCCTAATGCTTGAATCACTTCCTGTTTTGTCAATTTCGAAAGATTCATCACCTTATCCAAAAGAGATAGTGCATCTCTCATTCCGCCATCACTTTTTTGAACAATACATTGAACCGCATCTGCTTCAAACTCTTTCCCCTCTTGTAAAAGAACTTTTTCCAACTGTTGTGTCAAGATACTGTCATCTATTTTCTTAAAATCAAACCGTTGACATCGAGACAGTACCGTTGCGGGGATTTTTTGAGGTTCGGTTGTAGCCAAAATAAAAATTACATGGCTGGGCGGTTCTTCCAATGTCTTGAGCAATGCATTGAATGCACCTTGTGACAACATATGAACTTCATCTATAATATACACCTTATACCGTGATACGCTCGGCATAAACACAATGTTATCACGAATATCACGAATATTATCTACAGAATTGTTCGACGCCGCATCCATCTCAATAATATCTAAGGACGATTGTTCACACGATTTGCATTGATAACACGGTTTGATCTCTCCTGTACAGTTTACCGCTCTTGCCAAAACCTTTGCTGTCGAAGTCTTTCCTGTTCCTCTCGGTCCGCAAAACAAATATGCATGGTTCACCGTATCCTCTGCAACCTGGTTTTTTAATACAGAAGTGATGTGTTCCTGTCCTACGATATCGTCAAAAGTCTTTGGGCGATACACTCGATACAATGCTTGATGCATAATTTTCCTCCATCCGTAAATTTCCTGCTTTTATCTTATCACGAAACAAATTATTACAAAACCGATTTTCTCTATTTCAGAATTTATATGGTTTTAAAAAAATCCCTTATCATACAAAACATCCTCTTTCTGCCCAAAAAATTCATTTTTTACCAAATATTGTGTATTCCTAAAACATTCAATCTTAGACTATAATACAACAAGTTTGAAAAGATTGATGTTAAAAGAGGCAAAAATAAAGAATGTCCGATTTTTCTCAATCTAAACTCTACTATAAATACATCTCTTTCACTGAAATGTTTTTAGAACGCAATAACAACAGGATTTTGTCTTTCTCCTTCTTATCAAACTCTTGAACAAATCCGATTTTCATGGTAGAAGCTTGAATTTCGATTGTGTTGTGATGTTCTTCCACCCACACTTCTTGAATATCCTCAAATTTGATAGCGTATGCAAACAGATACAGTCCATGGAATACAACAAAACCTTTTTCAGAAATTCCTGTCACAAATCCACCTGTCAAAACATAGAGATATGCTGTAATCAATGCATATTTCAGATAACCGTGTGTAAGATATAACGAAACAACCACCGCTACCAAAAAACCAATGTATAACCATTTGAATGTGAGCGGTCGTTTATTATAAATTTTCACTTTCATCAAAAAATGTAAATGGTACAAAATACCGATGATTAACAATACGACAAATCTCATCTCTGTCATACAATCCCCTCCCAAAATTCATTCTTCATTATATCAAATCTTCCACTCTATGTAAAATAATGCTATCCCTCGGAAATTCCATTATTTTATAAAAACTTAATGGATTTGTTAGAACATTCCATCAAATTTATCCTCTCTCATTTCGTTTCTTTTCCCAAAAAGTCTATCATCGCTTTTATCTCAAAAAATAATGCCGGAGTTCTCTGATTTAATCTATTTCATTCGTAAAATACAACCACAATTATCATTCTCCGGCAAATATTATCCCTGTGTCAAATCTTGAAATTCTATTCCAAAACAATCCGACAAGTCGAACGGATTCAATTCTATCTGACAGCCCAAGCGACCTGCACTAACCACAATAGTAGAATGATTTTTTGCCGATTCGTCAAGAAATGTCTTGTATTGTTTTTTCATTCCGATTGGACAACATCCACCTTTTATATATCCTGTCACTTTCTGAATATCCGCTTGATGAATCATATGAACATTTTTTTCTCCCGTCAACTTTGCACATTTTTTCAACGCAAGCTCTTCATCAGACGGAATGATAAACACATAGAACACCTTTTCTCCTTGAGTCACCAGCGTTTTAAATACTTTTTTCGTATCAAATCCTAATTTATGTGCAACTTCCGTTCCGGACAAAAAACCTTTGCTCTCATATTCATAAGCAACATAATCTATCTTTTTTTCTTCCAACAATCTCATTGCATTTGTCTTAATTTGTTTCATTCAACCTTCACTTCTCTCCATTTACAATATCATCCTAAACTATGATAAATCAATTTACAAATAATATGTTTCATTTTGTAAACTGCAATCAAAAGCAATAAATCTCCATTTTAAATTAAACTTTTGGATACATTCCACTTCAATTGATTACACTATTTATTGCAACCTTTTGCGTGTACCATGATAAATACTTATCCTGCAACCTTGCAACAATTTCATCCATCAGCTATTATATCACAAATAAATCTCCCCTGTATGTTCTTATAAACATTATAATCATCACATTATTAGGACAAATACAAGAATGATTCAGCCGCACCCCTCAATTTTATGGTATAATTAAAACAATTTATTCTTTAGGAGGGAATACTATGATTTTAACAACAACACCATCTGTACAAGGACACGATATTATCGAATACAAAGAGATTGTTTTTGGAGAAGTGATTACAGGGGTAAACTTTATCAAAGACTTCGGCGCAGGACTCAGAGATTTTTTCGGCGGTCGTGCACAAGGATATGAAAGGGAACTGATTTCTGCAAGAGAAGAAGCAATGCGCGAAATGGAAAATCGTGCAAAAAGCATAGGTGCCAACGCTATTGTAGGCATTGATTTGGACTATGAAGTGCTCGGAGAAACCGGAAGTATGATGATGGTAACAGCAAGCGGGACCGCAGTTGTAATCGATTAAACGAAAGAGCATTTCTACAATCAATCCTATTATCAACATTAATACCATATTGGCACAAAAAAACAGTATCCGTTTTGAAATCAGAATACAGCAAATTATTCCAATCTATAAGTACCCTCCCTTACCGATTTCCGATAAAGAGGGTACTTATCATACTGTCAACTTCTGTTTTTGCGTTCCTATCTACGCAACATATTTTATTTCACAAAGAAACCCTTAATCCATTGAAAAAAGGATTTTCTTCCTGTATTTTTCGGAAAAAAAGGTACTTCTTTTTCTTTTGATTCAATCTCATCTATCTTCATCACAAACATCAATTTTGATTGCATATCATCCTTTTTCCCTGTAAAGGTAGTGTATCGGTCGGACAATTCTACAACGGCATCCTTAGAAGCAGCAACATCCAGCATAGAATCAACATAATCTTCGCCTTTGTCGAGATCTCCTTTTGCATCTCTTCTGTCTATGATTTCTATCATATCCCTTGCCGCCTTGATTACTTCATCATTCAGAGATAAGTTCAAAGTATCTGCCATATACCTTGTATCGTCCAAGTCATTTTTCATTTTCAGTAATGTTTCGACCGTTTCGGGTGATTTGTGGAAGGAGTCATTGTATTTTTTGATTTCAAGATCATCGGAAAGTTTGTCCAAAATTGGTCTGAGTTGATCCATATCATTTCGAAACAGTGGAATTTTTTCATAGAATTCTCTGATTTTCGGCTCATCATATGCAGATAACAAATCTTTTGCAAGGGCGACATTTTCTTCATTCAAATCCATATCATCCTTCATTTCTTTCGCTCTGTTCGCCCAATGTTTGGCATATCTCATATCTGCTTCGTCTCTTGCGAAATCAATAGCTTTTCGTACAGAGTCTCTGTTTTTCTTCTCTTCTTCTCGAATCACTCTGATATCCGGCATCAGTTCTTTTGCAAAGTCAAGAGAATCTCTTAAATCATTTTTATAATTATATCCTATATCGTCTTCCATATCTTTTTGCAAATCTTTGATTTCATTCATCAAAGATTTAACTTTATCAAAAGAGCTTGACAATTCTGTCTTTCTCTTTTCGACCTCCTCTTTTACCTGTTGTTTTACTTCTTCACTCAGCAAATTCATCAATTGGGTTCTGTACGGTTCCGGTAATATTCCACCTGTTGCTTGTAACAAAGCAAAAAACTGATCTACGGTATTTTGATCTATTTTTCCTTTTTCTACTGCTATTTGCAAAATATATTTCAGTTTTTGTATTTGTTCAGAGGTTAAAGGGGTATTCGGATCTGCCGGAAACAGATCGGAAAATAAATTATCTGTCATCTCTTTGGTTTTCTTTTCAATAAGTGCATTCAACATCACATTGATATCCTCATCTGTCAGCGAATTTCCAAAAGAAGAGCCTAAAGAATAGCTTTCCGCCTTATCCACCAAATCAAAGATTCTATCTGTATAGTTGGTTGCTTTATCAAGGGTATCCAAGTAGTCATCGTTGTCTATCAATTTGTCATATAATTTTACAGAGGTATCCAACATCGGCTTTAAGTTGTCATAATCTCGTATCACATCCAAACCTTTATCCAATCTGTCCATATCAATATCTTTGATTTCATCATAATCTTTGATTAGAATTCTTGTTTTATCAATTTGCTCATTGTCGAGTCTATCAGTAGCTGTTCTCAGAGTTTTGTGGTCAAGCACATAATCCATATCAACGCTGTCTGTATGAGATTTGATGCGATCATACAACGCTATGTTTTCTTTGGTAACATAGTTGGGAAGAATGTCCAAAATCGCCGTATCCAGTTCATAGTATCGGAACAAATCATCCACAAGCAATTTTGCATCATTTGTCTTTTTTTCATCAGTAACAAGTGATTTGATGCTATCGGTAGGATCAATTCTTTTCAATGTGTTCTTTGCCCCTATGGCTGTATGAATATCCTGTTTCACTGAAGATAATTCACCGGTACCGGAATCCATATCTTTTATCATATCCGGTAATTGGGGAGACGCTACCACCGCTATAGTACTCAATTCAAAGTCTTTGACATCGGCAGAAATTCTGAACGCTTCCGGAATATCAATATCCTTTATCCTGTCTATGGAAGAATCCGAAAAACTCATAGATTGTTTCAATCCGGGAAATCCGAGGAACACTATCATCTGCTTATTTCCGTCCGAAAATATTTTTGCGTTCTCTACCAATATGTCAGAAAATTTTTCACTGTCTAATCCAATCACACTCGTTACAGTAAACGGTATTGCAATTTTCTTTATTTTACCGTTTATCACTCTTGTACGAAATGTGCAATTCTCAAATTCTATATTGATTTCTATCTTTCCGGATTTTCCGGCTAGTTCTTCCGGAGAAATTTCTTCTCCGTTAAGATAATAGCTGATATGAACTTCTATCGGCAATTTTTTTGTTGTTCTTCCTTGGTAAATAATATCTTTATTTTGAGTTTCCCATTCAAGATTTGTTTGTGTTTTAATCGGTGCAGCGCTGCTACTTACATTGACAATATCATCTACCGTTGTTGCATCTCCCACCATCTTAAAAAACCTACTGTCTTTCAACCAATTTGATACAATGGTCTCTCTTTGACTTCCGTCCGCATTCAAATTAACGTATACTGTTTCATATTTTGTAATCGGAACATCTGCATAGATTGGCAAAGCATTGCTCATCGCAAGAACGAACACCAACCCGGATGCAATTTTTCTTTTCCAAAAAGCATATCCTTGTTTCATAATCAATCTCCTTTCAAAATAATCTGTATCCCATCTCAAATAATGATTCCCTTACTCTTAGATCATTATCATCATAAGAAAGCGTTTTTTGTTCGCTATTAGCATATATCTGAGGTTTTCTGTCCCTTTAATTGTCAATTTCTCTGATTGTTATCGAACTCTAAGTATTTTCTTATTCAAAGAAACAATCATTTTTATATCTCTTTTCTATGCCTTCCATCTGATTGATGTTTTGTTGATAAACTCTTCCGTCAGATAAAGAATCGGAGGAAGAATAAATATAATCACCAGTCCTGATATAATACTTCCCCTTGCAAGAGTGATACAAATATCCTTTATGATATCAATAGAAGAGAACAGAATTACACCGAGTGTCGCTGATAAAAACACCAGCACACTGGTAATAATGGACTTTGCGGAAGAATTCGTCGCTATAGTAATTGCCTCTTTTTTACTTTTTCCCAATTTCAGCTCTTCCTGAAAACTTGTAGTGAGCAAGATAGAATAATCCACCGTTGCTCCAAGCTGTATCGCTCCGATTACAATCGGTGTTACAAATGCAACTGAATTTCCGTCTAAAAACGGAACACTCATATTAATAAATATCGCCAATTCGATACAGGATACCAAAATAAGCGGTACCGACAGAGATTTGAATACTATCATCACGATAACAAATATTGCTGCAATAGAAAGGAAATTTGTTACTCTGATGTCTCGATTAACCGTTTCGGACAAATCTTTGGTCAAACCCGCCTCTCCCGTTATTTTAGCATCACTATCGTATTTCTTTGCAATTCGTATCATTTCATCAATTTGATGATTTACTTCATCAGAAGCGAGCTCGTAGCTGGAATTCAGCATAATCATCTGTGAGCCGTCTTTCTTCAAAACATCCTTGATACTTTGAGGAACAAAGCTGTCCGGAACGCCCTTTCCGACAAATTTTTGATATGCGATAACGCTCTTAATTCCATCAATCTGTTCTAATTCATCTATCAATGAATCCATTTCATACGGTTTCAAATCATCTTTCATTACAATGATATGACTGGTTGTCATTCCAAAATCCTGTTCCAATTTCTTCTTTCCTATATTGGATTCCAAAGTTTCCGGAAGTGCTCTACTGATATCATAATAAATAGGAACATGAGATTGAAAATAATAAGACGGAATAAATGCAATCAAAAATAATGTCAGTGCAATCCTTTTGTACTTCATCACAAAATCCGTCAACTTACTGATAGTCGGAATCATAGACTTGTGGGTATATTTGTGAATCGGCTCATCAAACAACAGTATCATTGCAGGAAGAATCGTAACGCAAGTGATAACACCAAGCACAACACCTTTCATCATCACGATTCCAATATCCAATCCAATAGTAAAATTCATAAAACACAATGCCCCAAACCCTGCTACCGTAGTAAGAGAACTCCCGATTAACGAAAGAAATGCACCCACGATGGCATTTGCCATCGCATCTTGTTTGGAAGTACAATTTTCTTTTTCTCTCTCGTACCGATGCACCACGAAAATCGCATAATCCATCGTAACCGCCAACTGTAATATCGCGGCAATCGCCTGTGTAATGTAGGATATCTGCCCCAAAAATATATTGGTTCCAAAATTGTATATGATTCCGATTCCTATTGTTGCCATAAAAACAAACGGGAGTACCCAAGAGTCCAAGCAAAGGGTCAAGACAATCAGGGATAATATTGCCGCAAGAATAACATACCGTGGCATTTCTTTCAAAACAAGAGCTTTAATATCTTTCAAAAGAACCGACAGCCCGCTGACAAAGCACTGTTTGTTCAATAGTTTATTCATCTCATCAATGGCCTCCATCGTGGACTCTGATGCCGATTTTTCTTCATACTTTACCATAATAAGCTCGCCATTCTTGGAATATAAGTTATCCAACAATTCTTTTGGCAAAAACTCCTTGGGAACAGAGCTTCCCACAATATCTCTAACATAAATCACATCATTTACAGCAGGAATTTTTTTAATCTTTTGTACCAAATCGTATACATCCGAATCCGGCATATTATCTATCATCAAAAAAGTCGTTGCCGCCATTTTAAACTTATCTTCTATCATATTTTCTCCTATGACGGACTCCTTATCCTTAGGCAAATAATAGAGTACATCATAGTTTATTCTTGTCTCTATTGCCCCATAGATACAAGGTATCATCAACAATACAGCAATTAACATAACCGTTTTGTTATGTCTTGCAATTTCTTTTGCAAAAAAATTAAGCAATTTCCTCATCTCTTTTCTAAAAACATCTGTCACACAACCTAAATTTTGTCTCAACTAACTTTCTACAATGCTTCGAATTGCCGAAAATAACTCTTCTTTAATTTCTTCTATCATATATGGGGTTTTATTTAAAATTGAGTTGTAACACACTCCTCCAACCATTTCGATAATAATATAGAGTTTTTTTTCAGAACGCTCCACATCTACAATTCCATGCTTTTGGATAAACTCTTTCACCGGTTTGGAAAAATAGCCTTCTTTCCCGTTTTCTTTCGAAAAAAGACCTCTATATAGATTTTTGTGCACAATCTCAATGTCCTTCGCATCGTTGATAAATGCAGAAATCAATTCATCCGCAATCATAACCACCTTATCTGCAACCGTCCCCTGTTTCTCTTCCACATGATTGATTGCAGTACATAACATCTGGTATGCCTGCTCTATAATAACCGTATTCACTATCTCATCTTTATCCTTAAAGTACAAGTAGAATGTTCCTTTCGCAACATTCGCCTTTCCGGTAATATCCGATACTGTTGTATTTTTGATTCCGTCTGTCTTAAACAGCTCTGTAGCAGATTCTATCAAAAGATTCTTTTTATCCGTCTTTGAACTTTTCATATCACTGTGTAATTTATCCATCATTCCACCTCATTCTTGCTGCATAAATCAAAATGACCAATAGTCATTATCGCTACAAAAGAATTGTATCACCAAAATGACCGTCGGTCAACTATTTTTTTCATTCATATATCATCTATTAGGTGTTAGGAGCACTCTACATGACATCTTTGTGATATAATAGCTCTATCGATAACAACGCAATCTGCACATTAACAGTATGTGATATAAATAGGAGGTTTGACATAAAAATGGATATACAAAAAACGATTCAATATAAGTACATTCTGTATCAATTTAAGAAAAGATGCAAAACGAATGATATGTTACAAAGTTTAAGGCAAGAGGATAAGGATAGCATCTGTATTGATGTTGCAAAAAAAACACGGACCTTTACCTTAATTTTGGGAATTATGTATCTCTTTGCTTTCTCTTTTTTTTGGTTCGAATGGATGATGAATCCTCAATATCAAAATAATGCTTTCGTAAAATGGTATCTTAGTATCATAGACTCTGTCTATCCTCTTATCAACGGTGATTGGGGAGGCGGTTGGTATAGAAAAAAAGCCACCTTCTTAGTGATTTATATGAAATTATTACCAATCTTTATTATTGATATTCTTCCGCTTTTGATACTGATTGTAATAGCAGCAAATCATTTCTTAACAAAGAGAATAGATGTCGAATACTTAAAACAAAATAAGCAGACCGAACTATGACAGAAAAAATTTAGTATTCATATCATACTTCTCTGTTTCCTGCTGCAAATTCCAATGTATTGATATCAATCACTTCTCTTATCGGCTGAATAAGAGATTGTTCATACTGCAACTTCCATTTGATTTCTTTATCCGGTTGTCCATCTACCAATCCTGTAATCGTATTTCCGGACTCTATCGGATTGTTGTAATCATAGATATAGTAGAGCATATCATAGGCATGATTCACAATATCATTAGGATTCAAACTGTGAAAATGATATTGCACATCCGGCAAAAACAAGGTGCTCATTCCCAATGAATCCACCAACATATCATTTGTACCTTGAATATTGAAGAATCGAATATTTACACCATAGTACAGAAATCTTTCCTCCTTCGGCAACTCACAGTGTAATATTGCTTCTCTTGTCAACATTTTTTTAGAGTTTTCAAACACGACTGCCTTACAAGTAGGATACAGTTCCGCCAATGCTTCAATATAGCCCACTAAAAGTTGCGCTCTTTCTCTATAGTCTAATACTGAAGCTAACATATCAGTAGCCAACACTTGATAATGACACCGTTCCAGTATTTCTTCTCCATTCGGACAATTCCATAGCTGAGTTTTTGCAATATCATCCATAATCGGCATTTGAATCTTACTACAAGAGGTAATCATCAATTGAGGATGAGCAGTTATCTTATCATTTTCAAAAGACACACGATAATCACTTGCCTCAAAACATGCCGTTTCTTCTGAATATCCAAAACAATTTACATGATTTAAATGCTTGTCTAAAATTGTCTGAAATAAGGCTTTATCCGGCATAGCGCATTGTTCTTCCATCAATAGATGAATGATAAATACTCCTCCGGGTCTTACATCTTCTTTTGTCAAATCTTGTGCCAGAACATCTCCAACCATAAAATTTTCTCCTTCCCTCAACTTGAAACACTTCATATTATCACTGTTTTGTATCACGCAAGCTCCAATTCACAAATCTCTCTTACCGTTTCCTTATCATCTATTGCCGAAATTCGAATATAATCAAAAGCATTCTTCTTAATATCTTCCCAAGAAATAATCCTGCCGTTTATTGTTTCTAATCTATCATTCTCATCCAACTCATAATCTTCCTTTTCGTCTTCAAAGTCTATACTGTAACCGAACTCAATCCTGATTTTTGACAAGGGAATATCAAGCTTGGTAAGAGTTCTTTTTGACACCATATCCATATCGAATTCATCGCAAAAAAGAGGATCATAACCATATTTCGCTTCATCAAACAACAGTATCTCTTTTCCTGTCTTAATACATTTTGCAATAATTTTGCAAGGCACTGTCTTGCAAGTTTTATCATCAAAAATCCCGCAAATCATCGTATCTAAAAACAATTCCCCAAAATAGTAAATTTCAAAAAATTCGTTATATCTTCCATTCTCTCCTTCATTCATGATGGTTACCGTTAAAAAATCCGCTTCTTCTTTTACGATTTTATAGTTTTCTTTTTGTAAGTAAGTCGGAACTCTCATCTTCTAAATCTCCTTCTTCATTTATTTTTAGGATACCATTCATTTGCTTCTTTCTAATCTCAGTACAAACACACTCTTATGAACGACTTTTTCTTCGGTAATATTGTCTATATGATACTTGCTGAAGTCCGGTTAAAAGCATGTCCATTTTAATCTCTTTCATTTGTACAACAGGTCAAAATATCCCAAAATTATTATCCTTCAAATCTCTTTTTATACTTCAGCCTATTCCCAAAGGGAGTGTTGTGCAAAAACTTCAAATTGATTTGCATGATATTCGTCAGAAAAAGTTGTCTCAATCGTATAACTTTTCCATAAAATATGTGGATAAGTTTGCATTCTTAATGAAAATTGTCTATACCCTTTTCCCTCACGATAACTGATTGGTGTAAGTGAAAAAATGTCTTTCATATCTGTATTTTCAAAATCATGAAGTGATAATTGAGAAATGGTTTTATCACATATTTTGATATCGACGAATGTCTCACTTTGTGATGAAATACCAAAGTAAGTAATCACACAGTCTTTCAGTTTTGCCTCATCTTCATATCTTGGTGTTACATTGACATAGCCATACGATTTGCCATCCTTCAAAAGCTCAACTGTCTCACCGTAGTAAATATGACTGTCTCGTTTGTTTACAATCATGTCATCAGCTGTCTTACCCGTGAAAGTAAATCCGTTTGAGAGCAACTCATCGACCATAGTATGTCCGATAACAATCTTAGAGTTACCTACTTCAACAGTAGGCGCTTTGACCGGCATTCCGATTAATGTTATAGACAACATACAAATAACAATGGATATAAAAAACATACCTATAACAGCGCTTGCTGCTGTTGAATAAAATTTGTTATAAATATTTTTCCTAAATTTTGAAGAGAAGGAACTTAACAACAAATTCCGCAAATATACCATAATCATAGAAAGACCAATGACAAATTCAGCAGATAACCAAACTTTCACCATATCATTTTGTAAACATCTACCATAAAACACATAATAGAGTACTATGTTTGATATTACTACTCCAAACAGATACAAATGGACATCTTTCAATGCCGACTTGTCTGTAAAATCTCTTTCTCTGGCTAATCCCATTTCTGAATTGATACCACGCATCCTCGTTATATTCATACCTTTCCCCAGTTTGTACATCCAACTTGGTACATCTTTGTTATGTTTTACTGCAATCAGAAGACGAATATATAATGACAGTGTAAAAATCATCGCCAGAAACATGGCAAGAAAGAACCCAACTCCTATGACAAAAGATTTCATTCCTATCTCCTTCCTATCCATTAAAAATCAAACTTTGAATTCGATTGGATTGTTATACCAATAAGTGTATTATATCTCAAATTTTCATTCTAAATACCTTTTTTTGAAAAAATTATATGCTCTTTTCAAATACTACTATGTCATATAAGTATCAATTTGAACATAAAAAAGAGGACCTCCTCCACCTAAGTGTAAGATGTCCTCCAAACACATCAATAGAAAAACTCTCTATTGTACAAAGGATAGTTCTTCATTGTTATTGCTTTATCCTATCATATTATCGCATAGATACTGATAGAGGATAGCTTTTCCTTTTCCTTTTCCTTTTCCTTTTCCTTTGCTTTTCCTTTGCTTTTCCTTTGCTTTTCCTTTGCTTTTCCTTTGCTTTTTCTATTTGTGTTTCAATCATTTTTTCTCGATGTGAGCAGGTCTGCACTTTCTAATATTACTGTTTGATACACTTTGGTTTGCTATTGATATTGTGTACGATTAACAGCGCTATTTTTACCCTGTTAATTTTAATTTCTTCAATCCTAACAGTATATCCAAGCCACTCCAACATCAAGAGAAAGTTGTTTCTTTTCTTTTTTCTTATCTTTGATTTTTTCTGCGTCTATAGCCTATAAAGGTAAGTGCGCTACCCAATATAAGGGATAGGCTCGCAAACAACGTTGGATTTAATCCATCTCCTGTTTTTGGAAGATGATGAGCGACTTGAGGTATATTTTTCAATACTGACTTCTTCAAAAATCCGGTATTCTTTGGTATTGTAGATTTACTCGGCACTGTTGAGCCGCCCTGTGGCGTAGAACCATCGGGCAATATTGACCCATCCTGTGGTGATGTCCCTTCCGGCGGTGTTGTTCCAGGTGTTGTGCCTCCCCCGGGTGTTGTTCCTCCTCCCGGTGGTGTTCCTCCTCCGGGTGTTGTGCCTCCTCCGGGTGTTGTGCCTCCTCCGGGTGTTGTGCCTCCGCCCGGTGTTGTATCTCCAGGTGTTGTGCCTCCGCCCGATTCTACAGACCAAATCGCATATAGCTCTGTGTCTTTGTCAATTTTTCCTGTCTTAAAACTGTTTCCTTCCAAATACATTGTACCATTACCGTCTGCCTGGGTGTTCCAACCTTTAAAGACATATCTGGATCTTTTCATTGTACCAGCATTTAAAACAGTCACTTTATCTGTATCAGCATCATTTCCATCTTCTTTAACGGATGGATAGTATTCCTTATCATCTTTCGGTACCTCTCCTGTTACATCAACATGATTTTTATGGTAATTTACTTTTCCGTAAACAATGATATCATACTCCGCTTTTACAGTATCTTCAGGGATTCCTTGACTTCCTGCTGCAAGTGTATTTTCAGTTGTAACCTCTGCAACAGTTTGCCCGGTCATTTTCGCATTCACTTTACCAGTATTGGAAACTTCCGCAACAGCATTATTCAACGGAAGATATTTTACTACCGGATTTTCAGTAGGGTGATCGCTTGTTGCAACAGCATTGGCTGCTCCTTGTCCCGACTCTTCTCCCACGTGAAGTTTTACCTGATTCGCTTTTATCTTAGGACGTTTAACCAGTCCGCAACCTATATAATCAAGTATTTTTTCTCCTGTTAATTTAGGTAATTCAGCCGTTGCATAGCTTTCTCTGTCAAAATCAGAGTTTTGGGTTTTAATCTTATCCTGCTTTTCCGCTTTCAAGGTTAGTTTTGTTTCCTCGTCAGGCATAATGACTTTTATCCACTGGTCTTCCTCGGACATATAGCTCTTTAATTCATATCTTCCATTTTCATCCGTAGTTGTACTTGAAATCAATGTATTTTTAGGAATTGTCTTACCGCTAACTGTTACTGCATGATCCGGAGAATAGAGCTCTAATGTAATACCCTTAGCCTTTTCTTCTCCTGCATCAAGTTTTCCGTTTTCATTCTTATCCCACCAAACATCAGATGAAGTAATCGTATAATTTCCATAAATATATTTTGCAGGATTAATATATCCTTCTGTCACATTGTCTGTTTCATCTATTGCCTTAAACCTACCTCCCATATATGCTGCAAGTTCTTCCGTTGTGGTTTTTTGCTCAGCTCGAAGGGGCAGTTTAATATTAACTTGGCTTCCCTTAGGACGCTGTCCCAAATCAAGTTTAACATGGGTTACTTTTGACCAATCTGCTATATCTCCTGCCGATACATAGTTGGTTCCTCCATCTGTGCTGTACATGATTTTTTTGTTTCCCGGATGACTGTCTCCTATTATTTCCGCTTTCCCTTTGAGAAACATATCAAACTCCGTCTCAGGTGTCTGAACTGTCTTGTTCTGGTCCGTATAGGACACTGTTTTGCTCTTTTTAGGGATTTCAATTATCGCCGTATAGTTCGCAAAAATACCCGCATCCGATGTTTGAACGAAGAAATCTCCTCTCAAATTGTCTTTCTCGTCAGAACGGAATTTCTGTGTAGGGAACTTGCTTCCTGCTGTACCGTATTCAATGTTTTCATATTTTCCCGGGAACAGGTTTGAGCCTACCGCTGCATTCTTGGATACAACTACTTCTATATTGCCCAAGTCTAATCCGAAAAGTTTCTTCTCCATAGTTGCACCAAGGGCATTTGCAGCGTTTTCACTTAATTGAAATAAATCCCCTTCCAATTTTGCATAGCTGTAGTACTCTTCTTTGCTGCCGTTAAGCTTGCTCTCCAGGGTGCTCATATCATAATACACCATTCCGTATGGATGATGCTCATTTGTTCCCGGTACTGTAACACTTGTGTATTTAAAGCTTTTTAATGCAATGACAATCGGGTCTTCCAAAAACTTGAGAGCAGCGTCATTATAGTCACAATAGAATGAATGATACCAATCACCATTGGTAATTTTTCGGATTTTTCTGTTTAGCTCCTCTATTCCTTTGTCTGTAATGGACATCTTAATCCATATTTTTCCGTCAGCATCTTTAACTTGCTTAATAATTACATTACCGGATGCGTTATCATAGCCTAAAAACTTACACTTATCCACATCTGCAGTAAACTGACTGTCTGTTATTTCAACATAGGCAGATTCAGGAATTCCGTAAGGTATTTTTCCCATCTCCGGTACATCCGCATTCATAGCATAGGAATAGGCTTTTGTCCGGAAAGTTACCTTTTGCATACTTGTGCCTGACTGGGAAATGGCATTAACGGTATCATCACCGTTGTTCACAATTATATTATCTGTCGTCTTATTTGTTACAATATATGTTCTTGTCAAAAGACCGTAACGTTGTGGTAATATTATAGAATTCCATCCCCTATCTCCAAAGGCTTGTCCTTTGCCGGTATCATGAATATGATTCCCGTCGCTACAGTTATCATTATAATATTTCCCTTCCAAATTTTGAACAAAAAAGTTCTTAGCATTATAAAACACGCCCTTATCAGATTCCAGAGACAAGGGATTGCCTTTAAAATCCGTATTTCTAAGCTCGTATTCAATATTGGAGAACAGTACAACTCTTCCTGTTTCTTTGTCTGCAAAAGAGTCCATGTTATATTCTCCATCATAGCTTAAGACAATGCTTGATAAATGTTCAGTATCTCTGTTAATACCGAGATTTATTTTAGTTCCGTCTTGAATATCACCGATATTATATATTTTTTCTTCACTTTCAGCATCGGTCATGTTATTGACCGTTTTATATGTGATTTTCCATCCGCTTAAGGCTTTGTTCGCTATGAATTTTCCGGTAAGCAGTCCTGTTTTGTCAGCCTTGGTTTCCAATCCCTTAAGATTTAAAGTTCCTACTGTTAAATCAATTCTTGGATTCTTCGTCACAGGAGCAAATTCCTTATTCGTTCCATAGTTAAAGAAGAGAGTCCAAGTATCATAAAAAGTTCCGGTTTCCGCTTGATTAGGGAAGAGAATCTTTTCTTTTAATCTGGCTCCTGTACTTTCCGCTTTCAAAGGTGTACATTTCTTTTTTGTTACAGTAGTCCAAAAGAAATCATCCTTTGCTGTTCCGCTCAAATTATTTACAGAATTTTTTACAGCTTTATTAGCTTCATAATCGAAATTATCATTTGAATCAGCATTCGGATCTGTGGATTTAGCAGAATATTTTACCTGTAAGAGCCCCGATGCCTCGGGTGTTACATAAATATCAAATTTACTTTGCCCCTCTGTCATTCTATGGGTTGTGGCGTTATATCGTCCTGCCCAATATACACTCGCATTAAACATATCATTATTTAACTGTTCCCAATACACCTCCACTTTGGTAACTCTTCCACCTGAAGTACCAAAATTTACTTTAGGAAAATTATCTATATCATTTGTTCTATGCACATAGGAATTTACTGCCACCTCATGTTCTGCGCCGTCTTCTGTAGTATAAACAACCTTTTCTACCTTATAATAATCTTTTGCCCATGTGCTTGTAGTTCCCGTCCATGCAGTGGGCTGAATTTCTTTTGGAAATTCATAGGTTTCAACTGTTTTCCCCGTCTTGTTCTTTGGGAAATATTCATGCCATTGGTCGTTCTCATCTTTAAGTATATAATATTCATTACTCATACGAGCATAGCCGATATCTGAATAATTGGCATCGGGGGATACTGCATTTGCAGTATAGAAATTCTCTCCATGTTTAAATAGTTGATATCCCTGTCCTGTAAAAGAATGTATGGCATATCCGTCTGCAACACTTGATTTTAAAGTTTTAATCTTTACACCTTGATCAGGCTCACTGATGACAACTTCCTTTTTGCCGTCTGTTCCGTTGGGGGTTTCAAAAACAAATTCAGGTGTTGTAGCTTCATATGTGGTGTCTGCTCCTATATCATCTATTCCGTCAAGAACCTTCCATACAAATGTGAATCCATTTGTAAATGTTTCTTTCCATTTATGGTCGCTTCCGTTGTTATAAATAGGTCTTTTTGGCGTTAAAATATAGTAGTTTCCCTTACCGTCCCCATCATTTTTTACTTCACTTACTTCAAAAGATCCGGCAAGGTCATTATCATACTTTCCATCAAATGAACGCAATTTGTTAAAAACAAAATTTCCTTCAGCGTTTTCAGTTTTAGGAGCATAGAGCTTAATGTGCTTTAATTTCATTAAAGGAGTATCTCCATCATGGATTGTTCCTTGTTTGTAATAGTAATAGTCTCTATTACCTGTAAAGGGTCCGCTCATAGGATCGGTATCATGAAAGTACCACATCGCTAAATTTGTTATCTTTGCCATTCTGCTGGCATTAAGGTGTCTATCTCCCGTTACTGTGGTCTTTGTGTCATCATAATTGATGGGAGACATTCTCCACTTGTATGCAGATGCACTTCCTGTGCTGTTAATTTGCTCGTTGTTCTCCCCCTCGCAGGCGGTAACATTGAGATTTGTTTCCAGCTTTCCTTCATTCAACCACTTTTCACATTCTTCAGCAGTCAAACTGCGTCTGTTAAATGTAATATTAAATGTCAAATTTGCATTTGCTCCCAAAGCCCCAAGGACATTCTCATTTAAATCATATATAATTTTCACAACTTTATCGTAGTTGTTTTGTGTTGCTGCATCCAATGGAATGACTTTTCCATTTTCATCCAGCATTGTGATTTTTTTAAAGTTCCCTCCTACATTGCCGGGGTTTGTAAGCTTAAATCCGTAACGCGGTATATCCACTACGAGTTTTTGGTTTCCGAACTCTCTTTCTCCGTCCGCTCCTAAGTGTGAGAATGGCGTATAATTAACGGTAAACGATGTATCTGTCATGGTCGCCAAGTTATATTCGCTCACCGATGTTCCTTCACCGTTTGATTCATCAACTATGTTGCCGTTATCATCATATACCACAAGTTTACCATTTCCCATTGGAATTCCCTTAACAAATTCCATCGGTATCATTTCAGGAAAAGGTTGCATTTCTTCATCTGTTTGTTCGGCTTCTTCCTCACCGTTTTCCTCTTCAGCTTGACTGCCGTCATTTCCCTCACTGTTTTCATCTTCAGCTTGACTGCCGTCATTTCCTTCTGTCGAAATATTACCCTCATCGGTGATTTCAAGCCCTGTCATTGGAGGATCACTCTGTTCGCTATCCGCACGAACAACATTATTTGGAATCATCACTCCCAAAAGCAACATAAAAACTAAGAAAAACGCTATCCATTCTTGTAACGCTATTCTCTTGCTAATTGACTTTTTCATTGCCTCGCAATCCCCTTCCATATCATTTTTTCAATATTTATCATTTTCGTTTTAAAACGATTGTAATTGAAATACCAATCATGTAATACCTTCAATCGCAGATACCATATAGAAGTAAAATGTAATCAGGATTTATCAATCTAACACAATACATCCATTTTAATATTATACCACAAAAGAGAAGAGCATAGCATATGTTTTATCTCGTTGAAATATTTTTGTAAACATTAGAAAACACTTTGAAATTTTTCAAAAAAAACACCACACCATTTACCGAAAATAATCTGTATATCATTTTTCTGGAACAATGTAAAAAAAAGGGGATTTCATCCCAAACAAATTGAAATGAAATCCCCGTCAAATATACTCTTCTATAAACTTATTCTATACAACAAATCTTAATCGAAGTCTACATTATCCTCTTCATATGACAAAATTTTCCCTGTTGTTGCATCTATCTCATAGTTGTATTTTTTATTCCCAAAATAGAACTGAATATCGTATACTACTCTCCCATCATCTTGATCCAATTCCGTTTTTACAAAACTTACATCAGAAGCCTTTTTTTTGGAATGATTTAATGCGATACTCTTTGCTTTCTCAGCACCAATATACTTTCCACCTTGCGTCTTACTGGGTGCAGTAACAATCACATCATTTTCAAGATCCGTATCTTTCTCAAGAATTCTTCCTGTTCCTGCATCTATCACATAGTCATATTCCTTGTTTCCGACATAGAATTCAACCTCATACACCTGTTTACCATCTTCGATATCAAATTTTGCAGTTACAAATCTTGCATTGGAAGCTTTCACCTTCGCATCATTTAATGCAATGTTCTTTGCTTTAGCAATTCCAATGTTTCCCTGTTGTTTCTTGGTCACTGCCTTAGGAGCAACATATTCAATGTCAGCATCTTTTGACAAGATTCTTCCTGTATATGCGTCTATTTCATAGTCGTATTCCCTATTGCCAACATAAAATTCGATATCATATACTATCCTACCATCTTCTCTATCTAATTTTGCAGTTACAAATCTCGCATTAGAAGATTTTACTTTCGCATCATTTAATGCAATGGTTTTCGCTTTCTGTGTTCCAATCGTACTTTTTACCGTATCTGCAAATGCAGAAAATGGAGCTGACAATAACGTCAAACCGATAGCTCCTGAAATAAGCAAAGCTGAAATTACCTTTGTTTTTTTGTTCGTTTTCATAGCTTTACACATCTCCTTTTGAAATAGATTTTGTTTTATATAAAATGTCGATTAAAATAACCGACTTTAGATATTAAAGTAAAAACGTAACATTCCAAGTATTAGAATATGAACCGGATAGAAAAGATAGTTGAACCACTTATATTGCCTTCCTCTCTCTCCGTTGTATGTCAGCACGATACCGAATCCAAAAAAAGAATAGAGTTCTTTTATAATGGATAGATATCCCAAAGCTGCTCCCAATACCGGTCTGTCATAAAAGATATAAAAAAGATAAGCCACAATAATGGCATGGTAATCATAGTCAAGGCTTAGCGCCATTGCCACAGCGCTACATATTGCTACAACGACAATTGATGCTATATGCCAAACAATTTTATTAGAAATCTTTTCTTTCAGACTGTCAATCACCCAAATCGTAATCAAACATAGCACTAATGTAAACATCATATTGTTCCAATACGGCGAAAAAAAAGTTTTTGATGTAAACATATCAAACGGAACTTCCGATATCATTCCAAATGCTAATAGTGTTATCAAATATCTTTTTCGACTGCTTGTTTTGAAAAAACCTTCTACAATAAAAAAGATAAAGATGGGAAAAGCAATTCTCCCCAAAACGGAAAATAAGTTGGATACATGTAACAACAATCCTTCTCCATTAAGCATAGGAATAATCAAAGCATTGTTTGTATGATCAATTAACATGGATAAAAATGCAATATATTTCAGTTGTGCTCCGTTAAATACTTGAAACTTCTTTAATTTTTCATGTTCCAATCGTTTTGTGACCTCCATCGCATATCCTCCTATATATCTTGCCTTTGATAATACTGTTATACCACGCTTGTGACAGTTATAAACCGATATTTATCAATCGATGTCGTTTTGTGACAATACTCTTTTTCGAAACCTACGCTATTTTCTATTTCGCTTACCCTCTATCGCGGCATTAAATTCTTATTCACAATTCTCCGATTCACTTACCCTTTGTCCCAATATGAAGTTCCTATTCGCAGTTGATACTAAACACTATTTTAAAAGTACATAATTATAAATAAAGAAAAGAAAACATAACAGCATTAAAAAACAGATTTTTATTATAACTTTAATCAGTGATTAGTATTAATCACTCCACACATCTATTCTGCTTATTTTAATTAGTGCATTCAAAATTACGACAGTTCAAACGCTTTTGTATCATATACAGCTATAAACCGCAACATCGCAGTTTGTTTTCGAAAATTCGGAGATGTAAAAAACACCGCAACAAAGATCTGATTTTATCCGTTTTAGAACTACAAAATAAAAAATACGGCAATAAATCATTTGGAAAATCACAAAAGCACCTACGGATGATTACTGTCCATTCCTCTTTCTTAGAATATTCATCTGTTTCACTTACTCTATCTTAAAAATTTTTAGTGATGATTCGCTTTTTGATAACTCCATCAAGCTTATTCCTGCTACTTCAATTGCTCCCATAGGAAATAACATTTTTTCCTGTTGTAGACACTATCATATCATCAAAATTCAATAAAAAAATAAGTTTTAGCATGAAATACAGTACACACCGATAACATGAGGAAACATAAAAATCCCCATTTAACAATAGACATCACTTCTCTTTCCAAGATAATGTCAGGTGTTACATGAGGATTTGTACAATCATGTGATTAAAATTGATGTCTGACACAGTCCACCATAAAGCATACATACTCAGGATACAAAGACAGTTGCAGTTCGGGTTTGGAAACATCTTCCTTAATGCGAGAGATCATTTCTTCAAACTTTCTTTTGTGATTTTCCCATTCTGCAATCGTTTCTTTCTTTTCTTCTTCACTATCATAATAATCATCAGATATCGCTTCTGCTATCATTTTTTCAAAGTATGTTCTGTTCTTTTCTTCCAGCTCAGCAAACTTCTTTTTCTCATTCTTTTGCCATAAAACATAATAATACTGTTCCCAATCCGCTGTATAACAATTACATTCCACCGCTTCATTGCAATAAGTTAAAAACTTATCGTATTCGTCAAGCATATAATACACATCAAAAATTTCATATTCCTCAATAACATCAGTGTCTAACGAATAATTATCATCTTGTCCATCCTTTACCTGTTGCAAGTAATAGATAGCTTTTTCTTTGTTTCCGAGATAAGCCTCACAATAGGCAATACACAACATCAGTCGCATTCGATTCGGATATTTTCTAAGCAAGTCCAAAAATATTTTTTTGGCATTTTCATATTTCTTAAGTTCATATAAAGAGACTGCATAATTGAAAGAATACTCATAGCTTTCATCCATATCTCTTGCTATTTCAAAATGTTTCTTGCTCAATAATATGTTTTTTTCATCTCTACAAAACTCGTATTCAGCAAAATAGTAAAGTCCAAGACCGGCATACGTTTCTGCAAAAGGTGATTTTAGTTCTTCGGCTCTCATCAAATACTCTAATGCAAGCTTAGAATAATCGTTACAAAAAGCAATATTGGTATAAATTCTTGCTTTCTCGCTATCATCTAAAGTATCTGAAAATCTATTTAAGAAACTCTCCAATAATTCGATATAGTTACTGTCACCACATCTAAGTTCCAATTGAACAGAAGCAAGTGTGCATATCACATCGACATCCGAAGGATATTCTTCCTGTCTTTCCAAAAGATAGCTTTCCATTTTTTCAAGATATTCTTTTGATTCCTCAAAATCTTTCAAAAATGGTCTATTGTATTTATTTTCATATTCTTTTTTCAAGCGATACCAATAAGCTTTGATTTCATCTAACATGTTCCCTACTATCCTTTCTGCAACATAAATGTATTACATTGTCTACTTTTTCAGTGATCACTTTGACACTAAAAGTAATATTAGATAAGTCAATACAAACAACTTACAATCACTACTATTCTTAAAAAATCACGGAAATTTGTCACAAAATCTTATCAATGTACCTTTCAAGCCAAGGAATGAAATGTTTAGTTCCCCTGTAAACCGCAATTGTCAACGAATAAATTTACTCGCTAACTTGTACACTTGACTGATTTCCTTCTTTTCTAAGTCCCATTCATTGAGTTCCACTCTGATTAGCTCAGGAAATTTTTTGCTAATATCCCTTAAAGCATTTCCCACCGACTTCCTGACATATTCACTCGTATCATCTTTTAATCCTGCTATTCGTTTGATTGCTTCCTGCGGATGATCTTTAAAATATGCTCTGTTCGTCCATATTCTTAATCCCTCTATCACGGCTCTCCTCGTGTTGGGATTGCTGTTACTTAACCATGTATCAATGATTGGAAGTGATTTTTCATACCCTGTTTTTTTACAAAATTCATCAAATGCTTTCGCCAAAACCTCCTGAACTCTCCAATTAGCATCTTTCGAAACTTTATCTCGCATAAATGTTAAAATATCCTCTTCTTCCGATAGGTATCCAAAAAGAAAGACTCCATACATTCTAACTTGATAAGCGTCAGATTGGAACGCTAACAATGCCAACTTCTTAATGAATTCATCATCATTTGATTTATAATCGGCTAAGGCTCTTTTTTCCTCTTCTTTGAATCCATGTTCTATCAAAGAAAATTCTTTTTCCAAACTCACAATATATTCCTTCAAATGAACTGACCTCACTAGCAAATTACAATTTATTTGTATGTTAAACCATCATGAAATGTCAATTGACTGATAGTTTTACTTATATATTTATACAGTCTTTTTGTATTTATAAATCATCCTCTTAAAATCTCGTCTATCTGCTCCGCTTCGATTTGTTTTTGTAAATCATCAATTTTTGTTTCAATATAGTTTTTATGTTTTATCCACTTTAAACCTATAAAATTTGGTAACAATGATTCGAGAAATTCAATCCAAGCTGAATACATAGGTACTGCACTACCTGACCAACTACAAGAAGTAGGTGTTAATGGTATTTTTTCAAAGTCTTCGAACAACGGATTATTCTTAAGAAAGAGCAATATATACTCTTTTTTTCTTTTGAACTCTAATTTTGACACAACTGAAAATAGGCAATACATTTTTGCTTCATCATTGAAGAATCGTTGAATACATTGTCGAATCCACATATCTTGTCTTTCTAACAGCTTTTTCTCATTTTGCTTTGGCAATAATAAAGATTCTAAAAAATACGGTACTGACAACCTAGAATATTGACGGTTTCTTATCAACTGCTCAAAAATTTTGTTATATATTTCTACAAAATCGTCCAAATCAAAAAAGCAACAATGCTTTTCTTGATGGTCGCTAAAGGAGTCACTATTTATTAAATAATCTATATACTTGTCCAGTATAGAAGGTCTAACCGAATATATTTCCTTCAAAAATTGTCCGTCATAATCATGATGTTTATCATATGACAACATAGCATAGTATATTTCTTCAAGCAATTCTAAATTGCAATTAAATTTTTGAATCACTTCCCTTGGTGTATTATGATGATAATTAAATAACAAGCCAAAATAAATATCCACGATAAAAGAGGAATACTCTTTTTTATCCAAAATAATTTTGCAACCTTCTATTAATGCTAATTCATCTATTGCATTATACTTATCCAGAAAATCTACATCACGCATTGATGATGAGGTAATATATCTGTCAGAAGTATCTTTCAAAAAATCATAAAGCCCTTGTAAATGTTTTTCTGTAATTAATCCCGGCGGTAATTCATGATAATATGCATATGTCCAAGCATTTTTCTGACTATATTCTTCACTAATAATAATTTCATACACTTCTGAATCGGATAATAATGAAAATAAATTGTCTACTAGATGGTATGGATGTAAATTGTTTGGTGTATCGTTTTTGATATAATATTTAATTGCATCAACATACCAATCTGCTTTATCGGAAATAGCATCAAAGGCAATGCCTAATCCTTCACCGACCTCCCAATATGAATGGTTATCTAGCTCAGAAATACCGTTGCAAACATCAATTAACTTCTTAAATATCTGTAAATCACAATTCAAAGTGTAATGATTAATTGATTGCTGCTTTTGTTTTCTATTTTCTTCATAACCAGTTTCTTTATAATCTGGTCCTTTAAGAAGACAATATAATTGAAAGCCCTCTCCTTCAAAATATTCAGAAAACAAGGATTCACAAGAATAATTCGTTCTGCTAAAAACTTGCACTATTTTGTCTGCTAAAAGGCAATTTGCCAATTCATCTGGTGGAAAATTTAACTTCAAAATTAATTCAATATATTTTAAATCAAATTGTAAAATAGGAATGCTTATATCGTCAATAATGCCACCATAAGAACTAAGAATTTCCCTAACTTTTTCTCTATACTTTTCAATTTTACTCAAAGAAGTTAACGATTCCCAAATGAACTCACGATATTTTTCAACACCTTTAGATATAGTTAGTGGAATCTGATATATGGTTATTGCATTCTTTCGTCCTTTCTCCGCTGGAGAAAAATTTAACTTCAGAAATTTTTCCGCTATCTGTAAGAAAACTATTATTATAAATTCTTGTTTCCAATCATTTGAATATTCTATTATTTTTTCAAAAAAAGTTATTTGAGTATAAAAACTATTACGAAAAGAAGCCCTCTGAATACCAAAATATATATTAACTGCATGGTAAAATTCCATAAATAAATCTGGTCGCTTTAGATAATATTGAAAAAACAAATCACAAGCGGTTGGCAAATCAGTCATATCTGCAAATCCACCAAGAATTTTAATGATATCATTTTCCACATGTTGATAATTTTTTCTTTTTTTAGTATCTATATCGATCCATTCACAAATCACTCTTTCTTCAGATTCAATTTCATTTTGCAAAAGCAAAAGTGTTTCCGTAGGATTAATGCGAAAAAAGACTTTTACAAATTCAAAGAAGATTGGCGATTTTTCTGTTGATAATTCATCCCATAATAACTTTATTTCTTTCTCAGCAAAATTTAAAAGTGCCTTATTTTTAAAAATATTAAGTAACGTATTAACAGAAGATACAGTTCTCTCTCTGTAACTTGAAAAGCAAGCTTTAATCATTTTCGACAAACTAAGTAATTTTTTGTCAAAGAAAATATATTTTAACAAATAATTAGACAAACATTGATCAGAAAAACGAACAGCTTTATCATTACAAATATCGACAATCTCCCGCTCGTGAAGCATACGGATATTTTCAATGAAACTATCTCGATTTAACCCTTTTTCCTGTAAAATTGGTAAAAGTGCATCAATATAATCTAAATGAATTGCTTCAAGAAAAGCAATTATACCAGAAGTTATACACAGATTTTTGTCTATAAAAAATTGATTATTTTCTAAATTAGAACCATAATAATCTTCATATAATTGTGACACATCATCAATAGACTCCAAACGATTTGAACTGCATGCTACTTTCCCAGCAAGTATAGCAATACGAGCATTTCCTTCTGCAATTCTTATAATTCGTTCTTGATAGTCTGAATTCAAAATGTCCAATGAAGTTTCAAGTAATTCCTTAATCTCATTCTCTGAAAACACATTTACATTCACAATTTCATAAGAAGTGATTGCTCGAACATCGTTTATCACTTTTTGAAGTGCATAATCCCTTACTGTAATAAGTATTTTTACATTATATCCCTCTGGTTTCATACTAACGTATCGGATAATATGCTGCAGTCCTGACAATTGATTGGCATCATCAATAAAAAGAAAATAATCTCCTGGTCTATCTAAAAAAAGTTTTAAATCCTCGTATATTGGTAATGCATTACTATGAATACAGTAAGTCTTTTCATTCTTAGCATCTGCATGATTTTTTACATAATGCAAAGCTAAACGTGTTTTTCCCGTACCTGATGAACCACTAAGTATAACAACATTCACTTTAAGATAAGCATTGATGATATCTTGAAATTCTTTTTCTCTGAATAGAAATTTAGTGTCAATTGGAGCAGCCATTCTATTTGCATTGTAACTATTAATAAATTCATCATATGATTGAATTTGATCTGTACTTATTGATATTCCCAAAAAATCACGTGAAAGATTATGATGGAAAAGATATATATCTTCTGCAAGCTTATCAATTCCAATAATTACAAGCTTAACTCCAACATCTGCACACAGTTTTTTTACTTCACTATCTTGAAAGGGTGTAAGGTTTGATGAAGTATGACAATAAATAATTTCAGAGATTTTGTCATATGGAACACCTGTCTTTGCTGTATCAAGACATTTTTCAAGGTCATCCCTAATTTTTGCAAATAAGTTTGTCCTCTGAGTTGTGTATTCAACAAAAACATACTTTCCATTTGATGCAATAAAATATGTATCAGGTGTACCTGAAGTGGTCTTTCGTGTACCTGCTTCTCCACCAAGAGATACTATACTCGGATAGCCCGTTTTATATAAATAAGAATCACAAAGATTTTGAAATGAACCTGCATCCAGTTGTAGTATTTTTTGTTTAATACTTTCAATATTAGCCACTGTCTATAATCCCCCCCTATTGTTTTAATATTACAACATCTTAAAATTCTTCAACGCATTCAAAATAGCTTCTTCCTTTTCAATTGAGCACTGTGGAACTTTCTGGTTCTCGTTCTTTGGAATATTATAGTGTTCCCTAACTTCTAAACCATGCTTTTTCTTAACTTGTGCAATGTACAGAGTAGATACTTTAAACCTAAACTTTTCCAAAACATAGTTTTGAATTTGTTTATATGTTGCCTTACTTTCAGCACTTATTAAATCCATATCATCCATCGTAAGTTCTACACTAATATATTTCTTAGAATCTAGTTTGCAGTAGCACGCAGCCAATCAAACTTCACCTTGCTCGTTTTCTTGGGCGTGCCTTGCATAGGACGTACATCTGCTTCTACTTCGCTACTTTGTAGCTCGTACAAGCAGTGTTACGCATTCCACATGGCTCGATACGACTGCATGAATGTCATATCAAGCCGGTTGTTTACGGAAACATATCCATAAACTATTCAACGTTATAATCGTTAAATAGTGAACCCACCCTTATCGAGATTCTGTGTTTCTCCCACACAAATTGGAAGTTAACGATTCCAAACCATTAAAAATTCCTTTTCTCCCGGATTGCATTGTTTCTTTTACAAAAACACCCGCAATATAGTCATTATCCAATCCGATAAAATCCATCTATCTGCTTTGTACTGTCATCTTCATGCACATATATTTCTGCATGAGGCAACATCATCAGATACAAGAAGCTGAATAATACATTTTGCTTCCAAAACACGCTCTCCCTTATACCTATAAAGACTGTTTTAAGGTCTAACACCTATTTGTCTCAATAGACTTTCAATGAAATCACGAGCATACTTGCGTTTTAATTTACTGTGATTTGCTTGGTTGTAATAGTTTCTAAGGCAGTTATAGCAAGAAGTGTTTTCATCGCAACATTGTTGTGATACTTTCGCATATGCTGCATTTAAAGATGTTATTACAGCGTTCTTCTCAACCAGTCTCTTAACATGACCTGCTCCTCCTGGAACATTGTCATAGATCAAAATATCATAGCTATGCTGCTCTAGGTTCAGTTCAAGAACACCCTCTATGTCATTTCTCTCAACCCCAAGTCCAATACTTATTCCTTCAAGAAATGCATACATAAATGACAACGCAATTGCATAATCTTCCTTCGTAAAGGATCCTAACATAGGAATAGTAAATCGAGCTACATCTGTTTGGAATCTATGTCCAAGCTTAATTTGAATAAGTTCTTCACAAGAGCAATCAAATTGCCTGTAATTCTTGTGTTTCTTTAATGATGTAGGTGTAATTACTTTTCCTTTTACTATGTCGCTATATCCACATACTGGACACATATTGAATGATGACTTGTTCATGACAAGGAGCTCATCATTGGTGGTTGTCTCAATGGTAATAGCATTTGATAAAGAAACAACATTCTCATCCTTTATACCACCACCAAGATATGATACTTCACCAGCATATGACCTTTTTGGCTTCGCACGAGTACTTTCTTTCGTGATACCAGTTTTAAATCCGTTTACTGGTTCAATATAAAATTCTTGTACCACTGTACCAGGAGGTTCTCCACAATACTTGCACTCATTTCCAGTTCTTGTACTTACAGACACATTTATCTTTTTGCAATTAGGACAAGTGCAGAAATAATTTCGTGGATATTCTCCTGTTTTAGGTAAGGAAATATACTTTGAAGTATATTTCTTGCCATCAACAATGATTTCTGAATCCGGAGCATATTCTGATATCGCTATTTTTAAATCGCGACTCAAATCATAGCTATTATCCAGAATACCTTCTTTATATATTTGCAATTCAACAACATCAACCGGGAACCCATATTTAGGAATGACACAGTACTTTGAAAGTGAATCAATTACCTTTTCCTTATGCAAATTCTCAATTTGTCTTTGGTAATAATCCGCTTCCTTATAGTTTTCTTCTGTTACAGCTTCCTTTTTCGCCTTCTCATACTCTTCTGCAATGGATTTAATTGTTGAAACAAAATGCTCCATCTTTTCATCATTACCTTCGATTTCATCAAACCATTTAAAGTTGTGATAATCTTGATATACATCCCCAGGGAGTATTTTCTCGTTGATATAGGTATTCAAATCACTCGGATGACTTGAAATATAGCTTTTAAACTCCTCTAATGCTTTTCCAAAGACTAATTCATCAATACTGCTGAAATAATCTGGGTGTAGTCTAAAGAAGAATCCTAAACATGTAGCCATCAAATGACGAACGATTATCTTATGATTTACTACATTAAAATATGGTGGCTTAATGACACCAGAAATCATTTTTTCCGGACTACAGAAGTATGTATAATCATGAGATCCAGTCCCACAGTATGTCAAAATGTATGCTGCACTATCTTTTCTTCTTCCTGCACGTCCTGCACGCTGAACATAATTCGCAGGTGATGGTGGTACATTTCGCATAAATACTGTTTCAAGGTTACCAATATCAATACCCATCTCAAAAGTTGTTGAACAACTTAAGATATTGATTTTTTTATTTTTAAAGTCTTGCTGATATTGCTTTGCCTTCTTTCGATCAAGCTGAGCAGTATGTTCCTTAACAACAATGCTTTCGATTTTCTTTGTCTTATATTGTCTTCTGTAATAATTCGTTGCAAGCGCCTCATCCAGATCTACTTCACTCAATGTGCCATCACATTTATCCTGAACACACTTATTATGGACATTATATGGAGTCAAACGACCACACTTAGAGCAAATATAGTATTTTGAGGTCTTATAATTCTTAACTACATACTTACTTGCTTCAATTTGATAGCATTCCTTAGTTTCATGCTTCTTAAACAATTCACCCGCAACGGCCAAGTTGTTAAAAACAACCTCCAACAATGCTTTTGCTGATTCTTCGTCACAGTCACAAACTTTCTGAACATAACGAACAACCATATTATCCTTTCCCTTTACAGGTAAGAAACTTCTAACACCATTTATTGTCTTAGGGCAATTGAACATTACGTAGTTATCAAATCTTCTATATTCCAAAGCTTCCATCTTTTCATCTGGAGTTAATGTTGATTTGATCGAGTTTATGGCAGGTGCAACTTTGAATATACCAAATACAACCTGCATAATTGTTTCCAGGTCCTTCTTTGTAATGTTATATTCTCCAAATTCAGCTTCAACGTCCTCTTCGTCAACTTGAGACATGATGTCAGTTAGATCAACATCAAAGAAATACAATCCTAAACCTTCACCATCATTCGAACCATCAACCTTTAATAGATCAACAAGTGTTGTAATCCAAGCATTTTTATGTGCACTTAAATCATTTTGAAATAAGTTACCTTCTTTAATCATTCCCGAAAGAGTTGCAGTAAGCTGATCTACAGAAATAGTTCTATATTGATTATCTTCAATTACTTTCCAGATCAGTCTTTTCTGTAGCATTCTAACCTGGTTAGAATCCAAGAAAGCTGCTGAAAAGCTAGCTTGTTGACGACTATCGGAAAATGCCAAAAATTGCTTTACATTTGACGTCTCTGGTTCTGATTGAATGCTTTCTTTTCTCTTCAAAGACAGTTTACCAGTTTTCTTTTTAGTCTCTGTTACATCATCAATTGCTTCATACAAAATCTGAGCAAGTAGTGCAGTTCCCTCATCTTTTCCTACATTCAAACTCTTAACAACACCTGCTCTTGCTTTGTGACCGCAGCAAGGGCACTGATTTATATTATTGAACGCCGTTTCTTCTCCATCCTTCTTTGATTGGAGAACTTTAAATATAGAATGTTGAAAGATGTCTCCGCAATTACATCGGCGTGCATTTAAATTTCCTGCAACATGAATCGCACCACACTTTGAACAAACCTTATACTCTTCAAGGATATCGCGGTCAACTTCCTCTTCATTTAATTCATTGCTCAACAAGAAGTAATCAATGCTTACAAATTCGTTATTTCCATAGTTTTCATAAATATCAACTTCCTTGTTCTGATAGAGATGGTCAAGCCCATCACCTTCATTACGCTGAATCTTTCCGATTATGTATGGTGAATTACAATATCTACAGTTTCCAGCTTCGAAAGCCTTTAAATCACCAAGCATATTGGTTTTAGTAAGGCTTAATTGTGGATTGTTTCCAAGAGTGATGTATGCACCAGCTAATGGGCGCACAAAAGAATGGTATTTCAGATCAAAAATACCTATCCCGTCTTTTTCTGCCATGTTGATGAGATCAATCAAATCTATCAACTGTTCAGATGTTATTTGATTATTAAAGCTAGCAAGAATACTTTTAAAGCTCTTACTTCCATCTTTTAATATTTCATATAGATGGAAGACGTTTCTATCACCTACAAACAATTCATACAGGTAACTCTTCAAGTCCATTGAATCTACGTTTTTGTATCTATTTCCAATGGTTCTAACCGTCTGTATATCATTCTTCGCTTTCTTTATTTCAGAATAATCCCCTGCATCAATCGTATAACTCAGCTTCGAACTAGATAGTAAAATTCTTTTAGAGAAGATGATATCTTGAATATCAAAATTTGCAGATGTAAGGCTTCTATCAAAATTTACGATCTCACTTTCAGATTTGCCTTGTTCACCCAACGTAGCACTGGTTAGAATAAAGCGTGGTTTATTTGGAGCCAATCCTGTCAACCTACGAATCAACAATGATAATTCGATTCCCAATGAGCCATAATACGAATGTGCCTCATCAAGAACAACAAACTTCCAGTTATTTAACCTCTCTGGAGCAAAGATTGAATAATCATTTGGCCTGATCAATAAATATTCCAGCATAGAATAATTCGTGAACAACAAATGTGGTGGATTCTTTCTAATTTCTTCTCTCGAAACCAATTCATTCTCAGGGATGAAAGTATCATTCTCTGCACCATATTTCTCACGATAATTCTTAGGAACGCTTTCTTTCGTTTCCCCTGTAAAGAATCCATACGTAATTTCAGGACACTGTATGAGTATTTTTCTTACTCGATCAATCTGATCGTTTACAAGAGCATTCATTGGATATAAGAATATTGCTCTAACACCAACTTCCATATTACCTTTTTCTACATCAGACATCAGTTCATTTAGAATTGGATACAAGAAACTCTCTGTCTTTCCTGAACCAGTACCTGTTGTAATAATTGCGCTTCGGCCAGAGCAAATACGCCTAATACTCTCTTCCTGATGAGAATATAAAGGCCTCTCAAAATTCATATCTCCCAATCTACGAAATGATTTACATACTGCACCATCTGCAATCATTTCATCCAAGGACATTCCTCTTTTAAATGGCAAATTCAAATCGACATAAGGCCCCTTAAATAAATCTTCAACTTCCAATTGTTGCTCAAACAATTTTTGTAACTTTGGAGTTTTAAATTCAAAAGAAGACCTAAGATATTCTTTATACTGACTATTTATGTATTGAGATCGTTCAATAGGATTTCTCTTGCTCACACTGATTCAACTCCCTTCATATCGATATTGTAAGAAAAGATATCAACAGCTTTGCCATCGTCCATCGAATTCATAATTCCATGATGATCGAAATCAAGCAACAGCCCATCTCCATCCTTAGTAATAGATAATTCTATCATTCCATCTATAACATCACTGCAAATTTCAATATCAACGGGATTTATGTTATCCAACATAAACGCACCATTGTATGTTCTTACATATACTTCACCTATATATTCATTTCCACTTATCATTTCTTTAAAATAAACATATGTTGTATTAAAGTAATGTCGCTTTCTTAGGAACTCTCCTCTGACAAACTGATCAAAGTAAACTTCCTTAATTTTGAAGGATTTCCCTACAAAATCTTCTCTCGCATAAAAGACGATTGGAAATTCCTTTAAAATGTGTTCTTTTTTGAGCGAAAGTCCTCTCTCTTTTTCAAAGAAAATCACTTTATAGTTTATAAAAGATGATAAGTCATATACATTCTCTTGAACTTCTTTTTCCAAAGCAGAACTTGTATATACGACATTATCCTCATCATCAATTATCTTAAACCTAATATTCCCTTGTCCGTAAAAGCACGGCGTGACAACAAGAGCTTTGTCTTCATGACTATAAATAACCGTTGTTTTATCCTCATCAAGAATACATTTGTTGTAACACCAGATTCCCTCATGAAAGCGTTCTTCTGCAACCAACACTATTCCCACGCAATCATAATTCGACTTATATGACAGTAAGAAGCCTGCAGAGAATCTGCTAAATACTCCTTCATTCTTAAGCCCAGGTGCTTCTTCGATTTGACCAGCACTGGTTAGTAAACATATTTTGTCATATTTGCATCCATACAGATCAATTGAACTTTCCTGAGTAATATCACCGATCCAAATTTCTTGTGAAAATGGTCTCCAATCTCCATTATCAATCCTGTATAACGGGAATCGGAATGGAACATAATAAATATATTCCTGATTATTCCAATTTAACTTAATCCAGTCTTCTCTAAAATCCTGAATACATATCTCATCAAAAATTGGTTGTGACATCAAATCAGATTCCACAGAAACAATATATGAATTCTTGTTGTTCTCAACCTGTTCAACATGAAGGTTTTTATCTATAGCAAATTGAGTACGTAACACACTGATTCTTTTGCCAGAATGTAACGCATTCACTCTTAGCTGATAAATTCCTGAATCTAAACAATCAAGTTTTAGCGAATACTTATTGATTCCTTTTCTTTCAACTGTAGAATGTTCAAAAGCATCCATTTTATACGAGCGCTGATTAATTTGGATTTCAAAACTACTGTCCGTAAACTCACTTTCAAAAACAAGGAATACCTCATTTTTAAATACTTCAAACTTGCAATCAGCCTGCGCAACGAAATATCCATCATATTTTTCACCAAACACACCAGGACGGATCATCTCAGAAAAATTGAAAACTTTATTATCGACAAGAACAGCATCTCCCAAGTGTGCACTATATGAAGATAGGCAATATGACTCTCCTGAAAAATACAAATACAGCTTATCAACCTTACTCTTCGTACAGAAAACAGCTGTTCCAGAATAGTCTTTATTATTTGCCTGTTCCTGCCCTCTCTCATCAAATACAATGAAGTTACGATGCAATCTGGTTTTGCTCTCATAAATCACTTCATTTCCTGCTACCAACTGATAAACAATTCTTCCAAGTGGATTAGAAAGTTCAATTGCAGGATTCTTAATCTGATACCCACCAATGATTTCACGGATATCTTCTACATAATCATCATAAATGACCTTTTCCTCATTCTTAACAATGATTCTGATATTTCGAAAATCATATGTAGCTTTCACGCGATGAATCGGAGGAACTAAATAAACCGTATTCCCATTCAAAACATATTCTGGTTCCCAACGCGATCTTAATTGTTCGGATTTGCTTCGATGTCCATACTCTTTTTCTCTATTAATTGTTGAAAGCCATTCTTCATATCCTCTTTTCAAATATGGATTGTAAAGAACGTTATCCTTGTCCCAAATATATTTATCAATCAGTCTAACAATAATGATACTAAGCTTAATAACTGCATCGTTATATACTGGATTAGTAATCAGCTGCTTTGTTGATTTAATCAATTTATATGTTTTCTTCGTTACATTAACTTGAAGTTCGTCACTTTCAGAACGCATTACATTCTGCAATCCATCATAAACAAACCGAAACTCACCATATAAATCATCAGGCAAATCGCTATCAAAATTCAACTTATATATGTCGTAGATAAACTCAAAGAATGCCCCCAGATAATAGCTTGGTACAATAGATCCCGCTAATACCACATTGATAATACGAGTCTTTGTTCCTGTTACATCATCCTTTATTCTGTACTTATTTAATAACGTTCGAATAAGCCCTTCTACCTTTTGTTCTGAATACCGCTGGTACAAGTTCTTGTAAGTTTTTCTTACGGATTCATAAAAAGCTCCATCATAGTAGAGCATGCCAATTAAAACAAGAGACACAAATACAATTTCAGGATCATGGACATAGGTACCAGAATACGAATTTAACGCAATGCCCAGTTCCCTCTCTGCACGGTTATGAATAATATCTATTGCTTCAGCATTATCCAATAAATCAATCAAATCAATGCCGAGATTTTTTCTTTCTTTGACACAGGTTTTTAAGTACCCTATTTTCGTTTCTATCTGCGCATCGTTTAATCTCTTTTTGAGTATTTCTAGAAGTGATTCTTGTTCCGCCTGAGTAACAATACCATCTTCAAGTATCTGATCTATTTTTTCACAGATGATTTTAGAAGGCTTATGATCACGAATGAAGGATTCATTAGTTCTCATCCATTCCTGCAAGCGACACACTTCTTTTTCATTGATTTCATTGTCACTGATAACGCCTTCAATGATTCCATTAAGTTCATAAATCTTCGCAGAGAAATCAGTTTCAAGAGCTGTATATTGACTACAATTATCTATAAGCATTTCTCGTTCTTCATCTGTGATGATTCCATCTTCAAGCACTTGTTCTACCAGTGAAATTAATCGAGCTTGCCTAGGCTCGTAAGATAAGTTCCTGTTCTTTTTTACCCACGAAGATAATCCGGCTACCTCTATCTTATTGATAATACCGTCGTAGCTAATGCCGTTTATTATTCCTATTAACTCATTTATATTACGCATCATCAGCTTGTGTGGTATTTGCTCCAAAAACTACCACAGCTCTCCTTTCATCTGATATCTGTAATACAGAAAAACTTCTGCAATCTAAACTTATAATACAAAATAAGGTGTCCATTTATCAGGACTCACTTGTAATAATTAGTTTTTCTCCATTTTCAAGAATATAGGACTGTTCAAATACAACTCATAATACATCTGCAATTTGCATAAGTTCTTCTGTACTCACTGTCTCTCGCTTTAACTTTTTGTTGAAATTCTGCGGTGTCTGACAAATTCTACGAGCCAATTCTGCAACACTAATACCTTTTTCTTTACAAAGATTTCTAATTAAATTTGAAGTGCTCATAATTCCACCTTCTCTATTCAAACTCATACTCTTAGAACATAGTAACGTTAGAATATATTATAAACCAAAAGGTTGATGTTTTCAATGTTCACTATTCAAAATTTACAGTTCCCTCATAGAAATAAAAAAAACAGCAGAGCATTAAAACCCTGCTGCAAAATTCGGTTATTCTCTTGTAATGTCTATGTCAATTCCAGCCTTAAAGAACACCTGAAGTCTATTATCAAAGACGCGTATCTCTTTGATATACTTCCTTACAATCTTCTCGTCGTATTCGCTTAGCTCCGTATCTCCTTCATTGATGAAATCCTGTGCACTATACTTATATCAAGGTCAACGGCTCTTTCCATTACCTTTGTGTTGTGATGGATTTATTTTCAAGGAAAATCATTGGCTGGAGTATTTCTAATCGTCATGATGTAGACTTGACTATGAAAGCTTTTGAAAATGCTTATTTCGATAGAGGTGAACCTGAATATGTACTCTTTCATTCAGATCGTGGTTCTAAATACACTGCACTTACATTTAGACAAATGTTAGAAAGATGTAATGTTGTTCAGTCCTTCTCCCAGAAAGGCTATCCATATGACAATGCATGCATGGAAAGCTTCTTCCACCATATGAAGCGAGAATGTATTAACCGTAAATCTTTCCGCAACCAGGATGAACTACGCTTATGCTGCTTTGAATACATAAATCGATACAACTCGAAACGCCCTCACTCTTCACTTGGAGATTACACTCCGGATGAAATAGAACAGTTTTACATGGAAAGGCAGGAGTAATTCTGTCTTTCCATAAAAATATATTTAAAAAGTGTGTCCATTTACTTGACTATGTTGCAACTAAGAATGATAATATTCCTAAAGTCATTCCACTAACGCTGATTATGAATTTTAGAAAAGAAATTAGTATTGATAGAAGTAATATTATTGGAAATAAGATTATTTTTAATATCCATCTCATAAATACCCTCCATTTCTATTAAATCACCTTAAAATGCCTTAACGCATCCATGATAGCTTCCTCTTTTTCCTGTGTGCATTGTGGAATAACCTGTTTCTCTTTTTTTGATTTATTATAATGCTCCCTCAGTACAATTCCACATTTCTTTTTAATCTGTGCAATATAGAGTGTCGAAACCTTTAAATCAAACTTTTCCAATATATATTTCTTGATTTGTGCATAAGTCGCTTTACTTTCAGCACTTGTCAAATCAAGCTCATCAAGCTTAATTTCAACATCTATATGTTTATCGACATCAAGTTTGGACAATAACGCTACCGTCTCACAATGATTTGTATTCGGGAATTGATCTACACCTACTTTATCCATCACCTGATATCCTTTTTCTTTGAACAGATGTAACTCTTCTGCAAATATCTTCGGATTGCATGAAACATAGATAATATTTTCCGCCTCAAAGTTCAAAACGTCTCCGATTGCTTTGGGATGCATCCCACTGCGCGGAGGATCTAATATAATCAAATATGGTTTTTCCTCTCGTTTTCCAACTTCTTTAGCAACATCTCCTGCGATAAATTCAACATTTTCGACACCGTTCATCTTCGCGTTTTCTTTTGCCATTTCCACTGCTTCTTCAATCAATTCGATTGCAATGACTTTTTTCGCGATGGTCGAAACCAAAATCCCGATTGTTCCTGTCCCGCTGTATAAATCAAAAATAGTTTCTTCTTGTCGATGTTCCAAAACTTTTTTGACCATTTCTCTAACTTTAGAATAAAGAATCTCCGCACCCTTGGTATTGGTTTGAAAGAAGGAAAAAGAAGATATTTTAAAATTCATTCCAAGCACTTTGTCTTCAAATAACTCCGTTCCATACAAACAGTTTATTTTTTCCGGAATAACCGCATCGGAAAAAGAGTCGTTCTCTGTGTGCAAAATCCCCGTGATACGCCCGTCCAAACTCAAGTCCAACAATAAAGAGCAGTACTCTTTCAAATCAAAGTCAAGCTGTGTCGTCGTAACCAAATTCACCAAAATATCGCCTGTGTTTTTCCCTTTTCTAAGCACTAAATGGCGAAGGTATCCCTCTCTTCTCATAATATGATAAAACGGCAAATTGTGTTTTCTAAAATAAGATACTGTTGCTTTCAGAATTTGTCGATAATCTTCATCCACAATTCGGCAATCTTCTACAAACACAATACTGTTGCTCCGGTTTGTCATATGCATTCCCAATGTCAACTGACCATCTTTTTGTTCATTCCCAAAAGTAAATTCCATTTTATTCTTATATTCTCGACTGTCCGGACTTCCGATTACTTCTATTTCCTGAAATTCTTCATGTCCTTTTTTGACAAACCAATCGGACAACGCATGTTGTTTCAGTTCCAGTTGCTTTTCGTACGAAATCGGCAACAGGGAACAACCGCCACAGACATCAAAATGTGCACAGACGGATTCTGTTTCCAAGGGAGAATGTTCCAAAATCTCTACAATTTTTCCTTCTCCTCGATTTTGTCGTAATTTTTTGATATACATCGCTACGGTTTGTCCTGGTATCCCATGTTTTACAGAAAATTTCACATCCTTTTTGATAGCCCTGCTCGTCCCGTCTAAACAAAATTCATTGACAGTAATTTCTATGATTTCTTTTTTCTTCATACCGTTCTCAATCCCAACCTTATTCCTTTTCTATGTTGATTGACTCTATCACAACATATCCTTTTTACAAAACATATCCCCTACACATCTGTTACTGTATTCCTTCTTTGTTCAGAACTTCTGATAAACATAGTTTTTTCATCAATTCAACTCTTAAAACACTCTTAACAAAAGTTTTTACTACAGTCATCAATGCTATTCTCTTAGAATTCATTTATGCTTTTTTTCTCCAAATCTGAGCCTTAATAATATGAATTGACATATTGATCAATCAATGATTCTTGACTTTTTGTTTCAAAAATTCCCATCTCACACAGCTTGTTTTTCAAAACCGGATTCACGGAATGAAAAATAGCTGTGATATCATCGTATTCCAAAAAAACTTCAAACAGTTTTTCTTTCAAATAACTTGACTTGACACGAATCGGATAGGCTCTTATTCCTATCCCGTCCACCAATTTCATCACATAAAAAATATTATCGTCTTTTTTTCGATAGGAGTAGTTAACTTTATCAAAATATTCTTTTGCTTTTTCAGGATGCTTATTTTTCTCTTCAAGTTCCTTTGCGAGCATCTTAAAATATTTCCCGGTCATATTGTAATACTGATAATTGTAGATAGCTTTCCACAAATTATCCACCTTCTTAAATGGAAGTTTTCCTAACTGTTTCAAAAACGCATAATTTTGTTCAATATATTCTTTTTTGCTGATGTCTCCCTGATAAAACTGTAAATTCAAACTGTTTTTATTCTCAAAAAACAATTCAAAAAAATTCTCAATATATGCCATACAATCCCTTCCAAGTTCATTTTTTATACTCCTATCTTATCATTATTAAAGCAAATTATAAAATGAATTTCAATTTTTTCGCACAAAAAAAACAACTCCGCCGAATGCATCACTCATTCAAACTTCGTTGTTTTTGAACGTTCTGTTATTCTGCCAACGCTTTTTCAAAGACTTGTTGCACAATTTCTTTTGTCGGAACTCCCTCATGCACTTTTTCTCCCTCTACATAGTAGGTAGGTACATAGTAATAATTGAAATTATGTTGTTTCAACAATTCTTCCTGTTTTTCCTCATCTATGATTTCCACATTTACCTTTTGGAACTCAGGATGTTCTTGTTTCAGCTCTTCCATCCAATTCTTCGCTCTTTTACAGTGTGGACACCAATCTGTAACCATCATATACACATTTTTCATCTTTGCTCCCCCTCACGGTTTTTTCTTATCTAAAACATATTACAAGCCTAATCATGTCATATGTATACCCTTATTTTCATGATTTAATAGTATTTTTACGATTTTCTTTTTTCACAAAGTGCAAATTGTGTGTGAAAGGAAATCAGAAGTACATCGTCCTATTTTTCCATTTACAAACAATATTCCTTACTCTCATCTGTTCTTTGGTACAAAAAAACACCATGCTGATTTCAAAAAAACTAACCTCATAAATATCTGTTTGCATAATAAATAGTACGATAATTTGAACAAATAATGACATCCCTCTTTTCACAAAAAACACTTCTGTCCTCTCTCAAAAACAAAAGTGTCCTTTATAAATAATTATCTCACTTGATTTTTTAATTGATTCAATTCTATCTCTACTTCTTCCGGCAATTCGTCCGCTGTTCCTTTTTGCTCTGTGACAAACTGAAGTCGGTTGTTCAATGCATTCTCCCAAGCTGCCTGATAATTCTCTTCTTCCATATTCGGCAAAAATCCGTCTATTTTCGCGTATTGAATATGGCTTAATTTCCCAAGACTCTCAAGAGATATGCTTCCATCAACAATCTGTTCTAATAGATGTAGCGTTGTCTCTTTTGGAATTTTTTTACCCATAAAATGTCCGGTGTTCAAAATATAGCAATCTGTCGTTCCGTCTTCGAAGAGTGCTTTGAACTTATGATAATCCTGTCCTAAAGAGTAGGTTCTAAACGGATTTGCATACGGAATAATGACCAATTTCTCCATTTCTTCCGCACTGTCCAATCGTTCGGCAGTCGTTCTCTTGGTTGCCAATGTCGCCCCGAAGATAGATGCAACCACAGAGTTGTCAATCTTCAACAGTGGTGGAATCGCACTGTCTCTCATCAACCAAACAATTGCATTTACCGGTTCTTTCATGTGGTTCACTCTGTTCTTTGTCCAAAATTTAGATTTGATTGCACGACCGTTTCCGTTTCGGATGTCCTCTGTTACCAACACAACACGACCTTCTTCATCCAATGTGGCACCGCAATTTTGGACTGATATCAAATATTGATTCGCCTGATCTTCCATCGGATAATCCTGTGTTTTGTCAAAATACGAAGGTTCTAATGCAATGGTAGACTTGTCTTTATCAGAAATAACAAATGCATCATCGTGCAAAATGCGAATCTCATACTTATCTTGATGTGTATTGTGGGTCAAGGTAGATTTTCCTGAACCGGATAATCCGAAGAATGCAATCGTATATTCCTTGTCCTTTAATTGATATTGTTTCAAACCTCCATGACAAGAAACATAACCGTTTCTGTTTGCAATTTCCCATGCCAAAGTCAAAGTTCCTTTTTTATGCTCACCGAAATAACGCATTCCGCACAATAACAAGGAATTATGATTCGAATCAAACAAAGACAGTCCTTTTTCATGCCCTTGAGGAATATAGTTCGGTAAGGACAGTACATAGATATCCGTTTCGTCTAATACTTGAGACGATTGATACATCGCCTGATACTCTTCTGTTTTTGTCTGAAAATTCAGCAACCAATTATACAGCGTGTTTTCATATCCTTCTTCTACAATGAGATGTGCATTCACCATAAATCCCTCATGCAATCCTATGTACGCCTGTGCATAATACAGTTTTTTCCCTTGTGCATAAAAAGCTGCTTCTCTTGCAATCCCTGTATATTTCTTTTCATCGACATCCTTGTGACCTATCACAACTCTACCTTTTGCATATCTTCCCGTCACTACACCATCATTGTACAGCAAAATTTTTGCATCAGACGGAAGTCCTATCTCTTCTGCACGGAACACCGGCAAGTCTGTCACTATCGTTCCGGAAGACTTTTTCGCAAGTTCGTATGCTTCTGCCAAAGAATTTATCCTAACAACATTATTTCCATAAAAAACAGTCTCTATGGTTGTTCTAAGAGCAGAGAACTTCGAATTCTCTTTTTTGATATTTTTTCTTTCAAATTTTTGAATGGTTGCCATGATGCTTTCTCCTTATCTCATTCATTTTATATCTTTATTATATCAAATTCATCAATATAATAAACCTTTATTTTTGAACAGTAAGTATTAATATGTCTTATTCGATTTTATTATGAACTTTATTGAAAGATATCATTCATTTTTATAATTGGAGACGTCAACTCAAATTTTTTGAAATTATCAAAAATGAATCTTATCCTCTTACAATATTCAAATTATCTAAATCTATGAGAAAATCATAGTTTGTTTCGTTGTACTTCTACACAAGAAACAAACTCTTTGCTGTTTCATTTTTCCAACGATTTAAGGTGTTTCTCGTCTTTCACTTCCATTTCAAGAACAAATAACCTTCCTTACTCTGAATATTGTTGTTTTCATAATATGAACGAAACAGCTTGCTCTTTTTCATTCTATATCGAACCTATAAACTTGTTATCACTATATTTTTCTGCGTTTTTTCGAAAAAGAATGTTCCTATTCTCTATAATTCATATTACACGATTTTATTTTTTTAAAAATTTTTTTGAAATCGTATTTGCATCAAAAAAAAAGATGCCTATTGATCAAAATAAGCATTCTTTTCCCGTTTTACCAAATAATAAATTCCTTCCGGTTTGATACCGGTTGATGTGATATTGATTTTTTATACTGTTAATTAAATCGCTTTTCCACCTTCAGCAACATTTCCAAATTAGCTTTTTCATAGTCATTGAACAAATGCTCTTTCACATAGCTGTCTGTCAATCCGGGTTGTGGGTAATACCAAGATTTTCTTTCGAAATACTCCTGATTTTTCGGCTTCTTGAACACAAATCCATGTCTTGCATACATTTCGTTAACCGCTAAGCGAATCAGGTCTTTTCCACCGTAATCTGCAAGTGCCTCTACTTCTTCCAATTCCAAATATCTCATACCGGAATCGGGTAACACATATTCTGCTGTTGACAGATCCTGACTATAAGTTTGTGTTGATTTACTCGACAACACAGCACCATATTTTTTGATTGCACACTCTTCTAAGAACTCAAAAAATTGGTCTATTGCAAGTTCATTCTGTGGAACATCATTGAAGGTCAAGCTATGGAATTCATAACTTGCTGAACCGTCAGAAGACATTCCAAGCCACACATATTTCAAAACTGCCACAACGGAAACACCGTCATAAACCATATTTCCGGTAATCTTTACATAGGTTCTTCCATCTTCTTTAGATTGATAGGATTCATAAGTCGGAGAGCCGATACCCGCGTCTATCAACTGACCTAATGTATAGTCCGAACCATAAAATCTAACCTCTTTAATATCTTCCTTTGTCTGATCTTGGATATCAGATGTATCCACACTTTTTTCTTCTGTATTTGCTATCTTGTTTTTAATCTGATTAACATCGCAAGCACACAACAATAACATCGTTGTCAAACACAGACAAAGCCCGCTAAAAAACTTCTGATTTTTTTTCAAAGTATACACTCCCTTTTACAACTTTTTTTCATAAGCAAAATTTTGATGACTCTGTTCTTTCGAAGTTTCTCTTATTCTTACACTATCTGCATTGCATAACAAAACAGCAGAAATTTTTGTACTAAAAAACTTCTGTATCCATCAAAATATGATATGTGATTCTATGTAACAAAATTTCTGTAACAAAAAAATTTTGTGCCGATTATGACATTTCTATCATACCACAACCGGCACAAATTTTCATTTAATTTTTTAATTAACAGATATCCATTTCAATAAAAAGCAGCCGTCATGTAACACCATATTTTCAATGATAGCATAGATGCAAAAAGTCTTTGAAACAGTTTACGATGCCTGATACCAAACACCATTTCAAAGGATAGAAACACCCTGTGATGATAAAAGAATGAGAATCCAATATCATCGTATCAAAAAACAGTTTTTTATTATAAAACTCATTGTTATTCCATAAAAAATAAAGTGTTTCAGACACTTAAAAAAGTTATGGGCAGACTCTGTAAAAGTGTAAATAAACTGATTAGTGAAACAATCAAAAGTGCAACTATCGGTTCAAGAGTTTAATTGGGTTTTCGTATTATAATATCTTTCATCAGCGATTCGTATCCGATAAAAAAGACTTCGTGAGCAATCCCTCAACGAAGTCTTTGTTTACTCAGCAACAAAAGAGAATACCTTATCCTCTGTCGGAACTGTAACGGTCGCAACAACGCTGCCGTCAACATATCTTCTGATGCCATATACTCCTATTGTCTTGTTTTGTGAATCATCAAAACTGATATCCAATTTGTAACATTCAGGAGGACCGGAAGCCTTTTCAGCAAGATAAGTTCCTGTCTGTACTTTTGAATTCGTCTCATCCGTCAATGTAAAAGTATTTTCTTCAAAAACAAGTGTCACCTGTTGCATCTCGTCCTTATTTGTATCTGCAATATCTGTTCCATCTAAATATGAGATATTCTCCAACTTCCACTGATAAGAGGATAATTTGGATTGAATAGGAGAAGAATGACAAGCACCAAACAACACTGTCATCAAAACACATAAAATGCATATCGCCAAATATTTTTTCATAAACTGTACTCCTAACGATAATTATTTTCTATAAAAATTATACTATGAAAAATCTAAACCATCCATTCTGTTTTGTAAGAAAAGACACTTTGAGAACATATCCCAAAGTATCTTTTTTTTAATTCTGCGATAAAACTCATGGTTCTATCTTCTGATTGTAATATGATAGATGGGGCATCATGCTATCGTCAATGTTCGTCTTATTGCCCCACAAAATCATTTTCTTAATAATTTTTCATTGCTCGCTCGATACTTCTCTGTGCATCTTTTTTTGCCATATCTTGCCGTTTGTCATGGATATTTTTTCCCCTTGCCAAACCGACTGACAGTTTCACTTTTCCGTTTTTGAGATACATAGACAGTGGCACCAGAGTAAAACCTTTCTGTGCTGTTTCTCCAATGAGTTTCTTAATTTCTCTCTTGTGGAGCAGTAATTTTCGAACACGCACCGGATCAACATTGAAGATATTTCCTTGTTCATACGGGCTGATATGAACCTGTTTCAAAAATGCCTCGCCGTTGTCGATTGAAATAAATCCTTCTGTCAAGTTGACTTTTGATGCACGAACGGACTTCACCTCTGTTCCCTTCAGCTCAATCCCCGCCTCATAAGTTTCCAATATCTCATAATTAAATCGTGCTTTTCTGTTTTTTGCTACAACTTTGACATTTGAATCTTTCATTCTATTCTCCTCTTAGTTTTTCCGCCATTGCTTTTGCAAGTTGTCTTAATTTGTCCAAATCATCTTTTTTAGGAGCACATTTTGCTTCTACTACACAATCTTCTAACAATTCATAACCGGAGTCTTCTCCAAGCGGAACCAAATTTTTAACTCCACCGCCGCTCCAACTGAATGTTCCCGCTACTCCAAGTACATGACCTGACATTTTGTTTCCTCTCATTGTATGAAGAAGGTCTGCCATTGGAGGATACAAACCGTTGTCATAAGAACAGCTTGCCAAGATAATACCTTTTTTCTTCCAAAGTTCTGTTGTAATATAGGATTTATGTGTTTTGGTCACATCGAATACTTGAATGTCTTTAACGCCTTCTTCAGCGAGATATCTCGCTACATTTTCTATCATATATTTTGAATTTCCGTACATAGAACCGTACACCAATACAACTCCGTTTTCTAATTTTTGGCTTGCCAAATCTTGATATCGTTTCAAAATTACTTCAGGATGACTTCTCCACACCAATCCATGTACAGGTAAAATCATTTTGATATCTAATGCACTTAATTTCTGCAATGCTTTTTCGGTTTGTTTTGCATATTTGGAAATAATGTTTACAAAATAACGCTCTGTATCGTCTTTGTATTTTTCGTAATCACATTCATCGTCAAAAATCGCTCCATCCAGTGCACCGAAACTTCCGAATGCATCTTGTGAAAATAGGATTTTGTCATAACTTTCATAACTTACCATAGATTCAGGCCAATGTACCATCGGTGTCATGTGGAATTGAAGACTTCTCTTTCCAAGTTCTATTTTGTCTCCTTCTTTTACTTCTATGAAATTTTCATCGGAGATTTCATAAAACAGTTGCAACATTTCTTTTGTTTTTTTGTTTCCGACTATTTTTACATCAGGATATTTCGCAATTGTCGAACGAATAGAACCTGAATGGTCCGGCTCCATATGATGAACAACTAAATAATCCAATGGTCTTCCATCCAAAGCTATCTCTAATCTATCCAAAAATTCTTCTGTTGACATCGCTTTTACCGTATCCATCAACGCAGTCTTTTCATCAATGATAACATAGGAATTATATGCCACTCCTTTCGGTAACGGCCACATATTTTCAAACAGTGCAGTTTCTCTATCATTTACACCGATATAATAAACTCCGTCCACCACTTTTGTAACTAATGTATTCATTATTGTTCCTCCCCAAATTTATAACTGATTCACCTAAATCTAATCTACAAGAGAATTCTTATTTTTACAAGACTTCTCATATAAATTCTGTTCTTTATACTTCAATATATTCTCAAAATATGACTTCGTTAAGCATTTATTTTTACAAAATTTATGGTTTTGTTATCGCATCTACAAACTGAAATCCGATTTCTCTCAAATCCAGTTTCACACTCTCTACCATAACACGCACTTTCATTCCTACTTTGAATATTTTTTTGGAATGTCTTCCGACCAACTGGAACCGTTCTTCATCATAAATATAGTAGTCATCGACCAAGGTGTTGATTCGAATCAATCCCTCTACGGTATTTTCCAAAGTAACAAAAATTCCAAAGTTGGTAACGGAAGTAATTTTTCCGTCAAATTCCTGTCCGATAAAGCGTTCCATATACTGTGCTTTTCTCAGATTTTCAAAATCTCTCTCTGCTTGCTCTGCATTTCTTTCAGAATCGGAAGAACTTCTCGAAACACTGTCTACTACAGAAAAAAGCTCTTCTATTTTTTTCCCACTCAGATAGTGATGAATATCCATCTTAATGATTCGATGAATCTGTAAATCCGGATACCGACGAATCGGTGCCGTAAAATGGGTATAATATTTTGCCGCCAATCCGAAATGTCCCTCATTGACAGGAGAATACCGCGCTTGTCTCAATGAACGGAGCATCATTTTTGAGATAATATCCTCTTCTTCTCTTCCCTTTACTTCTTTGAGAATCTTTTGTAAATCTTTCGGTTCCACATTCGCCTCTTCATCTAAGGACGCATGAACTCCAAACACTGCAATAAAGTTGTTGAACTCTTTGATTTTATCCTCTGCCGGCTGTTCATGTACACGATAGACAAACGGCAATTTCTTATGAAAGTATTCCTTTGACACTGTCTCGTTTGCAATCAACATAAACTCTTGAATCATATCATTGGCAATTTTTCTTTCTCTGACTTGAACATCAAGTACCTGTTCATCTTCTACAATCACTTTTGACTCCGGAAAATCAAATTCAATCGCACCACGATGTTCTCTTACCTCAAAGAGAATATTTGCCAACTCCTCTGCAAAAATAAGACTTTGCTCCAATTCTGTAAACTGTTTTGTACGATCAATTGTCTCCAATAGATGAGACACATCTTCGTACACAAGACGATACTTCGAACGAATCACACTCTCCACAATCTGATGTTCCATCACAACACCGTTTTTGTCAATTGTCATCAAGCAAGACAAGGTCAATCGATCAACATCGGGATTCAAGGAACAGATTCCGTTTGAGAGTTCCTTCGGCAACATCGGAATCACTTTATCTACCAAATAGACCGACGTTCCTCTCTTAAGCGCCTCTTTATCAAGAGGTGTATGCTCTTTTACATAATGAGTGACATCTGCAATATGGACTCCCAAATGATAGTTACCATGCTCATCCTTCGAAACGGAAATCGCATCGTCAAAATCTCTCGTATCACTGCCGTCAATCGTATAGGTCAACTCTTCTCTCAAATCCAAACGGTTTTTTAACTCGTCCTCTTGCACTTCAGACGGAATTTTTTCAGCCTGTTTCAATGCTTTTTTAGGAAATTCATCCATCAACTGATATTGTTTCAAAATAGAAAGAAAGTCAACATGAAACTCTCCTTTTTTTCCAATGACCTCTGTTACTTTTCCTTCCGGATTTCTCTTTCCGTCATAAAATTTGGTAATCTCACACTCTACCAAGTCTCCAGATACGGCTCCCTTGTTCTTTCCCTTCGGAATAAAAATATCCGTATGGATTCTTTTGTCTTCAGGAATTACAAATCCAAATCTACCCGAATCTTCGTACTCTCCCACAAACACATAACTTCCATGTTCCAAAATCTTAACGATTTCCCCTTCTTGTCTGTCTCGTGTATCATGACTCGGTTTGATTCTCGCAACTACCTTATCTCCGTTCAATGCGCCACGCATATTGGTATTTGCAACAAACAAGTCTGACTCTCTCTCCTCGGATTCCACAAATCCATACCCTCTTGGTGTCACAATCAATTTCCCGATAACCAACCCCATCTTAGAAGGAATTCCATATGTATTTCTCTTCGTTTTATAAATCAAACCTTCCTTCTCCAAGTCAGATACCACATTTCTCAAAATCTTCATATCTTCACGACTGGAACTGAAATGACTCGTCAATTGTTTTTCTGTCATCGGTTTATATTCGCTGTGTTTCATCAACTCAATGATTTCTGTTCTTATATTTTTCATCTTACGACCTCTCCTTCTACTCACTTAACAAAAAACAATTTCCGCACTTTCTTTCGAACCTTCTAAGCAACTTTCTCCCTTTCCACAAACGATTGATTTCAAATACCGCTAAGCCTCAAGAAAAAAATATTTCATACTAAAAACTGACAGAGCATACATAAAGCAGATACTATAATTATGAAAAAATACAGCTTAGAAGTATTATTCATGGAGACTGAATCACTCATATGAGTTTTAACAGGTACTCGTATCACAAAGCAACAGAATGTATCTTCTCTACACATCATATAATAAAGTCGAGGAGAAAAACATATTCTCCTCAACTCACACCTCATCCACTCTGTTTCATAGCATAGCTTTTCCAAAACAAACATAAGACTCTGTATCTTTTTGTTTCATAAATAATCAACTTTATTTAGTCTCCTTCAACAGAAAATGTTTGACCTCTATGTTGAATTGTCATAATCGTTGTCTTAGCGCACTCTCCCATATATTTTTTGAATTGGGAGGTAGTTGGATACGAACTTTGAAAATGCATCGGAAAAAACATCTTCGGTTCAATGGCTTGGATATATTCCTTCCCTCCGTAGCAATATGCATGTTCTAATCTCGGATCTACCGGAAACATTGCAATATCCACAGGTTTTCCTCTCAATTTCTCCAATTCATCAAAAAATCCATTTCTCGCAAATTCTTTTCCTTCCTCTGTATCTCCTTCCCAATGCCACCAATTGAAATCACCTGCATGGTAGATACGGCATCCGTCTGCTGTGAGGTAGAAACTGACCCCTTGGTCGGTAGAAGAAAACACATCGACCTCTAACCCTTCAATAACAATATGCTCATACGGTCTGCAAAAAACAATGTTGTCTTGCGGAGGAATCGTCACATCATCCGAAATCACATATTGTATTCCTTCTCCCAGTTGAAGAACAGAACCGTCAAAGTGATCACAGTGTGCATGGCTTACAAAAGCAATCACTTTCTTTCCGTTATGAATCATCTCTTGAGGTAATCTTCCACATTGCAATTCCTGTTTTTTCTGACAATGATCTGTAATATAATCAAAAATCAAATGATAGTGATCTGTTTCCACCCAGTAACCGCTGTGAAACAGATATGTTACTTTCAACATACTTCTTCCTCCTTATCTCAAAATATTCAATATTCTTTGTATAGGAAATCGTGAGAGCAAAAAATACCCTCACGATTTTTTAATGTCTCAAACTAACAGGTTTATCCAAAATTTCTTTCCAAACAATTGCTCTTTTTAAATCCGATTTTTCCAAACGAACAACAGGCTCGGAAGAATCTTTTTTAATAGATGAAACCCCTATTCCGTTTTTTTGTGTTCCTAAAGAATCTTTCCTTCTTTGGTCAACAGATTCCTGACCGACTTGTTTTTTCTTTTTTTCTTGGAATAAAGGATCTTTCTTTTTGTTTCCTTTTAGGGAAGCATTTTTTTTGCTCTTCGTTTTTGTAGGAGCATCTTTCGCACGTACAAAGTCATAAGATTTTCGATACTCTTCTCTATCATCCATCACTGACAAAGGCTGTTCTCTGTTCTCACTTTTTCCCACAATCGACAAAAATTGCTCTCTGTTATCTTTACTTAACTGATACAACCTCTCCGCTTGCTGATAAAAATCTCCGGATGAGTTAGGCAACTGTTGTGACAAATTGGATATAAAATCACTGTTAATATCAATCTTTTTATTTTCATTCCAACGCTTTTTCAACATCTTAAAGATATTGACAATAATGATAATCGCAATAATACTTTTCAATCTATGTCACCCGCCTTTTTCTCTGCTCTGCCTTCATTCCTATGGCTGTTGTTTTCCTTCTCCACCTGCAATTGTTTCTCTCATTTGGGTATCTGCCATTACATTTTTCATATTATAGTAGTCCATTACACCCAATTTTCCTTCTTCAAATGCTTTTGCAATCGCCAAAGGTACTCTGGATTCTGCTTCCACTACCTTAGATTTCATTTGAACAACTTCCGCTTTCATTTCTTGTTCTTTTGCAATCGCCATTGCTCTTCTTTCTTCCGCCTTCGCTTGAGCAATTTTCTTATCTGCTTCGGCTTGATCGGCTTGCAATTCCGCACCGATATTTCTTCCGATATCTATATCTGCGATATCAATGGACAAAATTTCAAATGCTGTTCCGGAATCCAATCCTTTTTCCAATACGGTTCTTGAAATTTTATCAGGATTTTCCAAAACTTCCTTGTGAGAAGTAGAACTACCAACTGTTGTAACAACACCTTCACCGACTCTGGCAATGATGGTTTCTTCTCCGGCACCTCCAACCAAACGTTCAATGTTTGCTCTTACAGTTACTCTCGCTTTTACTTTTACTTCGATACCGTCTTTCGCAACAGCTGAAATTACAGGTGTTTCAATTACTTTCGGATTAACGGAAACTTGTACCGCTTCCAAAACATCTCTACCCGCCAAGTCAATTGCTACCGCTTGTTCAAACTCAAGATTGATATTTGCTCTCTGTGCCGCAATCAACGCATTAACAACAGAGGTTACATCCCCACCTGCTAAATAGTGTGCTTCCAATTTGTCCGTAGAAAGTCTCAATCCCGCTTTTGTTGCTTGAATCATCGGATTCACAATACGCACAGGTCTTACACGACGAATCTTCATTCCGAACAAGGTCATCATAGATACACGAACACCTGAGAATCTCGCTGTAATCCATAATCCCACCGGAATAAAAATTAAAATAAATCCTACTAAAATCAAAAGAATAATTAAAACAATAAACTTCTCAAATCCCACGCTACTTCCTCCTTCTACAATAACTCTCTTACAATAAGTTGACTTCCTTCCACTCCTATCACAATGACAGGTTTTCCCGCTTCAATAAAAGCTTGTTCCGCTTGTGCATCCAGTATTTCACTTCCGATTTGAATTTTTCCGGATGGTCTCAATATGCTCTTTGTGACTCCCTCTTGATTAAGGTAGCCGCCTCTTTCCGGAGCAGGAGAATATCCTTCTTTTTTGGATAAATCCGTCTGTAAATACAGCGTTCTGTTGCGAATTTCCTTTGGGATAATACGCCATATCAAACAACAGATTCCAATCGCAATGAGCGTTACCATAAAAAGAACGATAAAAAAATCCGACAGACTGTTTGTTCTAAATAGAATTGTAAGGAAGACGATACAACAACCTATCGCTCCCGCAATTCCGCCGGGGATAAACAATTCAATGCAGATCAGCAATAGCCCCAACGAGATAAGTAATATATTTACCGTATCACCAAAAAAACCGATATAATTGGCGGATTCCATAAATTTTAAAAGAACAATACTATTCATGTACACAACCAACCTCCTTTACTATGAAATTTCCCTTCTCCATTATACTATAAAATCAACTGAAAGTAAGGGAAACAATAACAATTATTTTATTTTTTTCCAAATTTTATTTATTTTTTTCTAAAACCCCACTCCAACTGATGACTCCACCGATATTTTTGGCATTGACATAACCGATAGAATTCAAAAAAGATGCCACTACTTCACTTCTTCCGCCACTGTGACAATACAATCCGTAATGCTGTTCTTTATCCGGACACTCTTCTTCGAATCGGTCTTCTACCTCTTCCATCGGAATATTAAGCGCTCCGGGAAGATGACCCTCCTCATATTCCTCTTTGGTTCGAACATCAATCAAAAGACCTTTTTTCTCAGTCAACTCCTGCACCTGATTTTTCATAAATTCTCTTGCAAACATAAACTACCTCCTGCAATTTTAATATATTTACCTTCATAGATACCACTAAAGATCTCTTTTATCTCATTATTCTATAGAATTATATAAATTTTGTATGCGATTCTTTCTAATTTTATTACAATTCTATTACTGTATCGGTATTTTTTGATTTCACTTGATTTTTTTCAAAAAAAACGCTATCTTTATATAATCTGTAATTTATATAAACTAATCGTATATTTATTACAGTACATACCGAAAAACTTCATTCATTTTATTTTTTTGAATTTTTGATGAGAAATTTTATTATGTAATAATCATACCAAATTAATCGAATTTCCACAAAATTGAATTTGAAACAGCTCTCTTTAACTTGGTTCTCATGAAAACAAGCAGCATACAGGAATGTGGTTTTTTAAAACTATAAACAGCAACATAACATTATGACAGAGGCAAATACAGATAATCATATTACTAAGAATATAAAAATGATTTTGAGACCGACAGCTCAACATCGATAAAAGGAATTTTACTTATGAAAAAAGATATTTCTCTCTACATCCATATCCCTTTCTGTAAACAAAAGTGTAGCTATTGCGACTTTGTTTCTTCTGCACAGTCAGAAGATGTTCAAACGCACTACATTTCTTTGTTGTGCAAAGAAATTCTTGGATGGAAAGAGTATCTTTCAGACAGAACTGTCAAAACAATTTTCATCGGCGGAGGTACGCCGAGCATCTTGTCTGTTTCGAATATGCAAACACTCTTCAACACCCTACATTCTCTCCCAATTCCATCTGAAACAGAATTTTCGATGGAATGTAATCCTGAATCTGTTACAGCCGACAAAATTCACTGCATGAAACAAAATGCTGTCAATCGACTCAGCATCGGTTTGCAAAGCACCAATCAAAAAGAGTTGCAACTGCTCGGTCGTTGCCATAGCTATGAACAGTTTTTGCATGCTTATGAACAAATTCAACAATCCGGATTTGACAATATCAATATCGACTTAATGTTTGCACTCCCAAATCAAACTATCCAAGATCATATCAGAACTCTGCAAAAAGTCGTATCTCTCAAGCCGAACCATATTTCGGCATACAGTCTTATCTTAGAAGAAGGAACACAGCTGAAAAAACAGGTAGATCATCACTACTGTGAAATTCCGTCCGAAGAAGAATATATTGAAATGTACCGAAATACCATACATTTTTTGGAGATAAACGGATATGAACAATATGAAATCTCCAATTTCTCCAAACAAAACCACGAATGCAAACACAATATTGTATACTGGGAGCGGGGAGAATATATCGGCTTCGGAGTTTCCGCCTCTTCTTTTGTGGATAAAAAGAGATTCACCAATCCTATGTCATTGCAAGAATACTCAGAGCATACCTTTTATACTCCAAAGGCTGTTTCTTCCATAGAGCAGATTGATTTGGAAGAAGCATTTGAAGAGACAATCTTCCTCGGACTTAGAATGAACAAGGGACTCTCCATTCCATGGTTAAAACAACAATTTCCGTCATTTACGGGAGAGCAGTTCAAAAAAACACTCTCTTCACTACAAAACAGAGGTCTGATTTATCCTACCGAAAATAACATATTACAGTTGACACAAGAGGGAATCGAAATCAGCAACCAAGTCTTTTTGGAAATATTATTATAACAACTGTCAATTTTTTACACTTCATTGGGTAAAAGAATAATAACAAGTTGTGAAAAAGATACTTTCTTTACCAACACAAAAGGATGGTATCTGATTCATCTTTTTGTAGCTTTGTTGCTCACCCAAAAAATATATCTGATGAAAAAAGGGGGATTTTTTATGGTATATGCAGGAGAAAAACCGGGGATTGGAAAATACAAATGTATTCAATGCGGGGAAATTGTGGAATTGACTTCAGCCGATGAGGTGTTGCCGATTTGTCCTCAATGTGAAAAAACCGTATACATTAGAATTTGCTAAAGCATCAAAACTCAATGATATCTGTCGATTAACCTTCATCAAATATCATCAAATCAGTAAAAATTATCTCTTTCTTCCAAAAAAAGCATTCTGATAAGTATCTGAAAAAATAAGGGCTATGTAAATATGTAGTCCAAAACACTTCTGAAAAATGCGTAATACTTACTGAAAGCAAGAGATAGTATGGTGAAACAAGCATAAACAAATCGAATATGTAAATCTTGAAAGCCACCAAACAAAATAGGTGGCTTTCCATTATCTTTCTTCTTCTTACTTTGTCCAAAAGAGTAGTAGATTGTTTTAAAATCCTTGTATATTTGATCTGTTTGTCCGAAAAGGAGTGCAATCATAGACAAATTGCACTCTTATCAAACAAAATAGAAAGGATATCAAGTATTTGTAAAAATTGAGTGATTCTCTTTTTACTCTATCACATATCCTGTCTTCATATCACTTATCTTCTTCTTGTAAACAGGGGTATCTCCTTCAATACAGAAGATTGGGCGAACGGCTAATTCTCCATTAACTTCTACACTACCTACAATACCTTCAATTCCTGATACACTGGTTACCGTATAATCATCCCAAGTATGTGCACTTCGAAGCCAATAATTTGTAGTTTCTCCATTTTTCTTATGACCAATTCTAATATCTCCGTCCGGTGCATCCGCAAAGTATTTCAGCTTAATCCCTTCATGTGCTACCAACTCTAATTCAGGTGCATCCACTTCATAAGCGGACAATAAAAAGATTTTTCTTCTCAGTTTCTCCGTCTCCAATATCGGACCTGCCGCAATACTCTCTTCTGTGGTAATATCGATATCCATCTCTAAGATAAGCTCCTGCATTTTGGGACTTAATGTATGGAAAAAATCGTTGGACAAAAAGCAATCCATTAAGCTGTTCGGATAATAGGCGTTATGAAATCCGTTTCCCTCATAGATATTAAATGCTCGAGGCTGATCCAAGACATAGTATCGCATCAACAATGTCTTTCCGTAGTATTTTTTTGTCAGCACAAAGTAGGGTTCATATTCTCCACCTTCTTTGATGTATACAATATGTTCTCCCTTCTTTTTGGTATCATAGGCAAGTTTTTTTATGGGAATCTCTGTCTTTTTTCCTCTTGAGAACCGAATACACCCTATACAACTCAGTGCAATACATATTGCGATTCCAAGTAACAATATCCTCTGTATCCTCTGTCGTTTCATCTCTTCACCTGCTTTCTACTGAAATATGATATTTAAAAACATTATTGATAAAGCAATCGATACAGAGTACCCGCAATTTCGGCTCTGCTGATTGGTCGGTCTGCATAAATCCTATTGTCAAAACCCGAAATCAATCCTGATTGAACAGTGCCTGCAACTGCTTTTCTTGCCCAATACGGAATACTGTCTTTGTCTTTGAATCGTGACAATAGTTCTTCCTCTTCATCAGAGGTTAACTCGACATTGTTTTGCAGACTCTGTAATACAGTTATCCATTCCGCTCTGGTCATATTTCGGTTTGCTCGGAAAGTTTTATCGGGGTATCCTTCCACAAGATGATGATTCACCGCTGTTTGTACAGCATCCGCAAACCAATCATTCGCTTTGACAACACTTCACCTGCTTTACTCTATCACATATCCTGTCTTCATATCACTTATCTTCTTCTTGTAAACAGGGGTATCTCCTTCAATGCAGAAGATTGGGCGAACGGCTAATTCCGCATGTACCTGTGCTTCTCCTACAATACCTCTATCATCGGCTACACTGGTAACCTCATAATCATACCAAGTATATGCAGTTCTGAGCCAGTAATTCATCGTTTCTCCATTCTTGTAGCAGGCAATTCGAATCTTTCCATCCGGTGCATCCGCAAAGTATTTCAGCTTAATCCCTTCGTTTGCTGTCAAAGTGGATTCCGGACCGTCCACTTCATAGGAGGATAACAAAAAGATTTTTCGTCTCAGCTTCTCTGTCTCCAATATCGGTCCTGCATCTATACTCTCTTCTGTTGTAATATCGATATCCATCTCTAAGATAAGCTCCTGCATTTTCGGACTTAGTGTATGAAAAAAATCATTGGACAAAAAGCAATCCATTAAGCTGTTCGGATAATACGCATTACAAGCTCCATTTTGTTCATAGATATTAAATGCTCGAGGTTGGTCTAAGAGATAATACCTCATTAACAGTGTCTTTCCATAATAGTTTTTTGTCAGCACAAAGTAGGGTTCATATCCGCTGTTCTCTTTGATATATACAATATGTTCTCCCTTTTTTTTGGTATCATAGGCAAGTTTTTTTATGGGAATCTCTGTCTTTTTTCCTCCTGAGAACCGAATACATCCTATACAACTCAGTGCAATACATATTACAATTCCAAGTAACAATATCCTCTGTCGTTTCATCTCTGCACCTGCTTTCTACTCAAAAGAAGGTTGTTGATAAAGCAATCGATACAGAGTACCCGCAATTTCGGCTCTGCTGATTGGTCGGTCTGCATAAATCCTATTGTCAAAACCCGAAATCAATCCTGATTGAACAGTGCCTGCAACTGCTTTACTCTATCACATATCCTGTCTTCATATCACTTATCTTCTTCTTGTAAACAGGGGTATCTCCTTCAATGCAGAAGATTGGGCGAACGGCTAATTCTCCATGCACCTCTGCTGCTCCCACGATACCTCTATCATCATTTACACAGCTAACTTCATAATCATCCCAGGTAAATGCTGTCCTAAGCCAGTAATTCATTGTTTCTCCATTCTTGTAGCAGGCAATTCGAATCTTTCCGTCCGGTGCATCCGCAAAATATTTCAGCTTAATCCCTTCTTGTGTTTCCAAAGTAGATTCCGGACCGTCCACTTCATAGGATGACAATAAAAAGATTTTTCGTCTCAGCTTCTCCGTCTCCAATACCGGTCCTGCTGCAATACTCTCTTCTGTGGTAATATCGATATCCATCTCTAAGATAAGCTCCTGCATTTTGGGACTTAGTGTATGAAAAAAGTCGTTGGACAAAAAGCAATCCATTAAGCTGTTCGGATAATAGGCGTTATGAAATCCGTTTCCCTCATAGATATTAAATGCTCGGGGTTGGTCTAAGAGATAATACCTCATCAACAGCGTCTTTCCGTAGTAGTTTTTTGTTAATACAAAGTAAGGTTCATATTCTCCGTCTTCTTTAATATATACAATATGTTTTCCGATTCTTTTAGTATCGTAGGCAAGCCGTTCGATTGGAATCGGTGTTGTATTCTCTTCTAAAAATACAGCATAGCCTATATAGCTGAATAGAACACATATTGCAATGCCAAGTAACAATATCCTCTGTCGTTTCATCTCTGCACCTGCTTTCTACTCAAAAGAGCGTTGTTGATAAAGCAATCGATACAGAGTCACCGCAATTTCGGCTCTGCTGATTGGTCGGTCTGCATAAATCCTATTGTCAAAACCCGAAATCAATCCTGATTGAACAGTGCCTGCAACTGCTTTTTTTGCCCAGTACGGAATACTGTCTTTGTCTTTAAATCGGGATAATATTTCTTCCGTTTGTGCATCAGTTAATTCAATATTGCTTTGCAGACTCTGTAATACAGTTATCCATTCCGCTCTGGTCATATTTCGGTTTGGTCGGAAAGTTTTATCAGGGTATCCTTCCACAAGATGATGATTCACCGCTGTTTGCACAGCATCCGCAAACCACTCATTCGCTTTGACATCTGAAAAGATTCCACGGTAAGTCGCTTTATCCAAATTTTTTGCTTGAACCAACAGTTGGACAACTTCCGCTCTTGTTACAAAAGAATCCGGGCAGAATGTGTTATCGGCATATCCTCTTACAATATCCTTTTCCCACAAATACTGAATACTGTCTTTTGCCCAATGGTCTTGGATATCAGTGAACGGAGCCTGCATTTGTTCAATATTTTTCGAATCAGTCTGTAATTCCGAAGTTTGTTGTACCTTATCTTGTTTATCCTTTGATTCGCTCGAAGTATCCGGTTTCTGATAGGTATCATCCTTTTGGAATTTAGCAATCAAGGTACGGTTTTTATCGGCTTTGACACGATACTCCAAGTCTTCGGATACTTTCTTTCCATCTTCGTACCAACCATCAAACTGATATCCTTCGAACGGAAAGGCACTTACCAACGCATATCCTCCAAGCACTCGCTCTCCTCGTCCCCAAGCCAATCCTTGCCGTTCCTGTTCTGTTTGAACATCGATATAACACTTATATTGCTTCGCCGCTTCTCCCGACAAATCGTTCGTTGCGAAAATCTCTTTATTCTCGGTTGTGTTCCAAAGTGTGTACTTGGTTGCAGTCGGTTTTCCTTCTCTGTCTTCCAGGTCTTCTTCCGTATAAGCGGGAAGAGTCGCAGTCAACACAGTTCCTTTTTGAATCGGAATATCGAAGTAATTCACAATTCGTGCAATTCCGTCCTCTAAGGATTCTTCCTGTACAGTATAACTTACCGTTCCGTCTCCGGTTGCAATAATCTTCACAGTGCAATCAATCTCCGCACAGATATAAGCAAATTTTTCTCCGTCACTGTTAAAACCGTGAAAGAACATATAGTCATCCACTTCCACCGGTTCATCATTAATAATCTGCCCGACCAAGGTATCTTCTTCATAGATATGGACATCTACCGGACAATTGATTCGAATAATTCTGTTTTTGGAAGGAGAGAATCTCGGATTTGCTCCCGTTTCATAATTATCTTTGACATACACAATGTTTTCCCAAATTTTTTTGATATCATAGGCAAGTTGTTCAATCGAAATCTCTGTCTTTTTTCCTTCTGATAACCGAATACCTCCTATACAACTCAGTGCAATACATATTGCAATTCCAAGTAATATCACCCTCTGTCGTTTCATATCTGCACCTGCTTTCTACTCAAAAGAGCGTTATTGATAAAGTAATCGATACAGAGTAACCGCGATTTCAGCTCTGCCGATTGGTCGATCTGCATAAGTCCTGTTGTCAAAACCCGAAATCAGCCATTCTCTTTGACACCCGAAAAATCCAACAAAAAAATACCGATTCCCTATACAAAATACAATGATTTGATATACGCTCGATATTGATTGATGAAAAATATATGCCTAACAACTTACTTGGTTATGTAAAAAGTTTCAAAATTTCTGTTATGTTTGTTATTATGCAAATATCTCGTTCAATTTTTTCAAACATTCAAAACCGTAATACTTCGTTCACTATATTTTGCATACAACTATTAACTTATCTTCTTTGATGACATTTTTCGCAAAATGATAAAAACACCAAATGCCAATGCTGTGCATTATCCCTAAATTCACGGTATCATAATGAAATACAATTGTCAATTATTACTAAATATTTATTGCATTTTATTATATTTCTCAAAAATATATTGTCTACATATGTTCCAAATTTGTAATTTTTACATATTGTGACATTCTATTGCAATATTTTTTCGCCCTTGATTCCGTCATTATAAATTGTGAAAATCGGAATTAACACTATTACCTGTTCGAATGACCTATAATATCATCACCGTTTCAAATTGAGATTCATCACTTAAATTCTTATTTTTCCAATCAACTACACAATGTCTCCCTAACTTTGAAAAGAAAGCGGTTGAAAAACATTTTTAAATTTCTGACATTTCAATCAGATTTTAGTATAAATACAGCGTCATATTTCAATCAAAGGGTTTGATGTGAATATTCATTGATTTTGAATATTTTAATGTACTTTTGACGGTTTCCTCATCTTATGATGTATTTATTTTCATTTTTCCCGTTCTGATTTCATCAGTTCTTTTCTGATGGTCTCAATCAATCCCAAATCTCCCGGCAACCACTTTACATCATAAATCTGTTCAGCTGTCAGCCATCTTGAATCCTGCGCTTCTTTTAACACTAAGTTTCCCTCTGTCACCGTTGCCCAAAAACATTCCATATACAGATGAAACTTCGGATAATCGTACTCTACCACTTCAATTAAGTCTCCTACTTCAACGGAAGTTTCCAACTCTTCCCGTATTTCACGAAACAGTGCTTCTTTTGCACTTTCTCCATCTTCAACCTTTCCTCCGGGAAATTCCCACCAACCTTTCCATTCTCCATAGCCCTTCTGTGTTGCAAAAACTTCATTTTCTCTTCGAATCACTGCTGATACAACATGTACTGTTTTCATCACAACGCTCTCCTTCCAAACATACTATACTCTATAAAAATAATACATCATTTTTTACAATTATAATACTAATACCCGATGAAGTGATTGAACCCATCCAATCTCTATAAGTGATACTTTTCATTGTTTCATTAATCAGTTGATTGACACTTTCACAGGGTCTACTCATAACTTTTTCAAATGTCTGAAATACTTCATTTTCTATGAAATAATTCTATTGAGTTTTAAGATAGACACTATTTCAGAATATAGATATCATGTATGATGATAAAAATAGAATACCCTATTCATATCATGAAAAAATAGATTTGTATGAGTGATTGCTATAACAACAGAAAAAGAGTCGTAAGAACCACAGTTCCTACGACTCCTGTTTTTTTATTTAGTGGCAAGATCCTCCGCAACTTCCACAGCCGTCTGCACAAGAGCAACCTTTTCCTTGTTTTTTCTTGCGATACATATTTCTGATAATACTAATCACAATCACAAGCAAAACCGCTCCCACCAAAATGGTCCCTTTATTTTCCGCAAGCCATGTCATTGTTGTTACCTCCTATCATTCAATCCTATTTTTCAGTATGATGTGTTGCTTCTTTGTAAGGTCTAAACAACATATAAATCATTGTAGCCAAACAGATAACAGATGCAATTAATCCGATGATATGTGTTTCACCCATATATGCCGAACCGAATTGATGAATCATCATTGCTACCACATACGCAAATCCGCATTGGTATCCAATCGCAAACCATGTCCATTTTGTGTTGTTCATTTCTCGTTTGATTGCACCGATTGCCGCAAAACAAGGTGCACATAATAAGTTGAACACTAAGAAGGAGTATCCGGTCACACCATTAAATACACTGCCAAGCGTATCCCAAACATTTCCTCCGGTTCCATACAAAATACCCATTGTTCCTACAATATTTTCTTTCGCTACAAGTCCTGTGATAGACGCTACGGCAGCCTGCCAATTTCCCCATCCCAAAGGAATGAAAATCCAAGCAACCAAGTTTCCGATTTTTGCAAGAATGGATAAATTCAACTCTTCCTCACTCAACATTCGGAATCCGTCTTCTGTAAATCCGAAGAAACTCGTAAACCATACAAAGATGGTAGACAGTAAGATAATTGTTCCGGCTTTTCTGATGAATGACCATCCACGTTCCCATGTTGAACGAAGCACAGTGCCTAAAGTAGGTATATGGTAAGGTGGCATTTCCATTACAAAAGGTGCAGGTTCTCCCGCAAACATTGTTGTTTTCTTTAAGATAATGCCGGAAATAACAATTGCCGCCATTCCGATAAAATATGCAGAAGTTGCAACCCAAGCATTTCCACCGAAAATTGCTCCTGCAATCATTGCAATAAACGGAACTTTTGCACTGCAAGGAATGAATGTCGTCGTTATGATAGTCATACGGCGATCGCGTTCATTTTCAATCGTACGACTCGCCATAATTCCGGGAACTCCACAACCTACCCCAACCAACATTGGAATAAATGATTTTCCGGACAATCCGAATTTACGGAAAATTCTATCCAATACGAATGCAATACGAGCCATATATCCGCAACCTTCCAAGATTGCAAGCAGGAAGAACAATACCAACATTTGAGGTACGAATCCAAGAACCGCTCCAACTCCTGCAATAATACCGTCAAGAATCAATCCTTTCAACCATTCCGCGCAATTAAGAGAATCCAAAATTCCTTCCGTAAAATCAGGAATACTTGGGACAAAAATACCATACTCTGCAGGGTCGGGTGCTTCTGCTCCATATTGTTCCCATATTTTTACTGCTTTTTCATAATCTTCCAAAGTAGCGGTTTCCTTGCTTACTTCTAAGGTCTCTTCATCTTCTACTTCATATTCAAAATTTCCTTTGGGAGCTTCTCCGTTTTCTTCTATATATGCAACATATCCGTCTATAATCAATTGTGCAGTTGCGAACTCTTCAGATGCTTCTTCATACTCGCTTCCACCGGTCAAATGGAATCCGGCATCAAATAAGTTATCGTTTGTCCAATCGGTTGCAGATAGACCCACAGTAACCATCGCAATATAGTACACCATAAACATAACTGCTGCAAAAATAGGAAGTCCCAACCAACGGTTTGTCACAACACGGTCGATTTTGTCTGAGGTGCTGACACGATTTTCATTCTTTTTCTTGTAACAAGCTTTGATAATCGTCGCAATATAAAGGTATCGTTCGCTTGTAATAATGGATTCCGCATCATCATCCAACTCTTGTTCCGCAGCTTTAATATCTGTTTCAATATGAGCCTTCACAGAACTGTCTAAATTCAAATGAGCTAATACCTTTTCATCTCTTTCAAAAATTTTAATGGCATACCAGCGTTGTTGCTCTTCCGGAATATCATGGATAGCTGCTTCTTCAATATGAGCAAGTGCATGCTCTACGCAACCGGTAAAAGTATGCATCGGTACTGTTTTCTCTTTTTTTGCTGCAGAAATTACAACATCGGCAGCCTCTTGAATTCCCGTTCCTTTCAATGCAGAAATTTCTACCACTTTGCATCCAAGTTGACGAGACAATTCTTCCGTATTGATTACATCTCCGTTTTTGTGAACAATGTCTATCATATTGATTGCCACCACTACCGGAATACCCAATTCCACCAACTGAGTCGTTAAATATAAGTTTCTTTCCAAGTTTGTTCCGTCTACGATATTCAAGATGGCATCCGGTCTCTCTTGGATTAAATAATTACGCGCTACCACTTCTTCCAATGTATATGGAGAAAGAGAATAGATTCCGGGCAAGTCCATAATTTTTACATCATCGTATTTTTTTAACTTTCCTTCTTTTTTTTCTACGGTAACTCCCGGCCAGTTACCTACAAATTGATTTGAGCCTGTCAGAGCATTAAACAGCGTTGTCTTCCCACTGTTCGGATTCCCTGCAAGTGCAATAGTAATACTCATAATTTATTAATCCCCGCTTTCCTCAGTTAGCATAGCTAACCGGTATAAAAAATAAAAATCCCCTTATAAAACCAAAAACTTCGGCTGAACACCATAGCTGTTATTTTCACAACAGAGTGTTTTGTCAGCCTCCCTGATTATTCCACTTCTACCATTTCCGCATCAGCTTTCCGAATAGATAACTGATATCCCCTAACAGTCAATTCAATCGGATCACCTAATGGTGCAACTTTTTGAACTGTAACTTCCGTCCCGCGAGTTAGTCCCATATCCATGATTCTGCGTTTCACCGCACCTTCTCCGTGCAACTTTACCACTGTGACAGTTTGTCCGATTTTTGTATTTTTCAAAGTGTTCATCTTCATAACCCCCTTTTTAAATCATTATTTTTCTTGCCATCCCTTCGCTCAATGCAACTCTGGAACCCTTGATATTTACAATCACGCTCCCGTTCAGAGTGTTGACAATTGACACCGTAGCTCCGACAATAAAGCCGAGGTTTTCCAGATGTTTTTTCACTTCGGGCGTTCCGCCGATTCTCTTGATAATATTTTCAGTTCCAACCTCTGCCAAAACTAAAGGCATCATATTTTTACTCCTCTCTATAATTAGAATCAGTAGTGATTGCATGAAACTACTGTTTCCATTTGATAACCAAAAACAATGTTATTATAATGAAGTAAAATTGTCAATAAATTTATCGCATTTCCCACAATCTAAAAAGATGTTCTCACTATCAAATAAAACACCCGATTCACAACTCTGTTTTGAATATATATTGACACTGAAAAATACTTCATTTTACTGTCTTTGCCCTGTTATTTTGAGCTACCGTTTTTAGCCGAAATATATCCGATACCAAAACCTAATTGAACTACCCTAACTATTCCATTCAAAAGAAATGCTCTCTTTAACATTGTTATATTTGAACCTACTGAAATAGAATGTTAAAGTCATTAAACCACGAACAGTAACTTGACATTATGAACTATGTCAGGTGAAATAAATTATGATATCAATAAAAAGCAGACTATCTATCTGTTAAAAATTATTTTCCGTGCCTTCACTATATACTCAAGGTAGTGCTCCTATCTATCTTAAGAACACAAAAAAAAGAAAGCTTTTTTCAAATTGTATTTTCTTTACCGAATCCGAGCAGAAAAAAATATTGATGTTCGCTTTCTTTTTATTTATCTCTTTCTTCTTATTTATTTTTTTTCTATTTTTATTCCCTTACGATATTCCGTACTTCATTTGCAACAGCAAAACTGTTATGTTCTACACAGTCTATATGACACCTATAATCAATACCCAGACCAAACAATAATATGTTATTACAGCAACAAGGTCGTTTATCGTAGTAATCAACGGACCTGATGCTACCGCGGGATCTATTTTCATTTTAATAAACATAAGCGGAATCAGTGTACCCGACATACTGGACAGTACCATCGATACAACCAGCGCAATACCGGTACAAGCCGATATCGAAAATGCCATATTCATCGTCTGATTCTTTAGAAGTACCAAGTAGAACCCTACCATTACAAAAGAAAGTATCCCCAATATCATTCCGTTTACAAGACCGATACGCGTCTCTTTGCAAACAAGGAAAAATTTTTGTTTTTTCCCTATATTTTCATCTATCAACACTCTAATGGTAACCGCCAGAGATTGTGTACCGACATTTCCCGCCATATCAAGTATCAACGATTGAAATGCTATAATGAGCGGTAACTGCGCCACTACCTTTTCAAACACTCCGACAATAGAAGATACGAACATTCCAAGTACAAGAAGTACCATCAACCAAGGCAACCTCTTCATGATACTTTTTCGCAAAGGCTCATTCAAATCCTCTTCTGAAGAAAGTCCGGCAAACTTTGCATAGTCTTCACTCATCTCATCGTCTACAAGCTCCATTATCGTTTGTGAGGTAAGCACACCGATCAATTTGTTCTCATTATCCAAAACAGGAATAGAATCTTCGGAATAATCTTTTATCCTACTGAGACAATCATCTATCTGTTCCGTCGCATAAACATAAGGATACGAAGTCGTAATGATTTTTTCCAAATCAGTTCCTTCTCTTGCAATGATTAAGTCCTTCAAATCGATTGCACCTAAGAAGATTTGATTCTTATCCAAAACATATATGGTAGAGATGTTATCATTGTCGTTCGCTTGACGAATCAGAGAGCTCATAGCTTCTTTTACACTGATACCAAAATCAATCACAACATAATTACTCGTCATTTTGCTGCCGATTTCATCTTCATTGAAAGAATTTAATAATAGAAACTCTCTTTTCTTCTCACTATCCAGCAAATCAAGTATGATGTCCCTACTGTCTTTATCCATTTCACGAATATAGTCCAACATTTCAACTGTTTCGAAATGAGAAAGAACAGCCATCCTTTTTTGAATCGGAATTTCATTCAAATATATTGTACTGTCATCCGAATATTCGAGAATCTCTGCTATCCATTCAGCATCCAACAATGTATACAAATGTTTTCTATCATCCACACTCAACAGAGAAAGTGCATCAGAAATATCTTTTTCGTGATAACTCAATAAGTTCTGTTGCTTCATTTTCGGTGTAAGCGGCCCTTTAATCAACTTGACAATATCTTCTTGATGACTTGGATGTTGATTTGTTTCTGTGATTTCTTGAACTGTGTTATCTTTTTCTTTCATTTATAGTTCTCCCCTTCCTTGCAATATTTTTTCGTGTAAAAATAAGTTGCAAAAGGGCATAAAAATGCCATTGTCTTTATCAATAAGGAATCCCTATAAATGAAAACAACGGCTTTTATATTTATATAACAAGGTATTATTATAGACAATAGGATTTTGAATATCTTGTTTGAAAATAAAAAAGCCCTTATGCAACTTACCGGTGCAACTGTCCACAATACCACCTCCTGAAAATTAACTTCTATTCTTATAAAATAAACAGGAACAAATGATACCTATATTCTTGTATCAACACATGATTGATTGTTAAGAAAATTCATTTTATCCGAAATTCATTGTACTAAACAGCTATAAAAAAGTCAAGTATACAACAAGTGTGATAGAAAGGTTTTTGTTATTTCATTTTTCATTGTTCAAACATGTCAATTTTATATAAAAATAACTTCAAACAATAAATTTTATCATGTGATAACTTTATGCATAATTTTATAAGAAAACCTGATGAAGCGATTGAATCGATCCAATCTCTACAAGTTATACTTTTGATTATTTCATCAATCAGTTTATTTACACTTTCACAGAGTCTGTACATAACTTTTTCAAGTGTCTGAAATATTTTATTTTCTATGAAATAACTCTATTGAGTTTTAGTATTATTATGTTTTTATGATTTGATTTACTCATTCCAACGTAGATTTTCTATGAGATACCAATATTACCGTTTTATTTTTGCTTTATATTTCTACGGTTTTCAATATAATTGCCTCATTCAAACTATCAAGATTGCTTGTAGGTTCACATTATCCGAAAGAAGAATATCAAAAAATGTTATGTGGTAAAAGTCCTATTGTTTTGCTCATTTATCACTGATTTTCAAAACAATCTGTAATACAATCATTTATCCACAATCTGTCTCTTCCGTCAACAATTCGCAATTAGCAGTATCTTATCATCCTTTATACAAGAATAGAATTCTGTTTATTTTATATTTAATTGTTTCGGAAATGCCTCTTTACTCATCGTCCCCCACATATGGTTGATGTAATCATAGGTAAAATATTTTTCGTAATGATGATAATAGAACGCTCCTTTTTCAGTCAATTCATACACTCCGTCTCTTTCTGTCAAAAAGCCGATTCTTTTTGCGAAAAACAACTCCAAACCGTATATTTTTTTCAAATCTTGATTAAAAAAGTCTTGAAATTCCTTGCAATCCACTTTCATAGAATAGAATTTCCAAAATAAATAATAAATCATTCTCTGTCTTACGGTAAAATCTAATGTCAAAGAAGTAGGCAGCTGTTCGCTTTGCAACCGATTGATATATTCTTCAACGGAAAATGTATTGATTTTGAATATCTCGTCCAAACAGGTTGTCGCAGACGCACCGAATCCTAAAAAGTTATCTCTTGTCATGGAAGAATAGCTCGCTCTTCCGTCTTTCGAAAAGGTCCAAATAGAATCTCTTGTATATCCTCTTTCTTCGCAATAATCCGTTATCTGCTTTAACAGTGCTCGTTTTTCTTTTTTTTGAAACTCTTGAATTCCCGATTCCAAAAATCCAAAATCAATAAAAGGATAGATGGCAATATGGTTTGCACCGTTTGAAAACGCAACTTCAATATCTTTCTGCAAATCTTGAAATGTTTGGTTCGGCAATGCAAAGATAAAATCCATCGCAACCGTTTCAAAAGAAACTTTTTGCAATGCATCAAACATTGTTTCGAATCGATTTTCTTTTCTTCCCAAAATTCCCAAAAATTTATCTTGAAAGGATTGAATTCCGATACTGATTTTTGTAACTCCGATATCCGAAAGTTTTTGTAACAGTTTTTCCGTCACATTGCTCGGATGGAGTTCTATCCCGATTCCCTGTGTAATTTCAAAGTGAGATGTGAGCGAATCAATGACTTCTCCCAACCTGTCAATTGCCAATGCAGGTGTTCCACCACCGAAATACAGACTGCTGACTTCTTTTTTTACCTGTCCTTGTGTTACCAATGCAATCTCTTTGAGCAAATAATCCATATATCGATTCATCTTTTCTGTATGATACACCTCTTTGCAATACGGACAAAACTTACAAATAGATTTACAAAAAGGAATATGCACATATAATCCCAACTGTTTAGTATCTTGATATTCTAATGTATTGGAATACTCATTCTTAAATTCAAAGCCTTTCACTGATTTGGTCAGCCACATTCTTGTAGCACTTGTTATCATTCCCATAGCAACCTCTATCCTTTTATATCCAAGAACCGTTCACCATCAATGTCATTTCTACAATCAATAGTATTCTATATTATGACACAAAAAACATCCGTATTTTTCAAAAAGTCTACACTTACTATATCTTTCTGCAAATTAAAATTTTACCGTTTTTGAAATAAACAATTTTGTTTTTCAATCAAGTTATTATATAATAATAGTATCATTGTAAACTGAAAAATACAAATAGACAGCAAAAAATGAAACGATGAATCAAGATTGTATAGGAACAGTTGTTGTAATAAAAATTTTTAACAACAATAATACGAAAGGGGAATTTGTTATGCCTTTTAGAATCATACAAAACGATATTACTACAATGAAAGTGGATGCTATTGTCAACGCTGCCAACAAAACTTTGTTAGGCGGAGGAGGTGTTGACGGTGCCATTCATAGATGCGCCGGTCCGGAATTGCTCAAAGAATGTCGTACCCTGCACGGTTGTGAAACCGGCGAAGCAAAAATCACAAAGGGGTATCGTTTACCGGCATCCTATGTCATCCACACGGTAGGTCCGATTTACGTCGACGGAAAGCACAACGAACGACAACTGTTGACACGTGCATATCGAAACTCTTTACATCTTGCAAAAAAACATCATCTTCGCTCCATTGCTTTCCCGTTGATTTCGTCCGGCGTTTACGGATACCCTAAGGAAGAGGCGATTGAAGTTGCAATCTCAACTATCAGAGAGTTTTTGGAAACAGACGATATGGATGTCACTCTTGTTATCTTTGACAAAAAAGATATCCCTATCCAACAAAATTTTTCAGATTATTATTTGTAAATTCAAGATATAAAAAACATAATATGACAATTTGTATAAATTATAACAAAGAGATTGCTTTATCAAAAAATGAAAAATTTGCGTGTGTCAATCTGTTCACACAGTTTTAATCATATCAAAGACTATAATAACAGCATAGCTGATAAATCATATTCTTTTGCTCATCAAATGTTACAAAAGTACTTAAGTACAACAAGGAGGTTTTTACTATGACATTATTAACAAGAAAAATTATTATAGTTGTGTTGATTTCAGCAGCATTATTTTCGGTGGTATTTTTCTTTTCGGTTGTTTTCTTCCACAATGACAACAGTTCAAAGATAGAAGAACGTGGGGAAAAATACGGAAACAGCTATTTTTACAAATACAAGGATAAAATCTATGTTTTGCTTTATGGTGACGGAATGGTGGAAGTTGAAGGAGCGGATATCTCTACTTTTAGAGCATTTGATAAAGACAAAAAAGATGAGAGCGGAAATGTCGGCTTTGATAAAAATAGAGTTTATTTTGGAAATATTCCGGTTTCAGACTTAAACCCTAATAAATTATATTATGTGGGAAATAATTATTATAGCGACGGAACTAATCATTATTTTTGTTCAATATCTTCAAAAAGCAACGGAGAATTATCAGCAGGAAATGAAATGATACAAAATATGTCCCATCTTATTTTTAAAACAAAAAAAACGCAAAGCTATATTTATCCATATAAGAAGCTACAGACAAACAAAAAATTACAAGTAATTGAAGATCTTCCGAATTTTGCAACCGGTGGAGAGGAACTGTATTATATGGGAGAAATTTTGCCTAATGCAGATATCAATACATTTAAAAAGATAGATGAAAATTTAAATTCTGTATATTTTGCCGATAAGGACAACGTTTATTATAAATCTAAACTTTTGCCAATCAAAAATAATGGTAATCTAAAAGTATTTCAAGAAAACAATCTGACAATATTTTATCTTTATGATGATGAAAACGGAAATATTTTTGCAAATGACTGTCCTTTCGATGCGACGCATTCTCCTTATAAAGTTATTGGAAACGGTGGAGAGCATAGTTATAATTTATTTTTTATAGGCAAAGACGGAGTTTATTTTTATAATCCTAAAAAAGGGAAACAAGAAAAAATAGGAAATAATATTTTTCAAGGTGAAACGAAAGAAATAAGCTCTAATGTATTTTCTGATGATGAAAATATTTACTTTTTAGATGCTTTTGAAATAAGAGTTAAGCCTATGGCTTATTATAATAAAATCTTTTTTAAAAAAAATCTCGGAGATAATCAACTAATCTCACTGAACAGCGGAATATATTACCTGGATAAAAAAAGCGGTTGGGAAAAGGTGAAAGATATTAGAAATGCGGAAGCGGGAACTATATGGAAAAAGGGAAGCAAATATTACTATTTTGATAATTCCGGTATTCCTCAATTAATATATTATCCTGTGTATGAAATTTCTGACAAAAAAACTCTCGATTATTTATTAACTTGCTCAAAGTCAAATGCAATAAATTTTGAAGAAGAAATAAGAACACTCATAGATGATAACAAATTGATAGCTGTTAAGGGAAAAGAAAAAATGACAGCCGTTATAGAATACATCGAAAACCCCTATGAAATCAGTATAGCAAAAGTAGCTATTCTTTTCATCGGAGTTATGATTGGAGCTTATCTGGAATATATTAAAAAGAAAAGAGCGAATCAACAACATAACCGGAGCTTGTAAATGAGATGAAACATTCAAAAGATGATTTTATGCTAAAACCTCTTGTGTCCTATTATATTAAATATCAGGCAAATTCAATAGATTTTAGTATAAAAGAATCATGACTGCCCTCGAAATTTGCTGACCAAGTTTTTATATAGAACCGATAAACAAGCTCTTAAAAAATCTGATTTTGTAATCAAGACATAGTAAAAAAACTGATTGGAAGTTTAACAATCGACACAGGGGATTGACACAAGAGTGTTCTGTTATTACACAAAAAATTTGTGTTCTTTTTGTTTCAATAGACTTCCATGATATTCATAGGAAGATATTTTTACCTTCCTATGAATATTGCATTTAATTTATCTCTCCAAACTATATTAAAAACTCATATTATTACATGCTTTACATATTTAACATACTGTATTTAAAATCTATAATAGAAATATTTTCATCTCCGAAAAGTTCTTTTTTCGTAAGAGTTTTTATTATTTTTTTATCTTTTAAGGAGTATTCAAAAATTGCAAACTGTCCACTTTTTTCTCCCCAGATGTAAATATTCTCACCGGTTCTGTCAGGGTAAATAGAACCCACTGTCAAATCTTCTATCTCTACATCAAACTCTTTTTTTGATACTACATCTATGATTTTAATTTTTCTATCAGAAAACAACATACTATCTTCATATACCATTATGACCTTGTCTTTATTTAGCCTTCTTGTTTCCAATATTTCATACTTATCTGTTTCAAATAATACCTTTCTATTTGAAAAATCTAAGTCCATAGAACAGATCTTTTTGGGTCTGATGTGAGTGACTCTTGTAACTTTATCAGTCCTCATTCCGGAATCGGAACATGTTAAACATAATAAATCTTTGGTTTTCGATGAATAAGAGAAAGAGTATATCCAAGTATCATCATCATTTTCATCTAAATATTTAAATTTGAAATCATTTAAATCAATGACAGCGGGCTGAGTTACATTTTTTCCGGTTGTAGCAACATTAGCGAGCAACTTATTTTCTGCAAAAAATATATCGTTGTAAAGCATTTTTTCATTTGTCAGTTGATTGTTTGATTTATCACTTCTATCATAGACAAATAAGTTTTCATAATCATCGTCACCCGCACTTGCACTATAATATATTTTTTTTGTATTAGGATCTAAGCAACTTACAGGATAACCTTTTGCCGGCAACAATTCTTCTTTCATTATCGTTTTATCTTCTTCAATTGAATATAAGCAATATAAGTTTATAACACCTTTACTTTTATCTTTTTTGTCTATATATTTTGCTCCAACAATTTCTAAATAAGGTTTATTTTCCGAATCGGAAGAGTCAAGTTCATTATTGCCATATTTATAATTTTTTTGACAGGAACAAAATAAAATAATCATAAAAACAGCAAACATACAATATATCAATCTTTTTCTATACATTTTGATGGACTCCTATACTCATTCATAGGAAGATACAAAAAGTATCTCCCTATGAACTATTCTATTTGATTTATCTATTAATCTGCAAATTTTTCATGATAGTATCTCACTTTATATACCTCACCATGCGCTGTCCCACCGGCTAATTCATCCAATGCATCATCTCCCCATATATCAATAATTGCATCCGGGAGTTCCCCTACATCAGCTTGATAAAATGTAAAGGCCTCATTAGTATTTAAATTTCTAATATTTACCGATTTATCTCCTTTTTTGGAATAGTCATAATGCTGTTGTATTGCACAATTTTTGTATCCTAATGGATTCCCTCTATTCCCTTCAAGATCATAAAATACTGTAGCTCTCCCTTCCCCTAAGACACTACCGCTGCTTCGACGTGTCAAAGTATTATTATGTTTTCCCCACGAGTAAGTTCCTATAGGATTTGCAAAAGTGGTTATATTAAAAGGATTATCAAGCGAATATCCACTAATCTCGCTATCGTTTTTATATAAAATATTGTCAATGTATCCGGTTACAGAATTATATACTACTTTCATATTTGGATGAATTTTTATGTTATCAACATAAACTAAATTGTCTAAGTTTTTTGTCGCTTCTTCACAAATAGAATTCTCCCACTCAGCAAGTTTTTTTCATCTTCACTCATATCTGAAGTTATTGAAATTCTTTTCTGAAACGGCTTTTCATAACTTACCATACAAACATCTTCACTGCAATCATATCCACCTTTTTCTAAAATCGGATTCAATTGTTCATCATACACTATAACAGAATCCGGAAGCATTTTATCCGGAATATGATTAGGTGATTCTGCAAAACACAATGATGAGAGGGATAACGAAACTAACATAGTCAATGATAATAATTTTTTTATTTGGAAGTCTCCTTTTCTTTTTGTTTTTTTTAATTTCATTAACAGATTCGAACAAGGTATTACCACTAAGTATTTTCAGCAGTAATACCTAACATATATCACCATTTTTATATCGTTGCGGATTGTAATAATTCATAATACACCTTCATCAATTAAAATTAAACTTGTGTTATCACTAACACTACTCCCCTATTCTAGTATTGTCAAGACATATGTGACAAAAACCATCCGATTTGAGTCTAAGCTACACTGTTAAAATAATTTTCTACCATTTCTTTTGAATCCCACTGATTGTTTTACATAATCTACGAATAATTTATTGAATCTCTTGTCTAAAAATATCAAGATCAAAATGAGTTTTCATCTTCTTGGAAACCAAGGAAACACACGGTTTACTTTCTTCATGTAATCAAGGTACTGCTGACCATATTGGTTGATAAGCCATTTTTCTTCTGTATGTTTCATCAAAACCGTAAGATAAGCCCAAAAAATCGGACACAAAACGAAAGCCCATATATCATGTCCCAATAACAAAATCCCTGTACAAATAAATATCCATGCAGAATAAATCGGATTTCTTACATAAGCATATACACCATGTGTCACCAATCTGTTTTCTTTCAATCCCTTAACAATATCGGAACGAAACAGGCTCAACCCATACAACATCACACCTGCTGCAATTAACAGTAATGCCAATATATTCATAATCGTCCCGAGTTCCTCAAAAAGACCTATATAAATGATTCTTTTGTTTGATAAATATCTTGCCAACATTGTCATCAAAAGAATACTGATGACATAGATCGGTCCGACTCCAAAAAACGGCAAATGTTTTTGATTGATTTGTTTCAAAGTTCTCCCACCTCACTTTCATGAAAGATTACTTTCTATCATTCACAATACGAAACTCCAATAAAAAACGGATTCATTTCTTTCCTAATTGTTTCACAAACTCAAATCTGACATTGCAATTTCAAATATGGTTTATGAATCGAAACACACAACTTATGAATCACTTATCAAATTTTGTCATAACTTTTTTCAAATGACTCTATTCTTTCTTCATGATAGTTCTTCCTATCTATAGTATAACGATATCTTTTCTTGTTATCAATAAGAATGATATTCAATCTTTATCATTTTTTATAAAATCAGTAGGATGATTTCTTCTAAATTCATATGAACCACGATTTTAAAATATAGAATTCTGAAAAAGAGAATAAAAGATAACAGCATGCAAAAGACAGATTTTTATTACAACTTCAATCGATGGTTCGTATCAAAAAACTCAAATTAGAATGTTTTTTCAATAAAAAATCATTCGTCTTTTTGACCGATGATTCAAAATCACAAGTTTTGTATCTTATCAGTTTGACGAACGATTTACAGCTTATTTATTTTTTATCACTAAAATAGAAACAGATACGCTCACAAACAGTAAAAAAGGATAAAACAAGAACGGGATAATGTTAAGTGCAGTGATTCCGGATATGCTTGCGGCAATCAAAAGTTGTGCACCGTAAGGAATGATTCCCTGTCCCACACAAGAAAAGGTATCCAACAACGATGCAGTCTCTTTCGGATCAATATCATAGTCCTCGCTGATTTCTTTTGCAATCGGTGCCGCCATCACAATTGCTACTGTATTATTTGCTGTCGCAATATCCATAAGTAAAGTCAAAATTCCAATTCCGAAACATCCTCCGGTATGTCCTTTGAACACCTTGCGAATCAAATGTAACAACCACAAAAAGCCTCCGTTTGCTTTAATCAAAGCACCGATTGATGCAACTAAAATTGTCACAACCATCGTCTCAAACATACCGTTTGTTCCCGTTCCCATTGACGAAAATGCTGTTGCTACTGTAAGTGAACCGGTTCCCAATCCGACAATCAAAAACAACACAATTCCCATACAAAGAACTCCAAACACATTCAAACCGGCAATCGCTGCTCCCAAAACAATAAAATAAGGAAGAACCTGCCAAGTGTTGTACTCAAAATTTCCTATCGATGCTATCTGTGTGTTCAATGAAAAAGCAGTCAAGATTGCCAATGTCAAAAGTGCCGCCGGCAACGCAATCTTGAAGTTCATCCTAAATTTGTCTTTCATCTCAACACCCTGTGTCTTTGTTGCAGCAATCGTTGTATCAGAAACAAAAGACAGGTTGTCTCCAAACATCGCACCTCCGACAATGGTTCCGACACACATCGGAATTCCCAAACCGGAACCTGTTGCAACATTGACAGCAATGGGTACCAACACTGTGATTGTTCCTACACTTGTTCCCATTGCCATCGAAATCAAACAAGCAATCAAAAATAGTCCGGGAAGTGCAAATTGTGCCGGCAAAATACTGAGCAACAAGTTTGCCGTGCTCTCGGCACCGCCCGCCTCTTTTGCAATTCCGCTAAAAGCACCTGCAACAAGGAAAATAAAAAGCATAATTGTAATATTTTCATCACCGATTCCCTTTGCACAAATTTTAATTTTTTCATCAAAAGAAACCGTTCTGTTTTGTAACAACGCAACAATCAGAGCAATCACAAATGCGACCACTACCGACATAATATAAAATCCCATTTCTCCATCTACCGGACGGACATACTCAAAATATACACCATTTCCCAAGTATATCACAAGAAATACCACAATCGGCAACAGCGCAGTACCGTTCTCCTTTTTTTCCATACAATCCCCCACCTGTTCTATTTTTGAAACTAATTTACTAAATTGAATGCAAACTACGATAACACTTCCTATGTTCTTCTTATCCTGTGACAAAAAGAACCCTCTATCGAATTATCTTAATTTTCACAAAGTTATTCTTTAGTATATCATGTTCCCCAAAAATAACAAAGTATATTCTATCAGATATCATCATTTTCTGAAAGGTGTTCCTTTTACGTGAAATCGTTTTCTTCTTGCTATATTCCATAGCTATATGATAAACTTTTGGTAAGGATACTATAAACTGACATGATACAGGTTGAAAGGATGATTTTTATGAAACTACGCTCTACTTTTGCAGTGATTGATAGGGAAATATACAGAAAAAATATCCGTTTGATCCAACATCAGATTGGCAAGGATACCGGCTTAATCCTTGTTCTTAAGGACAATGCCTACGGGTTGGGAGCAACAGAATTGGCTCGCGTTGGAATGCAAGAAGGAGTTTCTTGTTATGCCGTAGCCAATTTATATGAAGCACTTGAACTGAGAAAACTTGATTCCGATATTCGAATTATCGTTCTCGGATATATCAACGAAGATGCCCGAACAATTGCATTGCAATATGACATTGATGTGGTGGTTTGGACAAAGGAGCTTGCGCTCTCTTACCAACAATTAGGCTTTTCTTCAGGTAAACAAGCTCGCATTCATATCAAGGTAGATACCGGATTGAGTCGTCTCGGCTTTCTTCCTAATGAGGAATCATTAGCTGTTTTGGAAGAGATTTCCAAGATGGAACATCTTACTATCGTGTCTACTTTTTCTCACTTTGCCTGTACGGAAACGGACGATGATGATTTTTCAAGAGGACAGCTTTCAACCTTCCTGACATTTGTAGATAGTATGAAAAAAAGAGGGATTCAGCCCGGATTCATTCATATGGCGGACAGTGCCGGAATTGTAAAATTTCCGGAATCTCACCTTGATTTTGTTCGTTGTGGAGCACTGGCAATGGGCTCCATGACAGGAACGGATGTTGTAAAATCGTCTGAACAGTATCCTACGGAAGAAATCATTTCTCTTTATAGCCAAGTTGCCAGAGTACAGGATTTTCCCAAAGGAACAAGCATCGGATATGACGGCACCTATTTTGCCGACCATGATATCAGAGTAGTAACGGTGCCAATGGGCTATGGTGACGGATTGTCCGGAGAGTTGTCAAACTCTATGCAAGTTATCATCAACGGAAAAAAAGCAAAGAGTGTCGGTGCATTTTGTATGGACATGGCAATGTTTGATGCCACAGGAATTGACTGTAAAGAAGGAGATACGGTCACTATCTTGGGACAAGACGGAAATGAGAAAGTAAGTCTTCATGATTGGACAAAATTATGTACCTCTTCTTCCACCTTTTTACAATCTATGCTACGAAACAAAATTCCGAAAGAATATAAGTAAAGGGAGCCTTAGGCTCCCTTTTTGATGACATCCTTCTATTTTCAGTGTTTTCATCAATCTGAAACGAATTTTATCAATCGGAAACAAATAGGACAATGTTTTGCCCACCGCCATCAACGCTCCCAATCTTCTCAACTTTTTATCGTTTCAGAACTTTATTTCGTTACCAATCCTAAGACTCTACACAGAGTTTCTCAAAACAAACGGAACATTCTTCTGTTTGTAGAGGTATGAAACTGTTTTTCCAATTGGTTTTTCAGAAAGTGATTCTTAAACGGATTGCTTAAACTATCTCCAACAACATAAGACTGCTAAAACTTACTCACCGGCTATCTACTGTCCTATTGTTGGCCCCTTTCATTTCAGCATTTTTTAATCCCGTTTCATGCTTCACAAAATCATCCTCGCTGACCAGATTCGACAGTGTTGATACGGTCTCAGTCTCATAACTGTGACGAGCATCTGAATTACGATAATAGAGATATGCAACCAAAAAGAATAGAAATCCTGCAATCAACAAAGGCCATCTACCCTCTGACGAATCCTCAAAATTACCGAATATCGCAATCAATATTCCTATGAACTCTATCAGTGCACTGACAGCAATCAGTTTCGGCATATGAATGGGTACACTTCCCATTGTTTCTTTTGTTCTTGCATTAACCGCAATATAATGAAGTATTCCGTCTTTTCCTTTTTTTTGCTGATAACTGTATAACCATACCGGTAGATAAGCTGCTTTCCATTGTTGTCCCTCTACCTCAAGCTTCTTTTCATCCCAGCGAACTCCTCTATCATACTTTCTGATGGTCGAATTTGCTTTGAACTTTGCAACATCCGTTGCTTGCGCCATTACAGTATGTTCCAATTGATCGACATTGACATCTCGGCGTTCCGAAGTATAACCTTTCAAATAATTTGCATTCCATTTCACACAATTCTCTGTATCAAACGGCATAATCGAGTTGATAATATTGGTTGTCTTCTTTTTATTTTTTTTATTCAACTTATCTGCACTTGATTCTATCGAAAGTTCCTTGATTTCAATATCAAATTTTCTGCTAACATGATACAAGTCAGCATCATATCTATATTCCTTCTTATCATCCTTGGAACCGACTTCGTACATGCGAACCAACTCTTCGCCTTCTCCCTCAAAGTAAGCATGTCCGTTCACATCTACCAGCATATATGGCAAATACACTCCCATGATGTTTTCCGTTGTAAATTCTTTTTTGAAAGTAGGATGTGCAAAGAACTTTCTTTTTGAAACAAATTTTTCAATTTCTTTCTTTGCTTCCTCTTTTTTGATAGAGAAAGGCAACACTACATCCGGAATACTACCGTTCGGAATTTGAGTATTGATAGAAAGTGTATTTCTGCACCAGTGACATCTCGCCTGTGCGGATTCACTTGTATCTATTACAACCTCGGCACCACAACTTTCACATTTCAGAGTCAACATATCATCTGTATCTGCTACAATGTTTTGAGCTCCCGAACTTACTACCTTCCCTTTAATGTCAGACACATCCTCATGCATTCCGGTAAGTGCTTGGGGCTCAAATTCATGTCTACAAAAATTACATCTCAATTTACCGGTATTTTGGTTGAGAGAAATATCCGTTGCTCCACAAAGCGGACATTTATCCTGTCCGTTCTTTGCATCTTCATCTGTTCTGATAATAACGGTGTCATCTGCCGGATTCCTATTTCCCGGTTGCTCATTCTCCATCAATATATCTTTTTCATCTGTCATATTCATACCACCCTTGAAAATTTTTTAATAAAAATGATACTGTTCCTAAAACACTTCTTTAAAATCCAAGCAATTGCATTTTTACTTTATCAAATTCTTCTTGTGTAATGACACCTGCATCCAACAATTTTTTCATCTCAATCAATTTTGCTGTAGAATCTACAGGTTGTTGCGGCTGTTGCGGTTGTTGCGGTTGTTCGCCATACATCGGTTGCTGCGGTTGTTCGCCGTACATCGGTTGTTGTGGTTGTCCGCCATACATCGGTTGTTGTGGTTGTCCGCCATACATCGGTTGTTGTGGTTGTCCGCCATACATCGGTTGTTGTGGCTGTTGCGGTTGTCCAAAATTAGGTTGATAAGAATTTGGTGTATTCGGCTGTTGCATACCGCCCATCACATTTCCGGCAGCGCCCATTCCCATTCCCATAAATGCCATATTGGCACCGCCGCCATTTTCACCGGCAGCCTGCATGCCTCTTGCAACAGATTGTTGCATAAAGGAATTTCCACGAGCTCCGGACAATGCATCCGCTCGTTTCACATCCTTCATCATTTCTTTTGTATCATCATCGTATTCAATTGCCATAATGGCAGTTTTCACAATTTCAAGACCTCTGTCTTGTCTCCATTGATACATATCATCCACAGCTTTAGAAAGCGCCTGTGCAAAACCGATTTGATCTCCTTGAATTCTACTCATACGATTTCCCTTTGACGGATCATTTGTATAGTTAGAGAACGCCGGAGACAACGAACCGACTACCTCATTAAACAACTGTGCTCCCGCATCATTGTCCATATCAGCAAAATCAAATACAGGCGCATCTGCGACCAAATATTGCTGTGGTACAAAGTTTTTAACAAAAAGAAGCGGATCTACAATTCTCAAGGTATAAGTTCCTCTTGTCACAGCACCTACTTGTGTTCCGAAGAATGCATCATCCCAATAAATTTCAGATTGTGTTCCGAAGCGATTGTTTGGAATTTCTTTCAGATTCACATAGAATGCCAACTGTTGCGAACCTGCTATTCCGCCAAACTTTACTTTTTCCCAAGTGGAATGCAACAAACTTTCCATCATCGCATCTCCGGCAAAAATAGATTGAGAGTTAATGTCATCCGCTCTAAACTCAAATCCACCTGCCTCTGCAATAATTCCCGTAATTGCACCGTCTTGCATTGTAATCAACGCCGTCCCTTCCGGAACAACAATTTTACTTCCGTTTGTGATAATATTTTTATTCCCTTTTGTGTTTTCCCCTCTGCCATTGTTCGTTCCTTGTGGCACAGCAGGAAAAATTCCTGCTGTTGCAGGCACTCCGGGTTGCGGAACATAAAAATCTTTCCATTGATCGGCAAAGGTTCCCCCCATTGCTCCTGTAAATGCTTTTATAAATCCCATAACAAACTCCTTTCTGAATTACCATTCCCATAAAGATAAGTATTAACACATTCAGAATCGTCTTTCCTACATCATCATATGTATCATTTACGAAGAATGATAACTTACACAAAATTTTTGGTCTTATTGAACAAAAACATCCGCTATAGCTTATTTTCAATAACACGGTGCTCCTACTTATATAATATAATATTTTTTATCGTTTGTCATATATAATTTACATAAAATATATTTCCGTTGTTTCTTCTCAATCACAGATTGTAGTTAAAGATATTGAAACAAAAAAACCACTTTAAAACCGACTTTCGAAAGTTAGACCAAAGTTCTAACCGTTCAAGGTCGGTTTCAAAATGGCAAAGTACATCTTCAAATCTAAAGATACCAAATAACAAAACTATTAAATTCCAAAACGAGAGACAAGATGCCTGATAACAAAAAATGAAACTTGTTGAAACAACGGTAATATGTAAAATGGAGTAAATCAACAAAAAAATTTAAAACAGTCTTTTGTTATCATATTTCTATTAACAGTAGACCTAATGATAAAGTGCATAAACTATAAAATCAGTCCGATAAAAAGTTTTTGAATACAGAACAACCTCAAAGATATTGAGAAAATTTGAGATGATTACATCAGATAACACATCTTCCTCAACATCCCGATTTTCAAAAAATTAAGTTGGAATTCCCTTGATAAAAGCTACGAAACGGCTTGTGGAACTACAAGAAACAGAAGAAATTTAATTCGCCTCTTTATCATCTTTGAAAATCCAAACGATACTTTCATATGGTGTTACTTCCAAAGTAAACAACCAAGACAAACATTCTTCGAACGAAAACTCTTCCATGTTCATATACCACAATCCTATCACAGAATACATCACACCCACAAAGGAAAGAGGAAAAGCGGAATATCCTACCAAGAAATTCCCAAAATATCCTCCGACTACAAAAACAATCATAGATAGAAGATAGAATCTCACTTTCCAAATTTCTTTTGTATTTCCTCTCAAATAAGAACCCAATGCAAATCCGGCATCTGTTAAAGCTCCTGTCATATGAGTTGTACGAACCACAGCCTCTTTGTAAGTTACGAACATCGCATTTTGCATTCCCAACCAAAACGGAACAACTGCAATAGCCCACTCTTGAAATCTAAGCACCTCCATCATACAAAGGGCAATTCCTCCACCGATCAAAATCTTATCATAAGGCTTTTTTCCCTCTGTTGTCTTGCCGGCCAAAACAATTCCCGAAGTGACAGAACCCAAAAAGAAACTCAATATAACTACAATAAATTGAAACGGAATTTGCTTCTCATAACTATAAATTGCAATTTGTGAAAAATTTCCCGTATGATGACTGACCGTTGAACCAAGTTGCTTGATTCCGTACACATTGACAGCTCCTGCCAATAAAATCAAACAATATGTCCAAACTACAAACGCATAAGAATATTTTGTTAAGTCCTGTTCTTTTTTATTTTCTTCCATATCAATTCTCTCCGATTTCTCAATTGTAAAACACATACCTAATTATTATATCATTTTTATTGATTTAATCCAGTATAAAAACTCAATTATTTCATAAAGTTTCAAACAGATTCTGTCACGAAACAAAAACTTCTGTCAAAAAAGTGCTTTTTAGATAGTTGAGTCTATTTTTGGAATCTATATAAAAAAAGTCTGTAAAACATACATAACTCATAATAATACTAATCCCTAATTAAAATAATAATAGACATCTGCTTTTTTATGATATGATGTTTTACTCTCTTATTCCAATCTATATGATGTCTACATTTTGGAATAGTGTTTCTTATAAATTCTTCTTATTGGGAAATCATAAAAAACTGCCCCACTTCAAAATTTTCTTGAAAAGGGCAGTTTTTCTGTTTTTATCATTTTTTGAGAATATAGATTGTACTTCTTGTGTTTCATCAGCTTTTCACAGAACAGTAATCTTTGATATCCATAACAAAATTCACAGTGCTGATGCTTTCTTTCTTCTCTCAGTATGCTGAATGATGCTAAACTCTGTTTCGCAAGTTATACTCTTTCAACAAACAAGGATGTTGCTTCTCCGTTTAATGTTTCTTCTTTCATTCCTTCTTTTGCTTCACATACCAATTCATCCGCTAATGTTTCCGATTTGATAAACTCTGCATGATTTTTGATTGCCTTGGTCAAAGTTTCTGTCGCAGTATAGAAGATACGGATATGATCCATCATTTCATAATCGTTTGCTTTTCTCATTTGTTGGATACGAGAGATAAACTCACGCACAAAACCTTCTTCAATCAACTCATCTGTCAATTGAGTATCTAAAATAATGAACAAGCCTTCGTTTGATTCTACATCGAATCCCTCTTTGGAATCAATTGTAATCAACACATGCTCTTCGGACAAAGTGAACGGTTCTCCGTCCAAGTTCATTGTTACTTCTTTTCCTAAGTGAAGTGATTCTACCACTTCTTTGGCATCAAGTTGTGCCAATTCTTTTTGGAAGAATCTCATCTTTGCACCAAGCAAACGTCCTAATACAGGAAGGTTCGGTTTCAACCGGTAGCTGATATATTGTTGAAGGTCTGATGAGAATACAACTTCCTTCACATTCAGTTCCTCTTTCATCAAAGGAACCAAATCTCCCATGATTTCTTCATAAGATGCATCTACCAACACTTTTTGGATTGGTTGACGAACTTTAATTTTTACTTTTTCACGGGATGCTCTTCCAAGTGTTACCAAATTCTTCACTAAATCCATTTTTTCTTCTAACGCTGTATCTAACACTGTTTCATCACATACAGGATAAGTGGATAAGTGAACAGATAAATTACCTGTCAAGTTGCGATACATTTCTTCTGACAAGTAAGGTGCAAACGGCGCTATCATTTGTGACAATTCTACCAAAATTTCATAAGTGGTATTGTATACGGATTTTTTATCCTCTGTCAATCCTGTCTCCCAGAATCTTCTTCTTGAACGACGGATATACCAGTTGGACAAATCTTCGTTGACAAAATCTTGAATATTTCTTACGACTTTTGTTACTTCAAACACTGCCAAGTCTTGTTCTACTTCTTGTTTCAAACGATTGAATTTAGATAAAATCCAACAATCCAATTCCGCTCTGTCTTTTGGTTCTACATAGAATTCTCTCGGATTGATTTCATCTGTGTTTGCATATAACACAAAGAAGTTGTACACATTCTTAATCGTTCCGAAGAACTTACTTTGCACTTCTTTCAATCCTTCTACATCAAATCTTGTCGGAACCCACGGCGGAGAAACATATAGCAAATACCAACGCAATACATCCGCACCGTATTGGTCGAACAATGCGAACGGATCAACGGTATTTCCTTTGGACTTACTCATTTTTTTACCGTCTTTGTCCAAAATCAAGTCATTTACCAACACATTCTTGTATGGTGTCTTTCCTGTCATAAAGGTGGAAATTGCAAGCAATGAATAGAACCATCCTCTTGTTTGGTCAATTCCCTCACAAATAAAGTCGGCAGGGAACAATCCGTCAAAATCATCTTTGTGTTCGAACGGATAGTGATGTTGAGCAAACGGCATCGCTCCCGAATCAAACCACACATCGACAACATCTTTTACCCTTGTCATCGGTTTCTTACAATGTTCACATTCAATGTGTACATCATCTACATACGGACGGTGCAATTCAATCGTTTCATCGATTGTTTCAATTGCTTTTTCTTTCAACTCTTTACGAGAACCGATTGTCGTTTCATGTCCACATTCACATCTCCATATATTTAGAGGAGTTCCCCAATATCTTGAACGGGAAATTGCCCAATCATTTAGGTTTTCAAGCCAGTTTCCGAATCTTTTTTCTCCTACATAATCCGGGAACCAGTTTACTTCATTGTTATTTTCAATCAATTTATCCTTAAATTTAGTCACTTCGATATAGTAACTCGGTTTTGCATAGTAAAGAAGCGGTGTAGCACATCTCCAGCAGTGTGGATAATTATGCTCTACTTTTTCTTTTTTGTAGATTTTGTTTTCTGAACCCAAATACTTGATGATTTCAACATCAAGCCCTTCTTCCATAACATATCTTCCGTCCCAAGGTGTTCCTACATATTTACCTTCATCATTTACAGGTTGAAGAACAGGAAGGTTGTATTTTTTGCAGACATTGTAGTCATCTTCCCCAAATGCGGGTGCGGTATGAACAATTCCTGTACCGTCTTCCGTGGTAACGAAATCTCCTACAAGCACAAAGAACGCTTTTTTGTCAGGTTTCACAAACGGCATCAACTGTTCGTATTCCATGTACTCCAAGTCCGTTCCCAACACTTCTTCCAAAACTTCGAAATCTTCTCCCAATACCTTCGGTGCAAGAGTTTTGGATAGATAGTAGATTTCTTCGCCTTGTTTTGCTTTGACATAAGTTTCTGTCGGAGATACGGTCAACGCAACGTTGGATGCCAATGTCCAAGGTGTCGTTGTCCAAGCAAGGAAATATTCATTGTCTTTTCCGGCTAATTTGAATTTTGCAATCAAGGTATTTGATTTAATTTCCTTATATCCTTGTGCAACCTCGTGAGATGCAAGACCTGTTCCGCAACGAGGACAGTACGGAAGAATCTTATGTCCTTCATAAATATATCCTTCCTTATACATCTTATCCAAAATATGCCAAACGGATTCAATATACTCATCATTCAATGTGATATACGGATCATCCAAGTCAATCAGATATGCCATCCTCTCCGTCATATCTCTCCAAAGACCTTCATACTCAAATACAGACTCTCTACATTGTTTGTTGAACGCTTCGATTCCATAAGATTCAATCTCTGTTTTATCGTTCAATCCAAGTCTTTTTTCTACTTCGATTTCTACCGGCAAACCATGTGTATCCCAACCTGCTTTTCTCTTTACCTGATAGCCTTGCATGGTTTTGTATCGACATACATAGTCCTTCAATGTTCTTGCAATAACGTGGTGAATTCCGGGTTTTCCGTTTGCTGTCGGTGGTCCTTCAAAAAACACAAACTGCTTTCCGTCTTCTCTTTGTGACACACATTGATGCAATAAATCAATTTCTTTCCAATAAGCACTGATTGCTTTTTCGTTTTCTGCAATATTTCCTGTTTTCAAATGTTCAAATTTGCTCAAAAATGACACTTCCTTTCTTAAATTTTATACTTACAACGCATCCTGTAAGGAATCTTATCTGTTTTTATCCATAAAAAAATCCCTACACAGCTTGTGCAGGGACGAATATTCCGTGGTACCACCCTTATTGCAGCTATCTCTTCGACAAAACTTGATACAAAAAGTTTCGAATAACTGCCACTTTACAACCGATAACGAGGTCAACCGAAAAAGCTTACCGATTCTGTTCAGCTTCTTAGCTCCGAGGGGATACATTTACAAGAAAGAGTTGTTTTTTTTCACCGACCAAAAACTCTCTGTTTCTCCTTTTACCTTGCAAAACAGTCCTCGTCATCGCTATATTTTCTATATCACTTTTCTTACTGTATCTCCTCTACCGGAAAGTTCTTTCAAAATCCGTCCCTGTAAAGAAGATTGCTCACTATTTTAATAGAAAACTGTTATTTTTGCAAGATGTTTTTTTGATTTTATAGGAAGAATTTATCACACAAATACAAATTTTTTGACAATCTCTCAAAAATTACCTGTTTCCGATAATATTCTTTACTGTCTCATACAATATCTGTGAATACTTTTCTCTTATACTATTAGCTATTAGATTGAATGCTTTGAACTATATGATTCTTCAAATTATTTTTCAGCAATTGTACATTCTCCATACCAAGCATTTTAAACGGAGAATAGCATTAAACAACTTTAACATGTTTTCCTATACTTTTATCTAAAAAGAGTGCCATTGATTACAATGACACCCTTTCATCTTACTTTGATTCATTTTTCTTTTTCTGTCGGAACTTTATTGTAAACTCATTTGGAACACAACTCTGTTCTGTAGACTTGCTTATCTCACTTCTACTTCTTTGATGATTGTAACTTGTTTTATTTTGTTGTCCCATTTCACATCTTGTCCGGCTCTCATTCGGAGTGCTTTGGCTATATTGCTGATGGTCAAATAAGTTCTTCCGTTTTTTAATATCGGTGTTACATCACTTGTGTATTCTTGATTTCCTACAATGATTTTGTTTGTTTTGATTGGTATCATCACTGTATTTTCTCTGTCTTTCAATACCACTGTTTGTGTTTGCTTGTTCCATTCTACTTGCATTCCCAAACTTTCTGCGGCATATCTTACAGGTATCATTACTCTTCCTTGGCTTAGGAACGGTTTCGCATCAATTGTTGTTTGTGTTGCTTTTCCGTCTGTGATTACGGTCATAATATTACTTCCAATTGTGAAGACCGTTGTTTGCTGTTTTTTAATAATATTGTTTTCTGTCGGTTTGTTATTGTTTGTCGGAGGTATTGTTGGAGGTGTTGTCGGCTTGCTTGGTTGTTCTTGTTTTATTTGTTTGAATGTTGCTTCAACCGTAACATCTCGTGCAGGCATTGTGAATTTGTATCTGTTTTCTCTGTTTGTTTCTTTGATTGTGATATCTCTTCCTCTTCTGTCTGTAACAGTTATCTCGTCCAGTTTATATCCTTTGTCGGGATCTACGATTACAGATACCTCTGTTCCTTCTCTTGCCTTGCTTCTCGCTTCTACAGTTCCGTGTTTATCTGTCTTTGTGGTAATGTTATAGTATTCAGCGTCGTGTGAACTTCCTTCACTACTTTTCTTTTTGAAATATGCTTTAATCTCCACATCTCTGTTCGGCATTGTAAATGTCGTTGTTGCAGAATCTTTATCACGAAGTCTAATTCCTCCGCTTAGCACTCTCCATTCATCAAATTTGTATCCTCTGTCCGGCGTTGCGGTAATGGTCACTTTTTTGCCTTGTTCTGCTTGTGACGAAGATGCTGTTGCTGTTCCGTTTCCATCATTTGTTAGTTGGACTTTATATTTTGTTGGCTGTGGTTGTGGTGGTTGTTGTCCTTGTTTAAAATGTGCTTTAACTTCTACATCTTTGTCAGGCATTGTAAATGTTGTTGTTGCAGAATCTTCATCAGCAACCTGAATACCTCCACTTATTACTTCCCATTTATCAAATGTGTATCCTCTGTCCGGTGTTGCGGTAATGGTTACCTCCTTGCCTTGTTCTGCTTTTGTTACTTCTGCTCCACCCACCATTGATTTTGCTGTTCCGTTTCCATCATTTGTTAGTTGGACTTTATATTTTGTTGGCTGTGGTTGTGGTGGTTGTTGTCCTTGTTTAAAATGTGCTTTAACTTCTACATCTTTGTCAGGCATTGTAAATGTTGTTGTTGCAGAATCTTCATCAGCAACCTGAATACCTCCACTTATTACTTCCCATTTATCAAATGTGTATCCTCTGTCCGGTGTTGCGGTAATGGTTACCTCCTTGCCTTGTTCTGCTTTTGTTACTTCTGCTCCACCCACCATTGATTTTGCTGTTCCGTTTCCGTCATCTGTCAGTTTGATATTGTGTTTTGTTGGCTGTGGTTGTGGTGGTTGTGGTGGTTGTGGTGGTTGTTGTCCTTGTTTAAAATGTGCTTTAACTTCTACATCTTTGTCAGGCATTGTAAATGTTGTTGTTGCAGAATCTTCATCAGCAACCTGAATACCTCCACTTATTACTTCCCATTTATCAAATGTGTATCCTCTGTCCGGTGTTGCGGTAATGGTTACCTCCTTGCCTTGTTCTGCTTTTGTTACTTCTGCTCCACCCACCATTGATTTTGCTGTTCCGTTTCCGTCGGTATCCATTGTAACAGTATACTCTTGCGGTTGTGCAGGTTTATCCTTAAATTTTGCGGTTAATGTCACAGGCTTGTCAGGCATTGTAAACGTAATCTCTATTAATGTTTTTTGTTCTTCTGTCAATTGAATACCGTTTGCTTCCCATTTATCAAAAACTTTGTTTTCCTTTTGTATTGCAGTTACTCTTACTTGCTCACCTTCTGCTGCTGTTATTTTATCTGTTGTTCCGTCTATTACTGTAATCTTATGCTTTGTCGGTATTTTAACTTCTACTTTTTTACTGCTGTAGTCTGTTTTTTTATCTCCGTTCAACTGTTCATTGATAAGATACAATTTATCAAAATTGTCAGGCAATTGGACAGTTACTTCTCCGTTTTTGTCTGTATTGCTATTTTCTACAGCTTTCAATCTTCCGTAATGAGTGATACTTCCATTCTTTTCTACTACTGCGGAGATATATTCATTTGTTCCGGTTGTGGCATTTTTATATGGAATAGTCAGAGTGTTCCCTGCTATGGTTACTTTTTTTCCATCACCAGTATCTAAATTAAATCCGTTTCTGCTATCATCTTTCAAGGTCAGTTTCCATTCTGTTGTATCGGTATCTTCCACAGCCTTGAGTTTGCCCTCTTCTGCTACCATACCTTTTTTTACATCCTTAGCGGGTGAAGTAAATAATACTTTTTCCTTATCTAAGTTAAATGCAGGACGAACCGACAATTCCTCTCTCATTTTTGCTCTATAAATACCACCATTCTCTTTAACTATCATAACCCGTATTGGTAAAGTCTTATAAGGAGAACGCAGCCACCATTTTTCAGGATTTTTTCCGTCATCTGCTATTCTTTCATCATCTTTTTGAAAATATGTTCCAGCTTCTCCTACTGATAGGAAGAATACTTTATCTCCATTTAGAGCATACTCTTTTACAGGATGAAGAGGCGCATCAGGCGCTATGTCTTTGGGATTACTTTCAGTTGTCGGTTTAATTGCAGCCAATTCTTGTGCGGTCAAGGATTTAAAATCCTCATTTCCGTTTTCTCCGCTAAAGTCTTTGCACCATTTCTGTGCATCGCTTCCCTGCCATCTTCTGCTTGGGGGGGTTGGGAACGAGGGATTGTGGAAGGGTGTTTTTCCAATCAACTTTTCACTTAACAGGAAGAGTCCATCTTCTCCTATATTCGTGTTGGTATCCAATACTCTCCATTGGATTTCACTACCCGCATCAGTTAAATCTTTTCCTCGTATTCCAAACCAAATAGAATCATTTTTTGAAATGTTTTCTGTTCCGTTCATAACGGTCTTTTTTGTACTCTCTGCAAAAATTGTTGATGAATGCAGAGGAATTACACTAAGCAACATCAAGATACTGAGTATCATACTTGATATGCTCTTTTTGCTCGCTTTGATTGCGATATGTTTCTGTTTTGACATAAGTACATCTCCTTCGTTTTTTGCATTTTGAGATTTTTCGCTCTTATTCTATGTTTTTTGCCACAATCTTTGTTGTTTTTATTTGAGCGAGTTCTCTTTGTTAATGATTTTTTGAGGGGAATCGGCAACTTTGTCTTGTTCCGCTCTCCCTCTTTGTTATATCTGAATGCAATTTGCATTGATATCGAACCTATCTTTATATATCTTTTGTATTGTATCGCTTGTTCCAAAACTTGTTATTGCGATACACTCTCGTTTAACTTTTACAGTATATCATATTTTATTTTAAAAATAATAAAAAAATAAATTTTTTAATTATTTTTTACATTTCTTCCAATTTATTCTGTTTTTTATGCAAAATGAACGTTTGATTCTATTCTGTCCTTTTCTGTCTGTTTATTAGTTTGGTATCGTATTCTAAAAGGTAGATTTTTGCTATAATTTGAATCAGTGAGTGGTATGAGCAGAATAACGGAGTGAGGTTTTAAACTGTGAATCGCAACTTGAAATCAGGATAGTCGGTAAGCGAAATAACTGATAAACATAATAAAACGGATTGCTCTCTAAAAAGTTCTGATTACAATCCGTTTTGTATAGATATGAAATTTTTGTATACGATTGAAAATATGGTTGAATCACTGCGGGATATTGTCTTTATTCTTTTCTCTTATTTTGATGACATCATCAAGGTGTTTTATACTTTCTTTTTTCTGCTGTAATTTTTGTATTTATATCTCTTTTGTATATTTTCAACACTGTTCTTACTATGGTACCAATCTTACAGTATCAATTATGTGACGCCTATCTTCCGACAAACTCAAGTTTTTATCAAATAGTCGCACTGATAAACCGATTTTCCTTATCCTTACATCAATTCACAGATTTGGTTCGCAAACTCTACCGGATCTTCGATTGGCAATCCTTCAATCAATCTTGCTTGTTGATATAATAGGTTGGTGTATTGGTTCAGTTTTTCTTCGTCATCGATATGACTCATCAGTTTTTCAAAAATCGGATGATTTTTATTGATTTCCAATATTTTTTCTGCTTTCAATCCTCCGTTTCCCGGCATTGCGCTCAATACTTTTTCCATTTCGATAGAAATTTCTCCGTCACTTACCAAACAAACGGCATGCTGTTTCAATCGGGAGGAAGTTTTTACTTCTTTTACTTTGTCACCCAAAACGGATTGCATTTTTTGGAACAGTGTTTTTTCTTCTTCCGTTGCAACGGATTCTTCTTTGTTTTCTTCTTCCAGTCCCAAATCTCCGGCAGAAACATTCTTAAATTCTTTTTCTTGATATTGTTGCAACATTTTCAGTGCAAATTCATCTACATCTTCTGTCAAATACAAAATTTCGTATCCTTTGTCCAACACCATTTCTGTCTGTGGTAATTTTTTGATTCGTTCGATACTTCCGCCCACTGCATAGAAGATATATTTTTGTTCTTCTTTCATACGACTGACATACTCTTCTAATGTGACGAACTTATCTTCCAAGGAGGAGTAGAACAATAACAATTCCTGTAAGGTGTCCTTGTTTGCTCCGAAGTCGCTGTATACACCGAATTTCAACTGTCTTCCGAATTCTTTGAAGAATGTTTCGTAGCGTTCTCTGTCATTTTTCAGTAGTTGTTCCAACTCTGATTTGATTTTGTTTTTGATATTTTTTGCAATCATTTTCAGTTGCTTGTCCTGTTGCAACATTTCTCTTGAAATATTCAAAGACAGGTCTTCTGAATCTACCATTCCTTTTACGAAACTGAAGTAATCAGGTAAGAGGTCTGCACATTTTTCCATAATCAACACGCCGTTGGAATACAGTTCCAAACCTTTTTCATAGTCCGGTGTATAGTAGTTGAACGGTATTTGTGTCGGAATGTATAGGATGGAGTCATATCGTACCATTCCGTCTACTTTCAAGTGAAGATGACTCATCGGCTTATCAAAACCGTAGTGTTTTTCGTGGTAGAAGGTTTCGTAATCTTCGTCTGTCAATTCACTTTTGTTCTTTCTCCAAATAGGAATCATGCTGTTGATGACTTCTACTTCTGTATAGTCTTCATACTCGTTTTCGGTTCCTTCTTTCAATCTGCTTTTCTTCACTTCCATTTTGATTGGATATCGAATAAAATCGGAGTGTTTTTTAATCAAACTTCTAAGATGGTATTCATCCAAAAACTCATCGTAGTTTTCGTCTTCTGTATTTTGTTTCAATTTGATAATAATTTCTGTTCCGACTTCATCTTTACTTGCCTCTTCAATGGTATATCCGTCTATCCCTGAAGAATGCCAGCGGTATGCTTTGTCTTCCCCCAAGCGTTTGGTCAAGACAGTCACTTCATCAGCTACCATAAAAGCGGAATAAAACCCTACTCCGAACTGTCCGATAATAGAATATTCCTCTTCTTTTTCGACCTGTTGTTTAAAAGCAAGAGAACCGCTTTTTGCAATAACTCCCAAATTGTTTTCCAATTCTTCCTGATTCATTCCGATTCCGGTATCTTTGATAGTAAGTTGTCTGTTCTCTTTGTCCGGTACAATCTCGATATAGTAATTTTCTTTTTGGAATGTCAACTCTTCATTGGTCAATGCTTCATAATAAATCTTGTCGATGGCATCACTTGCGTTTGAAATCAATTCACGAATAAAAATATCCTTGTGTGTATAGATAGAATGAATCATCAATTCCATCATTCGTTTGGATTCTGCCTGAAACTCTCTTTTTTCCATTTTTCTCTCCCTCTCTATTATGGTTCTTTTATGTTTTTTCACAAACTTTTTTGCAGTCGATTTGTTAGCACTCTTTGATATAGAGTGCTAATCCGGTTTTATTATAGAACATCTGATTTTTTCTGTCAACAACAATTCAAATGCAAAATAAAAAACAATACATCACAAATGGTATTGTCCATAATATTTATCCATCTAATGAAGCCTTTTCAGAAAAACAAAGCTCAAATTATGGGCGGTAAAAATGATCTTTTCTCGCTTAAAAACTCTTCTTAACTTCCAAAGTGTAAAGATTTCTTAGGTTCTGTTTTCAATTACTGTAAATTATCTCAAATTTATTTTTGTTTTTCTATATCATTCAAACTGATTGTAGTATAATACTCTTATATTTTTGTTTTGATGTTATGATTTCACCCAAACAATGAAATTTTATTTTAATTGATAGTCATAGATAAACCTAACATTACAAACTCAAGATTACATGAAAGGATACTGTTATGAATCAGTTGTTACAATATGGAAAAAAACATACTCCTTCTATCATTCGATGGAATGCCAAAAAATTACCGCAAGAAAAATATTATGTATTGATTCTTCTCTTTTTCGGTGTCGTATATTTCGGATTCTCTTTTGTTCTTCTGAAAAATTCTTTGTGGGATGCGGCTTTTTTTAGTATCTCTCGTATGACGATACTGCTCATCACCTATAAACTTCTCAGAGAATTATCTCCCGATATGCAGATTAACTATTACTTCACTATGATGATGACGGCAAGTGTTTTGTGTTTCCCCTGGGAATTATATTGGTGGGGTACTCTGTTTTTGCTTTGGACTTCAAGAATATTGACTCGCTCTTCCGGAGAGGAAAGCTCTAACTTTGAACTTGTGATTCTGTTTTTGACCTCTTTTTTACTTTTTATTTTTTCCAGTTTTATCTATCCGTTGAATTTGTGTGTCGCGCTGAGTTTGGATTTTTATTTTGATAAATCCCGCAAAAAAAATCTTGTTCCTGCTATTCTTTCCGCTATCCTATCTTGTACCTGGTTCATCCGAATCTACGGTATTACCAAGACTGAACTTTCTCTCTTTTGGATTGCGATTGTGTTGATTGCGGGAGTACTTTTTATTTTTAGAATCTCTATTCTGAAACATATCTTGTCCAAGGATGATAAGGACAAAAGAATGTTACAACCTAAGAGAATCAAAAGTGCCAATGCGAATTTGATTATTACGCTTTTGCTCTTCGCTATCGGATACGGAAAAACTTCAGAATTGGCACATCTTTGGATTATGGTTTTATGTATTTCTCTTCCTTATTGGAAAGATATTTATAAGATTCATCGAAATGAATATAGCTGATTATTATAGTAATCACTGAAATAAAGTAGCGGAACCATGAAATCATCAACAATTTCTTAATAAGTTATGATAGAGTTCAAATAAAATAGGTAATCGTAACATATAGAAAAAGCAATTCTTTGGGAGAACTGTCTCTCTTAAAGAATTGCTTTTTTAGTTTATTGCTTAATGTAATTTCTCAGTTTTATCTTTCAAACACAATCATTCTATTGGAAAAGACTCTTGAATTCATATTGCAATACTCCGTTGTTTTCTTGGAAGACGAGATATTTTATATCGGATAATTGCGAACCTGATGCATTCAAGTCTTTGACGGAAATACGACTGATATTTCCTTCTTGATAACTCGAAAATTCTCCCTTTTTTTCTACGATATAGATATTTTTTGTCTTAGACGCCTGATGCACTGTTTTTCTGAAAATGTCGAAGGAATTTCCGGAAACTTGCAGTTTGCTGTTCATACAAATTACTAAGTTGGTTGTAGGTTGATTCAATGCCTGTTGAATGATATCCCACTGTCCCGATAAACTTCCGTTTGAGCCATTCATCAATAAGAAACTTGTATTACCGACTGTTTGAACTTGACCGTTTGCAAAAGAAACGGTATTCACCTTGGAGGATAAACTGCTGTCTCGATTTCCCAACATCACAACACTTGGAATCTGTGCCAGTTCTTGTTGTAACTTTGCACTGATTGCCTGTGTTGCGATATCGCCTTGTTGCGAATAGGTATCTGTTACCATTGCAAAGGTCGGCGATTGCAGATTCGCCGTTTTGCGTGGGTCGTTCGGATTTGTTCCGATAACTTCTACTGCCATACTACTGCTTGCACCACCGGATTGTGCAACGATTTGTCCGATTCCTCCACCGGTGAATGTCATATTTCTGCCGTCATAATTTCCGCTCACACCTTGTGTGGAGACAGAGACTGATGCTGATGACAGCATATTGTCATTTTCATCAAACACCTTGATTGCAACAGGAATTTTTTCTCCCTGCACAAACAAACCGGCTAACGGAACTATTTTGATGGTCGTCGGATTTCCTTTCGGTGCAATATTTTTTAAGGACACGCCGTTGATAACGGCACGCTCTCCCGAAATTTTGTTTTCTACTTTGGAATCAACAATCAGTTCTGTTGAACCTCCACCGTCAAACACGATGGCATCTTTTACATTTTGAGAAAGAAGAAATTGTTGTAGTTGCGCCTCGGTCATTCCGATTGCTCCATCCATGCCTCTACCGTCAACTGTAACAAACAGTACTTTGTTATCTGAAGTTACGGCAAGTGCGGAGCGTTGACTCTTTCCACTGACTTTTTTGCTAATCGTTGTTGCGACACCGTCTTTAATCAACAGACTTCCTCCGCCTACTGCCATCTTGGTATCCGGATAATTCATCGTAATTTCTGTTTTTAACTCAATGCTGTCTCCTACGCTGAATCTTTGTGCCAAATCTCTGCCGGAAGCTGTATCCGAAATAATGGCATATCCGTCTGTAGGAATATAGGTTGCGGGCTGTGCTATGCGCACATCAATCACAGTACCCTGTTTGACAATTACTTCTACCAAATTCGGTCGTGTACCATTCACTCCCAACGTAGTAGGTCGATATTCTGAAGTATAAACGATGACACCTTTACCGGCTCCGTTCTGCTTATTGATAGAGTTTGCAACAGTTGTCATTCCTTTGGTTGTATTGTTCAAGTAAGTTCCCGACTTAATGTATTGAATCGCCACTTTTTGGTTGCCGTCCACCAAAACAGTCCCGAATATATTCGGTTGATAATGCGGTGTCGAAAGTTGTTTCCCGTCTTTCACCATTGCACCGATAGAGAACCCTGAGCCTGTCATTGAAAAAAAATCCGCATTCATTGCTGCCACAACATTGTTTTCCTGCTGTACCATACTGCTCAATTTTCCTCTTTTTGCAATTCCGTTTTTGTTGAATAACAAATCCAACTTTATGTTGGGATTGTTCAAATCCGCTGTTACAATGTTGATTTTTTGAACGCCGGAGTCATATACTTCATTTATTTTTTTCAAAGTCATTCCCTGTCCGAGCGGAATCTCATAGACTTCCCGGTCCATAATCGCATAGGAAGAAATTGTTTCTATTCCTGTTGCAAGAATTACCGCAGCACATAAACATCCCAATTTTTTAATCCAATTCATACCAATTTCCTTTCTATCATCAAATTCTCTGCTCTTCCTGTATTACAAACAGGTACCACTCCTGTTCTTTCACAAAAAATCTTACGCTTTTCTAAAAAACTATCCTGTCTATGATAACGTATCTAAATGATACTATAAATTATTTGAACGGTATTATATAGTCTACTTGATTTCCTAACAAAATTCAATTACAAGGTTATTACAGTTTTATAGAATTCCTTCCTTATTTGTCAAAATATACTATGCTGTTATATGAATTTTTTCAGAAATATTGTCGCAGGTCTGATTACAATAGGTTTTTCTCATATCGTATGCTGATACTAAAAACCGATTCATTTGCCTTAAATTTGGTAAAATGCTCTATTGAATCTTATCCTTATTGAAATAGCCGAAATAAAAGGTTGGAATCATGGAACATGAACAGTTCTATACTAATAAAATATAGATATCGTGTATGTGTATGAAAACATCGTATTATTAAAAAAACAGATATTTATTATCACTTCAATCAGTGATTCATATTACAATTGTGATAGAAAATATTTATCAAGTACCTTTTTATATTTATGGATGCTTTTTCTCTTGAAGTTTGAGTAAAGAAAAAACAGTAAACCTTAGATTTACTGTTTCTCAAACTACTATATATTCAATTAGACGAACTGAAAATTTTTCAGCTAATCAGTTTACTTGCTAAATTAACTCATTGATTTGTTTTCTGTGAAATTGTTCTATCTGTTGCATAAAAAAATCCGATTTCTTTCTATCTATGATGATACTTACATTCGTCAGCTTATTTAGTTTCTTCTCATGCAAACCATAAAAAATGGGATTCCTAATTTTTATGGTCAGCTTCAGACAATGAAACGGACGATTCTTCATTTTTATTTGTTCTATATCTTCAAGTTTAAATTTAAAATGTAATACACTCCGTCCTCTACTTCCATAAGTATAGTATTTAACAACATTGTTTTCATAAATTTCTAATTTCACTCCATTTATGAAGAGATAATATCCCATAAACCATATGAAAATTGGAGCAATAATCAGTACGATTCCTACAATCATTTTATCTGAAACATCAGTATGATAACTTAAAAGATTCTTCAATCCCCACAGAACAATAAAACCTAATAAAACAAAGACTGAAAAGCCTATCTTATTAAATTTAGACTTATGGGGATAGGTCAAAATAAGCTTTGGTTCCTCTTGTAAACAATCAAATTCCATATTTTCTCTCATCTCTTACAAATCCTTTCATCTTTTGCATGATTTCATTTTATTCATGATTTCAATTTCAGCATATCCTTCCCTAAAAATCAAAATTTATTTCACTTGATATAGGGATATTATTGCATATTCCATCTCTATTTACAGTCCAATTCCTAACTTTCTCATGGTATCAGTTCTCTTGTTTTTTTACATTTATGTTCTGTTCTAATGCTTTTTTGTATGTCTATCATTTCAATATGAGGTTGTTTTTTATAAACGAACTCACGTTGGTTTGAAGTTGAATCTATTTAATCTCTTCTCATAGACTGAAACAAAATCCTATTGGTAACAAAACACCATCCGGAGTCTTTATTTCGACTTTTTCTATAAATTCCGGTTTCATCTATAATCAAATACTATCCTCATACCAAAGTGTTTCATCTTCAAAACCATAGTATTTTTCATCTACCAACCATTTTTTATTTATCAGTCTTATCATGAATTTATGTTTCATATCAACAGCTCCTTGATAGTGTATGACAATAACTGCCATGTCTGCTTGTTGCATGGTGAATTCCAATAAAAAATCGTCATGGTTCACATAAAAATACTCGCTTGGATTCCCATAATGAGTCGCATAGCCTTTTGACATTAGGTTCTCACTTACTTTCCCTGTTATCATTTCTTCAAAACGATTTTCATATTCTGTCATAAGCTCTTTCCATTTCGGATGAATTTGATTGGAAGGAATATTCAAGATAGATTTTTCAACATCCAGTTCATGGTTTCTCTTAAAAATTTCTTCTTCCAGTAAAGTCAATTCCTGCAACAGTTCAAGTAATGGCGGTATGATTTCATCCACCATTTTTTTGTATGTTTCAGGGGTATTTTTTAGTATAATATTCATTTTTGTTATCTCCACAACTTCAAATTGATTTCATTCAACAATTATCATTATTATACTCTAATTCAACTTCTATTTATAGCTCTAATAGATCTCTAACTGTTACTTGTTGACCTGTGTTAGTTCTCTGTTTCCTTGCAGTCATTTCTCTATACAGCTTCTGAATGTATCCAATTGTTCAACTTCTTTTCAAATGTCTGCAATTTCAGAATATAGGATATCTTTTTCCTTCTTTAAAGTCCCTATTCCCGAGTTTTCCATGCACTATCTTCGGCTCTAACTTTCTCCTAACTGTTATTTCAAACTGTTAGTTCCCCTATCCAATAAAATTTTTTCTTCTATTTTTTCATATCAGTTCTTCTTGATTTTTGAGCAATAAAAAACTCTTATTGGAACCGATTTTGCTTATAAAGCGGACAAATAAGAGTTTTTTTGATATTGCATTTTCTTTCACACAGAATAAAACCGTCAAAGAAAATCTGTCTATTATTGTAATTCTCTTACTTCCGCTAATTTGGAATAAATTAAAATTCGGTCGGTATTTTTTGGATAAGGATGACAAGATAACAAAATCAATTTCGTTTCATCCTTTTCTTTTGTAAATTTTGTCCAATCTGTACTCTCAATCACTTCTTGTCCCGTCACATGATAAATCAGTTCTTTTTCTTTGGTGGTTACCTTGATTTCATCGCCTTTTTCTAATTGATCAATATGCAAAAATGTCTGTGCTCCATTGTATCCGCCACGATGTCCTGCGATTACACTTACTGTGTTTTTCTGTTCAGTCGGTATGCTTGTTCCTTCTACCACGCCAACACCGTCTCTTAATTCTTGAGAGCCTGTTCCCTCGAATATCGGCAAAACAATATCCAATTTTGCAATTTCAATATATCCGATTGCGTTTTCATACTCTTTCGGTTGTTGCACCTCTTGTGGCTCAGTCTCATCAACAGGATGACTTTCCACTGAAACCTTTGCCGTTTTCACAAACTGTTCTCTGCTTTCTTCAATCGCATGTTTTCGTTCGTGAACCCTTGCGAAAGTATAGCCTATATAAGCTAATGAGCCTATTACTAACAAAATACCCACCCACAGACAGATGGTATAAATCATTCCTGCGAATTTTTTCATGAACTATCTTCCTTTTATCTCTTATTTCAAAAATATTGCTGCACCGATTGTTCCGGGTCCTGTGTGTACAGTCAGCAAAGCACTCAGGGAGTGAATTTCCGTTCCTGCATTCGGATATTCCTGCTGAAACAGTTCCTGTAAATATTCTGCATCTTCCATCCGTTCGCCATGTACGACAAAAATTTTGTCTACTTCCTGTGTACCGATTTCATCTTTGAATGTTTCCAAAACTTTTTTGATAGAACGCTTTCGTCCTCTCACTTTGCCCACAGAGGACAATGTCCCGTCTTCCGGGTTAACTCCGACAATCGGTTTAATATCAAGCATTTCTGCGATTGTTCCCTCAACTTTTGAAATTCTTCCTCCCAAAATAAGGTATTTCAAACTCTCTACTGCAAAATATACACATGTTCTCTGCAAAAGTTGTTTGCCAAGTGAAACTGTTTGCACAAAATCACCTGTTTCTCTTGCTGTCTTTGCCATCTCCAATGCCGGATGCCCTATAATCATAGAAACACCTTTGGTCGGCAATATCTGTATCTTGAAATTATCTTCTTCGAATAGTTTTGCAAACTCTATCGCACTTGCATAAGTTCCGCTGATTCCTTCCGATAAAAACACTCCTACCACATGAGTATATCCGGCTTCTTTAATCTCTTTGAATGTCTTGACAAAATTTTCTCCCAAAGGGGAAGCTGTCTTTGGACGAAATTCATCCAAATCTTTTATAATTTGAGAGGATGTAATATCTACTCCATCTCGAAATTCTCTCCCGTCATTATATGTGATATGCATCGGTACGACAAATATATTCTCATTTTTTTGCAAATCTTCTTGATAGATATCCGTTGTGGAATCTGTTATAATTGCTATCTTATTCACTAATTTATATCCTCTCACTCAGATTGATATCTCCGTTTATATCAAAAATCACAATCTTTATTTTTCTGACACTACATTCACTTTTATGGAATTTGAAAAAAGTTTCCATTACTATTTTATAACTTTATCACCTCTATAATAAAGTGTTAATAATTTGATAACTCTATCCAATTTGCTATCATAACATGATTTTGTAATTTATTCAATGCAAACGACTGATTGTTCCGTATCGTAACCAAACAACATAGATTTCATCCACCGGACGACCGTAGTTTTTTTCCAATGCCTCCGCATACAATTCCAGCTGTGCACGATGTTTTTCCGCATTGCGATATTGATCTGTCTTGAAATCAAACAGAATAAGTTTGCCCTCCTCCAAGAAATAACAGTCTATGATTCCTTCTAAGATATATCCGTCTTTTTTCAACATAAACGGTTTTTCTCGATATACTTTGTCTGCGGATATTACTCTTTTTCCAAACTCACTCTCAAAAAATTTCATCAGATAGGAACTGTCTATCTGTGCACGATCTTCCGAATACAACAGCTCTTTGACTACCAGTTCATCCAACTTTTCTTCTAATTCTTCTGTGGTATAAGATTTGATTGGCAAGGATTGTAACACGAAGTGATACAAAGTTCCTTTCTGTGCCGCATTTAACGGTTTTTCTTTCTGCAAAAATTGTGGAAGTCGGTATTGTTGATGTTCTTCAAAAAATTTCGTCATCTCTCCCTCTGTATCTTGATTGACACAAACGGATACTTCCTCCCCAACATTCGATTCCATATCGAAAGCAGGCTCTAAGTCCTCTATCGTTACAGAATTTTCGTCGTATAACTCTTCTTCCTTGTCCTTTACATACCGCGTCACACCTTTTTTGTATGCTCGTTGTACCTCATCTTGATATGGATACTCATACAAAAATCTCTGCTCCAATTTCTGTTTCCACTCAATATCTTCTACACAATTCTCTTGCAATTTTTCTGCCAAAGTCTGATAGGATACCTGTTCAATCTCCTTCAAATTTTCCTCAGTGTAATAGCTGACTTGAAACTTGGCGTTTCCATCAATTCCCTGCTCTTCATTCCAAATATTTTCAATATTTTCTCTCAATGCTCTACCGTTAAAATGTCTTACCAAAATGGAGACAATCCAATGCAAATAACTTCTTCCGTTGTTAAGCTGAGAGGTCAAATTGGAACTTTGTACTTTCTCCAAAAACTTCGGAATACTTGAAACTTCTCCTACCAAAATCAGTCGATCAATTGCTCTTGTCAGTGCAACATACAAGATACGGACTTCTTCTGAAAGTTGTTCCTGTTTCTTCTTCATCTGAATCACTTTTTTGCCCAAACTGTCACAATAAGTGCCTCTGTCTAAGTTGACTTCTCTGGCTCCGATTCCTAACTCATTATGCAATAAAATAGAATCACGACTTTCCGGAAGATAGAACTGTCGTTGCAAATCTGCCAAAAACACCACCGGAAATTCCAAGCCTTTACTTTTGTGAATACTCATAATTCTGACAACATTCTCACTTTCGGAGAGTGCCGAAACTTCCAGACTGTCTCCTTTTTCACGAAGAATCCGGTCAATATAGCACAAGAATCCAAACAATCCCTCTCCTTCATGAGATTGATACTCCTCTGCTTTTTTGATGAATCCGGCGATGTTTTCTGTCCGCTCTTCTCCTTTTTCCAACAAGGCATTGTAATTCAAATATCCTGTTTCGGTCACCAAATCCCATAAAAACTCGGACAATGGTTCAAACCGTTCTCGTTTTCTCCAATATTGTACCTTATCAAAGAAATCCTTTACCTTTTGTTGCAATCGTTGTTTTGATATCACGGAATCCGTATTTTCAGCCGAAACGGAAGAGTCTTCTAAAACAGATTCCTCAGAGCTTTTTACATAGTCTTGTATGGCATCATAAAAACTGCCCTCTCTCCTGTGACTTCGAATCTCTGCCAACTCATCTTCTCGAAATCCTCCAAAAAAGGATACCATTGCACCAAGCAAAGCTTCATCCTGCATCTCGTTGTCAATCACTCTTAAATATTCCAATAAACGGTAAATTTCCATCACTTCAAATCCAACGGAAGAATAGTCTACATAGCATGGAATCCCTTTCTCTTTCAAAATCTGTTCCAATTCTTTTGCGCTATTCTTCGGGGAACGCATCAAGACAACCATATCTCGATACTGCAACTCTTTTTGCTCGCCTTTTGCATTTTGCCATAATCTTCCCTGCAATTCTTGTATTTTTTGTACAATGACTTGATAAGAAATCGCAGACACTTCTTCACTTTTTTCGCACAAACACAGTTCCACAGAGTCGCTTTGCTCAGGATATTCCAAACCGTGCACCAATGCTTGCCCTTCTTGCGTATAATCAATCTCGCCGAGTTGCTCTGTCATCAATGAAAGAAAAATATCATTGCAAAAATCTAAAATTTCCTTTCGACTTCTGAAGTTCTTGGATAAATCAATTGTCACGGAAAGACCGTCTTGGCTATTTTTATAATTGTCATATCGTTCGTGGAATAACTTGGGTTCTGCAAGACGAAATCCATAGATAGACTGTTTCATATCTCCTACGAAAAATAAATTATTGTTTCGGCAAATCGCATGAATAATTGTTTCTTGCACCAAGTTGCTGTCTTGATACTCATCAAAGAAAATATACTCGTACTTATGTTGTAATACTTGTCGAATGGAATCATCTTCCAATAACTTGAGCACCAAATGTTCCAAGTCGGAAAAGTCAAGTATCTCCTGTTCTTTTTTCTTTTCTTGATAACGAAGGGAAAACTGTTCTACAAAACGATATAATTCCATCATAAGCGGTGCCATGTTTTTCATCTGCTGATAATATCGTTCTTGGTTTCCTGTTCCTACTGTTTTTTTCAAATTTTCTACTGCTTTTTTAATATCTTGGTTTCGAATCTCTTTGACCGTATTCAAAATCTCCTCCGGAAACGAGCCGGATTCCTTCTGTGCTTTTGTAACCGTCTTCAGTCTCCCGAATGAAATAGTGCCAAGTGCTCTCACAAATGCATCAAATCCCTCTTCCAGAGCCTTCTTCAATTGCTGAATCTGCAACTTATCATCTTCCATATTCTCTAAGTAAGGAAGGTCGTGTCTTACGCTGATTCTGAAACCTTCTTCACATGATGCAAGAATCTTATCTGCTTCAAATTTCAATTGTTTCAAAAAGAATTGCATCACATCTGATTGCAAAAATTCTTCTTTAGAACAATCCAATTGCTCCGATTTTTGTTTCAACCATTCCAATGGATAAGGTTGTCCTTGAATAAATTGATAAATCCGATATACCAACTCTACAAATGCCTTGTCCGATTTGTTTCCGCCATAGGCATCTACCAGTTGAAAGAATGTTTCATCTCCTCTTTCATAGCTTTCTTCCAACACTTCCTCTAACGACTTTGCCTTCAGGACAGAGACATTCGCTTCTGTCGCCATGGCAAAAGAAGGCGAGATGTCTGCCGCATGAAAAAATTGACGTAACACATCGATACAAAAAGAATGCAAGGTACTGATGGAAGCCTCTGAAATCTTAATCATCTGATCCTGTAAAAAAGCGGTATCATGTCCTTTTTGCCCTAATCGTTTGGCAAATGCTTTTGAAATTCTTTCACGCATTTCGCCTGCTGCCGCATTGGTAAAGGTAACAATCAACATCCGATTGATGTCTACTCGTTCTTCTTCTACAATTCTAAGGATTCGTTCCACCAAAACTGCCGTCTTTCCGGAGCCTGCCGCTGCAGAAACTAAGATATTCTTATTTTTTTCATAAATAACGGCATTTTGCTCGTTGGTGTAAGATACTTCTCGTTCCTGTTTTTTCTCACTCATGGCTCTCCTCCTTTTCTTCAGATGAATGGATTTGTTCCTCTATTTCCGCCTTAATCTGTTCGTAACTGTACTCTTTGACCACACGATAGATACAATCTTTTTTTCTCTCATCAAACCCGCAAATCGACTGATATCTGCAAAAATCACACGCTTTTCGATTTCCTTTTTCCATTGTCGGACTCGCTTGTATTTTTCCTTCCAAAATTTCTGTCGCCATGTTTTTTGCAAGCTGATAACTATGTGACAAAATCTGTTCAAATTCCTCTTGTGTCAACAAGTTTTCTTTCTCAAATGTGTTTTTGCGTCCAACTCCACGAAATACAGATGATTTTTCTTCGATTTGTTGATCCATCGCCTTCAAAATTTCCTCTTCCTTCAAGGCAATTCCTTCCATCAACCAACTGTCTGTCTGTAATTTTTCAATATTTTCCTCATTCTCTTCCTCTGTCGAAAGCAGAGAATAGACTGCCGGAAAATAAAATGCTCCCGCGGGATATACCTTGTCTTTTCCGATTGCCCGACTGTACAACAACGCATAGAGATAGAACAGCAACTGCAAATCATATCCTTGCCACGCATCAGAAAGATGAAATGTTTTCTTTCCGGTCTTATAGTCAATGACTTTGATATAGTCTTTGTCGTCTTTATGACACACATCGACACGGTCAATTCTTCCCCTTAAATAAGCGGTATCTTCTATCAATTCTACTGCCGGATAGTCTTTCCCATATCCGAATCCCACTTCTTGTCCCCATATTTTGAATGTGCCTAAATTGAGATGACGAACCACATATTTAGCAGTTTCTTCTGTCGTTTTTCGAATTTTACGCAATAAATATTGATTTCTTGCATTGTCTTCAAAAGAAACACCCAACATTTTGTCTGCATACTGCGAAAAAATCGCATTGATTTCTTCTTGATTGCGCTTCTCGTCCCATTGTTCAGATAGTTCGGGATGTTTCTTCAGAAAATCAGTAAATTCATCAATACATCCATGAACCAAAATACCGATATCCGTTTCTTCCATCTCATACCTTGCTCTCTCTTTGGGAGAAAGCGCCCGATGGATAAAATGTTTGTACGGACAACGTGCATACTGTTCCAATCCGGATGCACTGAAATATACCTTGTTACCATAAAGAGAAGTCACATATTTTTGCGGAATATATCTTACACTTGGATTCTCCGAAACGGCAGATTGAAATAGTGTCTCTTCCTGTTGTTGTTTCAAATAATCCCATCCCTGCAAACAAAAGGCTCTTTCTTCCTGTTCCAAAGAATCGGATTCTTCCAAAACCGGTCTTGTCATTTGTGCCAACTGTTGCAAAAAGGCTTGTTTGGAATACAACATCGAATCATCATACCTTTTAGGTACTATCACATTCATTTTCGGAAACTGTCGACGAATCTTATCTACATAAAAGGAGGGGTACAATACCTTCTTGTCATAGGACATTTCAGCATACGACAAATAAACGGCTGTTTTGGTCTGCGTGATATGGTTGTACCAACTCAACCGCTCCTCCGCCTGTAATTTTTCACGAACGGAAGAAAGATGGAATCCGTACTGCAACAGCTTCGTTCTTTCTTCTTCTTCCAAAACGGAACCCTCTTTTTGAACTTTCGGAAACATTCCGTCATGCAATCCGAGCACAAAAAGATGCTCTGTCGGTGTTGTTCGGCTCCTATCCAACGTTCCGACAATGACCTGATCCTGTGATGGTGGCAAGATTCCGACCTTATGCCCTTGAATTCCCGCATACAAAATATCCCTGAATTCCGTCGCCTTTACCATACGACTTCCCAGCAATTCGACCATCTGTTCCAAAATAGAAACAAAGATATTCCACACTTGTCGATTTTCGTCGGCAAATTCTTCCAATCCGGACTCTTTCAATTCTTCTACATATTCCTCAATTTTTTGTGGGAAATTTTTTTCAATCAAAAAAGAAACGCTCTGTTTTGCAAACTCCTCCACCATCCCTTTCTTTTTGATAGAGCGGTAAAATGGCAGCAACATATCCTCAAACCGTTGTCGAATGTCTAATATCTGATGGCGTTCCTCCTCAGATTCCTCTCCTTTCAGAAAATATTTTTCCTGAAAATACATTTCTCCGCGGATTTTATGCGCTAACACAAAATTTTCCAATCTTTCGATTTCACTTTGAGAAAAAGAGGTAAACCCTGCCTTCAAAAACGAAAAAACATCTTCATATCGAAATCCGTTGGATACTATATCCCATAAAGAAAAAATCGCGTGCATTGCCGGACTGTGAATCAAATCTTTTTTTTCATCCACAAATACCGGAATATGATACATCGGAAAAATTTGTCGAATGAATCGTCCATACTCTCGAATATCGGTCACCAACAGTCCGATTTCACGGTATCGATATCCCTCTTCCTGTACCAATTCACAAATTTTGTTACAAATCCAATGGACTTCTTCTTCTGTCGTTTTTGCGACTGTAAGAGAAACGGAAGAAGTCTCTTTCGGATAGACCACATTTTTATAATCAAATAAGTTTTTACCTAACAATTGAAATTCCTCTAAAACAGGATTTGTGTCCTCAAATTCTACCTTAACAGGGATATTTGATTTTTGCGCAAATTCCCTTAACTTTTTCACCGTCTCTTGTGTCGTTTGAAACAAGTTGATTGTATCAGAGGATTCCTTCTCTTCCATCGGCAAGGTAATATATACATTGTGTGCATACATAATTAACTGCTCTACAATCCTATATTCGATTGCCGTAAAACTATGGAACCCGAAAAAATAAAAATCCAAATCCTGAATCCACCCACAAGACGCAATTTGATTCACAAGCATATTCATCTTATCTTCACTGTCTGCATAATGTCCCGTCAAACGCAATTCCATCTGTTCTTGCAGAAAAGAAACTTCTTTTAATTTTTGAGAAAATAATTTATCTTCTGTACGATTTGCCAGTTCTTTCAGTGCTGTGCTTTGGATATCATTTCTCTTCAACTCTGTCAGCAAGCTCTCCATTTTTGTCAAAAAACCCTGTCTTTGGGCTACCGGACGATATAGCTCAAACTCTTCCGGAAAATCCTCAAAAACAGTTCGAAGTACCATAGCTTTCCCGATATTATCAATATATGGTCGATTTGCACCGAAAGTGGACTCCAACACTTCTTTGGAAAGTTTTTGAAAACTTACCACTCTCAAATCCATCAAACTTTCCCTCTTCATCTCATCCAAAATCCAAACATCCATTTGCATGGTTGCCTGCTCCGGAACAACAATATAAGCAGAATGTTCTGCCTCCTGTTTTTGATAGTTTTCCAAAATGCGTTCCTTGTTTCTTTGTACGGAAACAGAACTCAAAATATGTAACATAATCTCCTCCTGAACACGGCGATACTTTTCGTGACACAACTAACTTGTTTCAATCTACTCTCCTGTAAGACTCTTTCTATTTCTATTCTTGATATTTTATATCAAAATCAAATTCTCACACTTCCCATTTATTATATCATAAATTCCAAAACTCTAACTTCACTTTTCGCTCGTTGTCATTCCATGCATCATTCTAAACATCTATAACAAAATGACCTCTTAAGTTTTGACATTTAATATCACAAAGTTCATCGGAACATGATTTGTTGTTTCATCTCACTGTCTATATTTTTTCTATTCTCAAAAACAATGTTTCAATCCATAGAGCAATAGATTCTGACACTGTTTTTCAGTTTTTTCACAAAAGAATAAAATACATTTCATACAACATGGTAATTGATACAGTAAGATACGCAACTTAAAAAATGAAAGGTGTTTGTGGAAATTTATATTGATAAAACGGCTGAAAAACATTCTATTGAACATGTACTCTACCTCGCCAAAATAAGCCGGAGAAATTGTAGAGAGCCATAATGAAAAAAATAGATAGAATATTTTGTGTAAGTATTTGTGATATTATTTCATGGATGATTATTAACAGACCACTTCTTTATAAAACAAAAAAAACAGCCACGAAATTTTAATATCGAGGCTGTTGAAATAACTATTTGTATTATTAATTTAGAAACAGTACTTAGTTATATATTTCATTTATTTTATTATTTCATATTGTATGCAGTACCTTCTCCACTTAATTTTCTTTTAATTAGAATTCTATAAACCATAACTGCTCCTAAATATCTTAATAATACCGCATCAATGTCAAACACTCCCACTTTGAAAATTCTGGGTAAGAAGTCCGACAGAAATACCAAGAAAAACAGTATAATGTAATTAGAAAATGCGTACTCTTTGTTTGACTGTTGTTGATAAGGAAAGAACAAGGCAACAAACGGAACAAAATATCCAAAGTTAGCAAAGAATTTCAAGAGGATGCTTGTATTGTAACTGGAAAAATTGACAATATATTCCGTTATTGTGGAAGTTGGGATTAGATTAATTCCGTCATTTACTCCGTTTTTAATCAAAGACAAATTGGTAATATCAACACTCATTCCCACAAAGAGACAATAGTACAATACCATACATATGAGTAGATTCTTTCTTTTCATCAAATCACCTCCTCTTTATGAAACATCATTCATTAATAATAAACACTCCCTATTGTTAATCATAATCTGTAATTATATTTTTTCAATCCTTATAAATATATTTTTTTTATGATATAATATTTTCCTGTGATATAATGTTTTTTATGAATCAGTTACATTTTCTGTCTTCACTGACCGGAATTTAACAACAACAAGTTTGATATTAAGAAAAAAACAATTTGCTCAAATACAATGTAAAATATACCATTTCAGTTTTGAGGAGGAATCTTTTTTGAAAAATACCGTACTTATGGTGATTGATATTCAAAATGCAGGAATCAACAATCGCCCAGCAAATAAAGAACAATTTATTGAAAATGTCGTGCAGTTAATTGACTGCGCAAGATCAAATGATTTGGAAGTGATTCATGTCAGACAAAATAATCCTCCGGGCGGAATACTGGAGACGGGAATCCCCGGATGGGAAATTTACCACGAGGTCGCTCCGGTAAACGATGAAATTATCATTGATAAATTCAAGTGTAGTGCATTTCTAAACACAAATCTATCAGAAGAACTACAAAAAAGAGGAACAGAAAATATTATTATGGCAGGTATGAGAACGGAATTGTGCGTAGACACCACTTGCAGAGTTGCATTTGAATACGGATACAATGTAATTATTCCAAAAGGTTGCACTTCTACCTTCGATACCCCTCTCTCCAAAGGAGAAGATATGGCAAAATACTTCGAGGATTCTGTTTGGAACAGCCGATTTGCAGAAGTTGCACCACTGGAAAATATCCTCAATCGAATCAGAGCATAGTCATTGGATTGCTTGAACAATAACAAATTCATTCAGATTATCTGATGTCATTCTATAAACATATAATATAAGGAGGTTACTATCATGAATGTAACAACATCATCAAATTTGGACATCACAAAATACAACGGGATTATCATTCCTTGTTTCGAAGGGCAACAACCGTCTTTGGAAACATTGCCACAACAAACAGCAACTTATTTGAAAGCAAACAAATTTGAAGGAAAGTATGAAAGCAATGCTTTATTTTCAATTCCACTTGAAGAAACCCTTGTACAATACTTATTTGTAGGACTGGGAAAAAAAGAAGAACTTACTGTTGAAAAAGCAATGTGTGCCATCGGAAGTGCAGTCAAAACCTTATCTAAAAAAGAACTTGCTTCTGTTGCAGTCTCATTCACAGAAATAGAAGAATCCATATTGACAGAACATTTCGTGCTTTCTGTTGTAAAAGCTTGCTCTCTTGCTTGCTATGCGTTTGACAAATTTATGGAAAAAGAAAAAGAGAAACAAAAAATAGAAACTCTGACTTACATTCTTTCACAAACTCATATACAAGCAGTTAAAAAAGGTGTTTCTATTGCGGAAGACATCACTCTTGCAAGACTTCTTGTAGATGAGCCCGCAAACTTAATGAAACCGAAAAATGTTGTAGAAGTTGCAACCAGAGTTTGTCAAAAAGCCGGAATCGAAATGAAAGTATTCGAAAAAGAAGAAATCGAAAAAATGAACATGAACGCTTTTTTAAGCGTAGCAAAAGGTTCTGATGAGGAACCGCGATTGATTGTAATGAAATACAATGGGAATCCGGAATCTGATGAAATTGTAGCTCTTGTCGGAAAAGGTCTGACCTATGACAGTGGTGGATACTCTATCAAACCGACCAACTCTATGATTACCATGAAGAGTGATATGGGAGGTTCCGCTGCAGTAATCGGTGCCATGTCCGCAATTGCAAAAGAAGCTCCGAAAATCAATGTTGTCGGTATCATTGCAACTTGTGAAAATATGATTTCCGGTCGAGCATATCTTCCGGGAGATGTTTTGACTTCTATGAGCGGAAAAACAATCGAAATTGTAAATACAGATGCAGAAGGAAGACTGACTCTTGCCGATGCAATCACTTATGCAATTCAAAAGGAACACGCAACAAAAATCGTTGATATTTGCACGCTAACAGGTGCAGTTGTCGTTGCACTCGGTGAAGATTATGCCGGAGTTATCACAAGAGAGGATTCTCTTTGGGAAGATATCCAAGCTTCTGCAAAAAGAGCAACAGAATCTATCTGGAGAATGCCGATAGACAAGAACTTTGAAAAGAAAAACAAATCCACCATCGCCGATATCAAAAACTCAGGCGGAAGATGGGGAGGTTGCTCCAGTGCAGGAGCCTTTGTAGGAGCCTTCACTGAAGGAAAACCTTGGATTCATATCGATATCGCAGGAAGTGCTTATCTTGAATCTGAAAAACCTTACTTTACAGCAGGAGCAACAGGCTCCGGAGTACACTTATTGACCGAGCTTGTAAAACACTGGGCAAAATAATTTTTGAACTAAAACTTTGAAATTCAAAAAACAACTTTTTACCGGAGGTAGTATCCTATCACTGTCTCTGGTTTTTATTTTTTAAGAAAACAAAGTTGCTTTTACAAAATCTATGATATAATAGCTACATTAAGGGGTGATGTCTTTGATTTATCAATCTTTAAAAGACCATGTATATGAATACATTTCCAATGAAATCAAAAATAAAAAATTAAATCCAAATGAAAAAATAAACGAACAAGCCATCTGTAATGAACTGAATGTCTCTCGAACACCGGTAAGAGAAGCATTGATTCAACTCAGTGCTGATGGACTACTTGATATAACACCCAGACGAGGTTTCCGTGTAAAAGCCTTAAGTTTGAAAGATGCACAGGATTTATATGCTGTCATTGCGACTTTAGAGATAATGGCAGCCTCTATCGCTATGGACAAATTGACCAACGAAGATTTGGATAAAATGGAGGAATTGTTGCAAGATATGGACTATGCAATTAATCATTATAGATTCCGCGATTACTACAAACTGCAAATTGATTTTCATAATATCTACATTTTCAAAACAGAAAACGATCCCTTAATCGATACTATCTTCCGTCTAAAAAAGAGATTTATCCGTCAGAGCTATACAGACGAAAAAAGTGACTCTGTACGAGATATTTTATTGAATACAAACCAAGAACACAGACTGATTTTAGAATTTTTTCAGAAAAAAAATATCTCCAAATTAAAAAAATGCCTAAAACATCACTGGAACTTAAATTATGCGGAACTTGACTCTTTAGATGAATTATAAAAACTTCACAGATATAAATCAAATACCATTTTTTATTGCAGACACTATTTCGAAATATGATATTATTCCATTAAGATCAAAAAAGGAATGCCTAAACAACAAAAACACGAAAATGACATTCTTAAAATAAGAAAAAGCTAAAGGCAATATTACAACAACAAATACCACACCAAAAATATAACCCTCACTGTATCTAAAAAATTATAACAATACAGCAAGGGCTTTATTTTTATCAATACTCTCTTTATTATTTATTTCTGTAATTCTAATCCATTGTTTTTTATCCTACTTTTAATCTGTTAAAATGTGGATAACAATTTACTCCAACATAAATTTTATAGTATGGTCTAATATTTCAGGTGTCCGCTCAAATAAATCTTCTTTGTATACCCTCTCGGTAAGTTTATGAAAATCTTTTCCCCATGGTCCAATATTCACACATGGCATGGAAATATTTTGAAGTTCTTTTAGTGGAAGATTATAAATTTTCCCCCAAAACGGCATCGCTTTCTCTAGACTATCTTCTACTTTCTCTCTATCATAAATACAAGAATAACTCAAATCTGAAATTCCGGTATAAAAAAATTCTTCTATATAAGTTTGATGATACTTTTCTCTTGTAAAATCAAGCAACTTATCATATAAATGTAGTACTTTATCGTCCAAATTCTCATAAAACAAATTAGCTACATTCGGATAATATGGTGGAACAAGCCCAATTACAACTCGTGGAGACAAATCATCAATATAATTATACACAAATTCAACTAATTTAAAATTTGCTGTTATTAAAGACTCCTTACCATCATGGATTTCTTTATAAAGTTGCTCTAAAAAATTATGATAGTCTTGGATAAACTGATTACCATAATTTTTTTCGGCCTCTTGGCAGAGTTCTCCAAAATAAACAACTTTTACTTTCCATGGCAAATACGTTTTCTGTTGATTTGTTTCTTTCAAAAAATTTTCATATTGCAAATTCATCTCTTCTATAATTTTTTCAAAGGCATTAGCGCATACTTTGTAAAGTCTTTCCAAAATAACTCCCGGCATTTGATTTAGTGTGAGCACACTCAAACAACCGTTCATAAAAAGTGGCATAGATACATCATAACTTTGTTTATTTTCTCGAAGATACAACCACGTAGGAGGTGGGGCAGCTTCCCCTTTCACACTATCGCTAAATTCCATATTAATTTCTGTCTTTCTAACAATCTCAGCCATAAGATTTGTTGGATTAAACCCTTCAAATACTTTTCCGACATGAGCAAGATGACCTCGAATAGACACATATGGCATCAGTTTTCCAATTGAACCGAAAGAAAAAACACCTTCTTCTTTCTTCTTTCTTTGATGTGGTTCTGAATTTATCATCAATCTATATTCAAAACCATACTTTTCTTTCAATTCGTTGAGTAATATTACAGCTGCTCTCATTCCTGCAGACAAGTTTTCTTCGTCCGGCAAACCAAGAACGATTACATTTCCTTTTAATGTATCTAAATTTGCATATTCCGACAGAAGTGCCATCTGAATAGAGCCTCCACCCTTCATGTCACAAACACCTCGTCCGAAAAGATAATTGCCACTCTCCAAATCTTCACGTGTCTCTTCTGACAAACTATCCTTTATTTCGAATAGTTTTTTATTTAATTCGTCCGGAGAAAAAGCATATGGTTTCAGCGTTTTAAAATCCTCTACGCCTACTACATCATTGTGATGGATTAGTACAACACAAGCTTCCCCTTCTCCTCTTACCATAGCCCAAGAAACCGCACGATGATGAGGATCTCCTTCTATCGGAAACGTTCCATAATACTCCTTATTTTTTTTGAAATATTCCTGTTTCGCAAAAAATTCCACAAAAAATGTTTCTGCTGTTTTTTCTACATCTGTATCACTAATACTCTTTTGCTGAACATAACCATACAAAATTTTTTTTATTATATCTTTTCTCATCTTGAAACCAACTCCTATACTACATCTATAGTCATTTACAAATTACTTTTTTAATTTAATAATCCGAATTTTAACTCTCCAAAACTATCAACAGATATTTTATTTATTTTCTGTTGAGTTTTAGCGTTGTATGAAAATTTCATTACATTATCACTGAATACTTTTTATTACATAATCTAATCCACTTGATTTTCTTCATTGCTTCCTTCATAAAATACTTCGAATTCCGGATTTACATTTCCTTTATTCATATATCTGGCGGTATAATCGTTTTTTAAATCTATAAATTTTGGCATTAATATCAATAACGCTAATATATTTGCAAAAATCGGAAACGCAGTCGATGCGTCTGAAAACAACCAAACCGTCGTTCCGGGCAAGCCGTTCTTCGAAGCAATAAAAACTAACGCAATGCTTGGAATAGGATAGAACCACTTGTAAAATGTGAGCAACTGTTGTTTTATATTGCTATTTCCCAAAATGTATCTGAGCACAACTTCCACTTGTGTATAAACTCCACCGGAAGTTGTGAGTCCAAAGAAAAATATTCCTACTGCCAAAATAATTCTTCCCCAAAATCCCATTCCTGTTTCAAATGCACTTAAAGTAAGTGTCGCACCGTCCAAACCGCTTTGCCACTGCCCTGTAACAATAATTACCAAAGCTGTCAAACTACATATAATAATGGTATCAAAAAACACTTCAAAAATTCCTAGCAATCCTTGTTTTAAAGGATGATTTACCTTTGCCGAAGCATGAATCATCGGTGCAGAACCCCATCCCGCTTCATTACTGAACACAGAACGACTCATCCCTGATTTTAATGCCAAGCTCACACTTGCTCCTGCAAATCCACCTGTAGCTGCAAGTGGAGTAAACGCAGATTTAACAATTAATACAATGGATGGTACAATATTTCCGATATTTAATGCAAGTACTACAAAAGTCCCTACAATGTAAAAAATACACATAAACGGAACGATTATTGTTGCAATTTTTCCAAGTTGTTTCATTCCACCACTAATCATAATATACAATGCTACAGTATATACAATCGCTACTAAGTTCATATCTATACTAAACGTTCCTGCAACTGCTTCGGATACCGTATAGGTTTGAATGTTCAAAAATATTCCTAACACAAATCCGAATGCAAAAATGAAACTCAAACATTTAGCAAGTACTTTTTTGTTTTTTTCAATTCCAATTCCTTTATGAATATAATAGTTTGGCCCACCATAAGAATCTCCCGACTGATCTTTACTTCTATAATAAACTGCCAACGTAATCTCAACAGTCTTAATAATTAAACCGAATATTCCAGCCACCCACATCCAAAAAACAGCTCCTGGTCCCCCCATAGCAATAGCAGTCGCTACACCACCTATATTACCGACACCTATGGTTGTGCCGAGTGCCATGCTCATTGCCTCAAAGGATGAAATTATTCCCGCTTTTCCATCTGAATCTGTTTCTTTTTCTCCAAAAATACTTTTTCGAGTTTGCGTAAATGCTTGCTTAAAAAATCTAAATTGAAAAAATCCGGTTTTTATTGTAAAAAATGCTCCAGCTCCCAAAACCAAAAATACCAATGGTAATCCCCACAAATAATCATAGACTACTACAGTAACTAAATCTGCAAGATTCATAAGACAACAACCTCCTCTATGTACGTTTTTCCATTCATTTCCAAAAATAAGGGATTGCTCAAAAACTTATCTTCAAATTCTATCCATTGTTTAAAAATACTGTGATACTTTTACATATTTTTTTATACAACTTGACATAATTTTCTTTTTTCAAAGCTTTTGAAGCAATCCCTCAATACAAGTTTGCAAATTTCTTTTTCAATATATCCATCTCGATTTATTATTTTAGAGAAGTAAATCTAAGCGACAAGCAACTTAATCCACCATCAATTTTTCGATATTCTGAAGTATCTACTGTAAGCACTTCGTATCCCATTTCTTCTACTAAAGCTTTTACCTTAGGATAACCTTCCGGAACAATTACCTTGTCATTTACCCAAATACAATTTGCTGCATAAGCTTCATCGGACGGAATTTCATATTTGTTATATTTATCAAATTCAGGATTTGTCAAAAATTCCCCTGACACTAACATATTGTTGTTTTCCAAATAATTGACGCCCGTCTTCAAATGCAACATTTCTTTCAATTCAACAATAGATCCCGTATGTCCATGCTTTTCCAACAACGCAATAAATTGACGACATCCTTCTTCATTTGTTCGTGCAGATTTTCCGATATAAAAATGATTGCCAACCATCATCACATCTCCACCCTCCATGGTTCCAGGTGCTTGAATATATTCAATCTTATCTTCCGGATAAAATTTTTTAATCGTATCAACCATATATTCGGACTCTCTTCTCCTTGTTTCTGCTCCAGGTCGTGAAATAATTGCAACATTCTTAGTCAATACAGCGGTATCTTCCACAAAACAACTGTCCGGAAACTCTTCCATCTCCTCCAATACAGTAACTTCGCAACCACATTTTCTCAGTGCAGAAATGTAAGCATCGTGTTGTTTCATGGCCAATTCATAATTTGGTTTTCCAAGCTCAGGAGCACTGGTAATTCCATCACAAATACTTTTTCCCGGTCTTCTCACAATAATATTTTTAAACATCAGCTTCCTCCTTAAAAAATATTCTTAAACAATCAAAAGCAACTGCCATCAAAAACAAATGATATAGTTCAACTCATCGTTAAGATACTTTGTGAAACAACCACCTTATTAACGAATTAAATATGAATAAACATATAACTACCAATAACCTTATTAACTTTGCTTTATCTACAAAACCTTTATTACTCTCTATGCAACGGACAAGTCAAACAAGTTGGTCCTCCCGTTCCTCTATATGAAAGTTCTTTTCCCGGATATACAAATACCTTACAGCCTTCTTCTTCCATTAATTTTTTGATTCTCGGCACCCCTTCAATCACAATACACACTCTTGGTGCAAGTGCCAATACATTAGAGCCTAAATAACCATATTCTTCATCATCTACTTCTAATAATTTCATGCCTCTCTCTTTCAAAAAATTTCTGAATCTAATTGGCATATACTTGGAATATACTACTGCCAAATCATTATCTATCATACTAATGATACTCATAAGATGAAGACACTCCGTTTCTCCGTCAGCATGTGGCATATCCACTATAATGTATTCTTCTACGAAATCCTTCGTAAGTTCCTTAAATTGTTCGATTCCTTCTGTATTTGTTCGATATCCTCTTCCAATTGCTACTGTTTTTTCATCTATCCAAACAACATCACCACCTTCCATTTTTCCAGGCGCCTTAATATGACCTAATGTAGGAATTCCTATAGACTTTAAGTATTCTTCGGTAGCAATCCCTTCTTTCCCTCTCAACACTTTACCCATCGGAAAATAAATTGCGCCTTTCTTTGTAACTTTCAAAGAATCGTGTGCATAAATTGAATCCAACCCTACTGAATCATTCATAGGTAAATAATGAACAGTTTCTACATGTTCCTTGATAATTTTTTCAAAAATTTCATACTCATTTAAAACAGTTTCATAATTAGGACAACCTATGTAATTAAATTCTTCATAGGTATTCTCTAAATTTTGTTGACTTATAAAAGCATCCTTAGGATGTTTTATAAGAATAGCTTGAATTTTTCCTACCATTGATTGACAACAATAATCCATTGTTTTTCCTCCTATCATTTTTTATTCATATCAATATTTATTTCAAAAAACTTTCTCATTTTTACACTATCAAGATGTTTTGTAACAAGAGCATTTTTATACACAAACTTACTAACTCCATTAAAATAGTGCAGTATACACAACTATTAAAAATAGAACTTTTTATTGTTTTTTCAAGAAAAACTACGCTCATCACATTCAACTTGCTGTCATTTTTGTATTTTGTATACAATATACTTTATTTTATATATAAAATAACACTATTTCTTCTACTTGTCAATAATTTCTATATAAATTATTCTTTGAGAAAATTCCTATCCCATGCTTAAATAAAAATAAATCCTCTTTCTGTAAATCAAATCTATACCTTTTATACAGTATTTTTTATAATTTATATAAAAAACCTAAACTAAATTGGGATACTATATAACATTATTTGACTAAAATTATCAATATATGTTATAATTATTGCCGGTTAATTATAATAAATATTTTATTTAGGAGGACTTCTTATGAATGATGATATGAACCTATATGATGAAGGAATGTATTCCGGAAATGATGATTACGCTCCGGTCGTAACGATGAAGGAATGGATTATTACTATGTTATTGCTATGTATTCCGATTGCAAATATTGTTTTACCTTTTGTTTGGGCGTTCGGATCTGATGTCAATCCAAGCAAGAAAAACTATTTTAGAGCAATGTTAATCTTTATGGCAATCGGTATCTTTCTTTGGATTTTGTTCTCAGCTACCCTATTCAGTTTTATATCTTCATCTGTTCAACACTATTAAAAAATAAAGACTGCGATGCTCCTCATCTTTGGATCCATCGTAGTTTTTTTGTTTTTAAAAAATGGATGTTTACAGAATAATGTGATTTAACCAAGATTGTAATATTACAGAGAATATGTTATCCCAAATCCTAATGAACGCGATGAATGCGCCATAAATTTGATTTTAACTTTAAAAGAAATGCTCCGGTTAACCTCTCACTGATTAAAATAGAAAATGATTGAAATACTACACCATCAACAGTAATGTAATACTAAAACCCGATGAAACGATTGAACCGATAGTTATATTTTTGACTGTTTTCATTAATCAGTTTATTTACACTTTTACAGAGTCTGCTCATAACTTTTTCAAGTGTCTGAAATACTTCATTTTCCATGAAATAAGCAAATCATTCTATTGAGTTTTAGTATAAAATTATAACAAAGTGCTCCAACGAAACAAATAACAGTATCAATCAGACAAATATCAGTGTGCTGATAAATATCGAACCATACACAAAGCTCAAATTTCGAAATTTATGGTATGATATAAGAAGAAAGGTATCTTCCTAACTACTTTTCATCAAAATTGTCTATACTATGATCTAATACGAAACACTATTTTAAAGTGTAAGAATAGTATAAGGATTATAAAAAAGAGAAGTAAGATATAATAATACAATAACAAATTTTTATGATAACTTTAATCAGTAATCAATATAAATAGAGATAGATAAAGAAAGGATAGTTTCATGAAAATGATTCAACACATAAAAGATGCTATGGAACCCAAACCAAAAGACCATGTCTTGTTGTACAGTTTCAAGTGTCTTGCAAAACGATATGTAGCGGACAACTTATCACAACTGGGCGGACAGCTTGCATACTTTTTTATTTTGTCTCTCTTCCCATTTTTAATAGCCGTAAACGGAATCTTGGGAAGATTTGATTTAAATATCAAGGAGCAATTAGGTAACCTGTCACATTTTTTCCCGGACAATGTTATCTATGTCTTGCAGCAATACCTGTCACACTTATCTCACAGTGATCATAATAAGATGTTTGTCATGAGTATGATAATAATGATTTGGATGGCAACTTCTGCGATTAGATCATTGCTCTTTTCACTAAATCACGCATTTCGAAGTGAGAGACCTCTATCACTTCAAAAACAGCTTGCCAGTTTTCCTTTGGTTGTATTGATGATTTTATTTATTTTTGTGTCTCTCATCTCTTCTTCTATCGGTAAAAATGCATGTGAAACTGTGTTGCGATTTTTCAAATTAAATCAAGATTGGACAGATGTATGGCAAATTATTCGTTGGATTATTCCGTTCTTCGGTGTTGTAACCATTGTATTCTTACTTTACAATATTATCCCTGATCGAAACTTTCCGAGAAAATACACTATCATCGGTGCATTGTTCTCCGTGAGTTTATGGATTGTTACTTCTATGATACTCTCTTTCTATACTTCCAATTTCGGCAGATATTCTATCATATACGGTTCTCTCGGTGCCATCATCATTATGTTGCTGTTCTTGTATTGGAGCGGAATCATCATTGTCTTGGGTGGAGAATTAGCACATATTTTAGCAATGCGTTCTCAAAAACGATTTGAGTACGATGTGGATGAAAGGTTTTTGTAATGAATTTCGAAACAGAATCTCTTCGAAAAAATGCATCCATATCATACTAAAACCTAATAAAATTACCCCATATTCAAATTTCAAAAATGTACCAAAAGCTCTTTCTTTCCAAAGTTACGAGAACGGAGTATGGAATTGCTTAGGATGAACAAGAATTTACACTATGAATCACAACTTGAAACGACGATGATATAAGGGAATTCAAACAGAGAATTGGAATACAGGTTTTACAAAATAAAATAAGAACAAAAACAACTAAACACCTCTATATGAGTTGATACTTCAACATACATAAAGGTTTTTATCAACACTTTTTGTCCACCTTCAATCTTCTTTTAAAAAACATTAAACCGCTACACACATTGTTTTTACAATATATACAGCGGTTTTTATCAACACTTTTTGTCCTATAGGCCTTTTTCTTCGATAAAAAAAACAGGTTGCCGGAATATCTTCCGAAACCTGTTTTTGATTTTATACTAATGATTTTATAGTAATAACTATTAAAACCTACACTCATTTCCATTCTCTATGAATCATACTTCCAACCCGTGTGTTTCGTAATGACATGATACTACAGCTATCTATCATCAACTCAGGTTTAATATTGTACGATTCAATTATTATTGAAATTTACATATTCCATCGTAAGTGTCATTCCTATCTTCGCGTGAAAATTTCTTAGAATATCAAATGTGCAACCGGACAGACAATCAGCAAGCTGATAATTGTTCTTTCCAAGAAAATCACAAATAAGTCTAAAAAGTTTACCGGAAGCTTGGAACCTAAAATCAGTCCACCAACCTCGGATAAATAAATCAGTTGTGTTACAGAAATAACCGCAATGATAAATTTCGTCATCGGTGATGTGATGTTTGCCGCTGCAATTACAGATGGTGTAAACATATCGGTAAATCCGACAATCATTGTTTTAGATGCCTCTGCAGCCTCAGGAACTTGCAGCATGTTAAGCAACGGTAAAAACGGTTTGCCTAAAATTGAAAAGACTTCTGTATGATTTGCAAGCAATAACGCAACAGGTCCAATCGCAATTACAACCGGAAGTACACCGAACCACATTCCTGCCGCATTTTTAATTCCGTTTCGTAAGAACTCTCCAACCCCTTTGTGTTCAGCAACTCTCTTTAATGCTAAGTGCATACCATATTCAAAAGAAGAGTTGAATTCGGAAGGAATATCTTCCGGAATTGCTCTTCCTTCCACTAAATAGGTGTCTTTTTTCATAGAAAGAGGTGGAATTCTCGGACAGATAATTGCACAAACCACTCCTATCGAACAAATGAGTAAATAATATACTCCGAAGTATTCCATCAAACCAACTTGAGCCAAAACCACAATACTGAATGTAATAGAAACCGCAGAGAATGTTGTAGCAATAACAGATGCCTCTCTTGCGGAATAATATCCTCCTTCATATTGGTTACAGGTCAACATAACTCCAAGTGTACCGTCACCAATCCAAGAAGTAAAGCAGTCTACCGCAGCACGTCCCGGAATTTTGAACAACGGACGCATAAGCTTTGTCAATAATGCTCCTACAAACTCCAATAATCCGAAATCCAATAATAACGGTAGCAACAATCCTGCAATTGCAAAGATAATAACGAGTACTGTCAACAGGTCTGAAAGTATGAATCCACCACCGTCAGCTTCTGTAATCATATGAATGAAACCTGTTTGCTCTTCTCCGGCTTGAACTTGTAAATATATTAACCAAATAAACACACATCCGACTACTCTAACCGCAGCCCATACCGGTGTGGTTTCAAAGATTTCTTTTAACAGCTTACTTTCTGTAATGAATTTCGGTTTTACAAGCGCCAACACCGACATAAATGCAGAAATGGTAACGATAATAACACATAGCATCGGAAGAAAGTCTCCAATGATACCGCTGATAAAATCAGCAAGAATCTTTACAATAATTGTCCAGTCGTGAGCATCTTCACCTTTTCCACCAAAGAATGCTTTCTGTACCGGTATCATAAATAAGATAATTCCAATAACGGAAGGTAAAAGAAACGATGCCTTCGACGGTTTACTGTTGTTTGACATAAAAAACCTCCTTACAATATCAATAATATAAAAAAGTACCAAAAGGGGAAACACTCCCTTATGATTTACTATACACGAAAATTATTCATAGTCAATACAAATTTTCTGTTTATTAAAAATTTAGAGGTCTTAAATTGCAATATCAAATTGAACTAATTCCTCATTATCATCTAAAAGTCCTAAGTTATTTAGTTCTTCTATAAAAACTTCTATAGGAGTGCGGTAATTTAGGATTTTTCTTGGCAAATTGTTCATCCAATTCATTATCTTTATATAGTGTTCTTCTTCATAATCATTTAATGATTTTCCTTTCGGTAGAAATCTTCTGATTAGGCTATTGTGCTTTTCATTTGTTCCTCTTTCCTGGGGATTATTGGGATGACAGTAATAGATGTTTCCTATATATGTTTTTTCAAGTTCACATAATTTCGCAAACTCTAAGCCGTTATCACTTGTTATGCTTCTAAATATTTTTTGTGGTTCCTTCAATCTGTTCAATGTGTTCTTTAATGTTTCATTTACTATGGATGCTTTTCTTCTGTTTAATTTTAAGATTAGTTCCATTCGACTTTTTCTTTCTGTTATGGTTATTAATGATGCTTCTTCTTTGTTTTTCTTTGGTATTACTGTATCTATTTCCCAATTTCCAAATGTTTTTCTTGTTTCTATTTCTTGCGGTCTTTCTTCTATACTTTTTCCAAGTTTTCTTTTGTTTTCTTTTACTCGTTTTTTAGCCGGTTTTCTTTTCACTCTTAAGGGCAAATCAATAGATTTTATTCCTATTAGACCTATATCTACATAATTGTATAATGTCTTGGTGCAGACTCTTTGACCTTCATATAGCTTATTTAACTTTGCATATCCACAAATTGCATCTAACGACCATTTTTCTTCATTAAACTTTTGCTTTACAAAGTCTAAATATTTGCTACATTTCAAGGCTTTAAATTTCTTTTTGCAATTTTTTCGATTCTTCTCATATACTAACTTACCTGTATCCGGATAATATACTTGTACATCATGTATTCCTTTTATTTGAGTTACTGTACCTCTTTTTAACTCATTTCTTATGGTGTTGGATGCTCTACGAAGTTCTTTTGCTATTTTGTATGCTGAATATCCTTTATTATGCAGAAGTTGAATTTGTCCTCTTTCGAAATCGTTTAAATGTTTATTTTTTCTTGAATTTGCTGTAGTATTATTATATTCCATAGTCATCACCTTTGGTTTTTTTGTTTTGTGGTGATTCAATTATACCAAACGTGATTTTCTATGGAATTTTTTTAGTTCATTTTCATTTTACAATTAACCAAAATTTAGAGGTTTTTATTATTCTGAATATTTAGTGTTGTGGCAATTGTTTCATAGAAAGTCCGACTTTGCCTCTCTCTCGATCAATCTTGATCACACGAACGGTTACAATATCCCCGATTCTCACGATATCCAGGGGATGTTTTACATATTTATCGCTTAGCTCAGAGATGTGAACCAAGCCGTCGCTCTTGAGTCCGATATCTACAAAAGCTCCAAAATCCAATACATTACGAACAGTTCCTGTCAATACCATATCTTCTTTCAAATCATCCAAGGTCATAATTTCTGACAAAAACTCAACCGGATTCCTTTTTGGTCGAATATCTCGTCCCGGTTTCTTGAGTTCTGACACAATATCTTTCAAGGTTGGTATTCCCACTTCCAACTGCGTAGCTAATTGTGGAAAATCAATTTTTTCAAATTCTTCGGAAGTCTCTGCACTGTCAGTATCTAATTCATCTGAAGCGATATGCAGAGAATACAACACTCCATATGCCTTATCATAACTCTCAGGATGCACCAAAGTGTTGTCCAAAACTTCCGTACCGTCCTTGATACGAAGAAATCCTGCACATTGTTCAAAGGAAGATGCCCCCAATCGTTTTACTTTCAAAAGCTCTTTACGGTTACGAAATGCACCGTTTGTTTCTCGATACTCGATAATGTTTTTGGCAATAGAAGGTGTAATTCCGGAAACATATCCCAACAATGAGGAAGAGGCTGTGTTCAAATCAATTCCAACCGTATTTACAGCATTTTCTACTACACCTTTCAAAACCTCTAACAGTCTTCCTTGGTTGACATCATGTTGATATTGTCCGACTCCGATATGTTCGGGGGAAATTTTAACCAGTTCCGCCAAAGGATCTGCCAATCTCCTCGCAATGGAAACAGCTCCTCTCAATGACACATTCATATCCGGAAACTCCTCTGTCCCTAACTTGGATGCCGAATAAACAGAAGCTCCCGCCTCATTGACAATAATATGGTGTACTTCTCGTTTGCTCTCTTTGATAATCTCTCTTACTATCTCTTCCGATTCTCTCGATGCTGTTCCGTTTCCAATCGCAATCACATCAATTTGATGGCGGTCAATCAGATTCAAAATTACCTTTTTACTCTCTTCTACTTTGTTCTGTGGAGCGGTCGGATAGATGGTTGCCGTATCCAATACTTTTCCGGTGCAATCAATGACTGCAATTTTACAACCTGTTCGAAATGCGGGGTCCCAACCCAAAATCGTGACATTCGGCAAGGTTCCTTGTAGTAGCAAATCTTTTAAATTCTGACCGAATACCTCAATTGCTCTTTCTTCCGCTGTTTCTGTCATAGTAGAACGAAGTTCTCTCTCCAATGACGGAAGAATCAATCGTTTCAGAGCATCCTCTACAATCCGGTTCAAACAATCTTCATTGTGTTCGGTATGCACAATATCTTCCATCAACACGGACTTTATGTTTTGTTCTTCATGCAAATACTTTACTTTCAAGATATCTTCTTTTTCTCCACGATTGATTGCCAAAATACGATGCGGAGGAATGTCTTTTGCTGTTTCGTTATACTCAAAGTACATGGAATAAGTTAAATATCCCTCTTTTTCTTCAGCACTTTTCTTTCGGGAAGTCTCAATCTTTGTAGTTGAAAACACAATGTTCCTGATTTTCTTTTTTCGTTCAAAATCCTCTGACAGCTGTTGTGCTACAATATCCATCGCACCTTGCAACGCATCTTCCGCTGTCAACACTTCATTTTCTTCATTTACAAAATTTTGTGCTTGCTGAAGCAGATTTTCTTCTCCCAATCGAATCACATAGGAAAGCGGCTCCAATCCTTTTTCAATCGCAACGGATGCTCTTGTCTTTCTTTTTTTCTTGTAAGGTTCATAGATATCCTCTACCTCCACCAAAGTTTTTGCCTCTTGCAAAGCGGAGATAATCTCAGGTGTCAACCTGTTCTGTTCTTCAATTGAAGCTTTGACCTGCTGTTTTCTATCTTCCAAATTTCTAAGATATTTCAATCTGTCATAAAAATCACGCAATACTTCATCCGACATTTCTCCCGTCGCTTCTTTTCGGTATCGTGCAATAAAAGGAATGGTATTGCCTTCATCAATCAGATGAATTGCTCCTTCAACCTGTTTCTTCTTTAATCCAAACTCTTTTGCCAACTGTTCATATAGATTCATACTATTCTCCTTCACAGTAATCTCAACTTATCAATCTATTTTCTTTTTTCACAAAAATAGGATCACCCTCCCACTCAACAGACACGTTCTTGTTTTTGTTTCGGTCATCCTAATCTTGCGATTTTTCAACATAAAATCAGCTTTTTTATAAAGTTCTAAAATACTCCGGTCTGAAATTACATTCATCCATTGCATTCTGTAACAATTGAATCATTTTTTCTCTGTCTTGGTTCAATGTTCCGTACAAGTTGACATAGTTGGAAACATGATTACTTCTCAAAATTGTTCCCGGAGAATCAATATTTTGTAACATCAGCATCGATTCCATCATAATTTCTTCCGGTGTCAAAATATGAAATTTTCCTTCTTCAAACTCTTTTTTTAGCGGAGTGTCCCCTCTCATAAACAAGGTTAATAATCCAATATACTCAGGATTCATTGCAGAAAACGCCTTTCCTGTTTCAACTGCGTGTTCTCTCCAATATTCGATTCCGCCCAACCCGGAAATTGCAGTCACAGAAACAGCGATGCCTGCCTCTTTTAACTTCAATCCACATTCAATGGTTTCTGCAGAGGTAACATTTTTGTTGATTTTTTTCAAAATCCTGTCGCTACCGGATTCCAAACCGATATATCCGATTCCTAATCCCTTTTGATGCAATAATTTCAATTCCTCTACAGTTTTGCTCTTGATACTGTACGGAGAAGCATAGACAGCTACTCTCTCACATTCCGGAAAGTTCTCTTGAATATGCTCCAAAATTTGAACCAACTGTTCTGTTTTCATAATCAAGGCATCTCCGTCTGCCAAAAAGATTCTTCTCACATAAGGATAATAGCTCCTCGCTTCCCTAAAATCTTGCAAAATATCTTCCACCTTACGCACTTGAAATACCTTATCTTTATACATATCACAGAAAGTACATTTGTTGTGAGAACATCCTATTGTTGCTTGCACAATCAAACTTCTTCCTTCACTTGGCGGTCTATATACTATTCCTGAATATCTCATCCATCTTCCCCCTCTTTTTCTATTACTTTAGTGTATACCCACTCGATACGGAAATTTACACGATTCTCTATATTTTTATTGCTGTTGTTTCGGTTTCTCTATTCCCACCCCATATTTTAATCAAAGTGATACTATTGCTTGTTTCAATTGCCCTATATCATAATTGTAAGTTCCTGTTCAAAATTTAATAACTCTGTCCCTCTACTTGTACTTGCTCCAATGAGAACAAGCTTACACATAAGGATTATTTCAAATTCAAAATTGTGTCAATTTAATCAGAATTTTATATAAAAATCATAGTGAAGAAATAGTCAAAAAATCGGTGAACACTTCCACCGATTTTGAATCATATATGTCATTCTACTGCCCTTTAATCTTTAATTCTCCACTTTTGTTCACGTAGAAGTCATTGTGATTGATTAACAAAGTATATTCATTTTTATTTTGTACATGGAACTTCAGTTTCGCAGGCAGAATGGTTGTTTGCACGACTTCTTTCTCTCTTGACTTTGGATTGATCCGTGTCGTTTCTTGCAATACAGGAGGTGAAAAAACTCTTGAACTGCTCTCTGCCATATACATATCTAAAGATATCAATTCCGGATTGTATATCATATCCAACTCTAACATCCCGCTTGCTTCTTCATATTTAAAACTCTCTATCACAACTTCCTGACCTAAGATACGATGCACTTGAGGATATGCTCCTTGTTTTGATAACACAAGCTTGTCTTCACGATTATCATTCAATACAATATTGTCAAATTGGAAGGTATATTCTTTTTGTTGATCCACTTCAAAGTAATTTGAAGGATTAAAATAAAAATGCATTTTCCCTTCGGGAGAACCTTCAAAAGCATAGCTTCGTTGCAGACCATAGATTTTTCCGTTTGATGCAATCAGTTTTCCGCCCTCAAAAGCCTTCAGAGAATATCCTTTTTCTAACGCATTTCTTGTTGTCAATATCATCTGACTCGGTCCTACTATCAATTCATCTACAATAATAGAGCCGTATTCTGTCGGTATCTCTTGATTGATTGGATAGTGCACGGATATCTTCCAATTTTCTTCCGATACATCAAGCATCACATCTTTGAACGGATGATGTGGATATTGGGAGATTCCTTCATAGTCCACAAGATTGTCCATATCACTGTCATAAAAAGAAGATTGTATGACTAATTTTTGATTTTTACGAATAAGAAATTTCAAATCATCCGATGTCAAAATTCCATCCAATTTATACACTACAACATTTTCTTCTTTTGTCGGAACTGCCTCATAAGAAGCGGATATTTCTTTGCGTTTGTTAAAATCTAACGAATCTACCAAAAATACTTTAAAATAAGCTCCCTTCATACGAACCGGCGATTTTGTTTCTATATTTTGTGAAACAGGCGCTGCACCTATACCATTCCCTTGTTCTTGAGATGAGGTAGATGGTTGTTGTTCTTCATTTGCTATTGCTTTAGGAGAATCCTTCTTTTCCTCCGGAAATGTTACTTTTGCTTCAAAGTGACATCTTCCTTCTTCTACAGTCATGTTGTACAAGTCCAAAGAATATGCACCTTGCTCTACTTTTACATCTTTCAAATTTGGGTATTGATGCTCTAAAGCTTCTTCAATTCCGTCTCGTTGTTCCTGTATCCCAAGAGAAAGCAAATTTTCTTTAATCGGTTGCTCTTCTTGTTGCCAAGGTTTCAAAATAATAATTCCACTCACCACCACAACACATAGTGCTGCGATAACAATATTCCAAACCATTTTTTTTATTCGGTTGTCCATTTTTTACCACTTCTCCCTTTTCTATCGAGATTCATCCTCTCCTCCGTTATTATATCATTATTTCTTTTTTTTTCAACCCTCACAACTTACCGGATATACAACTCTTCACAATTCAAACCAAGACTCTTTTGTTACCGGATATCTCTTATTTATTTATGTAAAATTTGTAAAACTTTTGTATTTCACATTTTTGAAAAATACTATGTAACTATTTATTTTATGCCGTTTTACTATTTTTGTTCAAATTCCGCTTTGTGGTTTTGTAACTTTATTGTAACATATTCCTATTATTTTATTATTTTTATGGTATAATATAATACAGTAAGAATAAGAAATATAAAATAACATCGTATGGAGGATGTTCGAATGAATTTTGATTATAAAAAAACGATAGCATTGCTCTATCGAAATCCGGCTCTGTTGTTCACTATTGCCGTATCCATAGTATTGTCCGGATTTTTAATGATTTATCAACCGGGATTTGGATATCAAATTACCGCAAACGGAAGTCCTGTTGGATTTGTAAAACATAAAAATGATATCAGACAGTTGTCAGCACAAGTAGATTCCATCTTAAAGGAAGAATGGGGTGGCAACATTGAATATGAATTGGAACTATCTCATAAAAAAGGAAGACTTGCCGGAGTAGAGCTTACTTCCGACGAACAATTACAACATAATGTAATTGATTGCATCGATGTATACAAGCCCGCTTATCTTATTAAATCAAATACTGCTTTTGTCATGGCGGTCGATTCCAAAGAGACAGCAGAGAAAGTATTGAACAAAGTAAAAGAGCCTTATCTTAATATCAAGAAAAACGCTACCGTAGAGTTCGTTCAAGATGTAAACATCATCGGAGAAGAGTTGGTTCCGGTTGATATGGTATACGATGAACATATTGCACTGAATTCATTAAATCAGCCTAATTATCTTGCATCTGCCACTCGTTCCAACTTAGTAAGAGGAAGTCTGAAACATAACAAAAAAACTTCCACAAAACCGTTGGTAGATGTTCAGGTATCTTACGAAGAAACCGGTGTCGTTGAAATTGAACCTTCCGTAGAAAAAAGAAAAAATCCGTCTATGACAGAAGGTCGCTCTAAAGTAGTATCAGAAGGTACTCCCGGAAAAAAAGAAGTCCAACGAAAAGTAAAAATGATAAATGGTGAAATTGTTTCACAAGATGTTATCTATCAAAAAGTTCTTGTATCGGCAAAACCTAAAATTATAGAATATGGAACAAAACCTAAGGTTTCCGGTATCGTTGCAACCGCATGCAACTATTTGGGAACTCCGTATGTGTGGGGTGGTACCACTCCGCGTGGATTTGACTGTAGCGGTTTTACTTCCTATGTGTTTAGAAAAAAAGGAATCTATCTACCAAGAACTTCTTATGAACAAGCTCGTGTCGGTGAAAGGGTATCTCGTTCCAATCTAAAAGCCGGTGATTTGGTTTGTTTCCCGGGTCACGTCGGAATCTACATCGGAAACGACCAATTCATTCATGCACCACACCCCGGTTCTCATGTCAAAATCGATAGTTTGAGCTCACGCAGAAATTTTACTTGTGGAAGAAGAATCAGTTACTAAGTGAAACATCAACCCCCTACTTTCAATATCAAAAGTAAGGGGTTTTCTTTTGTGTTGTTTTATCATACGGTAATTGTGACATAATTGTAATGTAGTAACAATTAAGTATATGATATAATGAGACTTGTTGATAGATGAACTATCTTTAAAAAACAACGGATAATTCATTCTTTCTTACAAAAACAACAAGACTCTGTCACACAAACAAAATTTCTGTTTTCATAAATTATACAAGAGACTTGTTTGAACTTATCTTTATATTTAGGAGGATTTACTTATCATGAAACGCAAATTTTTACTACTGTTCACCGTCTTTTTTCTTATGATTCCACAGCTATCTTTTGCTAATGTGAATCATACAGGAATTCCGATTTTAATGTATCACCATTTCACAACAGGAAATGATGTTAATTCACCGACCGTGTCACAAGCAAATTTTGAGCGTCAAATGAACTACTTATACGAACACGGATACACCACTATTCATCTAAATCAATTAGAAGATTTTTTAGACGGAAAAATTCAACTTCCTGCAAAAACAGTTGTTATCACAATGGATGACGGGTACCGCAGCAACTATGAAATTGCCTACCCTATTCTAAAAAAATACCATATGAGAGCAACACAATTTCCAATCGTAGAAAATATCGGAACCTTATCTGAATATACAAATTCCTCTCGTTTACCGCACTGTAGTGCAGACGAAATGAAAGCAATGAAAGACGTGTTCGAGTTTCAATCACATACTTATAACACCCATTATCTGACAACTGATAAAAAGTCTGCCCTTATTACAAAAGATTATAATGATGTCTATGCAGACTTATCCAAAGCGTCCACTACACTTGCGATGTTAGATTGTTCGCCTTATGCATTTTCTTATCCTTACGGTTCATATAACGACAATATAAAGCAGGTACTAAAAAATATTGGTGTAAGAATGGCAGTTACCGTTCGTCCGGGTAGAGTGACCAGACAGTCTAACAAACTGGAACTACCAAGATACAACATTTCCGGTACAATTAATTTTGAAGACTTCAAAAAAATCGTTTCAGAAGATCCGGATGACGTTATCCAAGAATTTATCACAAAAACAGGTGCCCCTGTTGATAACAGCAACATCATCAATATTACAACAGAAAAAAATCCGGAAACATTTAATGTACAATAAAAGATTATGATACATAAAAAACCATTCTCTTGGATTACCCAAAAGAATGGTTTTTTATTCGTATAAATAATATCTAAGTTTTCTAACTCAATAACATCATTCATCCATTTATATCTCAAGTACCTTTCAATTTCAGTTAAACAGAATTTCATTTCATAACTCTATATGCTATATGCTCAAAACAATCTAGAAAAACAATAATTTCATATCCTATTATTTTCTATTATCAGAAATTCAAATGAAAGCATAATATACTATGATGTCAATATTTAATGTATAGCATTCAAAGCTAAAAAAATGTATTCCTAAAACGATATCGCTTGGAAGACTAATTGTATAAAATGTTGTCAAAACATAAAACAATAATTTAACGGAATATTTTTATCTTAAATAAATAATTCTCATCCCTATCATTGAAAGACTTTTCAATTTCATTCACATTTGACCACTTAAAGGATATACTTGTATCTTTCTCCAGTGGCACAATAAAACAAAATTTTTGTAATGTTGCTGAAACACCTTCTACAATATCCTTGTCTTCTATTGGATAATCAATCTTGTGATATGAAATAAAATCAATCTCTTCATTAACCCCTATGCTCCAAAAATTGATTGGAATATTCTGCGGAAGAATAACCTCCACCATCCCCTCCGTTTCCTCACTTAATTCTAAGTCTATTTCATGTATCACATGAGAATTGTTCATGGCAGATTCTATATGTTTCAACAGGTACTGTTTTCCATTTATCATAACAATATTATTTTGTGGATATCCATTATCACCTTTTGGAAAAAACACCTCTTCCTTATTGTTCAACTTAACATGATTCCTACAAGCTACAAACAATATTATCATTGATATCATAAGCAATGCTATTGAAATCTTCTTATAAATACTCATATATTTTCCTCCTCTTAACTGCCCAAATAAAATGCTTTATTCTTTCATTGTACCACAGTTAAAAAAATAAAAAAGAACCTTCCCGAAACATTAAAATAACGTCTCAAAAAGGTTTTACTGGCAGGGGCGGCAGGATTTGAACCCACGGCATTCGGTTTTGGAGACCGACGTTCTACCACTGAACTACGCCCCTATGATAGTATTTACAAAAAAGTGAAAAGATACTATTTCCGTAGTATCTTTTATGTACTGGTGGGCTTAGCAAGACTCGAACTTGCGACCTCACGCTTATCAGGCGTGCGCTCTAACCTGCTGAGCTATAAGCCCATAAAATGGTCGAGGTGGAGGGACTCGAACCCCCGGCCCTCTGGTCCCAAACCAGATGCGCTACCAAACTGCGCTACACCTCGAAATTAAAAATACTGGCGGAGAAGGAGGGATTTGAACCCTCGCGTCCTTTAACAGACCTACTCCCTTAGCAGGGGAGCCTCTTCAGCCACTTGAGTACTTCTCCAATCATAACTCTAAAAAGCTGAATGTTGGTGACCCATCAGGGGCTCGAACCCTGGACACCCTGATTAAGAGTCAGGTGCTCTACCAACTGAGCTAATGAGTCCTAAAAAGACTTTGAATGGTGACCTATCCGCGACTCGAACGCGGGACACCCTGATTAAAAGTCAGGTGCTCTGCCGACTGAGCTAATAGGTCCTAAAATCAACTTTTCACTGGAGCGGGTGAAGGGGATCGAACCCTCGCAACCGGCTTGGAAGGCCGGGGCTCTACCACTGAGCTACACCCGCACGGTATCTTTATCAAGAACAATACTATTATATCATCTTTTCTTATGTTGTCAAGAGTTTTTTTGGTGGAGGAGAGTGGATTCGAACCACTGAAAGCGTAGCTAACAGATTTACAGTCTGCCCCCTTTGGCCACTCGGGAACTCCTCCTCTGTAAACATGGAGCTGGCAATAGGAATCGAACCTACAACCTGCTGATTACAAATCAGCTGCTCTACCGTTGAGCCATGCCAGCATATAAAATACCTTTTCGAAAATAAAGATGGCGACTCGAAAGGGACTCGAACCCTCGACCTCCAGCGTGACAGGCTGGCATTCTAACCAACTGAACTACCGAGCCACAAATGGTGGGACCAATAGGGCTCGAACCTATGACCCCCTGCTTGTAAGGCAGGTGCTCTCCCAGCTGAGCTATGATCCCATTCAATAACTATGTTTCTCTATTTTCTTTTTCTTTGGTGACCCCTAGGGGATTCGAACCCCTGTTACCGCCGTGAAAGGGCGGTGTCTTAACCGCTTGACCAAGGGGCCACTGGAATTGGCTACGACTTACTTTCCCGGGGGTCTGCACCCCAAGTATCATCAGCGATGAAAGGCTTAACTTCTGTGTTCGGGATGGGAACAGGTGTATCTCTTTCTCTATTGTAACCATATTCTTTTCTTTTGCTTCGCTTTTCGGCAACTTCTTTGTTGGATTTCTTCGTCAATCGGTCCTGTATCTCATATACACTCCCTCTTTCCTCATCATCCGCCTTGAATTTGCTCGAAAATACTTGCAAAACTGTCTTACTACATACTTGCAGTAATTTTTGTTAAGACTAAAATTGGTGGAGACAAGGAGATTCGAACTCCTGACCCCCTGCTTGCAAGGCAGGTGCTCTCCCAACTGAGCTATGCCCCCATTTCTATCATATATTCTTACTTGATGGATTGTACCATCAAAACTGCATAACATCTTCTACCTTCGGATCAAGTCCTCGATTGATTAGTACTCTTTCGCTTCATACATTACTGCACTTCCACTTTGAGCCTATCTACCATGTAGTCTTCATGGAATCTTACTTCTCTCGAATGGGAAATCTTATCTTGAGGCTGGCTTCGTGCTTAGATGCCTTCAGCACTTATCCTTCCCACACATAGCTACCCAGCTGTGCACTTGGCAGTACAACTGGTGCACCAGTGGTGTGTCCATCCCGGTCCTCTCGTACTAAGGACAGCTCCTCTCAAATTTCCTGCGCCTGCGACGGATAGGGACCGAACTGTCTCACGACGTTCTGAACCCAGCTCGCGTACCACTTTAATGGGCGAACAGCCCAACCCTTGGGACCTGCTACAGCCCCAGGATGTGATGAGCCGACATCGAGGTGCCAAACCTCCCCGTCGATGTGGACTCTTGGGGGAGATAAGCCTGTTATCCCCAGGGTAGCTTTTATCCGTTGAGCGATGGCAATTCCACTTTCTACCACCGGATCACTAAGCCCGACTTTCGTCCTTGCTCGACCTGTTTGTCTCGCAATCAAGCTCCCTTTTGCCTTTGCACTCTTCTCACGATTTCCGTCCGTGATGAGGGAACCTTTGGACGCCTCCGTTACTCTTTGGGAGGCGACCGCCCCAGTCAAACTGCCTGCCAAGCAGTGTCCTATATCATGATTCAATGATTCTAGTTAGAATTCAAGCAACACAAGGGTGGTATCCCAACGATGACTCCTACAAGGCTGACGCCCTATACTCTAAGTCTCCCACCTATCCTGTACATCTGTTACCTAAATCCAATGCTAAGCTGCAGTAAAGCTCCATGGGGTCTTTCCGTCCTGTCGCAGGTGTCCGGCATCTTCACCGGCACTACAATTTCACCGAGTCTGTTGTTGAGACAGTGCCCAAATCGTTACGCCTTTCGTGCGGGTCGGAACTTACCCGACAAGGAATTTCGCTACCTTAGGACCGTTATAGTTACGGCCGCCGTTTACTGGGGCTTAAGTTCGAACCTTCGATTGCTCTAAGTCTTCCCCTTAACCTTCCAGCACCGGGCAGGCGTCAGCTCCTATACTTCACTTTGCAGTTTTGCAGAAACCTATGTTTTTGGTAAACAGTCGCTTGGGCCTATTCTCTGCGGCCTGCTCTCGCAGGCTCCCCTTCTCCCTAGGTTACGGGGTTATTTTGCCGAGTTCCTTAACAACAGTTCTCTCGCTGGCCTTAGGATTCTCTCCTCACCTACCTGTGTCGGTTTGCGGTACGGGCACCTTGGTCTTGCTAGAGGCTTTTCCTGGCAGTTTGAATGATTCGGCTTCGCTACTTTATTTTCACTCCCCATCACAGATTACGATTGTATTACCGGATTTGCCTGGTCTTACTCGCTTTCTGCTTGGACACGCTCTACCAACGGCGTGCTCCGGTCATCCTCCTGCGTCCCCCCTTCGCTCATTCAACTACGGTGGTACGGGATTTATTACCCGTTGTCCATCACCTACGCCTTTCGGCCTTGGCTTAGGTCCCGACTTACCCTGAGCGGACGAACCTTCCTCAGGAAACCTTAGGTTTTCGGCCGGAAGGATTCTCACCTTCCTCTCGCTACTCATGCCAACATTCTCTCTCGTATACGGTCCACTTTTTCTTTCGATTCTGCTTCTTACTGTATACGATGCTCTCCTACCACTATACTCTACAGTATAATCCAAAGCTTCGGTATTATGTTTTAGCCCCGGTAATTTTCGGCGCAGGATCACTCGACCAGTGAGCTATTACGCACTCTTTAAATGTATGGCTGCTTCTAAGCCAACATCCTGGTTGTCTATGCAATCTCACATCCTTTCCCACTTAACATATATTTTGGGACCTTAGCTGTTGGTCTGGGCTCTTTCCCTCTCGACTATGGACCTTATCACTCATAGTCTGACTGCTTTGCGCTATATATGGCATTCTTAGTTTGATAATCCTCAGTAATCTAAAAGACCCATTGGACAGTCAGTGCTTTACCTCCATATATATCTTGCAAAACGCTAGCCCTAAAGCTATTTCGGAGAGAACCAGCTATCTCCGGGCTCGATTGGAATTTCACCGCTATCCACACCTCATCCCCGCACTTTTCAACGTACGTGGGTTCGATCCTCCATTCCCTGTTACGGAAACTTCAATCTGGACATGGATAGGTCGCCCGGTTTCGGGTCTGCAATATGGTACTCTTGCCCTCTTAAGACTCGCTTTCGCTTCGGCTCCATACCTTAAGTATTTAACCTTGCATCATATCGCAACTCGTTGGCCCGTTCTACAAAAAGTACGCAGTCACTTGCAATTGCTTGCTCCTACAGTTTGTAAGCATATGGTTTCAGGTTCTTTTTCACTCCCCTCCCGGGGTTCTTTTCACCTTTCCCTCACGGTACTGTTCTCTATCGGTCGCTTGGTAGTATTTAGCCTTGGGGGGTGGTCCCCCCGTCTTCCCACCGGGTTTCTCGTGTCCTGTGGTACTCTTGATCACTCTTGCTTGTTTCTCTTTTCGTCTACGGGACTTTTACTCTTCTTTGGTTTGCCTTTCCAGGCATATTCGACTAAGTTCTTCAATGCTTTCTGAGTGTCGACCCCTATGTGGTTTCCCACTTAGGTTTGGGCTCTTTCGCTTTCGCTCGCCGCTACTGACGAAATCGATGTTTCTTTCTCTTCCTCCGGGTACTTAGATGTTTCAGTTCTCCGGGTTCCCCTCCCATAACTATGGATTCATTATGGAATATACAGATGTTAACCTGTATGAGTTTCCTCATTCGGATATCTACGGCTCTTTAGTTGCTTGCACTTCCCCGTAGCTTTTCGCAGCTTACCACGTCCTTCTTCGGCTCCTAGCGCCTAGGCATTCGCCATATGCTCTTTTTTACTTGATCGCGTCTTACTTTATATTTTTCCGTTCTTCTTTGTTGGATTTCTTCGTCTATCGGTCATGTATTTATATACACTCCCTCTCTCCTCATCATCCGCCTCGAATTTACGAAAAAATATCTCGTAAATGTTTTTACTTTCGAAAACTTGTTATTCTCTGCTTGCTTTCGCTCGCTTTGAATGGCTTTTGTCTGTTCTCTTTTGCTTTCGGTGAAATTACAGTGTTTCACACTCTTACGACGTTTCAAAAAAACCTTCTCTTGCTTTGTCTTTTTCCGTTCTTCTTTGTCAAGCTACGCTCTTTCGTCAATCACATATTTGTATATGCTCTTTCCTCTTTCGCTTGCTTTCCTCGAATTTACGAAAAAATACTTCGCAAGTACTTGTATTTTCATACTGTTACTCTTGAGTTTTTCTCTCGATTTCGTTTGTTTTTCTTTCTATCGTCTCGCGCTTTCTCTGTAATTTCTTAGATGTTATGCAGTTTTCAAGGTACAATTCTATTGCTTCGCTTTTTGGTAACTTCTTGGAGTTTCCTCAAAAATGCTTGCAATATGTCTTTTTCTTCTTTTGAAGGTTGAACCTTCAAAACTAAACAGCAGTTTCTTTTCTCCCTAGAAAGGAGGTGATCCAGCCGCACCTTCCGATACGGCTACCTTGTTACGACTTCACCCCAGTCATTTGTTTTGCCTTGGGCAGCTCTCTCCTTGCGGTTGAGTCGCTGACTTTGGGCCCCCCAAACTCCCATGGTGTGACGGGCGGTGTGTACAAGACCCGGGAACGCATTCACCGCGACATTCTGATTCGCGATTACTAGCAACTCCAACTTCATGTAGGCGAGTTTCAGCCTACAATCCGAACTTGGATCATCTTTTTGAGGTTTGCTTGACTTCGCAGTTTCGCTTCTCTCTGTAATGACCATTGTAGCACGTGTGTAGCCCTAAACATAAGGGGCATGATGATTTGACGTCATCCCCACCTTCCTCTAAGTTGTCCTTAGCTGTCTCGATAGAGTCCCCATCTTACTGCTGGTAACTATCGACAAGGGTTGCGCTCGTTGCGGGACTTAACCCAACATCTCACGACACGAGCTGACGACAACCATGCACCACCTGTATCCATTGTCTACCCGAAGGTAAAAGTCCTCGATTAAAAGGCTGTCATTGGTATGTCAAGTTTAGGTAAGGTTCTTCGCGTTGCTTCGAATTAAACCACATGCTCCGCTGCTTGTGCGGGTCCCCGTCAATTCCTTTGAGTTTTACTCTTGCGAGCGTACTCCCCAGGCGGAGTACTTAATGTGTTAACTTCGGCACCGAGTTCTTCACTCGACACCTAGTACTCATCGTTTACGGCGTGGACTACCAGGGTATCTAATCCTGTTTGCTCCCCACGCTTTCGTGCCTCAGAGTCAGTTGCAGTCCAGAAAGTCGCCTTCGCCACTGGTATTCCTCCTAATATCTACGCATTTCGCCGCTACACTAGGAATTCCACTTTCCTCTCCTGCACTCAAGTTAAACAGTTTTAATGGCTTACATTGGTTGAGCCTATGCCTTTCACCACTAACTTGTTAAACCACCTGCGCACCCTTTACGCCCAGTTATTCCGGATAACGCTTGCCCCCTACGTATTACCGCGGCTGCTGGCACGTAGTTAGCCGGGGCTTTCTTTTAGGGTACTGTCATTTCTTTCTTCCCCTACTACAGAGTTTTACGACACGAATGCCTTCTTCACTCACGCGGCGTTGCTGCATCAGGGTTCCCCCCATTGTGCAATATTCCCCACTGCTGCCTCCCGTAGGAGTTTGGACCGTGTCTCAGTTCCAATGTGGCCGTTCACCCTCTCAGGTCGGCTACTGATCGTTGCCTTGGTGGGCTTTTATCTCACCAACTAGCTAATCAGACGCGGGCTCATCTTTGTCCACCTCAGTTTTGATATTATTAGGATGCCCTATTAATATGTTATACGGTTTTAGCTATTCTTTCGAATAGTTATTCCTTTGACAAAGGCAGATTACCCACGCGTTACGCACCCGTCCGCCACTAACTTCTATATTCTTCGCCCCGAAAGGTTCTGTTAATAGTCGTTCGTTCGACTTGCATGTGTTAAGCACGCCGCCAGCGTTCATCCTGAGCCAGGATCAAACTCTTCGTTTTAATCTTTTCTCAGTTTTGCTCCGGTTGTTCTCTTGAACAACTTCAAAGTTATTTACCGGTTTGCTTTTTCCTTAATCTTTCGATTAAGTGGTTTTTCGCTTTGCAATTTTTCAATTGCTTGGTTGTTTTTTCTGCTGTTTAGTTTTCAAGGTTCATTCTTTTTTCTCGCTGCCCTCTGTGGTTTCCTACCTCGCCAGACTGCTTGTCTATATTACCATCTCGTTTTTACTTTGTCAACATCTTTTTTTATCTTTTTTATCGGCTCTTTCTGCTTTCTTTTCTGCTGTCTGTTTTGATGCTGCCTCTCCTACCTCGATGGTGTGTTCAATTTATCATATCTTCTTCTCTTTGTCAATTCTTTTTTTATCTTCCCTATAACAAGTTTGCAACCCGAAATAAAATTTAACAAAATCTATGTAAAAATAATTGCTACAAAAATATAAAAATGCCGTATTTCTAACACATACAGCATTTTATAAAAAATAAATATCCATTGGCGGAGATGGTGGGATTTGAACCCACGCACCGATAATATCGATCTGCCGGATTTCGAATCCGGTCCCTTCAACCACTTGGGTACATCTCCAAAAATAGATTTGCCTTACTTCATTAATCATACCAAAATTTCTTCAATATGTACATTCATGTTTCTGTATAAATTTTTCGTGTTGAATGAAAAATTTTTAAGATTAGCTTATATTTTTAAAGTAATGTATATTGAATAAATATAAATGTAAAAAGGACATGCCTAACCCACATGTCCTTTTTTGTTTCAAAAATAGATATCTATTTTGCAATAACTTCTCTACCTTTGTAATGTCCACATTCTGCACATACATGATGTGGTAAAGCGAATTCTCCACAGTTTGAACATTTTACCAATGTTTTTGCTGTCATTTTCATATTTGCAGATCTTCTTGATCTTGTTGCACTTTTTGCGGTTTTTCTCTTTGGTACTGCCATTTCTTTCTACCTCCTTTAGTTCAATAATTCTCTCAACTTTGCCATTCTTTCATCTATCGGTTTTTCAACTTCAGGACAATCACAAGGTCCATCATTTAAATTATGTCCACAGGTAGGACAAACACCCAAACAATCGTCTTTGCACAATAGTTTGAATGGTATTTCATCCCAAATTTGTACCCATACCAAATCCCATAGATTCAACTGATCTTTTTCATAACAATAGCTATCGAAATCCATAAAGTATTCTTCTTCCTCTGTTACCAAAACGACCAAAAATGGCTTGTCGACCGAAATTTCAATTTCCTTCAAACACTTGGAACAAGGTACGGACAATAAGGTCTTCACACTGCCGTCGAAAACTAGATTGTCTTCATGATAGCGAACACGACCTTCCACAACGGGCGTTTCTAAAAAAAGAACATTGTCATAATTGGCATTACATTCTTCTAAGGGGATGACATCATTTACAGAAATACTTTTCTTTTTTCTTTTTTTTACATCAGTAATATCTATAACCGCCATGACGCCCTCCTGATAATTCAACATTTCTCATTATACAAAGCGTTTCGTGTTTTGTCAATATTTTTGTATATCTGTAAAGTATATTTCCGGAATCTTTAATACAGATATCAAAAACTATTTTACTAATGCTAAAGTATCTCTTGCAATCATCAGTTCTTCGTTTGTTGGAATTACCATTACCGGAATTTTAGAGTCTTTCGTAGAAATAAACATTTCTTTTCCTCTTTGTTTATTTGCTTCTTCATCCAAAGCGATTCCCCATGCTTTAAATCCTTCACAGATTGCTGCTCTATCTTTTGCTGAGTTTTCTCCCAAGCCTGCTGTAAAGATAATTCCATCTACTCGTCCAAGTACTGCAGCATACGCTCCAATTGTTTCTCTCACTCTTAGACGGAAAGTCTCAAGTGTCACTTGTGCTCTCTCATTACCTTTTGCTGCTTCTTCTTCAATATCTCTAAAGTCAGAACTTACACCGGAAAGTCCTAATACCCCGGATTGTTTATTCATTAAGTTATTTACTTCTTCAATGCTCAAATTTTCTTTTTGCATTAAGAAAGGAACAATAGCCGGATCGATATCTCCACATCGCGTTCCCATAATTAAGCCTGCTAAAGGAGTGAAGCCCATGGATGTTTCTACAGATTTTCCTCCCTTAACCGCTGCTATAGATGCACCGTTTCCTAAGTGACAGGTAATCAAATTAAGTTCTTCCGGTTTTTTACCTAACAAAGCAGCTGCCTGAATAGACACAAATCTGTGAGATGTTCCATGGAATCCATATTTTCTAATTCCGTATTTTTCGTAATATTCATAAGGGATTCCATATAGGAACGCTTCTTTTGGCATTGTTTGATGGAATGCAGTATCAAATACAGCAACCATTGGTACTTCAGGAAGAATTTCTCTACAAGCAGAGATTCCAATCAAGTTTGGAGGATTGTGTAGTGGTGCCAATTCGATGCAATCTTCCAATGCTTTGATTACTTCTTCCATCAAAACGCAAGATTCCGCAAACTTTTCTCCACCATGTACTACACGATGTCCCACAGCTCCAATTTCTTCCATAGATGCAATTGCACCGTATTCTTCATTTACAAGTGCTTCTAATACTAATTTTAAAGCTACCTTATGGTCTTCCATCGGTACTTTGATAATTTCTTTTTCTTTATTTGCTGATTCGTGTTTCAAGATAGAGCCTTCAATTCCGATTCTTTCCACAAGACCTTTCGCTAACACATGCTCATTTTCCATATCAATCAATTGATATTTCAAAGAAGAACTTCCGCAGTTGATGACTAATATTTTCACTATATTTCCCCTTTCTAATACAAAGAAGACAGCTACCAGAAGTTAGCTTCTCCCATGTTTTTTTGCATTTTTTTATTTTTTCATCAATAGAATACAACAAAATTACATTAAAATCAATTTAAATTTCATTTTTCCTACTGATTAAAGTATTGTTTTGTCATTGTAAAGGATAAACTATCATTCTAAAATGCTACTACTTTTTATCTCAATTTGATTTCTTGCTATTTTAGTAAACAATACCACTTTTTCTCTGTATATGATTTTTTAAAAAATTATAGTACGAATCACTAATTATCATTATACATTATAAATTCATCATGATATACTGTACTGGATGAATTTATAAAAAAGGAGATAGTGTTTATGAAATCATTTTCAAAAAATTTTTATGGCATCTTACTATGTTTACTCATTGCAACGCCGGCATGGTTCTTAGGGAAGACTCTTCCTTTGGTTGGTGCTCCGGTATTTGCTATCTTCATCGGAATGATTGTAAATACATTTTACAAGGATAGAGCCAAAACCGGAGCCGGAATTAAATTTACATCAAAATATATTCTACAGTTCGCAGTTGTCTTGCTGGGATTCGGTCTCAACTTATCACAAGTCTTGATGGTGGGAACAACTTCTTTGCCAATTATTTTATCCACTATCACAACTTCTCTGTTCTGTGCGTGGTTATTACAAAAAAAATTCAACCTTGACAGCAATACGGCTACCTTAGTAGGCGTCGGGTCTTCCATCTGTGGTGGTTCAGCAATTGCTGCAACAGCTCCTGTCATCAAAGCGGATGAAGAAGAAATTGCAAAAGCTATTTCTGTAATTTTCTTATTCAACATTTTGGCAGCACTGATATTTCCCACACTCGGCGACTTGATAGGACTGTCTAACAACGGATTTTCAGTCTTTGCAGGAACCGCAGTCAACGATACTTCTTCTGTTACCGCAACCGCAACAACATGGGACAGTATACACAACTCAAACACCTTGGAAGGTGCAACAATTGTAAAATTAACAAGAACACTCGCAATTATTCCGATTACATTAGGGTTATCTTTCTATCAAATCTACAAACAAAAACAACAAGGCGCTTCCTCGCACGAAAAGGTAAGCATCAAAAAAGTGTTCCCAATATTTATTCTGTTTTTTGTATTAGCATCTATCTTAACTACTTTCTTAACCAAAAATGGAATTGATACTGATGTCTTTCATTACTTCAAAGTCCTTTCCAAGTTCTGTATTGTGATGGCAATGGCAGCGATTGGATTGAATACCGACATCATCAAACTGATTAAAACCGGCGGACAAGCCATCTTTCTTGGCGGAAGTTGTTGGATCGCCATCACCCTGGTTGATCTATTGATGCAACGATTCCTCAATCTTTGGTAACATTTTTGTTGTAAAAAATGAAATTTGCTCTGAATCTTTGATAAACTATCTACAAGAGTATGTCAAAATATGGTATGATGGATACATCATAGGTACATTAATTTGATTCTTATAAAAAGCAATTTAAAAGAGGTTTTGAAATGTTTGATAGAACAGCAAAAAAATTAGCAGAAGAAAAATTATATATTCTATTTGTATTGAAAAACGCAAATGTTTCATTATCAAAAAATATATTGACTCATATTTTTTTGGAAAATGAACTTCTTGATTTTTTCTCCTTACAACAATATTTATATGAACTGAATGAGGATGGATTTATTCAAGAGATGCAATCGAGTTCTCCTGCTCGTTTCGTCATTACTGAAAAAGGAGAAGAAGTCCTTTGTTTTTTCGAAAACCAGTTGTCATTCTCCAAAAGAGAACAAGTCTTAATTTACTTGGATGACAAAAAAGATTCTCTTATCAAAGAAAAAGAAATCAAAGCTACCTATGAAAAAACAGATGACAAAAATTACTCCGTCTGTCTATCCATGGCAAACGAAGACACCAATATATTTTGCCTGAATATTACCGTTCCGTCTGTTGCACTCGCAAGGACAATATGCCAAAATTGGGATGAATCATCTGCAGAAATTTACACTAATGTAGTAACATCTCTTATGCCAAACAAAAAACAAAGTTAGTATGAATTCTATAAAAAATCTATTTCATATATAGCAAAACAAATAAGGATAAGGATAAATTTATGATTTTACAGGAACAATATGATGTGACATTAAAAACTAACTAACAGAGTTGTCATAAGTTCAAATTTAAAAGAAATGCCTCTTAATCCTGTCTTTCTTGAAGCGAAAGAAAATGCTACTCTAATTTAAGAGAGAATAAAATAATAGACATCAATTTTGTGTAATACTATGAGAACGATTCAAATAAATTACAGTACAAAAAATAACTATTTTTTAAAATGTCATGATTCATCTTATCGTCACGACAAACATAAAAACACAGCATAAAAATAAAGACTCAATCTGCTCAGTTATTCAGATTGAGTCTTTTAATTTCTTTATGTTTTTTTCTATTCGTTTTCACTATTCTTATCCCTAAATTTCACACTCAACTTATTGTAAATAAAGCTGATTGCAAAGCAAAGTATGGCACCGACTATCATGGATAAAACTCTTTTTATAGAATTTTCGCCCCGCATGTCCACAGCAATAAATTTTAATACCACCAATATCGTCAGGCAGAGTCCATAATCTCTAAGCCCTTTCATCGCCCACTTAAATCCTAACGCTATAGAAATAACAGCGACTACAAGACCGGCAATATTATATAAGAATGAGACTATCTCCACATTCAGCAATCCGTTTAATATAGAAAAAGTTAATACTAAATATTTTAAACCTAATAACACATGTGTAAAATAAGGAATTACGTCTCTTTTTAATATCTCTTTTGACTGAACGACAGCTATTGCTATTGTAAATGTACAGTAAACATACAATGCCACTGTACCATTCACAAAATTAATATTTCTAATCCCTACAAAATATAATATAGCGGTAGCAACATAAAAAATGGAAGAAAGGGTAGAATCATCCAAAACTCCTCCATGGTCTGTCATTTTGAAATTCTCATCTTCCCAATTCTTAAAATATCCTATTGTCACAAAACCTAACATGAAAAGTACAATGACAGCATAAGTGATAGAGTTATATAATACGCTTGACTCTGCGGTTGCTCCGGTTGTTGCATTAAAGTTAATCAACAAAATTGATGTTAAACATAGAGGAAGTCCTATGATTTTAAATACAGCAAGATTCTTGTAATGTTTTGTCTTATATATATCAAACAAAAGATACACAAAAGCAACTATATTCAGCGTACCATAAACATAATTCATAACATTCGACTGAATATACAAGTTAATCGACATGTTTAACAAAATAGGAGCTATGTTGTCAATTAGTAAAATAACAACTATTAGCAAATAATTCACTTCCTTATGAATTACCTTGCCCACAATATAGAGAATGACACAAAGTACGATAAGCCCTGAGATGTTACCGTTAAACAAAGTCTTGTTAATCCCTAACAATACCGATCCGATAACTAAGCTAAAAAAGATGTCATAAGGTTTTCTAATGTTTTTCCAAAGTAGATTGATAGCTAAATATTGCATGAAAGCTACAATAAATATTGTCAAATATATCAATACTGCTTTCCCATTGATTTCTGAGATGAGCAATTGATATAAGGTTATAAATGCAACACCTGTGTTTATCATACTGATAGGGATTTTCTCAAGACTTTTTTCAGAATTTTCTTCCTCCCTATATAAAATATTATCTATAGTGAAAAGTCCTATTACAGCTAATAAAGCCAGCCACTTGCATCCGGATACAGTTAACGAAAATAATCCTATATACGACAAAAAGGACAAATTCAATGCAGTGGTCAAAAACTCTTTGTTAACTTTATAAGCGTTAGCTACCATGCTCACACAAACTAAGGTTATAAATGCAAATAGTAGAACTCTATCAAAGTCCGTTTCAACTACAAAGATACTAAATATAAGAACAACAAGTGTAGATACACAAGTTACTACCGTAGTGATAATTAATTTCTTTTTGTCTGATAATGCCCTGTATAACAGAAAACATATTGCTGAAAATGCAACCATACATACTAACGCCAACCGGTTGAAACTTGAAAGATTATCGAGAAATGAAAATACATACGCAGCAAACGATAAATTCAAAGAAACAACCAAATGCTTCTTACCTATTTTATTAGAAACAACACCCATTCCCACACAAATGAAACTGATAAATGTCAGCAATATCAAATTAGCAATATCACTACCGCTTTCCGTTATGCTTATTAGCAGAACAATAAAACTAAGAGTATAAATTAGTATTGTCGTATAAAAAAGTTCTTTTTCATTCGATAGTACCTTATACAAAGCAAACAGTATTACTCCAAAGACTGCGACACAAAGTGATGACAACATTTGAAATTGAGGATAATATTCAAAAAATAATATAATAAATGAAACAAAAGACATATTCAGTGTAATCACCGAGTATTTTTTATTCATTTTGAAAGAATTACCTACGATACTTACGCATACCAAAACCATGAAAGCAAACAACAAAGTTCTATCCATGCCGGTGTGCGCCAGACTCAGTCCCATCAAAAGCGTGATAATACTACCCATATACGCTATTATCACAGTAAAAAACATCTGTATTTTGTTCGATAAAAAGATGAAAAGTATAGCCCATATCAAGCACAGAATCAGCGTCATGTTGTTATCGACTAAATGAAACGCTAAATTAGCTGATAAGATATCTATGTATATTACTCCTGCACCCGTGCCAAGCAATATAGCATAAATCGGATTTTTATCTTTAAGGATGAACTTCAACCCAGCTCCACTCAACAAAATACCAACTAAAAATATAAGCCCGACTTTTGTTTCTGAAGTCATTTTATTCCAAATCATAGCTACAAAAGACCCGGTAGCTACAAAGAGCAAAAGAGCTGATAATGCGCCGATAATGTATTTCCCAACCATAGCTTCCCCACGCGGCTTGCCGTCATTTGTCTTGATTCTTTTCGGAAACTTAACATCAGGCAACTCAAAGCGCGGTGTTTTTTTACCGGAAGCTGTTGTGATAGGCAATTTTTTCTTTAGTGTCTCTGCCTTTGAAATAGAAGAACCCGATTTTTCGATTTCTGTTTTTTCATCATGAATTTCCATTTCAGAACTTTGAATATCAGAAATCTCTATCTTATGTTTTTCAAGCAGTTGTTCTTTGAACAAATTAGGATCATTTTCAAGAGAGTCAATTTCTGTCGCAATCTTTACCGCTTCATCCAAAGCTGTATTTCCCTGTAACTTGGTCTGAAGTCCATTTATTATCTGATTTTGTTCATCAATCTTTCGATAACAAGCATCCATTCTATATTTTAAATCGTGAATTTGAATTTCAAGCTCTTCTACGCGAGTCTTTATGCTCTTCACAAATCTACCTCCAATAACTTATAAAATAATATTGAACCTTGTAATACGGACAATCTTTTGTCTTCCAAAGAATCTGCTTGCCGTATGTACTGTCCTGAATTTTCAAAAAATACGATAACTGTCTTTTATGATAGCATACAAACTCCTTTTTTCAAAATCTATTTTTATGAATTATTGAAATAAATTATTAACCTCACCGAATCAGTATTATCATCAAAAACTGTCACGAAAATAAAAATCGTATACCTTCACAATAATCACAAAATTTTATAGCTATAAAAAAAGAGTTGTTTTTCAACAACCCTTTCTTCGCATATTTATATAGGATTTAAAAATATACTTTCGACTTCTATTTCCTTACTTGTTTCTTCTCTTATTTCACGCTTGAGTTAATGAACCATAACTGTTTGCTATGGTAAGCAATTTGTTCTTCCATCAATGAAACAGCTTCTGTCCAACCCAATCCATCTGCTTTCGATTTGATGTCTTTTGCGTTGTCAATCAATGTTTTAACATCTTCTTGAAGGATTTGCAACACTTCCAAAGAACTGAATTCTCTTGGATCCACCTCTTTGATAGTAGCTTTTTCTAAATAGTCACTCAATTTGCAATCAGGCATTACTCCGAATATTTTTTGATGTTCTGCCACTGCATCAAAGTGAAGGAATGTAGTATCGTACATCATTTCTGTAAATTCATGGATAGATTTGAATGCAAGTCCTGTCACATTCCAATGTAAATTGTGTAATTTAAATGTCATTACCGCCAAGTTAGATAAATATAAATCAAATTCTTTTTTTTAAGTTCATCATAATAAAATCCTCCTCTGTTATTTACTACTCTCTATTTCTTATAACTCATTTAACTACTGGCTATGATACCCCTTCATTGATTGTCTAAACAAAATATACTGATTATTTTTATTTTTTAATTCTGAATCTCAAATATTTACAATCCTAACAAACATTTTCTGAGTTCGGATGGATGATTAAAATAGTATGTGCTTTCAGAAAAATCATGGTTGCTCTGGATTCCCCAGCCTGCTGCTGCAAAATCCACTCCGGCTCGAAGTGCACATTTTAAATCTGAAATCGCATCACCGACATAAATCACTTTTTCTTTCTGTGTCTTATTTTCTTCAATAAATTTGTTTAACGGATCAGGATGAGGTTTTGGCATAAGAACGTCATCAGCACCAATAATTTGATTAAAGATTCCATCCATTTGAAAACGTTCCACATCCACTTGTGCTTCTGCATTTGTTCTCGATGTCACAATTCCAAGACCGTAGCCTGATTCTTTGAGTTCATATAACAACTCCTTCATCCCTTCAAAAAAAGAAATTGTATGTTGATACCTTACGACTCCATCATACCACTCTTGGATAAACGCTCTCTTATCTTTCACACCAAAGTTTTCCATAGTTTGATTGGTTGTACAACCAAAAATATGTTCCAAATCTTTTTTCTCTACAATTTTCCCCTCTAATTTTTCCAGCGCTTCTTTCACCGCACAAAGATTCGCTTCCCATGTGTTTAAAATAGTCATATCTAAATCAAAAACAATATATTGATACAAAATAATTCTCCTCTTTCTTCTCAATAAAATATTTGTTATCCGAATTTTCTTATATCCTACGCTTTTTGAAGTAAGATCCTTCTAAGCTCATCCAATGCTATTGTAACTGCTCTTTCACGAATCACATTACGACTTGCAAATCGATTCATCTTCTTCACAAAATACTCTCCTCTATCATAGATAGCAACATAGACTGTGCCGATAGGAGTTTGTTCCGTTCCGCCATTTGGACCGGCAAGTCCTGTAATCCCAACACCGATATCCGTTCCTGCAACTTCAGAAACACCTTTCGCCATTTCTTTTGCTACCTCTTCGCTGACTACTCCATTTTTTTCTAAAGTTTCTGCACTGACACTTAATCTACTCTCTTTGCTCTCTTCTGTGTAAGTCACAAATCCTTCTCGATACACATCAGATATTCCCGGATAATCAATCAACTTCGCTGCAAGCATTCCGCCCGTACAAGATTCTGCCGTTGCAATTGTAAGATTTTTCTTTAGTAACAGTTCTGCCACAACAGCTTCCAAACCTTTATCAGATGCAATGACCGTAGCATTTTCCCCAAACCGTCTCAACAACTCTTGTTTTACCGGTTCAATCAATTCCAATCCTTGTTGCTCTGTTTCTGCTTTCGCTGTGATGCGAAAAGTAACTTGTCCCTTCCCCGCATAAGTTGCAATGGTTGGATTTGTTTGATGCAATATCATATCCAAAACCATTTCTTCTGCCAATGATTCACCAAGTTCCGTTACGATAATTTTGCATGCTACAACTGTTTGTTTAGAATATTGATGTAAATGTGGTACGACTTGGTTTATCATCAACGGTTTCATCTCAAAAGGAGGCCCCGGAAGTAAAACAACTATTTTTTTTGACAAATCTTGTGTTTGTTCTACAATACAAGCATTTGCCGTTCCCATATCGTTGGTCAAAATCATGCTTCCTTCCGGAAAATATGCCTGTCTTAAATTATTCTTCGGCATTTCTTTATGAAAACTCATATATTTTTCGACCAAATGTTGATAACTTCCTTCATCATATATCATTGGTAAACCAAAATACTCTGCTCAATTTCTTTGGTAATATCATCCTGCGTCGGTCCAAGCCCTCCTGTAGAAATGATAACATCTGCTCGATTCAGCGCAATTTCATATGCCTCTTTCATTCGTTTCGGATTATCTCCAACTACTGTCTGATAATGCACATCTATCCCTATCTTTGCCAATTCTTTTGAAAGAAATGCAGCATTTGTATTGACAATATCTCCATGTAACAATTCTGTTCCCACACACAGTATTTCAGCATTCATTTTTGCTCCTCTTTTCGTTCCTATTCTTTATCTTCAAAATATCCACTGCCATACATTTCATAAAGGGAATAATATTTTCCTTTTCGCTCCATCAATTCCTTGTGACTTCCGCTCTCTTCAATACCGTTTTCAGTCAGCACCAATATGGTATCGGCATTTTGAATGGTTGTCAATCGATGAGCAATGGTAAATGTCGTTCTTCCTTTTGATAACTCCACCAAAGAATGCTGCACAATTCGTTCACTTTCATTATCCAATGCAGAAGTTGCCTCATCCAAAATCAAAATTGGAGGATTTTTCAAAAATACACGTGCAATACTAATTCTTTGTTTTTGTCCACCGGATAATTTAACGCCTCGTTCTCCTACATAGGTATTATATCCGTTCTCCAAACCCATAATAAACTCATGTGCTCCCGCTTTTTTTGCAGCACTTACAATTTCTTCGTCGGAAGCTCCTACTTTACCATACTCAATATTCTCTCTTACTGTTCCCGAAAATAAATACACATCCTGTTGTACTACACCGATTTGATTTCGAAGCGATTTTTGAGTAATTTTTCTGATATCTACACCATCCAACAAAATGTGGCCTTCACTTACCTCATAAAACCTTGGAATCAAATTGCACAGAGTTGTCTTTCCACCACCGGACGGACCAACCAATGCAATCTTTTGTTCCGGTCGGATGTGCAAATCAATGTTCGATAACACCATTTTGTCATGATCCGGATACTGAAAACTCACATGATCAAACAAAATATCTCCTGTTGCTCCGGTGATTTCAACTGCATCGTCATCATCTTGAATTTCTACTTCTTCATCCATCACTTCAATGAATCGTTCAATCCCGGTCATTCCTCTTTGAAATTGTTCCGCAAATTCGACAATTCTTTTAATCGCAGACAACAACATCGCTACATACAACATATACGCAACCATATCTCCTGCCGTAATCTCTCGTTGTATCATAAAATACGAAGAACACAACAGTACTGTCACATACATCAAGCCATCAAAAAATTGTGTAACCCCTTTGAATCCCGCCATATAATAGTATTGAAATTTTTTGATATGAAACAATCCGGAATTTCCTTCTTCAAATTTCTCTTTTTCAATCTCTTCATTTGCAAAAGAACGAACAACCTTAACACCGAGCAAGCTATCTTCCAACTGCGCGTTCAAATCTCCAATCTGCTCTCTTGAACGTTTGAATGCCAACCTCATTCTTTTTCTAAAATACATTGTTGCAACAAGCATCAACGGAATAACCGAAAATACAATTACTGTCAACAAAACATTGATCCGACATAAAATCAGGAAGGATACCAATATTTTTACTCCGGCAATAAAAAATTCTTCCGGACAATGATGCGCAAATTCTGTGATTTCAAACAAATCACTTGTAATTCTTCCCATAATCTGTCCAATCTTCGTATTATCAAAATAATTGAATGATAATTCTTGAAGATGAGAAAATAAATCTCTCCTCATATCTGTTTCAATCTTTGCTCCCATAATATGTCCAACCGAAGCCATATAATAATTCGCAGCGGTATCCACCAGCCTCAATATAAAATAAATCACACACATTTTTATGACAAAACTCATTGTCAAAGCCTGAAAATCAAACATCGCTTTGTTTGTAATATTTCTAACCATTAACGGAAATACAATTTCACATACCGTTGTAAATGAAGCACAAATCAAATCTATCGCCAAAATAGAATAATACTTTCTAAAATATGGTAAAAATCTTGTAATTAACTCTGATGTTTTGATTTTATCCTGATATTGTTCCATAATAATCTCCTCTCTAAATTCTTATTTTTATATAGTAACTTTTTATTTGCTACCTTCATTATATCTTAGTATATCATTATCTTTTTTTACTTTACCCACTCATATTTTTATTTGATTCAAAAAAATATTGGAGCATGAACTCGCCATTCCCTCTACTTTCACATCATACCCATTTATTCTATGTACCTTTAATACTTAGGTTCATTTTGTGATATTTTTCATTCAAAAAACCCTGAATTTACCAAACAACGATACATCTTTGAACTTTATTCTATCACTTCGCCTACTTTCTTTTCAAGAATATTATTTATACATCATATACAAAATATCAATATTGTAATAAACAGTGAGATAACCTGCTAATCACACTAATAATTTTTTGTCACTCTTCATCGTATTTTTAAATCATTAAACCGCTACACACATTGTTTTTACAATATATATAGCGGTTTTTATCAACACTTTTTGTCCTATAGTTCTATTTTTTACACAAAAAAAATGAGACGTCCCCACGTCTCACTTTAATAGCTAAGTTAATTTTTTAATCAAACAGACTATTCTGCTTTTGGTGCACCTACAGGACAAACTCCCGCACAAGCTCCACAATCAATGCAAGCTGATGCATCAATAATATATTGTGTATCTCCTTGAGAAATTGCTCCTACAGGACATTCTCCTTCACAAGCTCCACATCCAATGCAACTATCAGAAATTTTATAAGCCATGATACTTCCTCCTTATTCTCATTTAATAATATCTTTTCGACAAATATAGTATATCAAACCTTGTTTTAAAAGTAAAGCTTTTTTGAAAAATTTTTTTCAATTACTCAAAAAACATATTTTTTGTAAATCTTTTTCTTTGTTTCTTATTCTTTTTTAAATCAGTATTATATGTGGAATTCCAATACATTTTATCTTTTTTTATGTTTCGAACTCAAAATATTTTTCTTCCTCTCTATCAATATTTTGTTATCATTTGATATCGTAATTTTTCCTTTTCTAAAATAAGAATCTTCAAAAAAATCCCCTTTGCCATATTCTCATTCTCATTAAAATATATTTTGTTTATTTTAAAAATCTTTCGGTTCCTATTATGGTTTTAAAACAGTTTCATGTTTATAAATTATTCATCATAATATCTGTCTAATTCTTACCCATACGATATCCCTATATTAATTAAGAATATTGTTCTTATATGATATCTTTTATGTCTTTCCAAACAATTTATGAATCAGAATCATTATATTTTAAATGAAGATATCTTCTGCACAAAATGAGATGATTTTATAGTTCCAATCTATTTAGTTGTTACTACGTTAATAGATTACAAATAAAACCTCCGAAATATATCATCTAATGTGCGGCAATTTTCATAGACATTTATTATCATATCAATCAACTTCGATACTGCCGGAACTGTTTATGCAAAATAGCACAAAACGATTCTGACAAAAAATAGTCATACTTACTATCACTATGACTATCGTATTTCAAAATTGTATTGCTTAAGTACTATAAATTTTGAATTATATTCCATGATAACATTTATAGAAAAATATTTTTCTGCTACAAAATCAGAAACTTTTCTTGTGTTTTTTTGAAATTAATAATAGCCAGAGATAGTTATTTTTTAATCTTTCCTAAAATATTTGTTTTCCTTACAAATTTTCCTAAAATAATTCCTAATATATCAGTTGCATTCTTCTTTGTTATGATATATAATTGTTTTGTTGGTTTGACATGAATATGTCAAACACATTGTTCGCAATTGGATTTCTTTCATATGCTGTTAAGCTAGTATAAAACCGATATCCATGGCTTTTACATACCAAATAGCTTCATACATATGAAAAATGCTATTGCACTATACTATATTATAATTTAAGGAGCGTGTTAAAAATGGCTGAAACATTAAACCCTTTTTTGAATGCACAAAAACAAGTTAAAAATGCTTGTGACAAACTAGGTTTAGAACCTGATGTATACGAATTATTAAAAGAACCTCAAAGAATGATTGAAGTATCTATTCCTGTAAGAATGGATGACGGAAGCTTGAAAATCTTCAAAGGATATCGTTCTGCTCACAACTCTGCTGTAGGTCCTTGCAAAGGTGGAGTTCGTTTCCATCAAGATGTTAACCCTGACGAAGTAAAAGCACTTTCTATCTGGATGACATTCAAAGGCGGAGTATTAGGACTTCCATATGGTGGAGGTAAAGGTGGAGTTACATGTAACCCAAGAGAATTATCTGCTAAAGAATTAGAACAAATCTCTAGAGGATGGGTACGTGGATTACACAAATACCTAGGCGAAAAAATTGACATTCCTGCTCCTGACGTAAATACAAACGGACAAATCATGTCTTGGATGGTTGACGAATATGTTAAACTAAATGGAGAAGAAATGAGCATTGGTGTTATCACAGGTAAACCGGTTGCTTTCGGTGGATCTTTAGGAAGAAACGAAGCTACAGGATTTGGAGTTTCTATCATCGTAAGAGAATCTGCTAAAAAATTCGGAATCGATATCAAAGGCGCTAAAGTAGCTGTTCAAGGTTTCGGTAACGTTGGTAAATTTACAGTTAAAAACATCCAAAAACAAGGAGCTAAAATCGTAGCTCTTGCAGAATTTGACTTTGTAAAAACAATGCAACCATATGCTATCTACAATGAAGATGGTCTTGATTTTGCTGATATGGCTGCTTATGTTGCAGATCACAAAGTTCTTTGCGATTATCCAAAAGCTAAAAAAATCACAATGGATGAATTCTGGGCATTAAATACAGATATCTTCGTACCGGCTGCTATGGAAAATGTTCTTACAGCTGAAACAGTAGGTAAATTAAACTGCAAACTTGTTTGTGAAGCTGCTAACGGTCCAACAACTCCAGAAGGAGACGTTGCATTGAAAGAAAAAAATATTCCATTGGTTCCAGACATCTTAACTAACTCCGGTGGAGTTTTGGTTTCTTACTTTGAATGGGTCCAAAACAGATATGGATACTACTGGACAGAACAAGAAGTAGAAGAAAGACAAGAACAATCTATGGTTAAAGCTTTCAACGCTATGTGGGAAGTAAAAGAACAATATGATGTAACACCTCGTGAAGCTACTTACATGTATGCTATCAAACAAATCGCTGAAGCAATGAAATTAAGAGGATGGTACTAAAATAAAGTTCTTTGTGAACTTTTGATAAAAAGACAGATACTTAAGTATCTGTCTTTTTTTGTCCTATAACCCTATTTTGTATACAAAGAAAAAACACTGTGCCTACCAATTTCTAAAAGTAGGTACAGTGTTTTTTACGGTACTATGCTGTCTCTATTTCACTTTGATCTGTCATATCTTTTTTTAACACAACAATCGGTTTTGCTTTTTTTGTCACACAGTCTTCCTGAATAAATAACTTTTCCAATATCTTCTCTTGATGGAATCTCATACATAATATCTATCATAATATTTTCCAAAATGCTACGCAATCCTCTTGCACCTATTTTTCGATCAATTGCTTGCTTTGCAATAGCAATCAGTGCGTCTTCTTCTACTTCCAATTCTACTCCGTCTAATTCAAACAATTTTTTATATTGTTTTAAGAGTGCATTTTTCGGTTCTGTCAAAATTCGAATCAAAGCTTGTTCATCCAAGTTTTGCAACGCTACTACAACCGGAACACGGCTGACAAACTCAGGAATCAAACCATATTTCAACAGGTCTTGAGACTCTACCTTTTCATAGAATGATATATTGCTATCCGGTGTTTTTTTCTGATTTTTAGCACCGAACCCCATCGTTCTTTCCCCTTGACGTTTCTTTACAATTTCTTCCAATCCGTCAAATGCACCACCTAATATGAATAGAATATTTGTAGTATCTATTTGTAGAAAATCTTGATGCGGATGCTTTCTTCCTCCTTGTGGTGGTACATTCGCTTTGGTAGATTCCAAAATTTTCAGTAAGGCTTGTTGTACTCCTTCTCCGGATACATCTCGTGTCAAGGATGGATTATCTGTTTTCCGAGCAATTTTATCAATTTCATCAATGTAAATAATTCCTTTTTCCGCCTTCTCAATATCAAAATTTGCTGCCTGAATCAATTTTAATAGAATATTCTCTACATCTTCTCCCACATACCCTGCTTCTGTCAATGCTGTAGCATCGGCAATTGCAAAAGGTACATGTAAAATTTTAGCTAATGTTTGTGCTAAAAGTGTTTTTCCGGAACCGGTCGGTCCAATCATAATGACATTTGATTTTTGTAATTCGACTTCCTTGCTGTTCTTTGGAGTTGGCACGGCATTATAAATTCGTTTGTAATGGTTATACACCGCTACAGCTAAGGTTTTTTTTGCATTTTCTTGTCCAATAACATATTCATCCAAAATTGCTTTGATTTCTTCCGGCTTCAACAATCCGGTTGTTTCTTCTGTTACTGTTTGTCCAAATTCTTCATCAATAATATCTTGACATAATTTCACACATTCATCACAAATATAGATATCCGGACCGGCAATCAATCTTTTTACTTGATTGTGATTCTTCCCGCAAAAGGAACATCTGTACTCTTTGTTTTCATCATTTCTTGACATCTATTTATCCCTCTTTTCCTATAGATTTTTTTCGATAACTTTATCAATCAAACCATATTCTTTTGCCTCTTCTGCGCTCATAAAGTTATCTCTTTCTGTATCATTTTTTATTGTTTCGAGATTTTGTCCTGTTCTTTCTGCTAAAATGATATTTAATTTATCTTTCATTTTCAAAATTCTCTCTGCTTGAATTTGAATATCTGTTGCCTGCCCCTGTGCGCCGCCAAGTGGTTGATGAATCATCACTTCTGCATTCGGCAATGCATATCTTTTCCCTTTTTCTCCTGCAGCAAGCAAAAACGCTCCCATGGAAGCTGCCATTCCAATACAAATAGTACAAACATCACATTTGATATATTGCATCGTATCAAAAATTGCCATTCCGGATGTGATAGATCCTCCCGGACTATTGATATAGAACATAATATCTTTGTCAGGATCTTCAGCTTCCAAAAATAACATCTGTGCTACCACCAACGATGATGTTACATCATTTACTTCATCTGACAAAAAAATGATTCTATCTTTTAATAATCTTGAATAAATATCATAACTTCTTTCTCCTCTTCCGCTTTGTTCTACAACAACCGGTACATATGCCATCTTCATTCCATCTCCTTCTGACAATCGCTTATCTGTATTTTTTATCAAGCCTATCTATTTTACCTCTACCCTGTTACATACAGTGTAATTCAACAAAAGGATTTTTTCTATAATTATTACAGAAAAAATCCCCTTTCGTTACAATTCTTCTACAAAACTTTTATAAGCTCTTTGCTTATTTTGCAGATGCAATCAACAAGTCAATTGTTTTTTGAATACGAATATTATCTTTCAATACTTCGACATCTGTTCTTCCTACTAATTCTTTGACTTTTTCTACTTCCATTTTGTATTGTTCTGCCATCTTTGTATATTCTTTTTCTAAGTCTTCGTCACTTACTTCAATATTTTCCGCTTTGCTGATTTCATCTAACACCAAACTGTTACGAACTTTTCTTTCTGCATCCGGTCTCATTTGACCTTTCAAATCCATCATATTTGATTTGGTATATTTGAAATAATCTTCCAATTGAAGCCCTTGATATTGTAGATTTTGACCAAACTCATGAGCCATGCTCTCTACTTCATTTTCTATCATAACATCCGGAACTTCTACTGTACTTGCCTCTACTGCTTTGTCGATGATTGCATTACGATATGCTGTTTCAGCACCTGCTTTTTTCGTTTCATACAATTTTGCACGAATATCTGCTTTTAATTCTTCCAAAATTTCAAATTCACTAATATCCATTACAAAATCATCATCTAATTCCGGTAATTCTTTTTCTTTAATTTCATGTAATTTAACAGTAAACACTGCATCTTTTCCTTGTAGGTCTTCAGAATGATATTGTTCAGGGAATGTTACATTGATATCCTTTACTTCTTCTAAATTCATTCCCACAATTTGTGCTTCAAATCCTTCGATGAAAGAGTTAGAGCCTAATACTAGGGTATATCCTTCTCCTTTTCCTCCATCAAATGCCACGCCATCCACTTTTCCCTGAAAGTCGATTACAACGGTATCTCCGTCTTTTGCAGGGCGATCCTCAATAGCAACCATTCTTGCATTTTGTTCTCTCTTGATTTCTAAATCTTGATTCACTTCTTCATCTGTTACTTCTACTTCTTCTTTTTCAACTTGAAGTTCTTTGTATTCGCCAAGTGTTACCTCCGGTCTTACATATACTTGTACAGTAACATCGAAATCTTCTCCTGATTGAATCTCTCCCAATTCCTCAATTTCAGGTCTGGACACTACATCTAATTCATGGTCCTTAATTGCTTCGGTAAATATAACAGGGAACACTTCATTCAATGCCTCCTCATAGAATACACCCTCACCGTAGTAGGATTCAACAATTTTGCGTGGAGCTTTTCCTTTTCTGAATCCCGGGATTGCAAATCTTGTTCTATTTTTTTTGAAAACAGTATCAATTGCTTTTGCAAAATCTTCCCCTTTTACTGTCATTTTTAATGTTACTAAACTTTTTTCTTTTTTTAGAATTTCACTCATTTGTTTATTTCCTCCTAGGTTTATCTTAAAATATTTTAATTTTCTTATCAAAATTGATGCTCTTGGTAAGTGACTTGTTCCATCTCATCAAAATTAACTTCGTTTCTCTATATTTTCCATACACAACCCAGTTTACCATTCTACAAGCATACTAACCAAATAAGTATACCATAGTTTCTGATTTTTTTACATTATTTTTTTATTTCTTTTCCAACTTTTCTAAAGCTTAAATTGCAATATCAAATTGAACTAATTCCTCATTATCATCTAAAAGTCCTAAGTTATTTAGTTCTTCTATAAAAACTTCTATAGGAGTGCGGTAATTTAGGATTTTTCTTGGCAAATTGTTCATCCAATTCATTATCTTTATATAGTGTTCTTCTTCATAATCATTTAATGATTTTCCTTTCGGTAGAAATCTTCTGATTAGGCTATTGTGCTTTTCATTTGTTCCTCTTTCCTGGGGATTATTGGGATGACAGTAATAGATGTTTCCTATATATGTTTTTTCAAGTTCACATAATTTCGCAAACTCTAAGCCGTTATCACTTGTTATGCTTCTAAATATTTTTTGTGGTTCCTTCAATCTGTTCAATGTGTTCTTTAATGTTTCATTTACTATGGATGCTTTTCTTCTGTTTAATTTTAAGATTAGTTCCATTCGACTTTTTCTTTCTGTTATGGTTATTAATGATGCTTCTTCTTTGTTTTTCTTTGGTATTACTGTATCTATTTCCCAATTTCCAAATGTTTTTCTTGTTTCTATTTCTTGCGGTCTTTCTTCTATACTTTTTCCAAGTTTTCTTTTGTTTTCTTTTACTCGTTTTTTAGCCGGTTTTCTTTTCACTCTTAAGGGCAAATCAATAGATTTTATTCCTATTAGACCTATATCTACATAATTGTATAATGTCTTGGTGCAGACTCTTTGACCTTCATATAGCTTATTTAACTTTGCATATCCACAAATTGCATCTAACGACCATTTTTCTTCATTAAACTTTTGCTTTACAAAGTCTAAATATTTGCTACATTTCAAGGCTTTAAATTTCTTTTTGCAATTTTTTCGATTCTTCTCATATACTAACTTACCTGTATCCGGATAATATACTTGTACATCATGTATTCCTTTTATTTGAGTTACTGTACCTCTTTTTAACTCATTTCTTATGGTGTTGGATGCTCTACGAAGTTCTTTTGCTATTTTGTATGCTGAATATCCTTTATTATGCAGAAGTTGAATTTGTCCTCTTTCGAAATCGTTTAAATGTTTATTTTTTCTTGAATTTGCTGTAGTATTATTATATTCCATAGTCATCACCTTTGGTTTTTTTGTTTTGTGGTGATTCAATTATACCAAACGTGATTTTCTATGGAATTTTTTTAGTTCATTTTCATTTTACAATTAACCCTTAATTTCTTAAATTTAATTTCACTGATATCATAATCTACAAACTTGATTCCATAGTTCCAACACAATAAAGAAAACCCTGTCAATATATGCTGTGTGTTTCCGCTCAATTTTTTCAACATTTCAAAAGCATCCGATTCATTCTTCGGTTTTCCAAACAATTCTCCGTTACAAACAACAATGGTGTCCGCAGAAATAACTTTTCGAAAAGGATGCTTTTCTGCAACCGCCACCCCTTTCTGAAATGCTAAACTCATGCACATAGAAACAGGAGAAAGAAAGCAATCCTTCTTTTCTTCTATCTCTTCCGTGATAATCTCATAAGACACACCATGTTTGGACAATAAATCTTTTCTTCTGGGAGAATTGGATGCTAAAACCCACTTTTCTTTTATCACATCTTCTATTTTCATTGTTAATCTCAATCTTTCTTTTTATTTTATATTGTTATCTTCTAAATCATTTTTCTTTATTGTACTCTCAATTCTATGCATTCGGCTATTATGCCTTTTCTCACATGCTCACTGAGTTACCGACTAATAACCTTTGCTCTGTACCTTACATTCACTGAACAACAATATTATATCATAAATTCTGTTCAAAATTCATATCATTGAAGAATAAACTTCCCAAAAAATTTTTCACTCACAACAATTATTTGATTTTTATACCAAAAGTTTTCTACTTTAAGAATTTTTGTGATATAATCATTATAATAATCATAAAATAGGGAGTGTATATATGGCAAATCAATTTAGTGTCGGCAACATTGTAGAAGGAAAAATTTCTCAAATCAAACCTTTCGGAGCATTTGTTCAATTAGATGCAACTACAAGAGGATTGGTGCATATTTCACAGGTATCACATAACTTTGTTAAGGATATCAATGAAGTTATTTCTGTAGGAGACGAAGTAAAAGTAAAAATATTGTCTATCGAAGAAGACGGAAAAAAGATTTCTCTTTCCATAAAACAAGCGATTCCTTTTGAAAAGAAAGAAGCTACCAAAAGACAAGAGTTCCATAAAACAGAAGAACCTTCTCCATCCATTGATTTGTTTTCTCCTAACAAAGGGAACGGTCATTTAGAAGATTTATTAAAAGAATTTACACGTCAATCAAATGAAAGACATGCAGATATCAACAAGCGATTAAAAAGATAATAGTTCAACAGTATGTATAGCAAAGATTTTGAATCAAAAATCTTTGCTTTTTTTGTCCTATAGGCCCTATTTTATCAGAAAGCTATGAATCTTTTTTTGTTGCACTCAGATTATAAATTCAAGACATTAAAAAATACCTCCCGGAGGTTCATCTGATTTTAATGTATCAGCTTTCCCTCTTTGGAGGTATTTTACTTTTAACTTTATGATTTTATAAAAATTCTAGTATCAACTAATTCTAATAACCCATGTATTGCAACAAAATTCCGCCAAATTGCAAGAAGAATGGTGCAAATACAAGAGATACAATTGTCATCAGTTTAATCAAGATATTAATAGACGGTCCTGAAGTATCTTTGAAAGGATCTCCTACGGTATCTCCTACTACAGCTGCTTTATGAGCATCTGATCCTTTTCCACCATGTGCTCCACCTTCAATATATTTTTTTGCATTATCCCATGCTCCACCGGCATTTGACATCATTACAGCCATCAACACTCCTGAAACAAGAGAACCACCTAACAATCCACCTAATGCTTCTGTTCCTAACAATAATCCAACTACTAAAGGAGATAATACAGCCAACAGACCTGGAACAATCATTTGTTTCAATGATGCTGTTGTAGAAATATCAACACATTTTGCATAGTCAGGTTTTTCTGTTCCTTGCATAATACCGGGTTTTTCTTTAAATTGTCTACGAACTTCTTCAATCATATCGAATGCAGCATTTCCTACTGCTTCCATTGTAATCGCAGAGAATAAAAATGGCAACATTCCACCAATAAACATTCCTACAATTACTTCAGGTTTTAAGATAGAGATAGAATCAATTCCAACTGCTGCTGTATAAGATACAAACAATGAAAGTGCAGCCAATGCTGCAGAACCGATTGCAAATCCTTTTCCGATAGCTGCTGTTGTATTACCGACAGAATCTAACTTATCAGTGATATTTCTTACACCTTCAGGTAATTCACACATTTCTGCAATTCCACCTGCATTATCCGCAATTGGACCATACGCATCTACAGCGATTGTCATACCAGCAGTTGCCAACATACCGATAGATGCCAATGAAATACCGTATACTCCACCTACCATGAATGCTACCAAAATTGCAACAGAAATCAAAATAATTGGTGCTAACGTAGATGCCATACCTACAGAAAGACCGGAAATAATTGTTGTAGCAGAACCTGTTTCAGATTGCTCAGCAATTTTCTTAACATATTTATGAGAGTCTGAAGTGTAAATTTCAGTAACTTGTCCAATTAATGTTCCAACTACTAAACCTACAACTACTGCTCCGACACCTCTCAAGTCTCCAAGCATTGCTTTTGATAAAAAGAAAGATGCAACAACTGTAATTCCACCGGCTACATAAGTACCCATATTCAAAGCTTTTTGAGGATCTGTATCTTCTCCCCCACGAACAAAGAATGTTCCGATGATAGAAGCTAAAATCCCTACTCCTGATACTGCAAGTGGGAAAACTACTCCCATCACACCATAATCAGTTGCAATCAATCCTAATGTAATCGCTGCAATGATAGATCCTACATAAGATTCAAATAAGTCAGCTCCCATACCTGCTACGTCCCCAACATTATCTCCAACGTTATCTGCGATAACAGCAGGATTACGAGGGTCATCTTCAGGAATTCCCGCTTCAACTTTACCAACTAAGTCTGCACCAACATCGGCAGCTTTTGTGTAGATTCCTCCACCAACACGTCCGAATAATGCTAAAGAAGAAGCTCCAAGTCCAAACCCTGTAATGATGTTTACTACTTCTTCAGGATCAATATTCATTGATGTTAGAATGATATAAAGAGCACTTACTCCTAATATTCCCAAACCAACTACGCACATTCCCATTACCGCTCCACCGGAGAAAGCAACTGAAAGTGCACCGTTCATACCTTTTTCCCTTGCAGCATTTGCTGTTCTTACGTTCGCTCTTGTTGCAACTTGCATTCCGAAGAATCCTGCAAGTGTAGAAAAAATAGATCCTACAAGAAAGCACACAGCAGTTTGAACATTAATACCTACTGCTAAAATAACAAATAATACCGCAATAAAAATTGCAAGAGTCTTGTACTCTCTTTTTAAGAAAGCCATCGCGCCTTCGTGAATGTAAGAAGAAATTTCTTTCATACGATCATCTCCGGCAGATACTTTATTGATTTTGCTTGATAGGAATGCTGCAAATAGAAGTGCAATCAATCCTATAATAGGATACAAAATCAAATTTTCCATTATTATTCCTCCCTTTTTACTTTTGAAGTGCCAGTAGTACGATTGCAAGTATAATAAATACTACTGCCAATGCCACCGTTATTTTTCTTAACACCGTTTCTTTTCCACGAACTTTATTCCCGGATAATTGCTCTGTTGCTCCACTCATAAAGCCTAACCCTGTATTATTACTTGACTGCAATAAGACAGTAACTATTAGTGTAATACTTACAACGATTTCGAGAAGCATCAATGAATTCTTCACGCTACGTACACCTCCATATCTTATAAAATATACCTACCTATTTTAACATAGGTATATTTGAATTACAAGCCAAAACAATCTATTTTCATAGATAGTAATTATGAAATAGATTTGTTTTATTTCATTTTTTCATCTATACATAAATAGTAGTTCGAGCAAAGACTTTAGCCATCATGGTCCTTGCTCGAACTATCATTCAAAACAAATGAATCCTACTTTTGTTTAATGTTATAGAATGCATTCATGCCCAAATATTGAGAAATTCCTTCTAGTTCTTCTTCAATTCGAATCAATTGATTGTATTTTGCAACACGATCTGTTCTGGAAGGTGCTCCTGTCTTGATTTGTCCGGCATTTGTTGCCACAACCAAATCTGCAATAGTAGTATCTTCCGTTTCTCCGGAACGATGAGACACTACTGCAGTGTAGCCGGCTCTCTTTGCCATTTCAATTGCATCTAATGTTTCTGTAATGGTTCCGATTTGATTTAATTTAATCAAAATAGCATTCGCAATTCCTTTTTCGATTCCTTCTGCTAATTTTTTGGTATTTGTAACAAAAAGGTCATCGCCCACAATTTGAATCTTAGAACCCAAGTGCTCTGTCATTAATTTAAATCCATCCCAGTCATTTTCATCTAATCCGTCTTCAATAGAGATAATTGGATATTTTTCTACTAATTTTTCATAAAAAGCAACCATTTCTTCAGAAGAATATTCTTTTCCTTCGCCTGCAAGCACATATTTCTTTTTCTCTGCATCATAGAAAGATGATGCTGCGGCATCCATTGCAATTTTTACCTCTGTTCCCGGTTGATATCCCGCTTTTTCAATCGCTTCTACAATAGAAGAAAGCGCCTCTTCGTTAGAAGATAAATTCGGTGCAAATCCACCCTCATCCCCTACCGAGGTGTTTAATCCTTTTGATTTTAACACCGATTTCAAAGCATGGAATATTTCTGCTCCCATTCTCAATGCTTCTTTCCAAGAATCCGCTCCAACCGGCATTACCATGAATTCTTGAATATCTACATTGTTATCCGCATGTTGTCCACCGTTTAGGATATTCATCATAGGAACCGGTAATGTTTTTGCATTCACTCCGCCTAAATATTGGTAGAGAGGAAGTCCAAGTTCTTCGGCAGCAGCTCTTGCAACAGCCATAGAAACTCCCAGAATAGCATTAGCACCTAACGTTCCTTTATTTTCCGTTCCATCCAACGCAATCATAAACTCATCAATACCGACTTGATCAAAAACACTCCATCCTTCCAACTTAGGAGCAATCACTTCATTGACATTTTCAACAGCCTTCAAAACACCTTTTCCAAGATAACGGCTCTTATCTCCGTCACGAAGTTCTACCGCCTCATACACTCCTGTGGATGCTCCTGAAGGAACAGCTGCCCTTCCGATTACTCCACTTTCCAAACAAACCTCTACTTCTACAGTTGGATTTCCTCTGGAATCCAAAATTTCTCTTGCATATACTTCTGTTATAAACATCGTTATTTTCCTCCCTAATGATAGTAATATAGAAACTAAGTCCATACGAAATACTTAATATCTCATTATGTTTTACTTATGATAGTTTACCAACTCTGCAAAAGAATCTACCTTTAATGCAGCTCCACCTACCAAAGCACCATCGATATCTGATTGTACCATAATCTCTTTGATATTGTTCGGTTTGACAGAACCTCCATATAAAATAGAAATATCCTCTGCCACATCTTGGAACAATTTTCTCAGTTGTTTTCGAATAAACATTGCCATTTCGTTTGCTTGATCGCTCGTAGCGGTTTTTCCTGTTCCGATAGCCCATATCGGTTCATAAGCTACGACAACACCTTTTGCTTGTTCGAAAGAAAGATTGGCTAATCCTTCTTTTATCTGTGTTGCAATCACATCATTCATCTTTCTAGATTCTCTCTCTTCCAATGTTTCTCCGACACATAAAATCGGAGTCATCTTAGAAGATAATACCTTTTGTACCTTTTGATTGATAACTTCATTCGTCTCTAAAAAATACTGTCTTCTTTCAGAGTGTCCAAGGATAACATACTCCATATTCAAGTCTTTCAACATAGATGTTGAGATTTCACCGGTATAAGCACCGTTATCATACTGTGACACATTTTGAGCGCCTAATTTAATTGCAGTGTTCTTAGAAGCAATACTCAATCTTTCCAACGAAATGAACGGTGCACAAACCACACACTCTACTTCTTTATCCAACTCTTCTTTTTTTAGTTCTTCTATAAATTCTACCGATTCGGAAACCGTCTTATTCATCTTCCAGTTTCCTGCAATAATCACTTTTCTCATAATATGTTCTCCTTAGCGATCACTAATAGCATCAATTCCCGGTAATACTTTACCTTCCAAAAATTCTAACGATGCTCCGCCACCTGTGGAAATATGTGTAATACTATCTGCATAACCCAACTTTTCAACAGCTGCGGCAGAATCTCCTCCACCTACAATCGTTACAGCATCAAGATGAGATAGTATTTCTGCAACTGCCTTTGTTCCGACTGCATATTTATCCATTTCAAATACTCCCATCGGTCCGTTCCAAACAACAGTCTTTGCATTTTTTAATACTGCTTCGAATTCCTGAATGGTCTTATCTCCTATATCAAGTCCCATATATCCATCAGGAATATTAGCATCATCTGTAATAAAAGATTCTGTCGCATCACTAAACTCTGTAGTCACATGGTAATCTAAAGGTAATATCAAACGCACCCGTTTTTCCTTCGCTCTTTCTAAAAGTGATGCAGCAACTTCTACCTTGTCTTCTTCCACTTTCGATATTCCAACTTTTGTTCCGATTGCTTTCGCAAAAGTAAATGCCATTGCTCCTCCGATAACCAAAGTATCTACTTTATCCAAAAGATTTTCAATAACGGAAATTTTATCAGAAACTTTTGAACCTCCCAAAATTGCTACAAAAGGTCTATCAGGATTTGCCAATGCTTTTCCCATAACGGATACTTCTTTTTCAATCAAAAATCCCATTGCAGATGGCAAAAATTGTGCTACTCCCGCAGTAGAAGAATGGGCTCTGTGAGCTGTTCCAAATGCATCATTCACATATAAATCAGCCAAAGATGCCAACGCTTTTGCAAATTCAAGATCATTTTTTGTCTCTCCTTTGACAAAACGAACATTTTCAAGGAGGATGACGTCTCCCTTTTTCATATTGGAAACCAATTCTTTTGCATGTTCTCCAACTACATTTTCATCTTCTGCCAACGGCACCTCTTTCTTCAAAAGCTCTGACAATCTTTTTGCAATCGGTTTCATAGAGAATGTCGGATCATATTTCTTATCCGGTCTTCCCAAATGTGACATCAAAATAACTTTTGCATCATGTTCTGTTAAGTACGTAATTGTTTCTAATGCAGATATAATTCTTCTGTCATCTGTAATTGCTCCATCTTTCATCGGAACGTTAAAATCACATCTGACAAGAACTTTTTTATCAGCTACTTCCAAATCATAAACTCTTTTTTTATTTAACATTGACAATGTTATTCCTCCTTAAACACATAGTTAGAGCCTATACAAAATCGTTGCATAGGCTCTTCTATGTGAGCATTCTTTTTCTCATAAAGAAATAGTTCGGCAACCATTTATCTTTCTGTCATCTATATGAATTTTGCCACTTTTTTACTATTTTCTTTCATTCACTATTCTTGTCAAGTCTAACACTCTGTTAGAATAGCCCCATTCATTATCATACCAAGCCACAATTTTCGCCATGTGTTTGTCAATCATCATTGTAGATAGCGCATCTACGATAGAAGATCTCTTATCTTTTTTGAAATCAATAGAAACCAACGGCTCTTCACAATATCCTAAAATACCTTTCATTTCATTGTTCGCAGCTGTTTCAAATGCTTTGTTGATTTCTTCTACTGTTGTTTCTTTCTTTAATTCTACTGTTAAGTCTACAACAGAAACAGTTGGAGTAGGCACTCTCATTGCAAATCCGTTCAATTTACCTTCTAACTGTGGAAGTACCAAAGCTACCGCTTTTGCAGCTCCTGTTGTGGTTGGAATGATAGATAACGCTCCCGCTCTTGCTCTTCTTAAATCTTTATGTCTCTTATCCAAAATATTTTGGTCATTTGTATATGCATGAACTGTTGTCATCAATCCTTTTTCAATTCCGAATTGTTCGTCAATTACTTTTGCAAAAGGTGCCAAACAGTTTGTTGTACAAGATGCATTGGAAATAATATGATGTGTTTTAGGATCGTAAGAATTACAGTTTACACCCACTACGAAAGTAGCATCTACATTCTTTCCGGGTGCCGTCAAAATTACTTTTTTTGCTCCGGCAGCAATATGTTTTTCTGCATCTTCTCGTTTGTTAAATTTTCCTGTAGATTCAATCACAATATCAACACCCAATTCTCTCCAAGGTGCAGACGCAGGATCTCTTTCTTCAAATAATAAGATTTCATGTCCATCAATTACTAATTTATCATCACCAACAGCCTTTACTTCTCCTTCATAAGTTCCGAACAGAGAATCGTATTTGAATAAATGTGCAAGTGTCTTCGCTTCCTTACGATTGTTTACTGCTACAATCTCATAACCGTAAGTATCTTTTCCGCCATTTTCAAAATAAGCTCGTAGAACATTTTTACCAATTCTTCCAAATCCGTTGATTCCAACTTTCATTGAATTACCCTCCTAAAAATTTAACTTTTTTGAATCAGTTTTTATATTTTTAAAAATCTAAGTATATACAATACTATAATATTGAAATTTCACAAAAAATGCAATACTTACTTCAAAATTCAAACAAATTATTACTCTCTTTTTACATAAATTCTTAAATAAAGTATAGTATATATCTTCAAAATATCATTATAATATATCATCATTCAAAAGATTGTATAGTATATCGTCTTTTATTGTATCAATTTATATCTTTTTATCCATTTATGTACATAATACTATTCTCCGTTTAAAATGCCTGGTATGCAGAATGTACAATTGCTGAAAAATAATTTGGAGAATCACATAGTTCAAAGCATTCAACCTGTCAGTTCTAATAGTTAATAGTATAAGACATAACATCATCAAAAGGTTACTGCAATATCATTCAAAAAATAGGAAGCTCTCCGATATTCGTACGAAAAACTTCCTATTCTATGACATACTATTTATGCAAACATGTGCAATTTAAATTCTTTGGATAAATCTGACAAAATAATATTTCCTCGCAAGCTATTTCCTTCTTCATCCAATCGAGGTGAATAGGTGCAAATTCCGCATTTTCCCGGAACAACTGCCATAATGCCGCCACTCACGCCACTTTTTGCAGGAAATCCTGTTTGCATCAAAAATTTACCACTGCTCTCATACATCCCGCAAGTCGCCATCAAGGAAACTCCCATTTTTACAATTTCTTCATCTATGATTTGTTTCCTGTTATCTAAACTTCTTCCTCCATTTGCCAATACTCCCGCCATATGTGCCATTTCTGTCGCGTTTAACTCAATAAAACAAATTCGAACATATAAATCCAACACTTCTTCTACATTTACATTCGAATCGATTAAGCCTACTCCCCTTAAATAGTATACCAATGAACGATTGATATCTGTCACAAAATGAAATTCTTTCTGTGTTCGTATCTCGTCCGCTCCACTCAGTTGTTTTATTTTATCAGCAACTCTCTGAAATCTTTCATCAACCGTTATTCCTTTCAGTAAAGAACAGACAGTCAAAGCTCCTGCGTTGATAAACGGATTTGCCACTCTATCATCGATTGCTCTTACAGAATTATAAGGATATCTCGTACATTCTGTATTGATTTTAGAAAAAACAGTTTCTGCACCGACATCCTCTAACGCTATCATAAAATCAATTACTTTAGAAATACTTTGAATAGAAAATTTAATATCACAATCTCCGCTCTCTACAACCTTTCCGGAAGTAGTCGCAATAGATGTCGCAAATCCATCCGGATCAATTTGAGAAAGACAAGGTAGGTAGGTGGCTACTTCTCCTTCTTTTTTCATAGCATCTGATTTTTGAATCACTTGTTCCAATCTTTGACTGATTTCTTCTACTGTCATTTTGTCAAACATACAAAACTCCTCCTTTTTCATTCATCAAAACCATTGATTAAAAAGTACCTTGTCTTACTTGATTTTTATGAAACAGATATTATCTCTATTCTTTTCTTCAAAGTGAATGATGTCAAGTATCAAAAATCTAACATAAAAGAACTCGACTCGTTGAATCAATGATGATTGCTTCCATCACAAATGTGATGTTTCATAAACTGAAAATCTTCTATATTATCTTCTTCCTGTATCTTATCCGATACAGATATTATCCCTCCAAAAATTCGTTTGTCTGTTTCAGGATATCCTCAAAGGCTACCGAAAACTCTTGATCCATGTCTATCCATTTGGCAAACGGATATCTTCTAAACCAAGTCAACTGCCTTTTTGCATATCGTCGGGAATCTTTTTTTATTTCTTCTATCATTTCCAAATTGCTTATCTTTTTTTCAAGAAAGGCAATGACTTGACGATAGCCGATTCCTTTCATAGATTGGTTTTCTTCTGTAAGATGATATTTTTTAACCAAGCTTTCAACTTCTTGAACCAATCCATCCTCTATCATTTCCATTACCCTGTTATTGATTCGCTCATACAGCAGCTTTCTGTCTGCATATAGAGTAAATAATAAAAATTGCATGTCTTTTCTCGGCAAAATATCGTTGGCAAAATCTTTATTTTTTTTAGCATAAGTTGCAATTTCAATTGCACGAATCACTCTTTTACTGTTGTGCCTATCAATTGTTTCAGCTTTTTTGGAATCTATTTCTTCCAATTGATGAAAGAGTGCATCTTTTCCTTCTCGTTCCAATAAGTTTAAGAGCTCCGCTCTCAATTCTCTATCGACTGTATTACTTTGAAAATCCATATCGTATAAAAGTGAATTCACATATAATCCTGTTCCACCTACAATAATCGGAACTTTTTTTCTGTTTGTAATATCATCAATTAGAGCTAATGCTCTTTGCTGAAAATCAGAAACTGTAAAGTTTTCATCCGGTGAAATCACATCAATCAAGTGATGTTTGATTCCTTCCGTTTCTTCCTCACGAATCTTTGCTGTTCCGATATTCATTTCTTGATAAATTTGCATAGAGTCTGCAGATATAATCTCTCCATCTATCTTCTTTGCTAATTGAATTGATGTTTTCGTTTTTCCGACTCCTGTTGGTCCCGAAATCATAATTACCTTGTTCAAGTTTATCACACTCATTTTTCTTAAACTTACATCGCTTAAGCATTCACTCGCTTAAACATCTTTTCCAAGTCGTATTTTTTCACTTCGATAAATACCGGTCGTCCATGAGGACAGGTATACTTATTGTCACACTGATTCAAATCCTTTAACAACGCTTCTACTTCTGTATCCATAATGCGATCATTTGCTTTAATTGCTGCTCTGCAAGCCTTTGTGGCTACTTTATCAATAAATTCCTCATAGTTTTCGAGATTTTTATTTTCTTGCAACAGTTCAATAATTTCGTACATAAATTGTTCGCCCTGTGTTTCCTGAAAGAAAACAGGTACTCCGCGAATCACAATCACTTTTTCTCCCAAAAAATCAAAATCAAATCCTAATTTTTGGATTTCATCACGATACATTTCTACCAAAGTTGCATCTTCATAAGATAGCTCAAGTAAAATCGGATTCAGCAATTGTTGAGAGGAAAGCTCATCTTTATGCAACAAGACCATATATCGTTCAAACAATACTCTCTCATGCGCCGCATGTTGATCAATTAAATACATTCGTTCCTCTTTTGTCATAATGAGATACGTAGAAAAAACTCTACCTACATAATGCAATTGTTCATAATTTAGAATGTCTTCTTCTTTTTCTTGTGTTTGTAAAAAATTCTGAACAACCGGTTCTGATATTTCTTTTCCCCTCTCCGCTACGGTGGATTCTTTCGCTCTGTTTTTCTCTCTATAACATTCAACTTCACGATAACCGTTCTCTGATTCCTGCACTTCATTAGCCATCATCCTATTTTCTTCTACAGAAAGTTTTTTTCTCACATCTGATACTTTTTCATAAGATATTTTTTTATCGAACACTTTTGACTCAAATTCTTTTGTATCAGATTCATTTGGAAATAATATTTTTTCAAAAGGAATTGTTGCATCTTTCTTTTCAAAGGAAAATACTGCAACTTCTTGTGATTCTCCCGACTCTTTTTCTTCTGTGACAGAAATCGGAACTTGAACTTTCACCGGAGGCTCTACTGTTTTTTCTTCACGAACAAAACTTCCCTTCGGAATCAAATGATTGCTTTTTTGGAATAAAGCATCGCGAACAAAAGCGTACACCTTGTCTTCCAACCTCAATTCGGAGTCATATTTCACATTCAATTTATTCGGATGGACATTAAAATCTATCTGTGCCGGATTCAAATCAATGAACAGCACACAAGATGGAAATTTACCGATTGGAATGGTTCCCTTGTACGCATCTTCCATCGCTCTTGCAACAGAGATATCTTCGACATACCGTCTGTTAAAAAAGAAATTTTGCATTCTTCGATTTGTTTGATACATGCTGGTCTTTGACAAATAGCCATATAAGGTCACTTCTTGTTCAAAATTTCTCTTTGCGTAAAACATCTGCTCAATTGCATTTTTGCCATAGATAGAACGAATTGCATTTTCCAATGTTCCGTCTCCTACAGTAGATACGATAACCTTGTTATTGCTAATCAATTTAAATCGTATGGAAGGATTTCCCATTGCCAAACGACACACAATCTGGTTGATTGCCATAGCTTCTGCTGGAGAAGATTTCATAAATTTCTTTCTTGCCGGAACATTAAAGAACAAATCCTCTATCACCAATGTAGTTCCTTGAGAAAGTCCTATTTTTTCTGTCGAAATATATTTTCCGCCCTCTACAAAAACACGACTTCCCCATTCTTCATCAGATGTTTTTGTCATCAAAGTTGTTTTCGATACTGCACATATTGAAGATAATGCCTCTCCACGAAACCCACAAGTCTGTAAGTTCTCCAAATCTTCAATTTTTTGAATCTTGCTTGTAGAATGTCTCAAAAATACTTTACTCAATTCTGCATGAGGGATTCCGACACCATCATCGGATACTCTGATGTACTGTTTTCCACCATCTTTAATTTCTATCACAATATTTTTTGCATTTGCATCAATTGAGTTCTCCACCAACTCTTTGATAACGGAAGACGGTCTTTCCACAACCTCTCCCGCTGCGATTTTACCGATTGTGAACTCATCTAAAATAAAAATTTCTTGTCCCAAAAAATCCTCCTCTCTATAACAGCATCACTTTAGAAACAGCGTTACTTTAGAAGTTTTTCTTTGATTTTATGAATCACCAACAGTGCCTCTAACGGAGTCAATGTATCTGTATTGATACCTTCCAATTCATTGATAATCTCTCGATGTTTTAAGTTCTTAATATCGGATTCTTTCGATTCCTCTACGAAAACATCTTCCCCTATTTCTCTACTCCATTCCTGTTTTTGACTTTGTAGCTGATTCAACTTATGTTCTGCAAGCGACAACACTTCTTTGGGCAAGTGTGCCAACTTCGCAACATGAATTCCATAACTTTTATCCGCTTTCCCTTGTACCAACTTTCTTAAAAACAACACTTCTTCTTTCTTTTCCTCTACCGCTACACAATAATTGACAACATTGTCGAACCGTTCAGCAATATCTGTTATTTCATGATAGTGGGTAGAAAACAGAGTCATACATTGAATCTTGCGACAAATAAAAGCAACAATCGCCCATGCGATACTCATTCCGTCATAGGTACTTGTTCCTCGACCGACTTCATCCAAAATGACTAGGCTGTGTTCTGTCGCATGTTCCAAAATATGAGATACTTCGTTCATTTCTACCATAAATGTACTCTGTCCTTGTGATAAATCATCTGCTGCTCCCACACGGGTATAAATCGCATCCAACAAAGGAATATCTCCAGACTTTGCCGGAATATAACAACCGATATGAGCCATAATACAAATCAGTGCAACTTGCCTCATATAAGTAGATTTTCCACCCATATTCGGACCTGTAATAATCATAAAATTTTTGTCTTTCAATAAATTCGTATCATTCGGCACAAAAATTTGTTCTTCCACCAAACGTTCCACAACCGGATGTCTACCATCTGCAATCTCAAGACGCTTTTCCTTATTGATGGACGGTTTCACATAATCATTTTGATAACTTGTTTCCGCAAGAGAAAGCAATGCATCCAACGAACCTATTTTATCTGCAGTTGTCTGGATTCTAAAAACGGCATGTTTCACTTGTGTCTTCACTTCAGCATACAACTCGTTTTGTAAATCTAATGCCCTCTGTCTGGATGTCAAAATCTTTATTTCCAATTCTTTCAATTCCTGATTGATATACCTCTCACAGTTGGCAAGAGTTTGCTTTCTCACATAGCTTTCAGGAAGTTCGCCTGATTTTAGTGCCGCGTGAGTAATTTCAATATAGTAACCGAACACTTTATTGTATCCGATTTTCAAAGTCTTGAATCCGGTCGAAGCTCTCTCCTGTAATTCCATTTGAGATAAAATCGAAGCAGCATTTTTTTCAATACTTCTCATCTCGTCCAACTCTTTGGAATATCCTTCCCGAATCACTTCGCCATCCTTAATTGTTCCGATAGGTCTATCTGAAATAGAATCATCAAGCAAATGATAAATATCCTCTAACGTGTCCATCTGTTCAAATATTTGAATCAACAATTTTTTGTCCGATAGCTCGATTTTTTCTCTCAAGTTCGGCAAATCATACAACGATTCTTTCAAATTCAACAAATCTCTTACTGTAACAGTATCATAGCTGATTTTTGCACAAATTCTCTCCATATCATATACAGAGTCCAGATACTCCCTCAAATCCTCTCTCAAACTGTAATCAGAGATACATTCTTCAACAATATCTAACCTCTGTTCAATTTCCTTTTTATCTCGAAGAGGATGTTCAATCCATTTTCGAAGCATTCTTGCACCCATTGAAGTTTTCGTTTTATCCAAAACACCGAACAAAGAATATTTTTTATTTTTTTGAAGAAAACTCTCCATAAGCTCCAAATTAGAAATAGAAGAATAATCTAAATGCAAATATTTATCCTGATAAATCCAATGAATGGAATTCAAGTTATTTGCAACCGTCTTTTGTGTGTATTGAATATAGGACAACAAAATACGAATTGACAAACGAACATCCGTATTTTGTTGTTCTAAAAGGTGTTGTGTTCTTAAATATTCTTCAGAAAAAAACTCTATTTCCACTTCTTTTGAAATCAACTCCGAAGCGTTCACACACACATGATGATTTTGTACAAATAATCTTATCTGTCTTGCCAGTTTCTCTTTTCCGTTCAAAAAATTGATAAACACACTGTTTCCTATCAGCTCGGAAGGAGAAATTTTGTAGAATATATCCGCAAAATCAAAATAGGATACTTTGGAAACATTCAAATCTCCTGTTGAAACATCCACATAAGCGAGAGCAAACTCTTTGTGATCATTAGAAAGATAAACAGACAAAATATAATTGTTTCGAAATGATTGAATCACACTCTCATCAATAAATGTCCCCGGTGTAATAATCTTCGTAACTTCCCTTTTGACCAACCCTTTTGTCTCTTTGGGATCTTCCATCTGCTCGCAAATTGCAACCTTTTTTCCTGCTTGAATCAATTTTTGAATATAAGAATCACAACTATGGAAAGGGATTCCACACATCGGCGCTTTTTCTTCCAATCCGCAGGAGCGTCCCGTCAAGGCAATCTCTAATATTTTCGATGCCTCTTTTGCATCTTCAAAAAACATTTCATAAAAGTCACCCAGGCGGAAAAATAATATCGCATCAGGATGTTGTTCTTTTATCAAAAAATACTGTTCCATCATCGGAGTTAGTTTTGCCAATCGTCACTTCCCACCTTCCCGGTTGATACCATGCAATCTATCCCAATACTTCCTCATCCGAAACCATCTCTCCGTTCAATGAAAATGATTTGGGATTCGTAATCTTCACATGCACAATTTTGCCAATCCAATCTCCCTCCGGACGGTCAAAATTTACCAACTTGTTTTCTCTTGTTCTTCCCGTCAATTTTGTTTCATCTCGCTTGCTTACGGATTCTACCAATACTTCTACAACCTTTCCTGCATAAGCATGATTTTTTTCAGCAGCAATCCGATTAACAGGCTCCAACAATCTTTGGAATCGTTCTTTTTTTACCTCTTCAGGAACTTGGTCTTCCATTTTTTCAGCGGGTGTTCCTTTACGAACGGAATACAAAAATGTAAACGCCGAATCATACTGTACTCTTTCTACCACTTCCATCGTTTCTAAGAAATCCTCTTCCGTCTCACCCGGAAAACCGACCATAATATCGGTAGTAAACCCGATATTCGGAATCTTCGCTCTCAATTTATCCACCAAAAGATAGTAATCTTCTTTACTATAGTGTCGATTCATCTTTTTCAACAGTCTCGTACTGCCGGATTGAATCGGCAAATGCAAGCTTTCACAAACTTTCGGCAATTCTGCCATGGCATCAATCAACTCATCCGACAAGTCTTTCGGGTGTGAACTCATAAAACGAATTCGTTCAATTCCATCAATATCATTCACATCTCGCAACAAGTCTGCAAAAGTATAATTTTGCTCCAAAGTCTTTCCGTAGGAGTTTACATTTTGTCCTAATAATGTAATCTCTTTAATTCCCTCGTTTGCTAAAAATCTAATTTCATCCAAAATATCCTTCGGCTCTCTACTGCGTTCTCTTCCTCTGGTATAAGGAACAATACAGTAAGTGCAGAAATTATTGCATCCGTACATAATATTGACAAAAGATTTTACATCAAATTTTCTTGTAGTAGGTAATCCTTCGATAATCTGACCGTCGATATCCCAAACATCAATCAACTGTCCGGCGTTACTCGTCAACTGTTGATATAACATTTCCGGAAATTGATAAATATTATGTGTACCGAACACAATATCCACATGACTGTATTTTTTCTTGAGTTCTTCCACAACATGAGGTTGTTGCATCATACAACCACATACGCCGATAATCATATCGTCACGATTTTCTTTGATATGTTTTAACAAACTTAAATTTCCGTATACTTTAAGCTCAGCATTTTCACGAATTGCACAAGTATTATATAATATCACATCTGCATCTTCTTCTCTGTCTGTCAGCTCATAACCCATATATTCAAACATACCCGATAAATTTTCACTATCGTGTTCATTCATTTGGCAACCCCAAGTTGTAATCATATACTTAGGTTTTTTATCATGATACTTTTCTGTATTTTGTACCTTTATCATATCAGCATACTGTTGCTGTTTTTTTACTGCATCTTCTGAAACTGTCTCAATTAATCCTCTCTTAGACATGAAAATCCCCTCTCTATTTATTAAAATAATATTATATCACAAATAGGAGTGTTATTCAAAAATCAGAATCATATTTGTTGATACAAAATTGCTAAAATTTTTTCACAATATTACTCCATCTTTCATCTTCCGAATCAATGTTTCCAAATTTAATTTCATCACACCACAACCATTCCGGAACAGTTCATATCATCAACTACTCTATAACGACTGACATCTTTGTCAAACTAAAACTTTTCCAGTGTTTCCAATCAATACTACTTCAAACTGATTGGAAATACAGACCAATCTATTCAAACAAGATTGTTTGTCGCTCTGAATCAACTTTAGCATGAATCCCAAACGGAATAATACATCGAGGTGTGGAATGCCCGATATTGATATTACATAAAAGAGAAAGTTTCTGATTAGAAATTTCTTCCAACATTATTTTTTTGTAATCTTCGTAATACATTTCATTTTGCGGTTTACCCACCAAAACTCCGGATACAACATCAAAAATTCCATATCTCTCTAATGCACAAATCATCTCTCTAAAAAGAGCCGGTTCTGGTCTTTCTTCACTCGTTTCTAACAAAAGAATCTTATCTTTCCACTCTTCCAAAGAAGGGAAGATTTCATATTTTCGGCATAGCTCTACCGTATCATCATATCTTGAATTGTCAAAAAAATTATAGAAAATAGATTCTAAACAACCGCCTAAAATTTGTCCTTCAAACGTTTTGTTTCCTCGAATCAGTTCAAACCCTTGGTTTGCAAAAGAAGGCATAGAAACGCCAACTCCTTTTTCACTAAAATCTTCTCTCTCTTCATACCATACTTCGCTTGGAGTAATTCTTTTGACAGTTCCTGTTGTAATCAACTCTTCAAAATATTTTTTTGTATAGGGTAACATTTCAGAAGAGATTTCACATACATCGGATAGAAATGATTGCCCGTAAAAAGTGATTATACCCAGTTTATGAAGCATAAAATGATTGACGGTTGTATCTGAAAATCCTAAAAATATCTTTTGATTTACTACTCTTTCAAGCTGATGATCCTCAAAAAGATAAGGTAACAGACGATAAGTATCATCTCCTCCTATTGCACATAAAATCATATCAATCGAATCATCTTCAAACGCATCAATCAAATCTTTTGCTCGTGATTCAGGATGGTTTTGTAAATAATCCAATCCCTTGAGTGCGTGAGGCATCAAAACAATTTCTACTCCATAGTCTTGCAAACGCTTCAAACCAATCTCCAACTCATGACGGATAAAATCCTCTCCGAGTATCCCTTTTGATAAACTGACAATTCCTAATTTTTTGACTTTCATCACGATTCCCTCTCTTTCTGAAAATAATTTGTCTCAGTGTCAGAGTGACTAAATTACAGTTTTGATTCTGATTTTTCATCATTCAGAATTTTTGTATCTGCTGAAACTTACTCTATACTTTACTTACATTCCTTAAATGATGTCATTATATCACATTTCAACTATTTTTATTCTGCTTACAAAACTGATTTTTTGATAATTTTCTTTTTTGTAACGTGAGATATTGACAAAAAAGAAAAAATAATATAATTTATAATTGACATATGTCAAAAACGCAGGAGGTGGTTTCTATTTCCAGACCAATTCGCTGTAGAAAAATTTGCCAATATCCTGATTACTGGAATTTTATTCCCGAAGGACATGACGGAGACTCTGTTGTTGAATTAACACTCGATGAACTCGAAACGATTCGTTGGATTGATTATGAAGGTCTTAGTCAGTTGGAATGTGCTTCCAGGCTGAATGTTGCCAGAACAACAGTAACTGCTATTTATAACAGAGCGAGAAAAAAAATAGCAGATTCCATTATCAATGGCAAACAATTAAAAATTTGTGGTGGAAATTATGAGATAGACTGTGATACTCTCTCTACTTCTCAAATGTTACAACAGAAAGGAAACAATACTATGAGAATTGCTATTACTTATGAAAACGGACAAGTGTTCCAACATTTCGGACACACAGCTCAATTTATGATGTATGATATCGAAAACAACACTATCAAAGATTCAAAAATTTTTGATACACAAGGATCGGGCCATGGTGCTCTTGCTACCTTCCTAAAAAATAACGAAACAGATATTTTGATTTGCGGTGGAATCGGCAGTGGTGCAGTAAACGCTTTGGAAGAAGCAAAAATTAAACTTTATGCCGGAGTTTCCGGAGATGTAGAAAAAACCGTTCAAGCTTTTTTAGACGGAAAATTAGTCGCAAACTCTTCAGCTAATTGCAATCATCATGATGAACACGAACACGGACATCATAGTTGTACAGATCATCACAGAAACCATGAATGCGGCCACGGAAGTTGTCATCACTAAACTTCTATTTGATAAATAATCTTTCATCTTTTTTACCGATAATCAAAATGATGCATTTCAACTTTTTGATTATCGGTATTTTTGTCTGAATCTTATTCTAACTCATGGAATATCTCAATAAAAGACTCACAATTCCCTGCGATATGATATAATATGTGGGTAAAATCAACATGATATAGAAACGAGGAATAAACATGGCATTAGACGGAATCACTTTACGTTCTCTGGTACACGAGATGAAATCCAAATTAGTCAACGGAAAAATAGATAAAATTACACAACCTGAAAAGGATGAAATCTGGCTTACCATTCGAAACGAAAAACAAAACCATAAATTGTTAATCAGTGCCAATTCAAGCACACCGAGAATTCATTTTGTGAATGATGCAAAAAAAGAGAATCCTCTAACTGCGCCCATGTTTTTGATGTTGTTAAGAAAACATATCGGAAACGGAACAATCAAAAGTGTCGAGCAACGCTCTACAGAACGAATTGTAGAAATCTCAATTGACGCGTATGATGAACTTCGGGTGCTGAAAAACAAAACTCTCATTATTGAACTGATGGGAAAACACAGCAATATTATCTTAGTTCACACTGAAGACAGAAAAATTATTGATTCTATCAAAAGAGTAAGTCTAAATATCAGCTCTGTCAGAGAAGTTTTACCGGGACTCACCTATCAATATCCTCCCGGTCATAAAAAAATAAGCCCCATTCATCGACTTGATGAAGATGAATTTCGTCGCTTATGCTCCAATTTTCATTCAGAAATCTACAAGCTGTTTTATATGAGTTACGAGGGAATGAGCCCGACAATTTCAAAAGAAATTTGTTATCGTGCCAATGTCGAATCCACAGAGGTTGCAAGCTCTCTTTCTGAGGTAAAAACAGAAAAATTGTGGGGAACTTTTTCCAGAATGATGTCAAGAATAGAACAGCATGAATACAGTCCATGCATTGTCATTCAGAGGAATCCTCATACAATCCTTGATTTTTCTGCTGTATTGCTGACTCATTATGAAACAATGGAACTTGTCGAGTATCAATCCATCCATACTGCATGTGAAGAATTCTATTTCCTGAAAGATAGAGCGGAAAGAATCCAACAAAGAACTTCTGCTCTTAGAAAAAAAATACAGACTCGTTTAGATACTTTGCAACATAAAACAGAAAAACAAAACAACGAAATTTCATCTTCTATGTTGCTCGATAAGGACAAGCTTTACGGAGAACTCCTCACTTCTTATATTTATCAAATTAAGACAGGGATGAGTGAAATTACATTAGAAAATTTTTATAGCAGCAATGAAAAAATCACCATTCCGTTGGATGTACAAAAAAGTCCTTCTGAAAATATTCAACGATATTTCAAACGATACCAAAAATCCAAAAATCGTATCGAAGAGTTAACAGAACAACTTGCAATTGCACAAAAAGAAATTTCTTACTTGGAAAATGTTCTTTTGTCCATTTCACAAATTGAAACCTATGACGAAATATCAGAAATACAAGATGAGTTAGCAAAACAAGGCTATATCCGACGAATGGGCAACCATAAATCAAAAAAAGAGACCATTTCATCTCCGATGGAATTTACATCCAGTGACGGTACTACAATATTAGTCGGAAAAAACAATACACAAAACGATCGTCTTACTCTGAAACTATCTTCACCTAATGACACTTGGCTTCATACAAAAGATATTCCGGGATCTCATGTCATTATTCGTGCAAAACAGCAAGATATTTCTGAAAAAACCTTATATGAAGCTGCTGTTCTTGCTGCCTACTATAGCAAAGGAAAATTTTCTTCCAATGTTCCTGTTGACTACACAGAACGAAAAAATGTAAAAAAACCAAGTGGAGCAAAACCGGGTATGGTAATCTATGTCAACAACTCTACAATCTATGTTACTCCGGAAGAATCAGTTGTAGAACAGTTGAAAACTCATACAACAGAATAACATCCCTTTTATCGTAGAATTTATCATAAAAATATCTTTAATGATTTAAAACCTCTGTATGGCTATCATGTCTTTGGAATGGCATAGAATCCTATTGGTTTCACAATATATTAGGAGAAGAAATGCAAACTTCCTCAATAAAAGTTCATAACTAATATCATAAATGATTTCATATACTAAACTGACGAAGAGTATAAAAAATGCGTAACAGACAACAAATCTGTTACGCAACAAAATCAAATTTTTCAAGACGATATCGGAACTATATACAAAAAACAGTCGATACTATTCACTTCACAAGCTACTCTTATCCTTCTGTAGATTCAAACAAAATACTTAACGATTCATTATTGAATGTCTTGTAAATTGCTTTTGCAAACAAAGGCGCTGATGAAATCACACGAATCTTATCCATTTCTTTTTCTTTCGGCAAAGCAATGGTATCCAAAATAACAATCTCTTTGATACAGGAATCCTTCAGTCTTTGAATTGCGGGACCGGAAAACACGGGGTGAGTACAAGAAGCATAGATTTCTTTTCCTCCCATTTTACGAATCGCTTCTGCTGCATTTACCAATGTACCTGCAGTATCAATCATATCGTCAATCAATAAAATATTTTTATCTTTGACATCTCCGATAATATTCATTACTTCAGAGATATTTGCTTTTGGTCTTCTTTTATCCACAATCGCCATCGGAATATCCAATTTTTCCGCTACCGCTCTTACTCTCTTTACACTTCCATGGTCAGGAGATACCACTACAAGATCCTCAATTTGTTTTTTTGCAAAATAGTCTACCAAAATCGGTCCGCCCAACAAATGGTCTACCGGTATATCAAAGTATCCTTGAATTTGGTTTGCATGCAAATCCATTGTCAATACTCTGTCAGCACCTGCAGCCTCAATTAAATCCGCAACCAATTTTGCTGTAATCGGATCTCTTGATTTTGCTTTTCTGTCCTGTCTTGCGTATCCGTAATATGGAATTACCGCAGTGATTCTTCCTGCAGAGGCTCTCTTCAGAGCATCAATCATAATCAATAGCTCCATAAGATTGTCGTTTACAGGATCACAGGTAGATTGCACAATATAAGTGTCCGCACCACGAACACTCTCATTGATATTGATGGATATTTCACCGTCACTAAACTTTTTAACCTGTGCCTCTCCCAAAGGAACTCCTAATCCGTCAGCAATTTTTTGAGCCAACGTAATGTTCGAATTTCCACTAAAAATTTTGATTTCATTTCCTCTAATATTCATTAGAACGCTCCTCCCAAAAAACAAATTATTTCTTTTTAATCAAACCTTTTCTACTTGTCCAATTTTCTTTGATACGCTCTTTATTTCTCGCAATACAAAGTGCATCATCCGGAACATCAATTGTAATGGTAGAACCTGCCGCAACAAACGACATATCTCCAATTTCAACCGGTGCCACTAAGTTAGAATTGGAACCGATAAAGGAATTATCTCCAACTGTAGTTCTGTGTTTGTTTTTCCCGTCATAATTGACAAAAACAACTCCACATCCAATGTTAACATTTTTTCCAACATCCGCATCTCCGATATAGGCAAGATGCGATGCTTTGGAATAATCTCCGATTTTTGAATTTTTCACCTCTACAAAATCACCTATTTTAACATGTTTTCCAACATGTGCCTTAGGTCTAAGATATGCATAAGGTCCTATCGTACTGTATTCTTCCACAACAGCTTCTAACAGGGTTGAACTTTTGATTTCTACACCATTCATAATAGTAGAATTTTCTATTGTCGTATTTTCACGGATGATGCAATCTTCTCCTATCACTGTATTTCCTGAAATTCTGGTATTTGGATAAATAATGGTATCTTGACCAATCACAACGGAAGGGTCAATATATGTAGTATCTTCATCCAAAATAGTCACTCCGTTGTCCATCAAACTATGGTTAATTCTTCTTTTTAAAATCTGTGTAGCCTGTGCCAATTGTTGTCGGTTGTTGATTCCGATAATTTCATCTTCATCTGCAATACACAAAGACACAATGCCCTCTTTTGCAACATTTTCAAAAACATCGGTTAAATAATATTCTCCCTGACTGTTTTCTGTCTTTAAAGTGCCGAGTTGTTCTTTTAATACTTTTCCGGAAATAATATATGTTCCGGCATTTATTTCACAAATTTGTCTCTGTTCATCCGTTGCATCTTTCTCTTCTACAATCTTTGAAAAATGCTCCCCATTTCGTATGATTCTGCCATAATTCAATGGATTTTTTACAACTGCCGACATCACCACAGCATCACTGTGTTTCTTTAACTCTATCATTTTTTGCAATGTGACATCTGTAATCAACGGAGTATCTCCACATATAATCAGAACATCGTCATCCTCTTCAATCAAGTCAATCCCCATCATAACTGCATGTCCTGTTCCCAATTGTTCTCTCTGAAAAACGCAATCAGCACTATCAGAAAGATACTCTTTTACGGTATCTCCTGCATGTCCTACCACTACAATCGGTTTCTTTTCTGATAAAGCGCAACAATTTTTCAAAACATAATCAATCATCGGAACATCGAATATAGAATGCATTACCTTAGGATGCTTCGATTTCATTCTGGTACCTTTTCCTGCTGCCAGAATGATACTTTGTAAACTCATAGTCTTTTCCCTTCTATATTTTTTATAATCATCAACACTCTTATCCTATCATTTTTTCAGCAAAAAGTCATTATAATTTTGACCTATTGCACTTGTGGAGTAAACTCATGAACCTTGATTCCGCGTTCTTTCAGTTTCTCTACCAACAACGGTAGTTGTTCCCCTTTCAGACGGATAGAAATCTCAGTAATTCCCATAACATCCGTGTTGTATTGAATGATATTGGTAATATTTGCACCATGTTTTTCAATGATACGAGTGATGTTGCTCAATACTCCGACAAAATCATCTGCATGAATCACTACTTTGGCATCTTTAAGACCATAAACTCGAACTACAAGTCCAAAAATTGCTTTTTGTGTAACAATTCCCAAGAATTCATCCTTTTTGTTTACAATCGGAACAAAACTGATGTTGTTAACCGAAAATTTTTCAGCCACTGTCTCAATATAATCTGTATCCAAAGCAATCGCCTTGTTCACGCTCATATGTTTTTCCAAAGGATCTTTGAGCATTGCACTAACTTCTTCTTCATTTGCTCTCTTCAAAAACAAATCCTCTAAAATATTTTTTGCATGCAATACACCTAAAAACTTTTTGTCTTCCACAACAGGTAAAGACAAAAATGAATTGTCTGAAATAATTTTTAATCCTTCTTCCAAAGTCTGCTTTGGAGATAATTTAATCAACTGATGTTCCGGCGTCATAATTGTTCTTGTAATCATAACAGTTCCTCCTCTGTTTCCCACAAAATACTATTAATAAAACAATCTAATCTTCATAATCCTGCTCTTGTCTACTTTTTCAATCACAAATCGAATGGATTCATAATTTATAATTTCCCCCGTTCTCGGAATTCTACCTAAAATTCCTAAAATAAATCCTCCTATCGACTCAAAATCCTCTGATTCAAAATGAGTTCCGATTTCTTCATTCAAATCTTCCAAACGAACAGAACCGTTTACCAAATATTCTCCTTCTTTGATACAAACAATATCTTCTTCATCTTGCGGATCATACTCATCATTGATATCTCCCAAAATACTTTCAATGATATCTTCCATGGTAATGATTCCCGCAACTCCACCATATTCATCCAACACAATTGCAATATGGATACGATCACCCTGCATTCTACGGAAAAAGTCGGATATCTTGATGAATTCATAGGTATAAAACGGCTCTCTCATATACTTTTTGATATCAAATTGTTTTATCTTTTCCACCGGAATAAAAAACAAATCCTTTGCATACAGAACTCCCACAATATTGTCAATCGTATCTTCATAGACCGGAATTCTTGAGAACTGCTTTTCTCCAAAAGCTTCGACCACTTCTTCATAAGTTGCTGAAACATCCACCGCAACAATATCCATTCTCTGAATCATAATATCTTTCACACGCATATCACTATATTCAAAAATATTATCAATAATTTCTTTTTCGTCTGATTCCAACACTCCCTCCTGGCTGGATACCTCTACAATTGTCTTCAATTCTTCTTCAGTAATAAGGGGCTTCTTTTCCTGCTTGTTCAACCCGAACAAATGAAGAAGTCCGTTTGTAAAATTGGTCAAAATCCATACTACAGGAGAAAATATTTTTACAAACACACTCATAATCGGTGCAATAAAAAGTACAATTTCTTCCGTATAATCAATCGCTATATTTTTAGGAGTAATTTCTCCGAAAATCAGTATTAACAACGTCATCAAAAAAGTTGCAATTCCAACCCCTTTGTTGTTCCAAAAGTAAATTGCTATAGATGTTGCAATCGCTGATGCCGCAATATTTACCAAGTTGTTTCCCACCAATATTGTGCCTAACAGTTGATTCGGATGGTCTAACAAGTCCTGTGTTAACTTTGCATGTTTTACATGATTTTCCACCAAATGTCGCAATCGAATCTTGCTCATAGACATCAACGCCGTTTCCGACATAGAAAAAAATGCCGAAAAAAACAGAAGTGCTACTAAAATAGTTATTTGCATTCCTAATGTTGTACCCAAGAAACTCCCTACCTTTTCTATCTCATCGCCATATCGTTATCATCTATCCAAAACACACTACTCTTGAGTTAGTTTCCGGATTTCATGTTATGATAAATCAACCCTTCCAAATTATCGTATTCACTAACCGTTATAGAATCTCGATGTAACTTTTTCAAGATTGTTTCTAATATCACACCGCCGGCTACAATAATATCAGCTCTTTTCGGTTGCAAACCGCTTACCGTTTTGCGTTCCTCCAAAGTCTGCTCTGCCATAAAGTCAACCAGATAACTCACCTGTTCTCTCTTAATGGTACTGTTGTGAATTTTGTTCATATCATATGTCTTCATATTCTGAACAATTGCAGAATATGTGGTAATCGTTCCGCCAATCCCAATCAACTGTGTGATAGGGTATGCTTCCAAAAACTCAATAATAGAATCCATATCTCTATTGACAAATTCGGCAATTTGATTTCTCTCTTCCATGGAAACCTTGTCATTTTTCACAAATTTTTCAGTCATACGAAGTGCACCGATATTCAAGCTTTCAGAAAATAAGATACCTTCTTCTCTCGAGCCCAACATAAATTCTGTCGAACCGCCGCCAATATCAATAATCAACACATAACCCGATGTTTTCAGTCCTGCAATTGCTCCGCAAAAACCCAGCAACGCTTCCTGTTTTCCTCCAATCACTTCTACTTGAACACCAGTGAGTTCCTTTGCTTTTTTCACAAACTCGTTTCTGTTTTTGGAATCTCTCAATGCAGATGTTCCCATCACATAGATGTCATCCACTTTTTCTCTTCTCGCCAAATCTATAAATTGATGCAATGCTTCCAAGTTTCTTTCCATGGTTTCCTCATTGATAAAACCGTGAGAATCCACACCGTGACCCATTCTTGTAATATCTATATATTTTTTTCGATTTTCCAATTGTTCTCCATGCTCTGCAATCAACAACCTCATAGAATTCGTGCCGATATCAATAGAAGCTAATTTTTTCATCTACTGTTTCCTTTCTAAATCGATATACACTCTCTCATTCGGTTTCACCATTTTCAACTGTTCTCTTGCTTGTTTTTCAATAAATTCAGGTGTTTTCGAGTCTAACAGATCTTTTTTCAAGCCTTCAATCGACTTTTTCTCTTCTGCTATCTTTTCCTCCAATTCGACCTTTTGGCGTTCCAAGCGCATCATGGTTAAACCTTGATTCAAAAACTTAATTCCTGTTCCTATCACAATCATAATCAAAACAGCACACACTGAGATAAAAAATATATTCGAAGCGACCTTCTCCTTTTTTACTCCCTCTCCCTTAACATCTCTGTTCAAAAAAGAGTCTGTTTTTTCTGCTGTCTTTGTTTCATTTTTTCTGTAAATTTTCATTGTTCTACTCCGAAATCACTTCATATAGTTGTGATGCTTCCTCTTTTTTGGTAGTATCTTTCAAATCTAAAATTCGAACCGTCATTGTGCGTTCCCCAAAGGTAATATCTAACACATCTCCGACTTTTACTTTTGTGGATGCCTTTGATTCTTTCCCATTGACCAACACAACTCCCCCGTTGGTTGCGTCCTTCGCGACCGTTCTTCTCTTAATGATTCGTGATACCTTCAAAAATTTATCTAATCTCATTGTTTCATCCTTTTCGTACTTCTTATAAAAATGTATACTCAGTTTTATTATAACATATAACTTTACTCTTAATTGAATTTTTACTAAATAATTTTTATAATCCAACAAAGTTTGACTCACAAAAAAACTACAGCATCTAATTTTTTTAAATACCATAGTTTTTTGTTAAAGTTCTAAAGAAAGCGGATACACACTTTTTTTAGGTAATTTTGTTTGTATCATCACAGTACGAACAGCATCTTTTTTGGAACTTCCTTTCTCAATCTCTTCCTTCAGCATTTGCAAAATATCTTCTTGGGTATACTCTTTTTGAATCTCTGCACACCCTTCTACAACTATGACAAATTCTCCTCTTCTCTCTATCTTCTCAGAATCCAATGAATCAAAGTCAGTATGAATATATTCTTCAAATTTTTTGCTGATTTCTCTACAGATTGATATCCGACGATTCTCAAAAACCTGATAGATGTTAAACAAAGTATCCTCAATTCGATGCGGAGCTTCATAAAATACAATCGGCCAACTCACACTCTTCAGATTCTCCAATTGCTCCAATTGTAGTGTCTTCTTTCTCGGAAGAAATCCGATAAACAAAAACTCTTTTTGTACCAAATTGGATGCTACCGCTGCCGTAATAACAGCACTCGCACCCGGCAAAACGGTATAAGGAATATTTCTTTCAATCGCCGCCTGAATCAATAAATATCCCGGATCTTGAATCCCCGGCATACCGGCATCAGACACCAACGCAATCTCATTCCCTTCTGCAAGCAATCGAATAATCTCTTCACGCTTTTCCATTTCATTATGTTCGTGCAGACTGATTAACGGTTTGTGAATATCATAATAGTTTAGTAATATGGCAGAGTGTCTCGTATCTTCACAGGCAATATAATCAACTTTTTTTAAAGTGTTCAATACTCTCAAGGTAATATCTTCCATATTCCCAATCGGAGTCGGACATATATATAACAAATCAATTCTCCTCTATCGTTAACTTGGAATAAATCATCTCAATCTCTTTTGTAAACAATCTATTCTCATCATACACATATAACGGTTCCAACAGTTTTAAATCGGGTTTCCCGTGTTTCACTATCTTCAACAATACCAGATTAGGTGCTTTGCCCACATAAGGATAAACCATCCTCATTTCCTTCGGTTCTAAACGGTATTTCCGACACAATTCAAAAATATCACATAAACGGTTTGGTCGATGTACCATATAAAATACACCGGATACTTTCAACAAATTTTCTGCTGTAACAAAAATATCCTCCAAACTACACTTTACTTCATGTCTGGATATTTTTTTCTTTTCATTCAGATTCTGCAAGCCGTCAGTCTTCATGTAAGGAGGATTGGACACAACAAAATCTAAACTGCATTTTTCAATATGCCGATTTGCCAGTTTCAAATCTGAACAAATAACGGTTGCTCTATCTTCCAAACCGTTCAACAACACCGACCTCTGTGCCATATCCGCAACTTCTTCCTGTATTTCAAAAGCATATATTTTTTTGAGATTGCTTTTCCCAAGAATCAAAATCGGAATAATCCCGGTACCCGTTCCCAAATCAGCTCCGACAAAATTCGGTCTTACTTTTATGAAATTTGACAGTAAGACAGCATCCATTCCAAAACAAAATCCATTTGTCTGTTGAATAATCTTCAGACCTTTCAGGTTCAAGTCATCTATTCTTTCGTTCTCTAATAACGGTATTTGTCTTTCATTCATATGCTAATCTTCCAACAACTTCTTCAATTCATGTTCATCATAATCATTCTTTTTTTCTTTTCTTTTATAATTTTTCAAAATTTTAATTTCTGAAAGAGGATATTTTTTTACTTCAATCGTATCAGCTTTCTTGTTTTCCACCTGTACTTTGACTTCTTCCAGAATAGTTTTCGTTTCAAGCACTTTCCCTTTTCCGTCCGGCGTCTGCACGATACTGCCCACATTAGGCATTTCTCTCAAAATACCTTCATAGACTTGATGTTCATAATTTAAACAACAGAACAGTCTTCCACATATTCCGGAAATTTTAGTCGGATTCAAAGAAAGATTTTGATCCTTCGCCATTTTAATAGAAACTGATTGAAAATCTCCCAACCAAGTGGAACAACACAACGGTCTCCCGCAACATCCGATACCCCCCATCGTTTTTGCCTCATCTCTTACTCCGATTTGTCGAAGTTCGATGCGTGTGCGAAAGATTGCAGCTAATTCCTTAACAAGCTCTCTGAAATCAATTCTCCCGTCTGCCGTAAAATAAAAAATCAACTTACTTCTATCAAATGTATACTCTGTATCCACCAGATTCATCTCTAAATTATGTTTTGCTGATTTCTTAATAAAGATGTCCTCTGCTTCCTTTTCCTTTTTCTTATTTTCCTCATACCGGTCCAAATCCTCTTGTGTCGCCTTGCGTACAACCGGTTTCAACTTCATCGCAAAACTTTCTTCTTTCAGTTCTTTTGATGGAACTTCCACAATTCCTATTTCAATTCCACGCACCGTTTCAACAATGACTTTATCTCCAAATTCAGTCGTCACACCGTTTGGATTAAAATAATAAATTTTTCCGGCTTTTTTGAATCGAATTCCAATTACTTCTATCAATCTATTCCCTCCATTATATTCAACAGCATGGTATCCAATGTTGCAGTAACACCGGTGTTCGCCCTTATCAATTTCATTGCTCTTTGAACAGATGCAAGCAACGCGAGTAACTCTACACGATAAAAATATTTATACTTCTCTGAATAGCTTCCTTTCAGCAAGGTAGCCATTCTCTCTGTAAGACATTCTAAATATCGAACACTTTTCTCACGGTCGGAAGAAATCTCATCCAATGCATGTTGCAATGCAATCAAATCTCTTTCAAACACTCCGCTCAAAAAACAATCTATCCAAACTTTTTCTTCTGATGATTCCTGTATCGTATTGTTATGATAGAGTGTTACCGTTCTGGACAATATCGTGGGCAACAGCTTGTAAGAATTATTCGTAAGAAGAAAAAACACTGTATTCTTTGCAGGCTCCTCTATTGTTTTAAGCAATGCATTCTGTGCCGAAACAGACAGCTTATCTGCATGCAAAAACAAATATATCTTTTGGTTTCCGTAAGGCTGTAACACGGTATTTTTTACCAGCTCCCTTACCTCATCAACTCCCACTTCACTTCCATCAAAAACCGTAACATCAACACTCTGATAAATGTCTTCAATTCCGAATAGTCTCAAAAAATATTCCTGCAAACATTCCACATCAGTATCTACATCTCCGTCAATCATATATGCATGACTCAAAAGATTCGCTTCATCCGGTAATCCCAATATCATAACAAACCACCTTTATCACACAAAGCAATGATTTCACCATGTATCACATCAATCGGTTTCATTCCGCCTTTCAAAACACAATCCACTCTTTTCCAATTCTCTTGTTGTGCAAAATAACATGCAGTTTCATAAGAGCGTTTCATATAATCGTAATTTTGTTCATGAATATCCTTTTTTTCTTCATCCGTTATCTTATTCAAACGTTCTTTCATCAAAGCAAAAGTCACATCGATATCCACATGCAAAAAAATAGTCATATCAGGTTTCGGCAAGGAAAAAATATGATATTCCAAATCATACAACCAATCTCTAAACTGATTTTTCTCCTCTGTTGTTTTCAACTTAGATGCTTGATGAATCAAATTAGACATCACATATCTGTCTACAATCACAACTCCCCCTTGTTCATAAAATGACATCCAGTCCGTTTTCCAAGAAGCGTATCTGTCACCTGCATAAAAAATAGATGCGATATAAGGACTCACCGAGTCCGCTTCTGTACCAAACTCTCCTGCCAAATACATTTTAACCAAAGAAGATGATGGGGAATTATAATTTGGAAAATGAACAATACGACAAGGAATTCCTCTGTCCGACAAATATTGATACAACAAGTTGGACTGTGTTTCTTTTCCGGAACCGTCTGTACCCTCAATCACAATTAACTTCCCTTTCATACCTTAGAAAACTCCCCTCATTTGTAGTCTATCGAGCTATATCAAATATCAATTCCGTTACATGACTATATTTTTATTAAAATGAAATTTACTCCGAATTGGATTAAAGTTCTTTCTTCATTATACTATATAAAACTTCTATTACAAATAAAATAAAGTAAAAACAGAAGAAAATCTCTCATCCGTTCTTACTTTATTCAAGCATTTTTCGATTCTATTTGTTTTTTACTGCAATCGCTTCAATTTCCAAAATAGCATCTTTTGGCAGTTTTGCTACTTCAACACAAGATCTTGCGGGCGCTACACCGCCAAAAAATTCCGCATAAGTTTCATTGATAGAAGCAAAATGATTCATATCCGCAACAAATATTGTTACTTTCACAATGTTTGTCATATCATATCCTGCTTGTTTCAATATAGATTTGATATGATTCAAAGAGGCTTGTGTCGCCTTCTTGGGATCGGTTTCCAATTCTCCTGTCTGCATATTGATAGGCAATTGCCCGGAAGTAAAAATCATGCTGTCAGTTTCAATCCCTTGTGAATATGGTCCTATTGCAGCCGGTGCTAACGGTGTTGAAATTTCTTTTTTCATCTCTGTCGTTCCTCTTTTCCTACTATAGTCTATAAAAACAATAGAAAGGGAATTCTCCCTTTCCACATATGTTTACATATTTTTCCTAATTGTGTAAACGGAGAATATTTTTTTACAAGGAAGATTCCTGCTCCTCATAAGTGTCCACTTGTATATTTTCCGTTTCTTCCGCAGATTTTTTTGCAGCCTCATATGCCACCAAAACCGCTTCTTGCAAGTCTTGTCTCATACGAACATTAATTGGATGGACAATGTCTCTAAATGATCCATCAGCAATCTTTTTGCTTGGCATCGCAATAAACAATCCGTTTTCTCCTTCAATCAATTTGATATCATGAATGACAAAACAGTTGTCCAATGTAACAGATACGATACTACGCAATCTTCCTTCTTCTGATAATTTTCTCACTCGTACATCTGTAATTTCCACAAAAACACTTCCTTTTCCAATTACACTATTTTCTAAAATGTCATATTTTCAGAAACAAAAATAACACACTCTTCTGAATACTGTATTAATTCTACACAATCATCTCAAATTCCTCTAAAAAATTTTTATATTATAAAAAAATTGTTTTATTTTATATTTTAATTGTGTTTTTATTCCGCTATTATTTATTTAAATAACCTCTTTCAATTGTTTCATATTACTATCTATAAGCAACTCCATTGTTCTTCTCCCTTATTTTAATGTAGAGAAGAAGTTAGGAAGAATTTCTTTCCGACAATTTAACCAGATTTTAGTATTGTTGCAAATATTTTATCAAAAAAACGGCATTCTCTCATGAGTTTGCCGTTTTTCTAAGGAATTATATCCCAATATCAATCAAAAATATATTTCGAAAAATTGCCATTTTTCATATCAATGCTTTCTCCGTCATTATGATAATCTTCAGTAGAAACATGCTTTAAAATATTATCAGAAGTTTTATGCAATTCATCTATGTTCTTGCCAAATAAAATGTATTAAGTAAAAAAATCTTTCCCAAATTCTTATATCCTTGCTATTATCCATGTTGAAAAATAACATCTACATGATGCTTTATTATTATTTTCAAAATTTAAGCAAGCAATTCAACCTTTTAATCTTCCTAATTTACTGCTTTTATCTGCCCTAAATACATCGGAACACAGAAACGGAATTGATATGATAAACAATATAATAGTTTGAACAGCTAACCCTTTATATCTAAAAGCAACAACTAATATACTCCATACAGACATCGTACTATGAATAGCATGAATGAATACCATGCACCATATGCTGCCTGATTTTTCATAAAAATATGCGAACCATATTGCAAAAAATATTTCCGTTATGATTCTAACGATACATATAAATGGGAAGTAGGATTTGAAAGTATAGCCATACGCTTTTATAGATTCCGGCAAAGCCATAAAATACTCATTGTTAAAATGCCATATTGCCCAAATTACTCCAAGTAATACAACTCCCCGTATTTTGCCAAACTTCTTTTGTAATTTTGGTTGCAGAAAAAATCTCCAACCATACTCTTCCCCAAACAGCAAACAAATTCCAATAGGATTAAACACCTGTATCAATAGATACAGAAATCCTGTTATATAAGTCAAAACTTCTTCTTTTGTTTCTGTTAATAAAACATCAAAGCTTATATGATTGCCTTGGTAATAGACAGTTTTAAAAATATCAGTATAAACATTAAGCAAGTACGCAACAAAAAAAGTTATAGCAGTTACTATCAACATTAAAATCGTATAAAGAAACACCCACTTTAATGTTTTTTTGAAATTTCCTCCCCGAAATCCCCATTTTTGGGCAATTTTTTTATCTTCCGACAGCAAGGATATTAATAAAACTATTCCTAACCCTAAGATAGCAATGTATACCCACGAACTGGTACTAGGTATAATTCCCAAGAAAACTGAAACGATAATAATTCCACCACATACTAGAAAGTAATTAAAAATATGTTTAGGATAGTTTTTATGTTTCAGCTTAATTGTAATCATAGCTGCCATAGCCGGAGTCAGAGTCTGAGTAGGATTGATTTGAAAATATTTCCCGATATGTTTAAAATAAGCGGCTACAGAAGTGAAAAGAAGCACCATTATTGATAGTATAATAAGAAAAAGCACTACATCATCCACTTCTTGAACACTTCTCATAAAATTTTGATAAAACTTGGTACTCTTAAATCTAGCAGGAATTTTTCCGGACTTTCTTGTAACCAGATTCATAGTATCTTCAATAGATTGTTCTTCAACAATGTTCCTTTTCTCATCAATATCTTGGTTCAAAGATAATTCCTTATCCATCGCCTACTCCTTTCGTTTTTATTCTTTTGTACACAAATTTAGAGATTGAAAATCCTATCCATCATAGCTTCTCATAAAATGCATCTCTATATAGATACTGATTTAGATGTAGTGTTACAGTCAAGCGCTTTTCGATTCGGTACAATTATTTTTTCATCCCCTTGACTTTGTATATGAATCAAAGAAATATAGTTATCAATTTCTTTCTTTTCGTTAGGGTTTGCTTCCATAAAAACACCTCTGGCAACGACTTCTGCAGAAAATTCTTTCATCAATTCTTCCATACCTTTCAAAGTGCCGCCTTTTCTCATAAAATCATCAATCAAAATTACTTTTGAATTCGGTTTGATGGATTTTCTGGATAATGACATACTTTGAATGGTTCCGCTTGTTCCGGAAAGATAGTTAATTCCTACAGTCGGTCCCTCCGAAACTTTGATATTTTTTCGGATAATGACAAGCGGTAAATTCATTGCTCTTGCTGTCATCAATGCCATCGGGATTCCTTTTGTTTCAATCGTAACGACATAATCTGTTTCGGAATAATCAATAATAGACGCAAAAATTTCTCCTATTTGTCTTGTATACACCGGATTATAAATCAAATCGATCAAATAGAAGAAATCTCCCACCAATTGTCTTTCCGGATCTGATATTTTTTCACATAGCTCTGTCAAAACTTCCAATATGTTTTCAGAATTCATGTAAGGAATGTATTTCATTCCGCCGGACGCTCCGGAAATCGTAATAATTTTCCCCAAATTCAAACGTTGGAATACATTTTTTACCACTACAATATCTTCACTCAATGTTGATTTTGCGGTATGAAATTCATCAGCAAAATTTCCTAATGTAAAAATTTTATTCGGATTATCTAATAAAATTTTTACGATTGCTCCGATTCTTTCCGTTTTTTTCATTTTCATCTCTCAAATTCCTCCTGACATTTCAATCTGCGAATTTTACAAACAAATATGATTCCTTGGATTCTATGGTCAAACTATCATTCCCAACACAAACAATTCTCCCAAAAATTAAGTATAAATTAAGTATATTAATATAAAAAAAACACAAGGTATGTTATAATAAAACGATATCATTAAATTAGAAATAATATAATATATTCCCTAAAGGAGTTGTAACTATATATGAAAGTTCATTTTATAGGCATTGGCGGAATCAGTATGAGCGGTCTTGCAAATATCTGCCTCAATTTAGATTATATCGTTTCCGGTTCCGATTCTCAAGAAAATTTTTTTACAAAAGAGTTAGCGAACAAAGGTGCCACTATCCATATCGGACAATCTGCCCAAAATATCAAACCGGATATTGACCTAGTTATATACACTGCAGCGATTCATCCCGATAATCCTGAATGGATGGAGGCAAAAAAACAAAATCTTAAAATGCTCAGCCGATCTGAATTTTTGGGACTTGTCATGAAAAAATATGAAAACTCTATTGCTATTTCGGGAACGCACGGAAAAACGACCACAACTTCCATGCTCTCCGTTCTGTATTCCTATTCTGACTATGACCCTACTATTTTAGTGGGAGGAAATTTAAAAGAAATTAACGGAAATTTCAGAATCGGTAATAGTGAACATTTTATTACGGAGGCATGCGAATACTTTGACAGTTTTCTTGATTTATATCCGAAATTCGGCATTATCTTAAATATCGAAGCAGATCATCTGGATTACTTTGACAGTTTGGATGTTATTATCCAATCTTTTAGAAAATTCTCTCAAAATGTTTCTTCCAATGGATACACGATTGCAAACGGTGATGACCAAAATGTGAGAACCGCCCTAAAGGATTTACCGAACTGTATCCTATTCGGATATGACAAGAACAATGATGCTGTCATTGTGGATAATTCTTTTGACAAAAATGGAAACGGGCATTTTTCTATTCAATTAGACAGTGATATTTTGGGCCCTTTTTCTATCAAAGTTCCCGGAAAACACAATATTATGAATGCTACCGCAGCGATTTTGACAGCATACAAAGATGATATTCCGTTGGAAAAAATTCAGCATGGAATCTTTTCATACCACGGTGTAGATAGAAGGTTCCAGTACAAAGGCAACTATGGAGATGTTCTTGTCTATGATGACTATGCACACCATCCATCTGAAATCAAGGCGACTCTATCTGCTGCAAAATTTTTGAATCCGAATCGTCTGGTTGCTATCTTTCAACCGCATACTTACACAAGAACCAAAAGCTTGTTAGAAGAATTTGCCACATCATTCTATGATGCTGACATTGTGATTATTACTGACATTTATGCATCTCGTGAAACGGACACCGGTTTGGTTTCTTCTCAAGATTTGGTCAATCGACTAAAAGCACATGGAAAAGATGCTATTCATCTAAATGACATTACAGAACTTCAAAATTACTTGGACCCTATCCTACAGAAGAATGACATCATCTTTACGATTGGTGCAGGAGATGTCTATAAACTGGGTGAACAATTGTTATTAAAAAACATGAAATAATAAAATACCAAGGGGGAGTTTTATGGAAATTATTGCTATTATTCATATCTGTGCAGATTCAGTACGAATGATCCAAATAAAACTGAATCGGGATAACGCTTACAATTTAATCGAAAAATACAGAGAACCGATTGACATTTTCGGAAAGCTTGACTCAAACGGAAATATCTTAAGTGATGCGATTTCTTCACTGATTACGATTCTGAAGAATTTTCAAAGTATCTGTGAAGCAAAAAAAGTAGATAAGTCTATTATCATCGGAACGGAAACACTTCGCTCTGTTTCCAACTCTAACATTGTGGTGGATTTGATTAAGAAAAAAGTCGGTATTCCGATTGAATTAATCAGTGAAGAACAGCAATGTTACTATGATATGTTATCAACTTCTGCTTTTGTAGAATACCCTAACGGACTGATTTTTGACTTAAGTGCAGGCAGCTTTCAACTGATTCATATGAAACACAGAACAATGGAATCTTTTTACAGTTTTCCGGAAGGCGCCATCCAATTAGGACATGTTTTTGGGGATACTTCTCTCTCAAAAGAAGAAAAAGAAAATAAGGTCAATGCTATCGCAGACAGAGTAATTCAACAAGTTCCATGGCTTTCGAAATTAGAAAATCTGCCTGTTATTGCTATGGGAAGAAATATTCGATATATTGCAAGATTGGATATGTATCTTAGAAAATATCCGTTGGACATCGTTCACGGATACTCTATCGATATCGACCGTATTGATTATCTCTACGAAAATTTCAATTTGGAAGTATTGGAAGATTGGGAAAAGCATGAAGATATTGAACATGACTACAATATTTTGCTCGGCGCTATCTTTTTTACAAAAACACTACTTCAAAAATTATCTGTTTCTTCTATCACGATTAGCGGCAACGGACTAAAAGAAGGCGTGTTCTACAACTATTTGATGAAGGAGAAAAAACTTATTATCCGCAGTCCTTTGATGCACTCTATCGAAAACATTATCAAACTGATGGAACTCGATTCGCTTCACGCTTTTCAAATCAGATGGCTTGCGATGGAGATTTTCACAAATATCAGAGAAGTATTGAACTTGCCTGAAACAACAGACATTGACTTACATCAAATTGTAAACACCAGTGCTTTATTGCATGATAGCGGGTCCGTTATCAATTACTACAACCATCATCACCATTCTTTCTGGGTTATCTTGAACTCTCCCATCTGTGGACTGACACACAAAGAATTGTTAATGAGTGCTTATATTGCCTCATTCCATAGAAAAAACAATTCTTATATCACTTTTGAACAATACTCAGAAATTCTAACGGAAGATGATATCAATATTATTCGAAAATTAGGTGTCATCCTAAAACTTGCAGAGTCACTGGATAAAAGAATGGATAACGTTGTAAAAAATATTGATTTTACCATAACAGATACCGAAATCGTCATGGAGATATCTGCCTCTATTTATTTGGATATGGAATTGAGAGATGCTTCCAGAATTTTAGACGAATTCGAAACAATCATCGGAAAAAAACTGATTCTAAAATAGAGTTATCTTTTGAAGTTATGGAGGAACAATCATGACATTACTTCATAAATTATTGAAAAAAGCATTTTTTATTTTCTTAACCATATTACTTGTCGTCACTTTAATGATATTCGGACGAGGATACCTGTCCTATCAACATATCGTGCATGATATTTCGATTGAACAGAAAATAGAATCCATTCGAAAATCACCGAATTACACTCCATTAAAAGAAGTGAATCCTTACTTCAAAAATGCAATTTATGCTGTAGAAGATTGTCGTTTTTATCAACATGGTGCGATTGACCCCATCGGACTCGTTCGCGCTATGAGCAGCAATATAAAACGTCGCAAATGGCGAGAAGGCGGAAGTACTATCACACAACAACTTGCCAAAAATATGTTTTTCTCTTATAAAGACAAAGGAACGCGAAAAATACCGGAATTTTTTATTGCAAAAGAGTTGGAACGACAATTGACAAAAGATGAGATTTTAGAGCTGTATATCAATATTATTTATTTCGGAGAAGGACATTATGGAATCCGGGAAGCTTCTTACGGTTATTTTGGTAAATCTCCTTCGGATTTAAACTTGAACGAAGCATCCTTGTTGGCAGGATTGCCGCAATCTCCAAGCATGCTTTCACTTAACAAGCATTACAGTCGTGCCAAGACACGACAAAAATATGTTTTGCAGGCAATGTACCGCAATAAGCTGATTTCAAAAGAAGAGCTGGAGCAGGTATTTGCTACAAAAAATAATCGTAAAAAACAGTAGTAATGCAGTTGATACCCTTGATAAACAAAAGAACTGACCACTTTCTTTATCCCTCTGCCCACAACACAAAAAGAGCAGACAAAATACCTGCTCTTTTCACTAAGTTCTGTACAATTCACCACTAATAAAATACTACTCTGCACATATTCTAATGCTGTGCAATACGGAAATCAATACTGATATGTCCCGGTGTGGAGGCACTTGATTTGGCATTAAAATAGAAACTTTGATTCGTATCGGTAACATCTGCAGTGATATGACCGCTTTTACCTGACTTGATGGTTCTTTCATTTTCACCGTTAATGCTGACTACAACATTGACGGAACCCTTGCTTCTAATCCAAAAATTTACCGTTTTTCCATTGTTTTTATTTAAGTAAACGTTATACTGATACTCTGGTCCCGAATAACTTCCTTCTGCAGTACCCATATGACCCATATGATGCACCGGTATTATCTCATTATCAACGGATGTTCTTTTCGATAAAACCTCGCCGTCCGAATCCGAAACATGATGCCCCTCTGCGCAGGAGGGAATCAGCATGCATATTGCCATTATTCCCACTGCCATACCGATTGTTTTTTTTCCGAACTTCATTACCAATCACTCCTTTGCATGATTATTTTATTTTCCTTAGGTGCAATTGAAATAATTATGTCTATAATGATGATAGCACAGTTTTTATAAGTTTATCCATACATTTTTTATATCTCTTCTTCGGTTGCTTTTTTTAATATGCCTACACTTGTTAAGTTATAAACCGTATCGGCTCACAAACAGGACAGCAGTTTCCTGAACAAACCTCTGCATAAACAAAAAAGCAGGTCCTATAACAACAATTCAATTCTTTGACGAAAATCATATGCCACAAATTCTGTTCTTTACCGAATCCATAATCTCTTCTCTTTCCTTCTCCGATTTTCCATCTGCAAGCTTTTCCAACAGTAATTTCCCACCAGAGTCCATTCCTTGACATCCGGCTAATAAGATAACATCTCCCGGCTGCACTTCCTTCAATACAAACGCAATCGCTTCCTCTAAGTCATCATAAATCGGAACTGTTCTCTCACAACAGTTCATAATATCTTGAAAAACAGTGATTTCTTCCTGTGTCACCTTATCTTTTTCTGTTACATGATGTACACTCTTTGTTGCAACAAATGTCTTTAGCGGCAGATTTTCAATTCCACTACAAATTTCTTCTGCATTCTCACGATTGACAACAACACCACGAGAGCCTCGAATGGCATAGATAAAATGTAATTGCTCATATTTCATTTTTTTCAATGTCTCTAATGTCACACGGATGTTTCCCGTGTTTGCAAAATGATCATCTATTATCTTAAACTCCTTGTCATAGATTAATTCAAACCTTCTCTCTACTCCCTTAAAAGAATGCAACCCGTCCTGAATGGTATCAATATCAATCTGACATAACAGACATAGTTCCATCGCAGCCATCGCATTATAAACACTGTGATATCCGGGAACGGAAAGAGCTATCTTTACCTCACTGTTCAAAAGCGACAGTGTACTCTTCGTAGGGTTAGGTACAATCTTCCAATTTGCAATTCCTGTACTCAGGTCCAATTGTGTACAATACAAATCACCGCGATTGCTTTCTACACTGTATGTGATAACCTGATTCTGCTTTTCTTGAATAAGGTCGTGTAACAAACTATCATCGGCATTGATTACTGCTTTTGCAGAAGGTTTCATTCCTCGAATCAAGGTAGATTTGATTTGAAAATAATCTTCAAAACTTCCATGTAAATCAATATGGTCACGACTAATATTGTTGAAACACACAAAATCAAAATCTACACCATGAACACGATGCAATTCCAATGCGGAAGAGGACACTTCCATTGTTAAATGAGTCACTCCCTGCTCCACCATCATCGCCATATATTTTTGAAGATCCAAAGATTCCGGTGTTGTTAAAACGGATGGAATCACCTCATTCAAAGAACGAATCATTACCGTTCCGATAATGCCTGTCTTTTTTTTCGCTTTTCTCAAAACCTCATCCACCATAAAAGCTGTTGTTGTCTTTCCATTTGTTGCAGTAATTCCTATCACTGTCATCTTTTTAGAAGGATTATCATAATAGTTTGAACTCATGGTTGCAAGTGCAATTCTACTATCCTCCACTTTGACCTGAGGAATGTCTATGTCTTGAAAAGTCTCGACAACGGCAACAATCGCATTGTGTTCAACCGCAGATGCCAAATATTTATGTCCATCTGCCTTATATCCCTTAATACATACAAACAATCCATTTTGTTCTACCTTTGCCGAATGATAAGCAAGAGAAGAAATTTCCAAGTCCATATCCACATTTTTATATTCTATTACAGATACATTTTGCAACAGTTTCGATAGCTTCATATTATTTCTCCTTCCAATTATTTCTTACTTTTTCGTTCGAAATTTTCGCATCACTCTTTTTGTCAACTGTTTGTTAAACTCCCAAAATGGTTTTTGATCATCGATATCCCAAATCGCCGGAGCTTTTTTGGTACAATATGATTTTGCGATTTGCAGCGGTGTGAGTTGTTTGGTCTTGATATAATCTCTTACTGCAAACATATCTTCATAAGCACACCAAAATACAATTCCTAAATCTTTTTCAATCGACTTGTTCGGCAACGGAGCTCCTATCATTTCACGATAAGTAATATACGGCATATTTAATCCGCACTTATACAACAGTGCGTTGAAGTTCGTAATTCGTACATTCACTTCGATGATATAAAACTGTCCCGTATTCTCATCTTTTTTGAACTCTATCTCTGCAAAGCCTCGAAATCCTGTCTTCTTTAAGAAAGGTGCCGCAATATCATATAACTCTTTGACATATTTTTGTGTTGTATATACAGATGCACCGAAGTTAATCGGATACTGTCTATATTTTTGGCAAGTTGTCCAATGCGTAATCTCTCCCTCTTGGTTGATATATGCATCAAAAGTATACATATGGTCATCAAATCCCGGAATAATTCGCTGAATAAAGACATCGATATTTTTTTCTTTTGCTTTTGCCACTGCCTCTTCAAGCTCTTTTTCATCACAGACCTTAAACATCTTCTGTCTGAATTCATGCATAAAAGAAGGGGAGTCTGCCGGTTTTACCATACAAGGAAATCCAACATTCTGCTTTACCTTCTCCATAAAGTTGTCCTCATCCAAAAGTACTGTTTCAGGAATCACAGCTCCGATTTCTTGACAAAACTGATAAAACTTATCTTTATCCATCAATTTCGTATAGATTCCTTTTTCTTGCATCGGAAACAGATAATATTGTTTCAGCTCATCAAAATAGGTATCTATAAACTCTACATAAGGATCTGCAGTGGGAATCAACACCGGCTTTTCTTCCTGTCCCTTTGCATAATCAATCAAAAATGATAAGAAACGCTCCGGTTCATTTTTATAATGAGGTGCAATTCCTATCTCTTTACAGTATTTTGACTCCAAACCGTATGCTTTATCTCTATCATAATCAACAGCTGTAACAGATACACCCGCTTTTCCCAAACATCGAATCGTACTTAAACCGATGTAATAGTTTGCTCCGAGTACAACTGCCTTATTTTTATATTCCATTTTCTTGATTCTCCTTTTGTTCAATATAGCTTCATTGTAACACAACACAGTATTGTTATCATCTTTTTTCGCTTGAAATCTATAAATTTCAAACCATGTTCTTTCTTTTTTCAAAACATAGCCGTTTTGTGATTTTATACAAAATTTCATTTCAGATATAACACTCTACTGCTACTACAAAAATCCAATGAAATTACCATAAATTCAAATTTGAAATAATCTCCCTGAATCTCGCCCTATTTGAAATAAAAAAAGTCCCACACTTCTTTAAAATAATAAAATGATGAATAACAATTGCAAATGATGATATGAAACAATTCAAACAACTAATAGTACACATTGTGAGAAAAGGCAAGCAAAGCAGATACGAATAAAAAAGGAACCTCTGCAAATTTACAAAAGTTCCCTTTCAAATTTATTATTTTTCTTTATCATCGTTTATTCTTCATCTACATGATAATAAGTCCATGCAGGTACTTCCGACAAAGTAGGATGTGCTACCATGGTTTCTCTTAAAGTCATAAATTGGTCTGATGCCAACTCTCTTGTCAATCCCTCTCTTCGCAACTGTTGTGTCACTTCGCTTCCGATATGTGCGTTCATCGGTTGCAAGGTATGTGTTCCGGAATTCATCATCGTAATAAAAGATTGAATCAAGACGGACGCGTCCTCTCCCACAACATGCAATCCCAAGATACGGTTCGTCTTTTTATCCAAAATCAATTTTGCAAATCCGTCATATTCACTATTCGGTTCAAATCCCAACGCATATCCTTTTGCTGTTTGAGAATATCGATTCATCCCGACAGAAACTTCATATCCCAATTTTTCCGCTTCCTCTTGTGTCAAACCTACATGAGCAACTTGAGGATAGCAGAATGTTACATAAGGTACCAGTGAATATTCTGCCCAACGAAATTCATTCGGTTGTTTGCCCATAAACAAATTGTGTGCGACAATATCAGCTTCATAGTTTGCCTTATGTCTAAACTGTTGTCTTCCGTTGATATCACCGACTGCCCAAACGCCATCTACACTTGTTTCCAAAAATTCATTTGTTACAATCCAACCTCTTTTATCAACCTCAATGGAAGTATTTTCTATTTTCAACAAATCAGAATTCGATCTGATGCCCGGTGCTATAAAAATTTCTTCCGCAGATACAGTAGTAATCTCTCCGGTTGCCCTATCTTGAATCTCTAATACCTTTTTTGTTCCTTCTTGTCTGATCTCATTTGTTTCCTTGTTCAAATGAACTTCTACCCCGAATTTTCTAAGGTATTTTAAAACCAATTCGGAACTTTCCTTTTCTTCCTTCGGTAAAAGTCTAACATTGTGTTGAACTACGGTAACTTTTGTCCCCATTGCGGAAAAAATATGTGCAAACTCTACTCCGATTGGTCCACCCCCGACAATAATCAAACTTTCATAGGGTTTTGTAGGATACTTTTCTCCAAAAAATGTTTCGCTTGTCAAATATCCAACCTCTTCCAAGTTTTTTATAACCGGAACTTTCGTTCTTCCTCCCACATTGATAAAAATCTTATCTGCTGTCATCTGTTCTGAAGTTGTTCCATTCCTATATGATACTTCTATCACTTTATCAGAAACAAAATATCCTGTCCCTTCATACGCATCCAAATTTTTTTCGTGATGATAGAACTCATTCAATTCTTGACTCTCGTCAATCTTGTCCCAAACCCTATCAGACACAACTTCCCAATCCACAGTGGGTTTTGTCGTTTTAATTCCGATTCTATCACTTTCTTCAATTTTTCTTATTTGGTCTGCAACAGTTGCCAATACCTTTGTCGGAATACAACCTCGTGTCAAACAGGTTCCACCGAATTTTCCACGTTCAATTTGCGCACAATGCAATCCCTCCTTTAGCGCCTCTTCCAAAATAATATTGCCTGCGCCGGTTCCTATCACAATCACATCATACTTCTTCATTCTTTATTCCTCCTATTAACTCTAACTGTTTTTCCAATCGTTCCAAGCCATCCAATATCTTATGAATATGATAATTGTAAATCACCTTTGTCTCTTCCTCCAAGCACTCTTCACAAGTATTGTAATATTCGTGGCGTTGCACATCCGTTTTATTTATAGATTCTTTCTGTTTTTTTGTAGATTCTTGATGCAAAGATTCCTGATATAAATCTGACAGATCACTTTGTCCCATACGCTGCAATCTCTTGATGTTTTCTTCATCCGGTTTTCCGTACAATTGCAACTCCTGCATAATACAAATATGTCGATATACCTCATTCAAATCTCTGATAACCTCATCCCACAAAATACTGTTTGATTCCTCGTTGAATAAATGTTTTGTATACCATCGACTGTCAGCCAAATATATTTTATACAAACGTTTTATCTTGGACAGTCGCTGTTCCAATGACTCTATATCAATTGCCCTATCATTGCTCAATTTTTGCAAAAAAACTCGTTTTTCTTCCATAAATAATTGCTCCGCATCATCCACAAACTGTTTTTCATAGTTGGGAGGTGAAATCAGATAATTCACTGCAAATGCAATCCCAATTCCTATCACCGTGTCCAACACACGAACAATCGCATAATATGAAACGCTTTCATCCCTCGTCGTAAGACAGATAGATAAAAACACAATCAGTGAAATTTGAATCGATTGGTTCCATTTTAACTTCAGCTGAACATACATAATCAAAACAGCAAGAATTCCAATGATAACGGCATTCCATACAATATATTCGGAAATGCAGAAATTCAAATAAATGATTCCCGCTATTCCTCCTAAAATGGTGCCTGAAATCCTGCCCAACCCCTTTTTAAAACTGTCATCCAATGTATTTTGCATTGCAATAATTGCTGCAATCACAGTAAAAAAAGGATATTGCAAATGAAATGTGCTCGAAACCAAAACACCGATAGCCATTGCTATTGCAGTCTTGATTACCCTCATTCCTATAACCATATTGTCTCCCTCACTCATTTTTATATCTGTCTATTAACATACCCTAATTTTTAATATTTAAAATAATTTATTGCCTTATCTTTTAAAATAACAAAACAGTAAACCTTTTTTGATTTACTGTTTTTAACAATATTATTTCCTATAAGTAATAAATTTAAAGAAAAATCGTTACTAACATCACATTAAACTCTTATTAATGTCAATAATTTTAATTCTTTTAATTATCACTATCCTTTATATACATACATTACTTCTCGAAGAATCTTCCCTCCAATATTAACATCGATACAGTTGTCAGTTTCTATAAAATGATGCTTTTTATAAAATTTTTTTGCTAAATCATTTTCATCCAAAACCCACAAAAATAACTCATCATATCCTTTATTATTTAATTCTAGAATAACTGTTTCAAATAATTTTGTTTCATACCCTTTCCCTATATGCTCTGGACATAAATACATAGTAACAATTTCTCCATAATTGGGATACTCAGAAAATCGTGATTGACAAAAACTACTCGCACCAACATATTTCCCATCCTCAATGCACAGAAGTATGTACCAATCAGATAATTCTAACATTGGTATCCATCTATCTTTCTCAATAGAATCAAGAAATTGTTGTGGAATGATATTTTTATAAGCATACTTCCAGCTTCGCTCATATATTTCACTAACTCTAAGTTTATCATCTAGTTCACTAATATATCTAATTTCCAATTCAAATCCCTATATTCTAATTAACTTTTATCATTATAAGCATAGTTATTCACAAAAAAACTGCAAGCATTATACATTTAGTAATATATTATTCTAACAATCTGTATCATCGTATCTATTTCTCACCAAGTATTTATCTATATAATCTACAAAAGGTTTCCTATTAACTTTTTCTGTATTACTTTTGTACCATTCATAAGATTCTTTCAACCCTTCTTTCACATCCTTGCATTCTAACATCAAATCATTTTGTTTATCAACACAAAGACGATATTCATAATCATAGAAACTAAAATAATTTCTTTGTTCCACTTCCTGATTTACATAAACGAATTCCAATTTTTCCCCAACTATTTCATAGCACATAGAAACCCAATCTTTAGTGCTAATTAACTTACTGTTTCCTACATTAAAAATATGATTAGACGGTTTCTTCTGTAATAAAATATCAAAAAACTTACACATGTCCTCTACAAATAAAAACTGTAATTTCATACTTCCATTATTAGGTAAATAAAATTTTCTACCAGACACCGCACAATCAAAAACAAAGGACTCTCTATATACATTATTCATCGGTCCATAGAGATAGGGTGGTCTAACTATGTACGCAGACGGATTTCTATTTAATAATAATTTCTCCGCTTCTATTTTGTTAATTCCATATTGACCCCAAAATTTATTTTCACCTACCTTACATTCTTCTGTAAAAGGTTGAATTCCATCTTCCGGGTACACCGCACTTGAACTAATTAAAATATACTCTTTATGTTCCCCCAATGCATCCAATAATAAATCTACTTCTTCCGCTGTATAGGCATGGTCAATTACCACATCAAATGAATATGGTCTTAATTTTCTACCAATATGATGACGATCCGCTTGAATTAGTATTACTCCTTTAGGTTGTTCTTTAGTATTCCGATTCATTACATAGACTTCATATCCTTTTTTTACATAATATTCTGCAATCGTTCTTGTCACAAATACAGTCCCGCTGGTAACTAATATTTTTTTCATATCAAATATCCTTCTAAACTATTTTAAATTGAAATAAGAATAAATCATATTCTTGTTATCACTATGCCACCATTACTTTCCTTCCTATATTTTAATATACTTATATGTAACTTGTACAGTGATAAAACTTTTCATTTCTTAGTTTATTGTTTATTTTTCAATTTGTCTACTATTGATTGAATTTTAGAAATATATGCCCCATTCTTTCCGTTGAAATATTTGAAAAATCAAAAAAAATACCCCAATTATATTCGATTTTATATTGACTTTTGCAAAATATAATGATATAGTTAAACGGTATCATCCCTTATTGAAAAATAAGGATAATTCTTATTGTACATATTTGGATTTTTTGAAATTCTTCTGTGAGCTATAGGGATTGACAAATGTAATTTTATTTATTGGAGGATGTAACATGAAACAAGGAAAAGTAAAATGGTTTAATGCAGAAAAAGGATTTGGATTTATTTCAGTAGAAGGCGAAAATGATGTTTTCGTTCATTTTTCTGCAATCCAAACAGAAGGATTCAAAACTCTTGAAGAAGGACAAGATGTTGAGTTTGAAATCGTTGACGGAGCAAGAGGACCTCAAGCTTCTAATGTAACAAAACTATAATATCAAAAATAAATACGGATTTGTCCGTAGTATAAATTTTGAACTTTCTAAGTAGAATGTATTTTGTTTGTATAACAAGGTACATTCTTTTTTGTTCTATAACTCTGTTTATGCTAATCCCTAATTAAAAGTTATAATAAAACTCTGATTTTCTAATACTACTATAAGTTATTCTCTTTTTCATCATCATATACTATGTCTATAGTTTAAAATTAGTGTTTCGTATAAAAAACAGAGCATTGATTTATCGATATCCCAATGCTCCGTTACAAAATCTCTATTTATTGTCATCTCATTCACTACTCCTGTGAAGATTCTTCGACCTTCTCTTCCGGAGAGCTGACAGCTGACTCATCTTCTGTTTTTTTCTCTTGTTTCGCATATACTTTATCTACAATCTTCAAATCCTCAATTCCATAGTAAATATCAAACTTATTCGGTCTCAATGTTCCTTGTATCCTACGATTCACCGCCACACAAGAATCCAAGTGACCGAATCCCGCATAAAAAGCCTGCTGAATAAATTGTTTCTGAAATTTGTGATAGTTCTGTAAAAATAATGTTTTGGATTGTTGTGTTTGTATTACATTCAACGATTGCTGTAATGCACTTGTATCATAAAATGAAAGATTTTTTGTGCTCGCAAATTTCATCACATCAGGATAAAATCCTGTCCAATATCCAATCAATGCCATATCATAATTTCCGGAATGAAGTCTTTGTTTCAACTCATCTGATGACAAACCGACTATTTTGATATCGACTCCGACTTTTTTCCACTCCTGTTTTATGAGATTTGCAGCAGCATATCGAAGCGGACGATGGGAATCTACCAATAACTCATACTCTCGTTTCTCGGAAGACACAAAATCTCGTTTCGTTCTTTTGATATCATACGGAATCTGAATCCCTTCCAAATGACACAAGGAATTTTGAGGAATGAATATCTCATTGCATCTGTTATCAATGCGATAACCGTTTTTCAAAATCATATCTCGATTTAATGCAGAAATAAGAGCTTGTCTGTTTTTAACGGTATGGAAAGGCTCCTTTTTTGTGTTAAACAGAAGCATTTCATATTGCAGACTCGGAAATTGCGTTACTTCAAAAAGCTCATAATCATACTTACTGATGTCATCTCGCCCAAAATTGATCATATCTGAATCTGTTGACAAAAACAAATTGCTACGAATTTCTTCTGTTTCTACCATTTCAAATTTAATTTTTTTGATATTTCCTATCTTTCCGTAATAATCGGAGAACTCCTTAAAGAGAAGTGATCTGACATCTTCAGATTGATCAAACTGATATCGTCCTGTTCCATTCCATACAAAAGGTGTTTTGGAACCGGAACTGTATTTGATAATAGGAAACAACAAGCTGTACTCCTGTAGTATATTGCTCTGCTTCAAATGCAACGCAACAGTTTTATTATTCAAAACAGAAACGCTTGCAATATTGTTTATCATAGGATAATATACACTCTCAGGATGAGATTTCAGAAAATCTATTGTATATTTTATATCCCTTGCCGTTACCTGGGTGCCGTCATGCCATTTGGCATCCGAACGAATATTAACAGTCATGTCCTTGTTTTCATTTTGATAAGAAAAGCTATCCGCCAACCGATTTACAACATTGTACTGTTCATTCAAGCTAAACAGTCCGTCATATACCAACTTCAAGGCATAGTCTACCGATTCTTCCGTTACAAGCAACGGATTCCAAATTTTGCTCTCCACTATTGTAAGATGTAAGGTATCATCTCTTTTTTCAAACAATATTTTTTTAGAATCTGCCTCTTTCTGTTCTGAAGTTTGTGAAGTGCAGCCTGTAACAGCAATCAAACTCAAAGCTACAAAAGCACATATCCTTTTCCATCTCTTCATCATAGTAATCACCTATAATATTTATTGTATTCTGTGTAATATTTTTTCACTTTTTCAATATATTGCTGTGTTTCTCTGTACGGCAAGTTACTTGAATTGCTCTGTCCCGGAACTAAAATGCCTTCTTGCATCCATTCCTTTGTCTTTCCGGGACCTGCATTGTAAGCAATAATAATTAAATCAATATCGTCAAAAGTATTTTGAAGAGTGGAAAGATACCATGTCCCTGCTTGAATATTCTTTTCGATATCATAAGGATCTTGAATTCTTAAATCGATTTTTTCTGAAATCCAATCCAAGGTTCCTTCCGTTACTTGCATCAATCCCATCGCACCTTTTGAAGATGTTGCATACGGATAAAATCTGCTCTCTGCTTTCATAACAGCATAAATTAAATTTTCTTCCACTCCGTATGCTTCTGCATATTTTAATACATACTCGTGGTATCTTTTTGGGTATAAGACATATTTCTGTGGAGAATAAATTACCGTAACGATTCCCAACATTCCTATACACATCATTATAATTAGAAATTTGACAAATTTTTTCAATCTTCTTCCTCTCTATCCGAACCTTACTCATAACGACTCATTACATCTGAAATCATATCATCAATTTGTTGGTATAATGCTTCTTTCGTGCCGTTATTATTCAAAACATAATCTGCTCTTTCTTTTTTTTCTTCTTGAGGCATTTGATAGCCTATGATTTGTTCAATTTGTTCCAATGTACGATTGTCTCTTTCTCGAATCCTTGCAATTTGTTTTTGTTTATCCAAACAAACCAATGCTACAACATCTACCAATTCTTCCATATTTGCCTCATATAACAATGGTATATCATATACAACGATAGGATGAATGTTTGATAAAAGAGCTTTTCTTTTTTCAAACTCCGCTTTAATTCGAGGATGAATCATTCGGTTCAATTGTTGTAACCATTCTTTATTTTCAAAAACCAATCGCCCGAACAGAAGTGTATCAATATATCCCTGTTGATTCAATATGTTTTCTCCGAAAAGAACGGACAGCTCCCTGCAAAAATTTTTGTCTGTGTAGAGGTTTTTTACCGTCTGATCTGCATCTAAAACGGGAATCCCCCTTTTTTGTAAATAACGGGACGCTGTAGATTTTCCTGTTCCGATGGAACCTGTGAGCCCTAAAATAATCATATTGCTCTCCTTATTACTATTTTGTTTCATACCACGAATCTCCGATGGTCGCATCTACTTTTAACGGTACATCCATGCTCCAAGCACCTTCCATAAGCTCTATCACCTTGTCACGAACATATTTTGCATCGTCTTCCCTAACTTCCAACAACAATTCATCATGTACTTGTAAGACCAATTCAGCATCTATTTTTTCTGTTTTCAGCCACTCAAACACACGATTCATCGCTATTTTGATAATGTCGGCGGCCGACCCCTGAATCGGAGTGTTCATTGCCAATCGTTTCCCCATATTTTTTACAATAAAATTACTTGATTTGATTTCGGGGATATAGCGTCTTCTGCCACAAAGTGTGGTACTGTACCCCAACTCCTCCACTTCTTTTACAATCGTATCCATGTAAGTTTTGATTCCGGGATATCTGGCAAAATAAAGGTCAATATATTCTTTTGCTTGTTTCTTTGTAATGTTCAAATTGTTAGACAAACCGAAATCGCTGATTCCGTAAACAATTCCGAAGTTAACCGCTTTGGCTGCACTTCTCAATTCTTTTGTGACTTCCTCTACCGGAACAGAAAAAACCTCTGATGCCGTTTTGGTATGAATATCCATACTGCCATGGAATCCTTCTATCATCTTCTTTTCCTGTGCCATATGCGCCAATACTCTCAACTCAATTTGAGAGTAGTCGGCATCCACCAAAACATACCCCTCTTTTGCAACAAATACCTTTCTCAGTTCCCTACCCATTTCTGTACGGACGGGAATATTTTGCAAATTAGGTTCCAAAGAAGAAATCCTTCCTGTTGTTGTCAAAGTTTGGTTAAAAGTAGAATGTATTCTTTTGGAGGTAGGATTAATCAACGACAACAGTCCTATCACATAAGTAGATTGTAATTTGCTCACTTGTCGATAGGACAAGATTTTGGAGATAATAGGATGTTTATCATAAAGTTTTTCCAAAATTTCCGCTCCGGTGGAATAACCTGTCTTTGTCTTTTTGATGACCGGAAGTTGTAGTTTTTCAAATAAAACAACTCCCAACTGCTTCGGTGAATTGATGTTAAATTCTTCGCCCGCCAAATCATAAATTTCTTGTTCATACTGAACAATTAACTTTGCAAATTCTTGTTCCAATTCACAAAGCACATCTTCATTGACTGCAATTCCGAGATACTCCATCTCGCCTAATACTTTCATTAAAGGCAATTCTATCTTTTCAAACAAAAACTTGGTATCTTCTTCTTGAATCATATCCAGCATTTTGGTTTTGCAATGAGAAATGATCGCCAAAATTTTAGCAAAATATTCGTCCATCTGAACACGATTTGCCATAGAAAAAGACATTCTCTTTTTTCCTTTTCCAAGCAAGTCCTCTAAATTCGGACTCACAATCGGCATACCGTATTTTATACCAATCTTTTCCGGTTCCTGCTCTACTTCCGACGGATTGAGAATATACTGCGCCAGTTGGCTGTCAAAAGAAATTTTAGGCAGTGTAATTCCATAAGGTTTCAATGCTGTATACTCTCTTTTCAGATTATTTCCATAGATAAAAACATTCTCTCTTTCCAACAGCTCTTTCAGTTTTGGTATGTTCTCTTCTTCCACCGCATAAGTAATGGAATCTGCCAAAAGATAAAGTCGTACTATTCGTTTCGTCAAAATATTTCCATCTTCAATCGCAGCAATCAGTCCAATCTCTGTTGGATTTTGTTGCAAAAGTTCTTCTATTTCATAACTAATGTTGATATCTGTAGTAGAAGTTTCTTCTTCCTTGTATTCCAACTTGGACATCAATGAAGTGAACCCATACTTCATAAATAAACTTCTTAACTGCTCTCCGGATTTTTTTTCATAAAGCAATTCATCCAATGAAAATTCCACCGGTATTACACGAACTATCGTAGCCAACCTCTTACTCATAACAGCCGACTCATATCCGGCTTCCATTTTGGTCTTGACGGCACCTTTCAATTCATCAATATGCAAAATCAAATTTTCAATCGAATCGTATTCTTTCAAAAGTTTGATTCCTGTTTTTTCTCCAATTCCTGCAACTCCCGGAATATTATCCGAACTGTCTCCCATCAGTCCCTTCAAATCAATAAACTGTTTCGGAGTCAATTCATACCGTTCTTTCACCTTATCTTCATCATAAACTTCCAAGTCGCTGATTCCTTTTTTGGTAAAAAGAATTTTCGTTGTCTTAGAAGCCAATTGCAGTGCATCCCTATCTCCTGTCAAAATAAAAACTTCCAAATTTTCATCTTCTCCGATTTTGGATAGAGTTCCAATGATATCATCTGCTTCAAACCCTTCGATTTCCGCCCTATGCACCCCCATTGTATCAAGTAACTCTTTCAACGGTTGAATCTGCATTGCAAGTTCAGGAGGCATCCCTTTCCTTGTTCCTTTATAATCTTTGTACTCCTTGTGACGAAAAGTAGGTCCTTTCAAATCAAAAGCAACACTCACATAATCCGGAGCATATTCATCCATCGCTTTGTAGAACATCATCAAAAAACCATAAATGGCATTGGTATACAACCCATCCTTTGTCATAAGTGGCGGCAACGCATAATACGCTCGATTAATCAATGAATTTCCATCAATCAGAAATAACCTTTTCATAACAACTCCATTCTATACTCTGTGAGATACAAAATCTGCATCTCATATAAATATTGTAATCAATAATATCAAACTTCCTAACAATCTTTCTTTTCTGACACACAAACTGTAGCTTATCATGACAATTAACCCTGTTTTATTCATCCCTATATTATAACCCAAACCGTTCTTTTTTTGTACTGATTTGCCAAATTTACCGCAGAAAAATGATATCCTCATCAAGCCATTTTTTGTAAAAATTTGTATAGATTATAATTTACACTATTTCTACAAAATACAACTCAAAATGTTATAAAACAGAGCTATAATGGTATATATCATGACAACAAAGACAAACGTTCACAGTAAAACTTGAAATACAGACTTTACGTTTTCAGAAAACAGTTCTTTGATTCATACACTATTTACTACTAACAAGGGAGGTTGGAACAATGCAAAGAATATTGGGAGTTTTCTTTATTTTTTTAGGAATATTAGGTTTCATATTTCCTGTTTTACCGGGATTTATATTTTTTATCATTGGAATCTCGTTAGTTTCACCGACTCTTGCCGTTAAAATAAAAAATTTGAAACGACGATATCGATGTCATCGCAGTATCAAAAAATTGTTTTTAGAATCTTGGAGCTTGACGAAACAAACACTGTATCATCTAAAAGCAAATTTAAAAAACAAATTTCGATTCGCTGCAAAAGGTTATGAAAAATAAATAGTCTTACATTCGATTTCACCGATACGAAAAGTAGCGCAATAATACCTTGCTACGCCTGATTATTCAGTCAAACAGAAACAAGACAGTTTTCTTTACTGATTCCTTTTGCCCAATAGCAGTTGTATGAATGTTTTTTAAGTTCAATTACAGAAAAATTATATGCTGAACTTGTTATTTTTTGAAAACCAAATAAAATTGCCATAAATTCCGATTTAAAAAATATCTCGCAACCTCTTTTCTTTTTCAAATCAGGGAAATAAAGTATGTAATTACTTAGGGTAAGCAAGAATTTACACTATAAATTGCAATTTGAAATAGTAAGGATATTAGGTAATTCAAATTGATAATGGTATTATTCCAAATTTTTTTCTTTTTTCATAAAAAATCCCCTTGATTCGGTTCTTCTTTCCATCATCAAGGGGATTTTGCATATATCAATATTTTCTAGCATCTTTCATCAAAAAATGCATTGTGTTAAAAATTCAATTCTTAAGAAATTTGACACACTTCATAAGTCACAGCCACAAGCTGTAAATTAAAATGACTTCCATCAAAAAGCACCATCAAATTCTCTATCACTTCTTACAACTATTCTATCAGCAAACTGTGAATTTCTAATTTTCGCATTTATCTGCTTGTCGATATAAGCAATCCAAAACTATTTCCCGACAAATATCTGTGCATGATAATATCCATACATACCGTCACTATAGCACGAACCTACCGTCATATGAGTAAAATTTGGATTTAACATATTATCTCTATGTCCCCGAGAATTTTTCCACTGTTCGAATGTAGACCGTGCATCTTTATTCCCTGCCGCAATATTTTCTCCTGCTGTGCGATAATCTGATTTTGCCATAATCGAATCAAGTCCTTCTTCTCCGTTCGGTCTTACATGAGAAAAAAAATCTACAATCTCTTTTGAACGTATGTTGGCATAACCTTGCATATCTCTCATCTTTTTAAGCGGAGGAACGGAATTTTCCGCTCTAAAGTCATTCACAAGAGATAACATCTCATCTGAAATATCATAATTTCCTGTTTGAATCTCTTCTTTCGGTTGTATTTCTTCTTCCAACCATTCTGTTTTTTGTTTAGCATCATAGTTTGAGTTTGTATTTATATTAATCCGTTTCAATTTACTGTTCCATACTATCTCTGTACCAAGCATATCTGACAAATCTCTAAGCGACAGATATGTTGTTCCGTTAACTTTCAACTCCAGTTTTCTCGGTGCTTTTTGTACACCGTTTACAAATATCGGAAAGTTAACTGCTATAGCCTTTACATTTGATACAGATTGAAAAGAAGCAACATCATCGGGGATATTTTTGCTATGCTTATCAATATGAATACTATGTGTATTCTCATCCCAATCTATCTTAATATCAAGAATTTTTCCCAAATCTCTAAGAGAGAGATAAGTCGTTCCATCCATATCCAGCTTAAGATTATTTGTAGATACTTCTCCGACATCGGAATATATCGGATATTTTACTACCTTTGGATAGTATTCGATAAGATTACATTTTGTAGCATGAGATGTATTCATATTAATACTGCATAGTCCGGATAGCAAAGCACCGGTAACAATCAGTTTTTTGTTACGTTTCATCTTTAAATTTCCCCTTTCGATCCTTTTTCCGTTTCTCGTAAAACATGATACGCTTCTTAACCTGAATCGGGTTATTTCTTTTCACATTTTATACAAAAGAATGACTTCAATCACACAATCTATCATTTCACAACAACATGCTCTTGAAATAAAAGTATTGCTGCACTTGTCATCCTCATAATATCATAAAAAAGAAAGAAAAAGTAAATTAATCGAAAATAAATGCTAATTGTTCGTTTCTTCTATATATTTTTCTGCAGCTACTGTTGCTATTGCACCGTCTGAAACGGCAGTTACTACTTGTCTGAGTAATTTTTGACGACAGTCACCCGCAACAAACACACCCTCAACAGAAGTTTGCATCTTATCATCAGAGATAATATATCCTTGCTCATCCATATCCAACAGACCTTTGAACAATTCCGTTTGTGGTATTAATCCGATGAACGCAAAAATTCCCATTGTTCCGTCCTCTTGACTTGCATGAATCTCTTCTCTTGAACCGTCACGCACATCCTCTACAACAATAGACTCTACCAAGCCGTCTCCTTTGATTTCTACCACCTTACGATTCAACAACCATTTGATATTAGGATTTTCTCTTGCTTTGTCCAAAGATGCCTTATTTGCACGAAAACCTTCTCTTCTGTGAATCACTGTAACTTCCCTTGCAAACTTCGTCAAATAAATTGCCTCTTCAATCGCACTGTCTCCACCACCGATTACGTAAACAGGAAGTCCTGAGAAGAATGCCGCATCACAAGTCGCACAATAAGAAATTCCTCTACCTACAAACTCCTCTTCTCCGACACAACCGATATTTTTGGTATTGGTTCCTGTTGCAATGATAATTGTTTTTGTTTCATAAACCTCATTTTCACATTCTACTGTTTTGACAGCACCCTCCAATTGCACTTTCAACACCGTATCTTGCACAATCTCCAATCCGAATGTCTTACACTGTTCTACCATACGAGCTGTCAAAGATTCTCCGCTCTCCTCTGCAATGGAGCCCGGATAATTCTCAATACTGTTTGTCGACATAATCTGTCCGCCATGTTGCCCTTTTTCAATCATCAGTGCTTTCATCTTTGCACGACCTGCGTATAACCCTGCTGATAACCCCGCCGGTCCCGAACCGATAATAATCACATCATATATTTGTTTCATAACATCCTCCTCTTTCTCTCATCTGAACGCTACTTCCTATCAAATAATCTATTGATAATAAATTTCATATACTCAAATGATTCCCAATTTTTTTACTTTATAATCAATCCAAATGAAATTTCATCATAAAATAGTTAAACTTTTATTTTTCTATCATCACAAATTCTATTCTTGCAAAAAACTGCCTTCCCTAAAAAATTCGGTATCTTATCTGAAAACCCTCATCTAACATGTGCTATATCCTTTTTTACAAAAAAACGACACTATCATAAACTCTAAAAAAATACTACTTCAATTTCCATACTCATTTCCTTTTTATCTTTTCACAAAATTTAGTTTTGAAACAACCATTCCTCATTCTCAAATATCATATCTCAAAAAAATCTTGGATTGCAACAAAAAATTGATGATATTCCCCATTTATGATACAATCAAACACAAGAATTGACGTCTATTTTATGAGATTTGTTCCGAAAAAATAAAAACTATTTTCCGGAACAACGTAACGATATAGGAAGGAACTGTTATGGAACAAGAGATAACATCGGGGAACTGTTATGAAATTAAAATTATTGATATGGGACATAAAGGAGAGGCAATCGGAAAAATCGGTTCCCTTACCGTATTTGTAGAAGGCGCACTCAAAGGAGATATTGTTCTGGCAAAAATTATCCAAAGAAAAAAGAACTATGCTGTTGCAATTACTGAAAAGATATTGACTCCGAGCAATAATCGAATTTATTCTCCTTGTGAGGTATCTCATCTTTGTGGCGGATGTCAAATTATGGAGATGGACTATCAAGAGCAGTTGCTAATGAAACAACATATCGTTGAAGAGAATATGAAACGAATCGGAGGATTGGACTTAATCCATGTGCTTCCTGTAATAGGAATGAAACACCCCTACCGCTACAGAAACAAAGGACAATACCCTGTTGCAATCCAAAACAATACCGTTGTCAGCGGTTTTTACAAAGTAAGAAGTCACGATATCGTTCCTGTTAATGACTGTATCCTGCAACAAGAAATCAGCAATACAGCTGTAACAATCATCCGAAATTTTGCACAAAAAAAAGGAATTTCTGTGTACAATGAAACAAGTCATCAAGGAAACTTGAGGAGAATTGTTGTGAAAGTCGGATTTGAAACAAAACAAGTCATGATTGTACTTGTAACCAAAGAGCGAAAATTTCCTCACAGGAAAGAATTGCTCACTGAACTGCAACAACAAATTCCAAACCTTACAACTATTGTTCAAAACATACAACCAAAACCATCTAACACTGTTATGGGAAAAGAAAATATCATATGGTTTGGAGACGGTACCATCTACGACACCTTAAACGGATTAACTTTTGAAATCTCTCCGCTTTCCTTCTATCAAGTAAACCCCATTCAAACCGAAGTGCTCTACAATACCGCGTTGAAACTTGCAAACCTGAGCGGAAGAGAAACTGTTATCGACTTATATTGCGGAATCGGTACCATATCCCTATTTCTATCAAGAAATGCTAAAAAAGTTTATGGTGTAGAAATTGTGGAAGATGCCATTTTGGATGCGAAAAAAAATGCATCTCACAACCAAATTGACAATGTCGAATTTATCTGCGGAAAATCAGAGGATGTGTTGCCTCAGCTTTACAAAAAAGGAATTTGTGCAGATATCGTTATGCTTGATCCACCACGAAAAGGTTGTGATGAAACACTGCTTCATGTTATCAGCGAAATGAATGTTCCAAGAATTGTCTACATTTCATGCAACAGTGCAACCCTTGCACGAGATATGAAACTCTTGCACGAACTCGGTTATACTGCCGATACCGTTCAACCGGTAGATATGTTTTGTCACACCATGCATGTGGAGTGCGTGGTATTGTTGTCCAAACTCGATGTCGATAAGCATATAGATGTTGAAATTAAGCTTGATGAGCTTGATTTGACAAGTGCTGAAAGTAAAGCGTCTTATGCACAAATTAAGGAATATATATTAGAAAAATTTGATTTAAAGGTTTCGACACTCTATATTGCACAGATTAAAAAGAAGTGTGGAATTGTACTGAGGGAGAATTATAATAAATCGAAAAAAGAGAAACAGGTTATTCCACAATGCACACCGGAAAAAGAGGAAGCTATCATTGGATGCTTTAAGGTATTTTAAAATGATTTAATTACTAATGTAAGTTTTTGAAAAAAATATTAAAAAGTAAAGGAGACCTTTATAATGAAGATAAAAGATTACAAATTTGGATATGCCGATGCACAAAAAGAATTAGATAGAGAACCTGAAATTTTCGAACAAGCCTTTTATGATCCACATGATTATTTGAAAGAATTAATTGATGGTTATAAATATCTAATAGTAGGTAGAAAAGGCACTGGAAAGAGTGCTTATAGTTCAAAGTTACAAAAAATTTCAAAAGAGGAAACTGATTTAGTAGTAAAGCAAATAAAGCTAAATGATTTTCAATTCACAACTTTTAAAAAATGCAATATTGATTCAGATATAGTTGGAAATAATAAATACAATTTACCTTGGAAAATTATATTACTGACAAATATTTGTAAGATTTTTTATGATGATTTTGAAATTACAGAAGTTAAAGAATTTAATGAAGTTATTGATATATTAAAGAAAATGAATTTATTTTTGGATATATCATTTAATAATAAGATAAAAAACGTAAAAAAATTAAAAGGAGGAGTAAATTTAAGAATAATTGATGCTTCAATAGAAGCACAAGTTGGAGATAAACCGATAGATTATATTGATAGACTTTCCATAATGGTTGAATTATTAAGTGATACTTTATCTAACATAGAATTAAATAATAAAAGATTAATATTTATACTTGATGGGCTTGATGATTTATTAAGAATTAAAGAAGAACAAAGTGTTATTTTATCTAGTTTAATAAGGTCAATTGATGAAATTAATGAATTGTTTGTTCAGAGAAAACATTTAACTAAAATTATTTTATTGATTAGAGAAGATATGTTAAACAAACTAGTAGATACAGATTTGAATAAAATAATACGAGACTCTGCAATGCTAATAAATTGGACCACAACTCCAACTGATTTGAAAAAACTTGTAGATTTGAGATTTATATATTCGGGAAGCGAGAGAAAAGAAGAGTGTTGGTTAGACATTCTGCCAAATAATATAAAAAATAAAAGCTCATGGGATTATTTAATACAAAACACACTATTAAAACCCAGAGATCTTTTGCAATTTTTTTCTGTTTTACAAGATTTATTTCCAGAGAAAGAAAAAATAAATGATAGCGAATTTATAAAAGCAATAAAAACATACTCTACTAATTATTTTATTGAAGAAATGAAAAATGAACTTGCTGGTTTTATTGAAGATAAATACATAAAACTTTTGACGCCTGTATTTTCTAGAATAGGTAATGTAGAGTTTTCTGAAGGCCGATTTTTCAATGAATTTGAAAAAATAATAAATGAAGAAAAGTTTAATTTAACTGATGCGAGAAATATTTTATTTAATTTATTTGAAAACAGTTATATTGGGCAAATTGATTTTAGCAACGGAAAGAAGAATGTTTTTTTTAAGTATAGAAATCCTAATGCACATTTTGATAATAATTTAAAGTTTATTTTGCACTCTGGTATTTTAAGAGGATTAAATATAAGGCTGTAGTTATATAGATAAACAAAAAAATATTCAGTCGATACTAATTTTCTTTATATAATGATATATAAAGAATTGTTGATATGTTCTATTATTAAGCACTGTGGAGTGTGTGGTATTGATATCAAGAGTTGCACCCGCTAAGTAAATAAAGTGTAGAAATCAAGGGCTTATCCAAAGCTATCGTTAAAAGGTATCGGTAGTCTGGAGTAAGCCTTATTTTTTATGATAAAAATCAACTAAGCGGGAACATATCCATAGATAAGAGTTTACGCTAGGGAATGGATGATAAGAAAAAATGCACCCACTTGCATCCACCTTAGAAATTTGATAATTGTAAAATAGCCTAATTAACATTATAATATAACTAAGAAATAAGTATGCTAAAATATTGGTGGGGAATCTCTATGAATGAAAGAAAATATATAGATGAAAATGTAACGGTAATACAGAAGCAGAGAGTTATAAAAGATTATGCAGTGGGGATATATGCTCGTGTAAGTACAAGACATAAAGCACAGATGGATAGTTTATCGGCACAAGTATCGGGATTGACGAGACTAGCGGCAGCACATAGAACATGGTTTGTTGCGGATGTTTTTATTGATGTGGCATCTGCTAAGACAGGTACGACAAGATCAGAATTTAATAGAATGATAAATGAGTGCGAGCATGGGAATTTAGATATTATTCTTACTAAAAGTCTTAGCCGTTTTGGACGTGATGCTAAAGAAGGCTTAGAAGCTATTAGAAGAATACGAGCAACAGGGAAAAGAATTATCTTTGAGAAAGATAAGATAGATACAGAGACCGTTAAAGATGAACTATTGATTAGTATAATTGAAGCAGTGTGACCAAGCAAAAAATGACTGGAGAAGTGAGAACATACGCTTAGGCTTAAAATACAGAGCCGAGGATGGAACATCAGGACTATACAATAGAGTCTGTTATGGCTATAAAAAAGATAAGAATGGAATGCTTATAATTGATGAAGAAGAAGCAAGAGTTGTTAGAAGAATTTACGACTGGTATCTTAAAGGATATAGTATTGGTGGAATCATAGATAAACTGGAAGAAAAGAAAATAAAAACATCGAAAGGTAAAGAACGATGGAGTAAAAGAGCAATTGAATCCACACTCACACGAGAAAAATATACAGGTGATGTGGCAATTGCGGATTCAGGAGGATCGGAGAATCGATATTTATATAAGCAACATCACGAAGGGATAATTTCAAAAGAGCAATTTGAAGCAGTTCAACTAGAAATGGAACTGCGTAGTAATGTGGAAATTGGAGAAGATGGAAAGATTCGGAGAAAGAGTAGGAAATATAGTTCGAAAAAGGTAAACAGATGTAAAAAAATCGTACAAAAAAGGAGAAAGTAAATGCAATTAAAGAGACATGATAGGGAATTTATTGAAGAATTGTACAATGAAATTAATCCATACAAGATTTGTGATATATTTGACTTAAAATCAAAAACTTATAAAGAGGCTAAATTGATTTATTTTAATCTAGGGATAAATCCTTATCTTGAACCATTTAAAAATAAAATTCTAAATGGTTATAGCATTTTAGGTGTATCAGACTATGAAAAATCATATGTTTTTGATAACAAATATAATTCGAAAGAAAATAGAGCAATAGAAATAGGAAAAACGATAAACTTGGATTTAAATGTTTTGACATATCTAAAAAATATTGTGACAAATCGAAAGTTAGAAGATGAGCAGAACTTCATAGACTATTTAAAATATATTAAAGAATCAAATTATAATTTAAATATGTCTATTTCGCTGTTTGAGAGAATTAGTAAACCAATATATCTCAAAGTTTGGTCGGATTATGTTTTGTCTTTTGTAAAATATGAAACATTAGAGAATATTACAAAGGATTCTTTAAAAAATGATGAAATACTTCCAGAAGCTAAATATATATGGGCAAAAGAGATATTAGATTCATCTGAATATATGGATGAAAAATTTGATCAGTTTTATGTTGTTGCTTGTATTTTAAGTAAAGCTTTTATATTAAAAACTCAAAAGATGGATTCAAAGCGTAAATTTCTTGAATTACTAAATTATTCGCTAAATGAATTAAATATTTATTTGGAGTTTGAGTTATATTTAATGTATAAATATTTACAGAATAATGAAAGTGTAGAAAGAACATTTGCTAAAATACAAGGTATTAGTAATAGAATTCTAGAAAATATAAAAAATACTGCATGGGATATTTTACATATTAGGCTAGTTGAAGAACAGATAATTGATGACTTAAAAAAAGGTAAAGTTATTTTTCATTATATAGGAACAAAAGACATTGGATTGCAAAAAATAATTAATATTAATCCCTTGAAAATAATAGGTTTTTTAGATGATCAAAAAATTATAGTAAGAGAGTATAACTTCAAAGAGGAAATTCAGTGTAAAGAAATTGATGAGATGCTAGAAAAACATATTAATAAGAATAATATAGGAGATGTAAATTATAAAGAAAAGTTTGAAAAAATATCAAATGAAATAGCTAAGATGATATAATAGCCTAATCAAAAGTGGGATTATTGAAGCTGAAAAAATATTATAAATGCTATAAAATCAATGAATTTAAAAGTGTTATACTTATTTTTAAAATTAGCCTAAAAATCTCACGTGGAGTGCGTAGTATTGTTTGAGAGGAGATAATTGATGAAAGAAGTAATGACGACTAATATATATGGTATAGATGAAACGATTACCATAGCGGGTACTTGTCTTAAATCTATGCAACCAAACGGATACAAAAAGTTAGAAAAAATTTCTAAAAATATATATACTTTATGTCTTGAAAATACTCATGTCAATATGGCTATCACAAAAATAGGCGGAATGATTAGAACCGGAAAGGTACATAATATTATCTTTGCCACGGTTGATGAATCCCCTCATTGCATTCAGATGCATTATATTCAAGATGAGTTAAGAGAAATGATGAACTTAGAGAATATAAATATAAAGAATTATGTGGTTGTAAACGATGAATTGCTTGAAGTCAGTCCAAAACTTATTTTGTTATCAAAGAAATTATCAGAATTAAAGGAAAAAGTTGATATTTGATGATTTTTTTATTAAGATTTGGAGGTTAATGGATGTATATATTGGAATTATATCAAAATAATTATCAAAAGGATTTCGTAGTATTTGATTCTTTAGAAGAAGGAAAAGAATTTGTATCAAAAATACCCGGATATAGGATAGAAAAAGAGGATATTTTTGAATATGAATATTTTAATCCTAAAAATATTCCTGATTATATGGAAATTATCTATAATAAAAATATCGTTCCTTTATCCAGATTTATGTTTGACTCTGAAGAGAATGTTGAAATTATCTGGAAAGAAATTTCAAATCTATCAGTCCCAAAAAATAAAGTGATAGAAGGATCTACAAAAATAGATGCTTATGTAATTAACAACAAGGAAGTGAAATCTTATGTTGAAGAAAGAGAAACGAAATATAATATGATAAAAAATTTCTTGGAAAATAAAGGATATGAAGTAGAGAGGAGCTATTTCGGAAGTGAAGACGGTGAAGCAATTGTATACAAAAAAATAGGAACCGACGATTGGCACTTTCTATGCCACTTAGACCCATTATTTTTAGAGATAAAAGATTTGAAAGAATATGTTGAAGAAATGATAGAAGATTTATTGTAAAGAAGTAACGTAATGATAAAAATGGGAAACTACTTCCTTGAAACAGTTTATTTTTGAATATGTGGAGTTGATGTCTAGACAATATTATAATCTGCCATTATAATAGCATTTTTCATGAGGTAAACAATCTTAACAAGTATGAGACTCTATGATTGCTCCTTCTTTGCTGACATTAAATAAAGGAATCTGTGGAATGATTTGACAAGAATTATGAAGATTCTATGAAAACAGTTCGACGATATATTTGAATAGCCTTTGGTTGTATCATTCAAACAATGAAGTCAAGAATCATCCTATTATTCTAAATGAAAAAACAATAATCAAAGTAGTCAAATTATAAAATTCTAAAACATTATCTTATAGAAAGTAGCTTAAACTTTTACTGGCTGGTTTTGTCACATATGTCTTGACAATTAAGAAATAACTTTACAAATATTCTTAATATTTTATTGACAAGAAAAATTTAAAATGCTAATATTATGTGCATAAACCATTGAATAAGAATAGTAGGTATATAACAATAACTCACAGAGAGCTATGGAGGATGAGAACATAGCAGATATGTATATACCGAATGGACTTATGAGGGCGAACGAACAGGATTCAATCCTAAGTAGCAATCGACGGCAACCGCAGTCGTTATTAAGCGGAGCGTATGATAGTACGTGTGAAAGGTGGATGCTTTTAGGCATCAATTTGAGTGGTACCGCAGGATATTTCGTCTTGTCTCATGGAATGATTATTTTCTATGAGACAAGGCGTTTTTTTAATTATGAAAGGAGTTAACAATATGAAAACTTATCGCGATTTTGATAACTATCTAAAAAACTTTCCTGATGACAAGGGATATTTCGGTGAATATGGAGGAATGATTTTACCCCCTGAATTAGTTCCGGCTTTTGAAGAAATTACACAGGCGTATTTGGAAATCTGCCATAACGCACGTTTTATCAATGAATTAAGACGCATCCGTAAAGAGTTTCAAGGCAGACCTACCCCTGTTTATCATTGTGAGCGTTTATCTTCATTGCTTGGAAAATGCCAAATCTATTTGAAAAGAGAAGATTTGAATCATACCGGAGCACATAAACTAAACCATTGTATGGGAGAAGGTTTGCTTGCTAAATTCTTAGGTAAGAAAAAACTTATTGCAGAAACAGGTGCCGGACAACATGGTGTTGCACTTGCGACTGCTGCTGCCTATTTCGGCTTGGAATGTGATATCTACATGGGAGAAGTTGACATCAAAAAACAGTATCCTAATGTGGTAAGAATGAAGATGCTCGGCGCAAATGTTATTCCTGCAACGCATGGACTGAAAACATTAAAAGAAGCGGTAGACGCTGCATTTGAAGGATATTTAAAAGAATATGACGATGCAATCTACTGTATCGGCTCTGCTGTCGGACCTCATCCATTTCCTATGATGGTTCGTGATTTTCAATCAGTAATTGGAATTGAAGCAAAAGAACAATTCAAAGACATGACAGGTATATTACCTGATATTGTTTGTGCAGCAGTTGGAGGAGGCTCTAATTCAATCGGAATGTTTGAAGCATTTCTGTCTGAACCGGTTGATATTGTCGGTGTAGAACCGCTTGGAATCGGAAATGGAATTGGAGAACATGCAGCAAGTATGAAATTTGGTAAAAAAGGTATTCTTCACGGATTTGAAAGCATGCTCTTACAAGATGAAAACGGAGAACCGTTGCCTGTATACTCCATAGCAAGCGGACTTGACTATCCATCTGTCGGACCCGAACACGCATATTTGAGTGACTGTGGAAGAATAAAATATGAAACCGTGAGTGATGAAGAGGCAATACAAGCATTTTTCTTGCTTTCCCGTTATGAAGGAATCATTCCGGCGATAGAAAGTTCACATGCTTTGGCATACGCAATCAAACATGCTCAAAATCAAAATTCAGGTTCCATCCTTGTCAATCTTTCCGGTCGAGGCGATAAAGACATTGACTTTGTATATGAAAAATATGGTACAGGAGAGCAATTTTTAGAAGAATTTACCAATCAATAATGTATGTCTAATATCATATAATGATACGTTTATAAACTGTATTTAAATTTTGAGTAAATAGTAGGGGTAAACGCCCCCCTACTATTCTTGGTTATGTAGGAATATCCATTTTACCAATCTTTCATTATTTCTTCATCCAAACGAAATCCTTTTTATTTCATTTATGTAACTTTTTAATAAATGATCCAAATTGATATTATATTTTAAATACATTTATTTCATTGTGACATTACACAACACATTTATTTATTCTATAGTTAAGGTATACTTATCTCTTCTTTACCAATAGAAAAAGAACGCCAATCTCGATGTTCATTAGAAAACATAACAGTAGAAAAAACAATTAAAAAATAGTATACTATTATCAAGCTTTATAGAAAACAATCATAATTTGGATATCTGAACTCTTGTTTGATAAGGTAAATAAAATCAGTAAAGAAACATATAAAAATTCTAACGGATAACATTTCATGCCACAATTTTTCAAATTAGATTGCAAAATATGACAGAAAGGAGGTGAGTCTTATAGCAAATGATAATTATATTATGGGACGTCTTTATTTTCCACTCATTATGATTGTTGTTTTATGTATTCTGACTTATTTTCATAGACATCATCTACTGAAATATTTGTATCTTACCAATATCGTTTGTTACATTATTGCTATTCTTACCTATTTTATTATAATCAGTCAACCTATAGGAGAAAATCATTTAGGAAAATGGTATAATGTAGTCGCATTCACATGGCTCATATCATTTTTTGGAGGTTTTTTTCTTTCTCTTACAGCAATACCTTGTTTTTTTATCGAACAAGCAACACGACATACATGGGCACTAGTGATATGTGGCATAGGAGTAATAGTATCTTTTGTGAGTAGTGGGCTATTGATTATTTGGATAATATTGGGAATCTTATCATTGAATAGCGGATAAAAAGATTCCGCACTTCAAATTTAATAGTTTCTTAGATAACAAAATTTCTTGAATTCTTTTTGAGAAAGAGTATAAGTTTTACTATTAACTGATATATCTTACAAAAAATCTATTCATTCTCAAAAACCAAACATTCTAACTGAATCTTTGATTTTTGAGAATTTCTATTATGATAAAACAGAAGATATGATAAAGGAAGAATGATGATGAAAGCAAAATTAAAAGTAATAAAAAATTGGGAATTTGAGGAAGTAAAACCTGTAGATAAATCTTTCAAGTACAGTCCTTTTGCCGGAAAAGAAATGATTGCAAGAGGAGAACATGAAATTGTACTGTGGACCTCAGTTTTGGATAACGAAAACATCGGAATCCTATGGATTAAAGGAGATTCTTTGAAACAAATCTCCTCACCTGAATCTAAGGAAGAACGGGATATATGGAAAAATCCTGTTCTTTTGTCTTGTGACAAAGGAATTCTGCTTTTGTGCCCAGCAACGAAGAAATTATGGTATCTCCAAGACTTTGATGCAGAATGGACTGAATTTGCTATGGATAATTGGTGCCCTTATGGTACTCCAATGCCTATTACCACAACAGGATATCAAGGCACTTTTCCTATTGTCTGCAGACTTGGAAATAACCTGGATTCAACAAACAGTTTTACTATACTTACAGTAGATTTTGAAAACAAAAAAGCTCATTGGCCAAAAGACACTTCTTGTGTATACAGTAAACCGGGTATAAGAGAAAAACATATTGCCTCACTTGAACGATCTGGAAATGACTTTGTTAAAGCGGATTTTAACTACCAAGCTCCTACGATTGGCTCCATATTAGAAGAAAATGGACAGTTCTATGCCTTTTTAGAAGGAAATATCACAAATCCTGCAAGACTGAACTTAATGGGATACTATTGGTTCCTGGAAATTGAACCAAATGGACTTTTTAAGACTAAGATATGGGGAAAAGACAATCTGAGTAGACTGGAAGGGAAACATGGAATGAGAGGAAAATTCTCAGGAGACAGACAGTGGATGATTTTGTCACCTATCTTTAAGAACAATGAATGGAAAGGAAAGCAAAAAATACTCAGAATATCCGACAACGAACTGATTGATATAGTCTTGCCACGCGGATATGCCTCATTTCGCGTGATTGATATATGGGGTTCCCATGCCTTCCTAACAGATGAAAATCATAAATTGACTGTATGTGCAATAGAATTAGCATAAAAACAATATTCTGTACTTAATAGAAAAAAAGGAGGAAAAAATGGCAAGATATGAACTTGGAGCAATCTATAAGATACCTGCACAGATACCTTACTACGCTCGTCTCTTAGCACATGATGTATATGGTATCTTTGAACGAACAGATGGAGAAATTTCTCATGAAACATTCGAAAAAACACCGTATCGTCTCTATATTTCTACAGGTTCCTTTGCAGTAAAAAGAGGATTCTGGGAAAAAATGTTACCGTCACCTGATAAAACAGATTCACAGCGTTGGAGTAGGCCTCCCTACTTAATCTACTTCACTCCTTGGGACATCAAAGCTTCTCTTGACAGACGCAACGCTTCTGACCAAAACGGATATTCCACATTAATCAGTACTGAGGAATATATCCGGTGTCTGAAACAAGGATTTCTTTCAAATATCCTTCCAATGCACGAGAACATTCCCGCTTTTTTGGACAAAGTGTATGATAATTGGCCGGAAAGTTATATTTATTCGGATATTGAATGCGCCTGTGGAACTCCCGAACATCAAAGAAAGCAAATAGATGCATTGAGAAAATTGGGATATGATGTCACGAAATACGAATAACACTGTTGTTTAAGATGAAAGGTGAGTTATGAAAAAAGAAGAATTGCTTGCTCTATGGAAGGGAAAAAATTGGAAAAACAGTATCGGTGGCATCTATTTTGTAAGCCATAAGTTTGAATCGGAATTACATTTTAACTTCACCGGATATACCGAAGAAGATATCTCTTCCATTCCATATTGCTTTATGGAGAAACTTGCTAATGAAATAAATGTATTAGACCAAAAGGCACATCAACTTATCAAAGACAAATGCAGTCATGCAAGTACTGAAACATTAGATTTGACGGATGTTCAGTTAGATAATAACAATTGTAATACTGCTGTTGCATCAAGATATCAAGTAGGAAATGCACCGGACGGTCAATTCTCTTTTTATGCAAAAGACAATGATGTCTCAGAGTTAAAACTCACAAATGTGATATTTGACATCAGCGGTTGCTATAACGCCTTTGCCTTAGGTTATTATGTGGGCGAATCTCCTGCCGGAGAGTTATATTTTTTAGTAAAATTTGATGATGATTTCCAACCCGATTCAGAACTTATTTATGAAATATATTAAGGAGTGATAAATTGAATGCTTACACAATGAAAGAAAAAACTTTGGTTACTCTTAAAAATGAACTATCTTTGGAATACCCGTTTTCTGATGATATGCCTATGATTTATTTAGGCGAGATAGCCAATATGCCGGAACACGGAATTTTTATAGGTCAATCAGGAAAATGTTATTTCGGATACCATATCAGTAGTTTTAGAGAATTAAACGAAGATGAGGTATAAATTGCACTTTTCAACTAAAAAGAATAATTCCTTTCTATCTCATCCCACTTGAAATGAAAGAAAGTGCTACACTGATTGAAGTGAAATGAACATCATGGATAGCAATCCGGAATGACGATATAAGGTAATTCGAATAAATAACGGTCAATCGTATTAAAACATTATAATATATAGCAGTGTCATGATAACTCCAAAAAATCATAGACAAAAGAATAATAAGGGGATGTAGGAAAATGAAACTGATTGATAACATCAAGAAAATTGAAACATATATATGCGAAAATTTTGAAGAATTGGATTTGGATGATCCGATGGAAGAAGAATATTTTCAGGAGTATGAAACAATAGTCGGGGCTTCAGAGGATGATTTGTGCAAATTCGAGACAGAATTTGCAATTCGTTTGCCGGAAGATTTTAAGACGGTTTATCAATACAAAGACGGAAGTAGATTTATGTGTATTCTTCCATCCATAATAAGAACTTCTGATATGTGTTTTTGTTTGATGAGCTTAGAGGAAATCAAAAAATGTAAGACCTATTTTCAAAACAAAAATGCTTTGTTATCGGATTTTCCGGAGTGTTTTTCACCTCAAGATATCGATAACATGCGAGATAACAGAATAAAACCATACCTGTTCAACAAGAGATGGATTCCGTTTGCACAATACTGCGACAGTTGTTATCTGATGCTTGATTTTGATCCGAATACTGCCGGACAGGAAGGACAAATCATCTGCTACATCCATGATCCCGATGAAATCGTATATGTTTCAAAGAATATTACGGAGCTGATTGAAAAGATTGATAAAGAACTCTAATTGGTAAACACCATCCAAACACAGCATGTGATACAAATGCTTCATCGATAAATCAAAGTGCTTCAAGACTGCTATCATTACACTGCTTTCAATGTGATTCCAACAAGTTTGAAATGAAGTAAATTTGTAAAACGACATCATCTTCTTTCAACATATACACCATAAAAAACATCCTCTTATAAAGGCTATTATTCAAAAAAAGAACGTAACAAGTTTACATAACAAGAAATAAATAAATATCCACCGGCATAGCCGGTGGTTTTTCATTTTCGGGCATAGCCCTATCTTAACTGGCAGCACACACGTGTGCTTTTTATTGGCCTGCCAGCCATGCATTTTTTATTTGCTACCCGTAAACGGGTCTCTCGGATCAAATATACTTAATTGATCACTTTCTCTATCTACTTTCAATTGATTTGATATATATTCCTGTATTGCTTTTGTATTTTTACCTACGGTATCTACGTAATATCCTTTACACCAAAACTCTCTGTTTCTATATGCAAACTTCATGTTTCCATATTTTTGAAATATCATTAGACTGCTTTTTCCTTTCAGATATCCCATGAAACTCGATACACTTATTTTTGGTGGTATACTAAGTAATAGATGTATATGATCGGGACAAACTTCTCCTTCTATTATTTCAACTCCTTTCCACTGACATAATGTTCTTATTATATCTCTTATCGCTTCCTTTTTTCTCCATAAAAGACTTTTCTTCTATATTTTGGTGCAAATACTACATGGTACTTACAATTCCACCCTTGTGTCAAGTATTGGATACATATTTTTTTCAAATTTCCAATCCATTTTCCACTTCTATTTTAACTGCAACACCGGATTTTTCAAGAGATTATTGATGAGGTCGGTATAAATCATCTGATCGACCACTTCCGTTATGCTTGTGATTCTTTGCCCTGCATCTTTGGAAGACGCTCCACAATGATAGATTCGTTGATGTTCGGTATTCCAGTCGATAATGATGTATCTGTCATGAAACTCTCCACTGGATTTTTGGAATGTTATCTTTCTAAATGGGTATTCTTGGCAGAAATCCTGATATTCAAGGGTATGAAGTCCTTTGCCGATGTTATCGCTGAATATAATGACTTCTACCGATGAAGGAACATCTTTTAGCAAGACCAAAGTTTTCACTCCGATATAGTTATCGACGATATAGATACTCTTTTTCGCTATGCTATAAATGTCTTTATAAGCAAGATTTGCTTCGATCGGCTGTCCGTTCAAGAGTAAAAATCCATATTTGAGCTGTGGATTGCTAAGGTCAAGAATCAGCTCCGACAGCTCCGATTTATGCACCACATTATTTAAGGTATCCACCACTTCTGCTACCTGATCTTCCACATCTCTTAAATCTCGTCTTAAATCCTGCATTTCCACGACATTACTTGTAATCTGCATCGAAAGCTGCAAAAACTCTCTTTTCCCAATCAACCCTTGATTTTCTACGATGTAGTCTTTCATTTGCTTGAAAGTGCGAATCAAGGCTTTACTCTGCTTGACTGCAAGCTCTCCTTTGAGAACTGTCATCAGCATATAGATTCCCTGCTCGGTAAAAGCATGAGGATTGTACTTAATATTACTACCTCTTCCTGCACTCTTGTTCAAGGTCGCATTTTGCGACCTTGAAAGTTCAGATACTTCCTCATCCGTTAATTGAAACATAAAGTCTTCATCAAATTTCTCAATATTTCTTTTAACCTGCTCATTAAATCGCTTTGTTTCATATCCATAGATTTCGGCTAATTCAAAGTCAAGCATAACCTTTTGTCCCCTAATAATATAAATCTTTTTTACAAGGGATTCATGACTTACAAGCATAATTTCGTCTTTTTTATCCATCTTTTCCATTCCCTTTCTCAAATTTCCAAATAATCTCCACCTTGTCTTTACCATAAACATAAATCCTGTCTATGACTTCGTTGATCCAGTCTAAAACAAGCTCTCCTTTTGTAACCGCTTCTCTTAGCTTATCAACATTAAGGTTATGTCCTGAAGATGTATTTTCTTTTATCTTGTCCGTAATGATGGCTATTTCCTGTTCTGTATTTTTAAGTTTTTTGCTTAAATCTTCTTTCTTTGATAAATATGCTTCCTTATCTATTTCGTCCTGTTTATGCCTTTCATAAAGCTGCATTTTGGAAACCTGAATCTTTTGCTTTTCCGCTTCCAGTCTTTTCTTCCTGTAAAGCAGGCTTTCACAAATGCTTTCCATAACTTTATGCTCAATCTTTCTTGTCTGTTCTTTTTCAAGAAAGCTCTCTGTATAAAGTTTAATCTCTTCTGAAACAATATCTTCCAGTGTTTCTGCTTTTATCTTCCCTTTCATGCAGCCACAGTCTTTTGCTTTGTACCGATAGGGACAGCAATATCCATCTGTTTTTCCATAATTAACTGTATAAGTCATTTTATGATAGCACTTACCACAATAGACTTTGTCTTGAAGAATATGAAAATGCTTCCGCTCTCTACTGATTAGTTTTGCATTGCTGTTTAGCATATCCTGAACCTTACCAAAATCTTCTTTAGAGATAATAGCTTCGTGCATATCTTCTCTAATTATCCAGTCTTTGCTATCAACCCATTTTCTATTATCAGAACCAACTTCCTGTACCCTTGTCTTTCCACCAACAACAGCTCCTGTATAAACTCTTTGTGTTAAAACATATCTAATAATCTGTCCTGTCCATACTCCACTTCCTCTTTTAAGCCCTATATGTTTTGCCGGCGTCAGAACACCTCTATGATTAAAATCTTTAGAAATGGAAAGCATACTTTCTCCACTCAGGTATCTTTCAAAGACTTCTTCAATGATGTTTCTCACTCTATCATCGACAAGTAGCTGATGATGGTCTTTTTCATCTTTTACATACCCATACGGTGCTTTTGAACCGAAATAATACCCTCTATCCTGTCTTACTCTTACTGATGAACTGATTTTTTGTGAAATGTCCTTGGAATAGTAGTCGTAGACAAGATTCTTAAAAGGAATTTCTAAACTGCTGATTCCATTCTCATTGTTATTACTGTCATAATTGTCATTCACAGAGATGAAACGAACCTGCATAAAAGGGAATATCTGCTCAATATATGCTCCGGATTCAATATAATCTCTTGCAAATCGTGATAAATCCTTTACAAGAATAGTTCTTATCTCATTTTTCTTCATAAGACCTATCATCTTTTGAAATGCAGGACGATTAAAATTTGTTCCGGTATAGCCATCATCAATATGTTCTCTTATCTTCACTCCAGTAAATTCTTCTCTTGAACTGATATAGTTCTTTAAGATTTCTCTTTGGGAAGTAATGCTGTTACTTTCGTCTTTTAAATCGTCATCTTCTAAGGAAAGTCTTAAATAAAAATCTACTGTATTCATATCAGCTCCTCCTTGTCTTTCTACCGAGTTTTTCAGTAATCACAGGAGTTTCTTCAAAATTAAATTTGATTTCTATTGTGTTATCTTTCCCTATAAAGATCTTATCAATGATGCTATCTACAAAGTCTTTATCCCATTTCTTTGTTTTACCTTTAAAAAGTGCTGTAAGGTACTTATGCCTTTCTTCAAGTTCAAATACTTCTTTTTCAAAGATAGCAACTTGTCTTTCTTTTAGGATTTCGAGTTCTGCTTTCTTTTTACCCAGAAGTCCTTTTTCCCTTTCAAAATCTTCTTTACTCCACTTGCCCAAAACATATTTTTCATAATACTCACTTTGAAGTCTGCTAAAGCCTAAAATTTTTCTTTCAATTTCAGTTATTTCTTTTTCCTTTTTCTTATCCATCTCTATTTTAAGATTGTCATAAGCATTCAGATAAGCCTTATAACTTTTACTGTTACTTAAAAGAATAGCTTCAAAGGCTGCTTTAACAGTTTTTTCAAGAGTAGCCTCTGTAATAGATGTTCCGCATTTTTCTGTTGTAAATTCTCTGAACCGATTACAGCTAAAATAAAATACAGTTTTATTACCGCTTTTTTGCATGTGTACGCTCATTTTTCTCTTACAAATTCCACAATATAGTTTTCCTCTAAATACTGTATCATCCTTAGCATTCTTATTTTCTTTTCTGCTATTTTTAATGGAATTAGATTTTGAGGAAATTTTCTCCTGTACCTTTTCAAATGTATCAAGCGAGATAATTGCTTCATGGGCATCTTCTGTTATTGTCCAATGTTCTTCGTCAAGCCTTTCTCTCTTTTTCCCTTCAAATAAATGCTTTTGATTTCTGCCTTGAATGAGTGTTCCTGTATATACACGATTTTTAAGCACTTGTAATATTGTTGTCGGAATCCAAGCTCTTATAAGCTCATTTTCATCAGCTTTAGCTTTTCCAAACTTCCTATAATCAGTTGCTATATATACTTTCTTTTCAAACAGTAACTTTGAAATATCAAGTGTACTAAATCCCTTCAAATACGCATCAAAAATTTCTTTTACGATGGAAGCTGTATTTTCATCAACATATAACCGTCTTACTCCATCTTCATCTTTTCTTGCTGTATAGCCATAAGGAGCCGCACCACAGATGAATCCGCCTTGTTTGATCCTCATCTGATGAGAGCTTGATACTTTCTTTGAAATGTCTTTTGCATAAGTTTCATTTACAATATTCTTCAAGATTACCTCAAGAGATTTATTGGGATCTTCCATGTGAAAGGTATCCAGATTGTCATTAACCGCAATAAATCTTACTCCAAGAAACGGAAATATCTTTTCAATGAAGTTTCCAAGCTCCGTATAATTTCTTCCAAAGCGGGATAGGTCTTTTACAATAATGCAGTTGACTTTTCCCGTCCTTACTTCTCCCACAAGTTTTTCAAAGTCAGGTCTTTCAAATTCTGTCCCTGTCTTTGCGATGTCTTTATATATTCCAACCAAATTATGACCATCATTTTTCTTTATATAACTTTCACAAAGAGCAATTTGATTTTCAATGGAATCACTCGGCTTTTCTTTTTTATCTCTTGATATTCTTGTGTAAATCGCTGTTTGAAAACTGTTTCCGCTTTCTTTGCTTAACAGAGCTTCTTCCGCTTTTGCCCGCCTGTTCGCTGTCCTTGCCATCTACACCACCTCCTTCATCAGCTCGGAGGATTGCTTTGTGTAGTCGCTTAACTTATCCAGTATATCTGTAGTTTCATCATAGTTAAAATGGATTTCTATCCTTTTTTCTTCCAAAACATAGATTTTATCGACAAGTCTTACAAGAAGCCCTCTTTCTAAGGTGCTTATATTCCTGTACTTTTTAATATCTGACAGGAAGTTTTTGTTTCCCAAACTCTTTTGATAGAGTCTTGAAATTTCTTTATTCTGCTTTTCTAAAATCAGTTCGCTTTCTACGATACGGTTTGTATAAAACTCTCTCATACCGTAAAATTCTTCTTCAGAAATGATTCCTTCTTTTAAGTCCTGATACAGAGCCGATTTTAAAAGTTCAAACTTTGCCTTGCTTTTCTTGGTATACTCCTGTCTTTTATCTATTTTCTGAAAAAGCTCATAAGATACTTCCATTTCTCTTATCTCTTCTGAAATGCTTTCATACTTCCCAAGAGAGTTGATATAATGGCAAATCATCTCAAGTACGCTTAGCTTTAATTCTTCCTGTTTGATTGAATGCCTGCTGCACTCTTTTCCTTTGTTGTACTGGGAGCAGATATAGTAAATAGTGGGAGTTTTCCCTCTCTTATCGACTTTCTTTGTCATCTGAGCATTACAGTCCTTGCAAAATAAAAGACCTGAAAACAAATCCGCCTTCTCTCCGACATTTTTTGCCTTTATATCACATTTCAAAAGTTTTTGGGCAATTTCAAAGTCATAAATATCAATAATAGCTTCATGATTGTCCTCGATTTCAATCCAATCGCTTCTATCCTTGGAAACCACCTTATCCAGCTTATAGTTTATCTTTTCCCGTTTTCCCTGTTGCAGTGTTCCGATATAGATTTCATTGGTTAAAATACGATTAACTGCCGGCGTATCCCATTTGGCAACCGCCTTTGTGCTGAAGCCTGTCTTATACCTTATTCCCTTTGCCTTTTTATGCTCCATCGGTGATGGGATTCCATTATCGTTTAAGTGTTTGGCAATAGAGTAGGAGCTGTACCCCTCAAGCTTCATTGAAAAGATTTTACGCACCACATATTCCGCTTCTTTATCAATTACTATTTTGTGCTTATCTTCCTTATCTTTTTCATAGCCGTAAGGAGCATAGTTTGATATAAACTGTCCCTGTTTTCTCTTTACCTTGCAGACACTTCTGACCTTTGCGGAAGTATCCCTACAATAATTGTCATTGATGAAGCTTTTAAACGGAATGACCAAGTTCTTTTCCGTTTCACTGGCTGTATAGCTGTCATAATTATCATTTAGGGCAATAAATCTTATATCAAGAGAGGGAAATACTCTTTGCAGGTATCTTCCGCTATCAATATAATCTCTGCCAAATCTGGATAAGTCTTTTACAACAATGCAGTTAATTCTCCCTGTGATGACATCTTCCATCATTTTCTTAAATGCCGGTCTTTCAAAGTTTATACCTGAATATCCGTCATCGACATATTCTTCTATCAGCTCCATATCCTCATTTTTATCAATGAAGTCATTAATCTGAAGTCTTTGGTTGGAAATGCTGTTGCTTTCCACCTTAAAGCCTTTATCATATTTTTCATCATCTTGTGATAATCTGAGATACATGGCAACTTTGAGAACATCTGTATCTAAATTATTTTTAGACATAACAAAACCTCCAAACTTTCATATTCTTTTTTAAGGAGAAATATGATAACTTGGAGTCTTTCAGCTCTTATGAAGTTGTATCCCTATTTGGTTAGTATTATACCATAGATTTGTAAAAAAGTCTGCCCCTTTTATCATATTTTTAATCAAGCAGCATTGCTTTCTTTTTTAGATATGACAGAAAACAATCCTCCAAACTTCTTCCATTCTCTGCATAGCTACATTTAACAATGACATTTCCGACTTTCATAAAGTACATGGAAAGCGGCTCTGCATTTTTCTTATCTTTTATATCTTCGATATCAGGGACAATTTTCCTGTCTATCTCTTCCGCTGACATGTTTTTATATCTTGCTAATTCTTCTACATTCATTAGAAAACTCCTTTCCCTGTTGTTTTCTTTTTTAAGTTTTATGACATTGGTAGGTGTCTTGGCTGACAACATAGGAATCTCACCTCCGCCCCTTATTCAAGACGAGCCGGCATAAACTGTTGAAGTATCATTATCACCGCCTGTATCAACGAACAGACTGCCACATCTGTTTTTTATGTAATCTTATTTGTCGCTCACTTTCTTATTTCCTTGGTTTAACCAGTATTCATAAAACTGAAATCTCTCAGCAGAAAGGTCTTGGCGTAAGTCATAATTCTCCACAAGCAGATAAAGTCCTACCTTGGTCTATTCAGTTGTCAAAGAACAATATTTGAAAGGGATTGTTTTCTCTACATTTTCCTATTTGCCATAAGCAGGCGTATCTCTTACCGAAGAAAGTAAAGGAGGTCAAACTCCCCTTCACTTTACATAAGGAAAATTTGACCCCTTTGGTTACCGAAGTTTTAAAGTTCTTCGATGAATTTTTTCAGCTTTTCAAGAATTTTGTTTCTTCTTTTGATTAAGGCTGGATGTGTAATACTTTTAAGCTTTGCCACTGAACGAACCGTTTCATCATTGAAATACAAGCGTTCAATAATATCTCTTTCTTCTGCATTGAGTCTTGATATAGCATTTCTGACTGCTTCAATCATCATCTGTGTTTCAACAATCTTTTCTACATCAACACTTTCATCGACAATATTATCTACATAATGTCCATCATGATCCAACGATGAAAAAAAGAGCAAGTGGTTTTTCTTGTCCACCTGCTCTAAATACTTTTCGTGTTCTTTTTCTCGCCAGTAGACTTTATATATCTGCTCGCTGACTTTAACCCTTTGTCCGTTGACATAAAGGTAATATTCTTTTGGCATTTAATTTCCTCCATTTCTTTTTTTGTCTGCGTTTTTAGACAAAAAAAGGAGGACTTCTGCACATAGGCATAAAAAGTCCTCTAAAATGAAAAAAATCTATTATAAAATTTATTTTATGGAATATTATAAAAAATACTATTCATAACTTCTCGTTTTTCTTGCGTTTTTATCATATGTCCCTCTTGTAATTTACTAATATATGCATTTTCATAAATACGTGAAATCAATCACTTTATCACAAACTGACTCTAAAAACTCAACATCATGGGATATTATTAAAATCAACTTATCTTCTTCCTTTACTTTCTTTATGTTTTTAGCTACTATTTTCATATTTCTATAGTCCAATCCACTGGTTGGTTCATCGAAAAATAGAATTTTCTTGTCGGATAGTAAAGCGGATAAGATAATTACTCTCTGTTTTTGTCCTCCTGACAAGGTGTGAGGATTCCTATCACTGATATTTTTCAACTCCATATCTTTTAGCCAAGTATCTAAAACATAATCATCTTTAATATTTGATGTTAATACTATTTCATCTTTAACGCTGTCTGTGAATAACTGATAGTTCACTTCCTGCATAATAAGCAGGCTCTCATTTAGCCTACTTTTTATATTTAAACAAAACATAGATTTCTAATTATCCTTTTAAATCTCATTAAATGCTCGCAAATCCTTATTCTAAAGGGCTTCGAGCATTTTTACTGTTGGAAGATACTTCACGTTTCCTTATATATTTCCTCATGAATTGACTGTCAGAAGTGGTAAATTAGTAGTAAATTCATCTGTACTACTAAGCAACAAGACGTTCCTGCTGTTTCTTTTTTTCCAAGCGGTTCATCTCTGCCATAGCAGAATCGAATGTAGCATGTGCGTAATAGTTCAGCGTCATGTTTATATTCGCATGCCCCATAATGTACTGCAATGCTTTTGGGTTCATTCCTGCATTTGCATAGTTAGTGCAGAACGTATGACGCAAAATGTGTGGAGTGATATGGGGTAGCTTATCCTCATGATATTTATTGTATTTCTTGACAAGGTTTTTCAACATACCATTGTAATCACTTGCCACTTTAGGATAGTCTTTCCCATTGAGAAAAAGGAAATTACTATAACCATCAATCACAACACATTTACGGTTCTTCCGATTCGCCAGCACTCGCTGAAACGCTTGATAGGCTTCTTCAACCATAGGAACTTGTCGTTCGCCACTTTTAGTCTTGGGAGTTTCAATGTAGTATCCATTTTCAGTATCTCGTAGTAACTGATGGTCTACCTTGACAAGACGATTTTCAAAATCCAAATCTGGAAGTGTCAGACCGCCAAACTCTGAAATACGAAGACCCGTTTTTAAGAGTATCAGGATTTCATCATAATTCTTGCTGTAGGTCTTATCAGCTTTCGCAAAGGATAACAGCTTTTCTTCCTGCTCCGTTGTCAATGCGACTTTAGGAACAGTATCATCATCAATGACGGTATTTAGCTGGAAGTCAAAGGGATTCTTCCGAACACAATCGTCTTCAATCGCAATATAGAATGAAGCCCTTAAAGAACGCTTATAGTTATTGATGGTTTGATAAGCATATCCATCTTCACTCATTCTAATCGCCCATTCTTTAGCGTCAGACGGTTTAATGCTGTCTATGCTCCTTGCACCTAACTTGTCCTTTGTCAAAATATCCATCAGATATTTCCGTCCAGTTTGCGTGCCTTTCTTCACATTGGGTCTTTGAGCATTCTGCTTTGCGTAAAGCTGACAAAGTGTCATTTTCTTTCCTACAACATCAATGCCATCATGAATGTCTTTCAGTAGCTCCGCAACTTTTTCCCGAAGAGGAACACAATCACGCTTTCCTGCTGGTACTCTGTCTGTAGCCACCAGTTTCCATGAGTAGATAAATTGCGGTTCTCCAAATGAATCTACATATTTATATAAGTATCTTCCGTCTTTTCGTTGGCTCTCCCCAGTCTTTAAAATGCGACCTTTATTGTCACGTCTTTTCTCTGACATGGCTTTCGCTCCTTTCCAAAATGGAAAGAGCCTTGATACGACTTAATGCTATTTTATCATATCCAAGACCCTTTGGCGACGCTAGATTGCGTCCAATTTATCAATAATTTTTTCAAACTGTTTTCGCTTTATCTGAATACGATTGCCATTCATAATCAGCCAATCAGCATTTTTATTTTCATCTGCCAAACGACGGAGCTTATTTTCGCCAATACGGAAATACTTAGACGCTTCTTCAATGGTCAGGGTATAACGCTCCCAGATAGGAATATCTGTCTGCTTCATAAAATCCTCCTTTCCCAATCACACGTTAGATTTCATAAAAGTAGTTTTACAAGCAATCGAACAGCTTTAGCAAAGCTCACGGGAGTTCCACCCTTGCACGGTTCTCGTCCAACTGTACTCATTGCCTGCGACGCTTTTAACGCTCGGACTATGACGATACAGGAGTATCATTATTACGATAAGAATGTCTTCGCTGGCAATCCTGCTAAAGATTACTTCTCGGATCACTGACATGAATCGCTCGCTATCTTTACAGGGCAGGTCATGGCGGTCAGCTCCGTTGGCTCTTTTCTTATCGAAATGTATTCGACTGCTGTTATTCAGTTTTCAAAGAACAGATGGCTTGTCAGCCTATCAAAACATACTGAAAGACAATATGCTTTGATGGAATAACAAACCTCCCCAATCGGGAAGTATGGAAAGCTCGTCCGCACTTCCACGAAAAGAGAGATAAATCGGTGCTACTCAATCTCAAATGACAGGATTTTTGTAATCAACCTGGTTTCCATTCGTCCACGTAAGACCTCATCAACGACCATACTTTGATTGCCATATTCATCTTTCATCAACCGTAGAGAGCGTTTAGCAATGTACCCTCTGTAATAATGTAGAATCTGGTTAATCGCTTCTGTATCGCCATCACAAGCCTTTACAATCAATGGGAATGGAATTCTGGAATATTCTTTTCTCATTCTTCGTTTTCCTCCTCCATAAACTTCTTGATTAAGGCTAGTCCGCTCATTCTATGCCGATAGACAGTAGAGCGGTTCAATTTCAGTAAATCCGCTATTTCTGAATCGCTCATGTCCATAAAATAGAACAGCAGTAGGATTTCACGCTTCTTGTCTGGCAATTCTTTTAGTGCTTCACTCAATAAATCATTTTCGATACCAACCGAAACATCAGTGAGCGTAAAAATTTGAAAATCAGATGAATAGCTGTCTGTCGTCGCAAATTGGTTGACGAGATATTCGCCAATATCCGAAAAGGACACTTCACGCTTTGCCAGCCTTGAAAGATAAAGGAAATAATTCTTCCGCTCATCGTCCATAGCTCGCATACAGATAAAATCAAACTGATGTTCAATTCTCTCTTGAAAAGAAGATGGTTTCATGTTTCTCACCCCCTTTCTTTTGAAAGGAAGTGAGCTTTGCTCTTTTATCTCCTTTCACTCTTACTCCCAATGTGAAAGGGGGATTTGTTGCATTAAGAATTGAAAAAACTTTAAAAATTATCCATAGATACAAAAAAAGCACATAGACAGATTGATTTATCTGTTTATATGCTTTAATTGTTCTTGCTATATGATGTATAAAACCACATCGATAGACGTATTTATCTATTGCTGGTGGATAACTTTTTTTGATAAGAACCCAGTAACAGGAATAAGATTGTATGTAATATATCTCATGGCAACTTCGACCTCCAACGAACCGCCATTTGAAAGTGAGAATTACGTTTTTACAGCACAAATAGCACTACCAAACAACGGCTTTTTTTTATTGGAGTTGAGTAGTGCTTGTATTAATATATAAACCTTAGGAACTCACAAACTATATAACACGTTTTTCTATACCTGTTTCAAATTTAATAGGAACAGTAAAATGTATAGAGGTGGTCTATTATGCGTAAAAAAGAAGATAAATTTGATTTTAGAGCCTTTGGTTTAGCAATCAAAGAAGCTCGAATGAAACGAGGTTTGACTCGTGAACAAGTGGGAGCATTAATTGAAATTGACCCACGCTATTTAACTAATATTGAAAATAAGGGGCAACACCCTAGCATACAAGTTCTTTATGACCTTGTATCATTACTTGATGTGTCCGTTGATGAATTCTTCTTACCTCGTAATGATCTGGCGAAAAGCACCAGAAGATTACAGGTAGAAAAACTACTGGATAGCTTTACTGATAAGGAACTATCGTTAATTGAAGTCCTAGCCAATGGTATCAGCGAAGCGAGAAACCTCAAAGACTAATTTAAAACCTATACATAACAGAAAGAGTCGATAAGATGAGATTTTGATTTCTCAAATTATCGGCTCTGCGTCTTTGCGTCTGGCTCTGTAATCACAGTTACTTTGAACTGCTTTATTTCAATTAAATTTTCCTGTCTACATTTAGGACAATAGAGAGGAAAGTTCTTCAATTCAGTATCTTCCCTTATTTTCAAACGTGTTTTATTTCCACAGATGGGACACAGTACCCACTCACAGTTTATAATAATTATCTCCTCCTTTACATTTAATTTAAATCTGTATTAAAGAATATTTCATCTCGTTTAACAAGAAGCCACATTTATATAACAATATAAAATGTGTTAAGTTATTTTATTGAACATATATCGTACTTTATCTATCCGACTATTTGGACGACGGGGCTGACAAACAGATTCACCAGTAGTAACATAGTACCCTTTTAACTCTGTTAAACAAACGCTACGTCCATTTGTAAAGAAAGTTAAATCATTACGATATTCTTGAGTACACCGAGCAGGGATTTCTCCACTAAGAATGACCTCATTATTTTTCAGTTGAGTGTCTACGATGTTCGCACAATATTTAGGAGCATCGTTATATGCTCGTGAAAGATATTCTTGTGGTGCATAAATTTTAAAACTAAGATATGGTTCTAACAATTCTGTTCCAGCTTTTTTAAAAACTTGTTCCAATACAATAGGAGCAAGCATCCGAAAATCTGCTGGGGTACTAACAGGGCTATAGTATAAGCCATACTTAAAACAGATTTTACAGTCCGTCACATTCCAACCATACAATCCTTGTTCACAGCCATAGCGTATCCCTTCCATAACTGCATTTTGAAACGATTGATTTAAGTATCCAAGAGAAACCGAGCTCTCATACTGTACTCCGCTCCCTAATGGAAGCGGTTCTACAGAAAGACCAATGGAAGCCCAGAAAGGATTCGGTGGCACTTCGATGTGAATGGTATACTCTGCTTTTTTTAACGGCCTTTCCATATAAATGACTGTAGGCTCTTTTATTTTTATCTCCACATGATACTTTTCTTGCAATAGAGCACAAGTCACTTCCATTTGTACTTTCCCTAAGAAAGAAAGTATGATTTCATGTGTCGTAGAATCCACATAATATCGTAGAAGCGGGTCACTGTCGGAGATTTCTAAAAGTGCATCAAGTAACATTTCCCTTTGTTGAGGTTTGCTCGGTTCAACAGTTGTTTGCAGCAGAGGGAGCGGATTTTCAATTCTCTCTCTCTGTGGCAATAGCTTTGTATCTCCAAGAACACTATTTAACTTCAAAAACTCATTTTGCAAAATAACAATTTCCCCGGAATAAGCCTTATCAATTTTACATAATTCACCATTTATTGAAGTATACATTTCTGTAATTTTTATTTTTTCCTTTTCCGATATTCTAACCGAATCCCGCAAATGCAGGACACCGCCATAAAGGCGTACATATGCAAGACGTTGTCTTTCTTCCGAATATTCAATTTTGAAGACATTTCCGCAAAGTTCAGACTTCTTTCTGTATGTTGATGAATAAAATTTATTTGTTATCACTTCTATAAGCTGCTCAATCCCTATATTGCTTTTTGCACTTCCGTGATAAACAGGGTACAAGGAGCAATTCTGAAATCTTCTGATTTCCTCTTGTTCGAGTTCTAATATCTCCAATGATTTCCCAAGTATATATTTCTCCAAAAGGTAATCATTTCCTTCTATTACCGTATCCCATTGTTCAGATTCCGTACAGCTCATCACACACATATTAGGGTGCAGTTCTACTTTCTGTTTGATTATAATTTCCATAGAAAGTTTCTCTTTAATATCTTGATAAACCGTTGATAAATCAATCCCATTTTGGTCAATCTTATTGATAAAAAAGATTGTGGGAATACCCATTTTATTTAGTGCATGAAATAATATCCGAGTTTGTGCTTGTACTCCATCTCTCGCAGAAATTAGTAGGATTGCCCCATCTAAAACTGATAACGAGCGATATACTTCTGCTAAAAAATCCATATGTCCTGGAGTATCTATGATGTTTACCTTAATATCTTTCCACTGAAAAGAGGTTACTGCTGTCTGAATTGTAATTCCTCGCTGACGTTCTAAAAATGTAGTATCCGTTCTTGTTGTGCCTCTATCCACGCTTCCTGACTCCGCAATCGCTCCACTAGTATATAGTAAGCTTTCTGTCAAAGTAGTTTTTCCTGCGTCAACATGAGCTAAAACACCTATATTAATAATTTTCATGTGATTTTCCTCCATTCAAAAGCCAAAAAGGCATAAAAAATCCCAGTGACAGATACTCTTATCACTGGGAAATAAATGCACAATCATAAGCATACAGATATTTTCTGTATACTTCATAATCACATGATAAAAGTATTCTTAAACTGGGCACAAAAAACTAACCCCTCCTAAAAAGGGACATCTAATTATTTGTTCCCACTATCAAATTGACAGTTTATTTAAGAATACCTTGCCGCATATTTATTAACTCCTTTTATATACTTACATTAACATTAGCACATAAGAGTACATTTGTAAAGATATATCCGATTTTTTGTCAAAGGAGAACGTGGTTACAAAATAGCAGTTACAAATAGCTATAACCATGTACTAAAAGTTATTTTATAATCTTCCAGTTATTTCCTACCTTTTCTAGCACCAAATCAAATTGAGATACTTGCGTTGCTTTGGTCTGCTGGTCGAGATACTTTACTGCCAGTGATACCGTGACTTGATTATCCTTGCGATTATAAATAGGATTTACCAATTCTTGAAAGACATAATCTTTTCTGATCGGCTTCAAAATCCCATCATTCACGTAGTAAGAAAGTTCTTTTACGGTTGCGGTCGGGTAGAATTTAAAGAACGTTGTTAGAAACTCATTGATTTCATTGGTTGTGGTGGAATCAACCATGCCATCACTTTCTTTTATCTTTGGTGTATAATCTGATTTTTCTGGAACGCTGGTAATCGTCGGATTTTTAATAAGAACCATATTTCCATCACTGTCAACATAGACTGTCAATTCATAAGCAGAATGGACGGTCTTTATATTTTCCCCCTCTGTAATCAACTGGTCTACACTATAAGTCACATCAAACTGGTTTTCGCCATCCGCTTTTACCGTCCATATCTGAACCCCTCTTACAGAAGACGATACAGGAATATCTTTACGAACCGTATCGATATTGAGAGCTTGAAGTTCCTCTGTCAGATAGGCTTTGAGGTTTTCCATTCGATTATCAATAGATTTGTCGTTTAATTCCCATGAGTAGTAAACTTTCGCAAAGTTCTCTACAAAATTTTCTACATGATGAGTATCAACGTATTCCTTTTCTATGATAGTTGTTTCGTGAACGGTATGGGTATCAATAGCTGTAAAGTGCTTAAATATCGCAAAGCTAAAACTAAGCCCTAAAAGCACCCATAAGGCAATTACAACCTTTTTACGAGGATTGACTTTGTAGATACGAGGTTTCTTTTCCTTTGGTATCTGTTTTTCTTTATTCTGATTTTTTCTGAATTTCATCATTGAATCTTCCTTTCTCATTGTTTGATTCGTCCTGCTCTTACTAAATGCTGTTGCCAGTAGGAGCTTGTTAAGTAGGCATAGCCGATAGGGTCTCCTGCGTGAAACATTCGATTATCGCCAAGGTATATGCCAACATGAGTAATATAAGAACCAGCGTTATAGGTAGAATGAAAGAAAACTAAATCGCCGGCTTTTGCTTCGGATAGTGGGATATGTTGGGTCACATCATATTGTTGTTGTGCGGTTCGTGGTAATTTAATCCCAGCTTTGCCATACGTCCATTGTGTCAGTCCGCTACAATCAAATGAAGTAGTCGGGGAAGCTCCGCCATAGACATACTTCCAACCCTCATATTTCAGTGCTTCGTTCATGATGGCTTGTACCGTATTATCATTAAATTGAGTTGTGACAAGATACTGCGTAACAAGCTGAACATAAAACATATTGCCATAGTTATATCGCCAGCCCCCATTGATGGGTATGGCTATTGGATTGGGATAGGACACTTTTTCGCCATCTGAATATTCCTTAGAGAAACTTTGAGCCAGTTCAAAGGTATATTTGTTTCCACGATTAGCCACATACCCTAAGAAGCCACCGCCATAATTGTAGGACTGGATAACCGATTCCAAATCCACACCGAGCCTATCTCTACTGGCTAATAATTCACTGAAATACTTCACACCTTGCTTGATGGATTCTTCTGTACTCAATGAATTGGGTGGTAGACCAAGGGATTCCGAGGACTGCATAACATCTTCGGCAGTACCGCCCGATTCCACCTGTATAATAGCAAGCAGTACATTGACGTATTCTTCAATGCCATATTCTCTAGCGTATTTTTCTACCATAGGCTTATGAGCCAGCACTTCTGCGGAAACATTCACACCGCCATAGTGAATGTTTGAAAAACCGCCATCTTGTTCATCTGAAAATAAAATGGCAACAAACAGAAGTAGTGAGAAGACCATCAAGAATAGCCCAGAACCACCAATCACTAAAGCTTTCAGTTTCATGGTTTCTTACTGCCTTTCTTGATAGTGGCGGATTTTATTGGTGGTCTATTTCTAAGGTTTTGACTTTGAACTCTTTGAACAGTAGACGGACGCTCTTTTGTGACTGGACGTTGTGAAGCTCTGTCTGCTGGTGTAGTTGAAGTTGCTGGCTTTTGAACTGTTCTTTCTTGTGTAGTACGGTTTTGACGTTCCGCTTTTAAACTTGAAGAATCGGACTTAACTGCTGGACGCTCCTGTTTGGCTTGTTGAGATTCCATGCGTAAAGCCTGAACAGAAGATTGTTTTGCGGTCTGTCCATCATGAGATTGTTCTTGCTTAGTAGCTGGTCTTTCATGAACGGAAGAAGCTGGCTGTTTTTTCTGTTTGACCTGTTCCATTTCAGAGCGACGCTCTGCAATGGTTTTGCGTCTTTGTTCCTGCTGTTCCTTGCGTCCGCTGGCTCTGTCTGCTCTGGTTTGAGAAATACTGGAAGTTAGGTCACGAACATTTTCTTTTGCTTTGGATTTTCCTTGATACACTGCATATCTTGCATTGGTCGGAATATCCTTAACCTGTTCTTTGAGATTACCAGCAGAATCAACGATTTTATCTTTGGTATCAGCAACTGCTCCGATTGTTTGTCCGATACGTTTTCCAAGTGTTGATTTTTCCTGTCCGTCTGGACGGGTGTGATCTGCTTGTGTCCTACCAGAACTACCCGACTGTCCTTGTTTTCCTGTAGCACTGGCAATGGCAGAGCCAGCACCTAAAGCTGTCATGGAGCGTCCAAGTTTACGCTGTAGGCGGTGCATATGAGCGTGCATAAGCATACGAGGTTTTCTCATCACACGACTTCCCACACTTTGAGAATCGTTGCTTTGAAGCGAAAACATACTCATTAAATCGCCCAGTTTGAAGTAGATTCCTGCAAAGGTCACAATCTGTAGAAAGGCAATCAAAAAGAACGGATAACCAGCCGATAAGGTATAGAGCATGGTTGAAATACTAAAGGCTGTCGTAATAATCAGCGTGATTCCAGCTCGTGTCAAAATGGTATTAAAGAGTTTAGTAATGGCTCGTTTCGACATACCATCAAAAGATGGAATCATACTTAAAATAAAGCTCACAGGCAGAAACATAGCATAGATGATAAAAAGCACCTGCGAGAAAATCATGATTCCTGTTAGTAGGAATACGAATATAGAAATCCCGATATTGAATACAAAGAGAAAGAAGACTGTACCCAAGCGGTTAATAGTTTTTGTAATCGTCATGTTCACATTGTTTCTGTCTTCGATTTCTTCTGCTACAATTTTTTCTCTGTCTTCTCCATTATTACTGTCTGGACTGGTTGAAAGTAGACTTTCCACACGGTCAGCACCAATACTTTCAATGTCTGAACTGTTGTATTGAAGCAGTAGCCACGGTTGTTGAACCTGTATGGAAAATAGGCTGTCACGTATCAAGTCCACACTGTCCTTGCCTTGACTATCGGAATGGGGCATGACAATTTTTGTGCCAAGTGATAAGCTGGCTTGACTGATGTCTGATGAAAAATCATTGATTTTTTTAATGTAGTCGGGAGCGTAGGCAATAAAGGAAGCTGATAGGATAAATACCATGACAAAGTTCACAATGGCATGAATCGCTTTTGTAGTTTCTCTTTTTATCAGTCCTGTATAGGCAACATAAACCCCAAGAACCAAAATCAAGAGTAAGAGGAATCCAACATAGAATCCCTCTGTTGATAGTCCGCTAGGCGTAACTCCTGCAAGGGTCTGCATATTCTTGCCAATGGAATCTGCTGTAGCAGAAATGAAGTCAAGGGAATAGGCTTCTTGAACTAAGTAGCCAGTCGCATTGGAAACATAAAGACTGATTGTCCAAATAAAATTGGTAATGGCATATAAGCCATACATGACTTGTTTTCCAATTCCGTCCGACCAGTTCCACGGTAGCCAGCCCCAGCTATTATCAACATAAAAATCCAGTTGATAGTTTTCAAGTGGGTATCGGCTGTACTCATTTGCCACATTGATTGTATCATCTACCAAGCCCGCAGCTTGAACCACTGTTCCCATCATGGCTAAAAGAAAAATGGCAATCACAAGTGTGAAAGCCACTGTCATTGCCACTTTACCTAGACGCTTCAGCGTCCAGTTTGATTTTATTCTGTTTAATATTGATGGTTTCACATTTACACCTCTTTTCGCACAGGCGGTCTGGTATCAAAGGCATGGAGCAGTTCTTCAAATACAGGGTGGAACTGTATCACACCGACACGACCATATAAATCACTGATAAGGCACTGTCCATTTTCCAAATCACGCAATCGCTTCTGATTATTTTCGTCCTCTGGGTCAACGCCGAAAAAGGCAAGGGTCTTTTTAATCTCGTTAAGGTCAGTAGAGCGGAACGCAAATTTCAAACCAAGATTATTTTTCAGCTTTTCATCTAAAAGGTCATCTGTATTCTGGGTCACGAAATATACCCCAGCGTTCATAGCACGTCCAGCACGAACCAGTTTCATAGACAGTGTTTTACCTTGTGCCACCTGTAAGAAGCTCCACGCTTCGTCTAAGTCAACAATTTTAAAAATGCTTCTGTCTGTATGGATAAAGTCTAACGCAAAGGTACTAATGACAATCAGCATTGCCACCGATAGTAACTCCATTGTGGTATATTCCTCAAAGGAGGTTTCTTTATCGGGAAGTACCAAGTCGGCAACCTGTATGATGTTCAGTTGTTTTTCAAGACTGATAGACTGCTCCACATATCCATCACTAAAGAGCAGATGTGCAAAGTCATAGTCTGTAAAACTTTCGATATGGTCGGCTATGCTGGTGCTTATTTGAGTTCCCTCAACCCGTAATTCCTCAATCACTTTCAGAAGACCTCGCACTTCACTATTAGTTACAGCACGAATGGCTTTTCGTAGAACAGGGAAACGGTCAGAATCTCGTGATGAAATCCCCGTAAGGAACGTCAAAATGTCGATTGCCAGTGATTCAGAATCTTTGGGATTTTTCATAATCACGTAAGGGTCAAGTAAGCCTTTATTTTTCTCATCAGAAGTCAGATTGACAATATTAATTTCGTGAGCGATTTCTGGCAAGGTTTCTTTCCATCTGCCACGTTCCGCTTTCGGGTCAACAATCACTGCTTGTGCCCCATAAAGCACTGCATAATAGACGATAAGGTTATTCGCAAAGGATTTTCCACCGCCTAGCGAACCTACAAAGGCAGACGCTAATGCATTGGTTACTGAACCCTTAACCCCTTGACTGGCAAGAGCAGGTTTGAGGTAGACATTGCGTCCTGTATCTAAGCTATAGCCAACATAAATACCCTCATTTTCGCCAAGCATTTGAGTAGCACCGAAACCAAGTCCAGCTAAGAAATCAGAGGTTACATACTGAATATAGTCATTCATATAACGCTTGCTTGATGGTAAAAATTCTTCATGTAAGCCCAGCATATCTCCAAATGGTCGTACCAACTTGACACTTAAATCGTCATAAAAATCTTTCACTTCATTACAACGACGTTTCAATTCGTCCAAGTCATTTGCGGAAACACGCACCACATAAGAGAGCTTATACATGGATTCCTTGCTTTGGTCTAAATTATTTTCCAGCTCATTGACACTTTCCAGAGCTTCCGCCACATTAGAGCTGGTTTCGTTATCACTTTGCCATGCGTGGTTATCTAGGTCTTTTAGTTCTTTCTTTTTATTACGAACGGTGCTTAGTGCTTTACGGTTTGCCACGATTTCCACATTCATAGAAGTATCAATCGGGAATGTAAATTGCTGTTGCTGGTAGTAGAAGATTTCAGAGGACGGAAAGTCCAATTCGCCGACAATGCTGTTGATGGTAAAGTACGCCACATAGACGGTTTCGTCTTCCTGTTGAATTTTTAGGTATCGCTGTTTTTCTTCCACCAGACAACGGGTCGGTTTAATAAGGTCATAATATTTAATCAGCGTTTCATTATCCAGCTTCTTCTTTGATAGATGGTACTCATAATCTTCATAAGCTGTACCTGTCTGTCCATAAAGATGTTCAATCAGATAGCCGAAGTCGTCCTTATCCAGTCTACGGATTTTGAAACGACGAGAGATTTTATTTTCCAAGAGCTTTTCCATCTTCTGAAAACGCAGGATTTCATCATTACTCATGCTGACAAAATCGCCCATTAGCTTATGGTTCACATCATAGACAAAATCAGACAAAGCATTTTTGGCTTCAACGGTAAGACTTTTCATAGAAAACTCTTGATCGTTGAGAAGCAACTTAAAGCCGATAAAGAAGCGGTAGTCCACTTGATTTTCGCCAATCATGGATATTAAAGCGTCTGTCTGTTGGTCGATTTTGTCATAGGCAATTACTTTGAGTTTGCCAGTTACTTCCTCTTTGGAACGTTCTTGTGCAGAACGTATGCTGGATTCTGTACTGATTTGTAGAGCATGAATCTTGCCATCACGATTTTGTGCGATAAGCTGTCTGAAAGAATCATGCACTTGTATTTTCTGTTCTGGACTTAGGAATGAGTAATTGTAAGGAATAAGCTCATAATAGGCGTAACATTCGCCATCTTTATTCCAGACCAGATTATTTTCAATGTATTTAATTGGATATGCCATAAAATTCACTCCTAACTGTCGTAATGGCTTCTTGTGGCTGGTTTCTGCCAAGGGTTACTTTTTTCCCTGCATAGGTCAGCTTTGGTCGCAGTGCATAAGCAATGACAGACTTCAAAAATCCATAAGGCTTTTTACCATCAAAGGTTTTTGTAGACATAAACCATGTGAAAGCCACAGGAATTCCAAAATATTTGAGAAATGCTCCCTCAATCATGGAAAGAGGTGGCAAGTTGCCAAGTATCATAACCGCAAACAGTGACACGACAAACCACGTCATTTGCGTAAAGGTTATGGGAAACGGAAGTCTAAAATCGTTGATGGAGTACAGCACTTTCTCAACAGACCAAATACTGGTATAGCTTCGTATTTTCTTCATAGAATCAATCCTTTCAATAGACGATTTCAAAAATCCCATAATTGGTTGTGATAAAAGTTCCCGAAATTTCTAAATCACGACCATAGGATTCGTAATCAATATAGTTTTGAAGACTGGTTGGCACTTCGCCCAATACTCCAGTTTCTTCAATGTAGTAACGTGCGACATCTGCCATATCATCACAATCCGAGTGAATGATAATATCCTCTTGATGTTCGCTTAGTTCCTCAATACTTGAAAAATGAGTGAGCAGAGCAGATAGCTCGGATTGTAGTTCCTCTGGCAACTCCGATACCATTTCCCATAGGCGATTGAGTTCGCCAATAGAAGTGTATTCGTCAACCGTAAAGGGTAACTCATAATCGTGAATGGCGTATTCCTCGTATTCATCATTCAAGCCGATTTTCTCTTTGACTTCTTCAAAATCAATGGGAAAGGTAAACCAAGCACCGACTAATTCTCCTTCATTGTATTTACCTAAGTTGGCAATATAGACTTGCATATCGTCCATGTGTTCACGTCCTTTCTTTGTAGAGATTCAAAAATCCCTACCGCACTTCGTTTGGTGTACCATTCTTTTGCGGAACATAAGAAAACCACTTATATTCCACAAAATAACGGTTTAATTTAAGCACCGATAATGCGATTAAATAGCTCTAATAAAATGTCTTTTACTCCAGCAGCGTTGAACACCAAGCCCACCGCAATAATCGCAATGATGAGAAAGCCAATCAGTTTACTAAACTCACGCTTGAAGCCAAGATACAAGCCAATTACAACGATTGCTAAAAGTACCAGTGATTGAGCATTTGATAGAAACCAGTTATAAAGGTTTTGTCCAAAATTCATAAAAATGTTCTCCTTTCTGTATGCAGTGAATTTGTATTTAAGTTATTTTTTTGTCGTTATCACGTCCTGTTCTTTTACCGACTGTTGCTTTAAAATCTGCTTGTGTCGGTCTGTCAGTTTCGCATGGTCGAGAATGTCTTTCACAACCTGCGTCTGGTTAATTTCATCAAGTGTAATAGCAACCTTTAAGGTCGGGGCGACTTGATGAGATAGCCAGTTTAGTGTCCTTTGGAAAGAGTAAGGCTCTGGTTTTGTGGTTAGCTTTAATCGTTCACGATTGTTTCCAATAAACCATGCCCATTCTTCATTGAGTTTCCAATCGGAACGTGCTTTTGAATCGTCCTTATCCACAAAGCGGATATACCGATTGATAATCTTAAAAGCTGTATGCTCTGGATTATCATAGACAAGTAAATCACGTACTGCATAATAGGCACGCTCATTTTTTAGTCGGATTTCAAAACGGTTTTTAACCTCTGCGTCTTCAATGGGAATATCATTTTTCTTGTACTGCTCATAGTCCTTTTCATAGATACAGAAATAGACTTCGCTTTGTAATGAACCGATATAAAGCGTGTTTCCCATACATTCCTTTTCATCTTTGCGTACCAGTTCGCCACTGCGATAGCTCTTGAAACTGCGGAACACCGAAATACACTCTTCCTGTAGGCATTTTTCCGTCAGTGTGGGAATATTCAAAATCCCTGTTTTATCGTTGATGGCAAGGTCAAGGCGTTTCATCACGCCACCAGCCACCAAAGCGTCCATAAAGAACTCATACCAGCTTCTTTGTTGTGCTAGAAGATAGCTTTCAAATTGTCTGCACCCACGACCTTTTAATTCCACCAGAACACCTTTGTCTATCTCATGAGAGCAGAGAACGAATATATCGCCTAAGGCATAATGTTCTGAATAAGAATAAAAGCCATAGTCTTCATGAAGAAAATAGGAAAGTTTCAATTGCAATATTTCTTCAACCACATGCTGTACGTCCATTGTGGGAAAGCGAATCCTTACATAGTCAAAGAGCATTTCAAGTGGGGCATCGGGATTGAAGCGTTCCAGAGTTTCCCAAAGGGATTGTTGCAACTCGTCTGATGGCTTAACCTTGCCAGTTTCAATGTCGCTAAGATATTGCCTTGTAATGCCTGTAGCAATAGCCAGTCGGTTTTGAGATAGCCCATAAGCCAACCGTTTTTCCTTTAAATGCTGTATCAAAGTTTGTTCATTCAGTTAAATCCCTCCAATTAAAAAAGGTATGTCAACTATTGAAGCTCATTTGACATACCACGAAATTTTCTAAACTCCTTGTAACCAAAGAATTTTCTGCTATTTTTTTGACTGTTTCCTGTCGATTTGTACCCCCCTGTTAGATACGGGGGGTTAGGTGCTGGCGTGGCTATCGCCACACCAGCCAGCAAGATCAGTCCACACCTGCGACTTTCGCTTCGCACGTCGCCTGCGTGGACTGTCTGCTGTTGGTTAGTTTTTTTATTTCCTCCAAAAAGTCATGACCTTTTGGTACTAAGGGAGTGTAAAATTCTGATATGACACTTGTTCCCACATCAACATAGCCACGACCTTTGATTTGTTTTAAGAAGAAATCTTTTTGTACATCACTGCCAAACATCATGCCATAGCCCATTTCAGACATTCTTCCAAGTGCCACTCTGAAATTAAACTGGTCACGGATTCCGTCGCCTAAATATTTTGCGTCTGGACGTTGACAAGCCAGTATTAAAAAGAAGCCAGCTTGACGACCTAACATGACAATCTGTTTGAGCTTGTTTAAGACTGCGGTATTTTCTTTATTTCCCAGCATTTCCATGAAAGCCACGTATTCATCAAAGATAAGAAAGTTTGCAGGAAGTCCTAAGTAGGCATAGTTCTCGCCAGTCTTATAGTTTTCCATCTCTTTCATAGCTTCACTTCGTGCCATCATTTCATCATAGAAACGGTCAATGCAGGAGAGCATATCTTCTTTTCTGTAGTAGACATTCCCCATCACAGAGCCTAAGTCGGCAAGGTCGGCGTTCTTTGGGTCAAGAATATAGAGCTTAGAATCTGTATAAAGCAAGGCTTCAATCAGTGTCAGTATAAAGTAAGTTTTACCGCCACCTGTACCACCAGCTATGAGCATGTGAGGGAGCTTGTCATATTCCCACCATACGTTTTCCATCAAGCGTAGTTTGCCATCTTTGGCTTGGACTTCATCAATAGAAATACGACTGGCGATGGTGTCATAGAGCAGGGTATATTCCACATAAGAATCTTTTAACTCTTTATCCGTCAGCTCACAGTACAATCCGCTTTCTAATTTCTTTTCCAAGTGTAGGAGCTGGTCTTGATATTTTCCTAGCGTGATTTCCACTCGCATCTGTATTAAACCATCTTTAAGGCGATAAAATATTTTGGGAAAGTAGGTTATCTTTTCCTTAGTACGACTGGACGAATCTTTGAAGAAGCCATCTGTTTTGACCTGTTCCGATTCATACCACTTGTTTTCAAGTACCATCTTAGCCAGCTTTTGACGGTGGTACAGTTGTTTTACTGTATCATATCTATATCTTTTGAATAGAAATGCCACCAGCAAGCAGACAAGAATTGCGACACTAACACTAATAACTAAATAGGGAATGTGAATCTTGTCTACTTGTGATAGGTTAAAGTCCTGCCAGTTAATCTGCTGGATTGTCTTCACATGAAACAGTCCGATAACCAGCAGGAAAATTGGCAGTAAGGACGCTACTGTAAAATGAAAGACTAAATCCTTGTCACTTGGGCGAATCCTTTTACCACGAATGCCAAACTGTTTCATGCGGGATTTCCTCCTTTCTCTCTAGTGGAAGTAGCATGACTATTTATCCGTGGCTGGCTCTTTTTTAGGTTGTGGCTGATTTTTAAAGGTACTGGAATCTTTCGTCAATACAATATCGTCTGCCTTGATATACCAGTCAACATCTGCCCCTCGGAAGGTAGCGGTAGCGACGGTATCTGCAACTGGATTGATGATTTCCACTTTTGCGTTATAGTCAAACTCTTTCAAAGGAACACTGGCAGGAATACTCACTTGAATCATACGTCCTTGCCCTTTGGATTTTAAATCATAGGTACGTTCTTTGATTTCATCTGAAACCGTACCGTCGTCATTTTGGATTCGTACTTCACGACGGAGTGCTGAAAACTTTAATTCTCCAAATGTAGCGTCTTTATCTAATACAATGCCATTAGGTAATCTCATCATTTTTCCTCTCTTTCTTTATTCTTTTATCATGTCGTCCGCATGTAAAAGGTAATTTGTGAATCCACGAGTACCAATTTTATAGCCCTCTGCGGTAATACGTGGATTGACTAACATTACACGTTCCTCAAAGCCGAAATGTTTTTCTCCAGCTTCAGCAGGAAGCACCACCACAATATCATCTGCTCTTTGAACGTCAGAATAGAGGTTGTAGCTTCGAGATAAGACAGTTAATTGTCCGTTGATTCTTCGCTGTTCTACTTTATCCTCGCCAGCAAATTCTAAATTGCCAAATGTTTTTTCCATGTTGGGAATCACAAATTTAAGTTCCATATTTTTACCTATCCTTTCTTTTTATTGTTTGATAAATCTTGTTTGTTTGATGGTCTTAAAGGGAGGGGAGCGACCTTTTGATTCTTGATTTTCTGTTTTCATAAGTTCACTTCCTTTCAAATATTGGGTAAAAAAATAGACACCTCATTTTTTGAAGTGTCTACCTATTAAATATTCAATTTTATTGGAAGTATCTTTGTATCTTCACTTTTCAAGGATAAATCGTCGTATCAAAGCTCATTCATAAGTAGTAAATTAGTAGTAAATTGAGTGGTTTTGACCTTGATAAAGTGTGATAAGTCCAGTGTTTATGCGGATAATTAGATTTTTATACTGTTTTTAGTTGTAAATTCTCATCATCTTTTAAAATTTTACCTTTATTTTCTTTGTATAAGCCACATATGATTTTTGCTAATGTAGACTTCCCAATTCCATTTTCTCCAACAATCCCAATAATATTCCCATAGCAAAATTTAAGATCCTCAATGGACAAAATTATTTTGGTATTTCTTTTGAATATCAGATTTTTTAACTCTAATAAAGTCCCTTTATTTGAAGTTTCAAAATCATCAAATCTTTCAATAGCTTTATAATCAGAATGTCTAAGTCCTGTTCTCGTTCGTTCATCTTCACTTAGATTTTCAATTTCGTCCATACTATATTCTCTGATGATTTTTCCATCCTCTAAGTATATTGCTCTATCAGCAATGTCTTTTAAATACCACAACCTGTGTTCTGCAATAATAATAGTTTTTCCTAAAGATTTAAGCTTTTTTATTGTAAGCGATAGTTCTTTCATTGACTTTATGTCTAAGCTTGAAGATGGTTCATCAAGAATAAATATCTCAGGGTTTAATGCGTAAATGCTTGCTATAGCAATCTTCTGCTTTTCTCCTCCAGAAAGATTGAATATATTTTTATTCATCAAGTTTTCAAGATGAAGCTCTTTTTCAACTTCTTCAATCCTTTTGTTAATTACTTCTCTTTCTATGCCGTAATTTTCTAAACCAAAAGCAATTTCATCTGTTGTATTTGTTGTATAAAATTGTGTTTTGGGATTTTGAAAAACCGAGCCTACATTCTTAGATAATTTATAAATTGGGGTGGTAAATGTATTCATACCATTGACCATAACACTGCCAGAAATGTCTCCATCATAAAACTCAGGTATTATACCATTCATAAGCTTTAATAGAGTAGACTTTCCACAACCACTCCTACCACATAGAAGAATGCATTCTCCTTTTTTTACAATCAAATTAATGTCTTTTAATGAGTAATTAGCTCCTCCCTTGTATTTAAAGCTTAATTCTCTAATTTCAATCATAAGTCCCACCCCGAGATTTTCATAAATACAACGATTAATATAATTAAAATCATAGAAAGTAAAACACAAATATCCTTTCTCCTAAATTTAATAAGATATCTACTTGTTTTGTTAACAGGAGCATCAAGTCCCCTTATAATGGCTGATTGAGAGAGCTCATCCCCAATTTCTATCACACTTACGAATAAGGGCACAAAAAAATATTCCATTATTAATGTTGGTTTCCTTATTAAATTTATTAAGTTAAAATTAATTCCTCGAGTTTTCATCGCCATATTTATATGACTCCATTCGTCTTTAATAGTAGGCAAACATCTAAATATTACAGAAATCATTATGAGCGAGTCTTTTGAAAGTTTTAATTTTTGTAAAGTTGCCACTGCACTGGAAACAGATGTGGAATTTAAAATCCATTTGCCCACGATAATACATGGCAGAAATTTTCTTCCAATTGCTAAGATAAATAAAATTAAATTCGAAAGAAAATTCATATTAAAATAGGCTAAAGATTTTTCCAATACTACACTTATTACAAAAAATAAAATATACTTTATAGCGGATTTTTTATAACCATCGCTAATAATGATGACAAGAAAAAATAATGTAATAAGACTTTGATAGATCCAATCAAACCCTAAAAAAATTAAAATATTCGCACCTATAAGCAAGATAAGTTTTGTTCTGAGGTCATATTTTGACCCCAGAACAAACTTTGAATTTTCCATTATAAAACTCCTGCTGATTCCAGCTTTTTATTTAGTATTTTCTTTGTAAAATAAGAACCAATCAAAGAGAATATAAATGTTCCAATAATCATAACTGGTAGCATCCATATTGGTGTCCATGCTCTTACTGTATTACAAAAGTTTTGATCTAAGCCACCTTTTATAACACTTTCAAAAAATGCTTCTCTCATAAGCCAAATTGGTAAGAATCCTCCAAATAAGTTTAGAGAAAAAAACATATGACTAATTGTATTTTTCTTAAAGTCTGTATAATTTCCACCTCTTGCTATTAACATAGCAATTATTCCGGCAGGCACTGCCACTAATGGTGCAATTGGAATATGACCAGTTACAACTAATAAAATACTTGGTAAGATAGCTGCGATTACAATAGCGGTGGCTGACTTTGTTTTTGCAAGAAGCATATGATAGGTTGGTGCAGCAAGTAGTGCTACAAGCATAGGCATTAGTAAAAATAAAACAGGGACAGGCATAGATATTGCCCCAATTACTAAATATGTTACAAAGTAAAGTGCAATTAAAACACCAGCTGTAACTGCATTTTTTGATGATTTCTTTTGTGTTTTCATAAATTTCCTCCTTTAAAATTGATTGTTACTGTACAATCTTCCATTCTTTAGACTTTTCTTGATAATTCCATAAGTCTTTATATAGTCCTTCATTTTTAATAAGTTCTTCATGCTTCCCAACTTCTTCTACCTTCCCTTTGTTTAAAACAACAATTTTATCAGCTCCCATTACGTTTCTTAATTTATGGGCTACAACCACAACTGTTTTATTTTTTATTAAATTTGATATTGCTTCTTGTATAATAAGTTCATTTTCAGGATCAAGTGAAGATGTTGCTTCATCAAGTAGTATTATTGGTGCATTTTTTAATATTGCTCTCGCTATTGATATTCTTTGTTTCTCACCTCCAGACAGAGTCGCTCCTCCTTGTCCAATCATAGTGTCAAATCCATCATCTTTTTTGACTATAAAGTCATAAGCTCCTGCCATTTTTGCAGCATTCATGATTTCATCTTTACTTGCATCTTCATTTCCAAATTTTATGTTGTTATAAATTGTGTCTTTAAAAAGATACACATCTTGAAAAACGACAGAAAATTTATCCATTAATTTATCAGGGTCGGCTGTTAGCAAATCTACTCCACCAATTTTAATTGTCCCTTCATTAGGATCATAAAATCTGGAAATTAATTTAATTAGTGTAGATTTTCCAGAGCCAGAGTAACCAACAAAAGCAGTTAATTCGTTCTCATTAATGTCTAATGAAACATTATTGATAACCTTAGACTCCTTGTAAGAAAATGAAACATCAGATATTTCAATTTTGTTGCTTTCGTTTACAGCACAATTTCCTGACATAGGTTTAGCCTTAAGTAAGTTAATGATTCTCTCTCCTGAAACGGATGCCATTTGTAAACCTGTATAATTTACAAGTGCAAGCTCCAAGGGATCAAAAATCCTTGTGCCTACAAATAAGAACATTAAAAATGTATCAATTTCCAAAGATCCATTTATAAATAAATAGGAACCAGCTAAACTCATCAAAGGAAGTCCTATTCTTAAAATCATACTTGCTATAGTAGTTAATGAACCAACTCCTTTCTCACTCTTAATATTTGCATTTCTTGAGTTGTCTATATCTTCTTCAAGTTTTGTTAATGTGTCATCTAAGCTGTTATAAGCTTTTAGAGTCTTAATGGCATCCAAATATTCATTTATATCTTCTTCCTCTTTTATCCTCATTTTCTTTGTTTTTAAATAAATTTTTTTCTGAAAGTTTTGCATGAGTGTAAGAAGTAGAACAGAAATAGGTAGTCCAATAAGTGTTGCTATTCCCATTTTTACATTGATTATCAAAAATAATATCGAGCAAAGAACCGCTACACATATACCACTAAAAAATTGAGGTAATTGATGCGTTACTGCCGTTTCAACTTTGAAAAAATCATTCATTAATGTATCTAAGATCTCTGCTGAACTTTTCCCTGAAATATAACCTATCGGCAGTTTTCTTATGTGGTCTGCAAGCTCTATTCTTCCATCTGCACTTGTCTTGTATCCAAGTTCATAGGTATATTTTGTGGCTAAATTTTCCAATAAGAATGTTATTAAGAAAAATATTGCCATTATCCCAAAATACTTCCATAAAAGGCTCGTATCTATACTATCTGCACCTCTATTTAAAAATAGTGTTTCTACAATTTTCGCCAAAGCAATAAATGGTATAAGGTTGGAAATAGATGCCAAAACGTTTAAAATAATTGATTTTCTTATATTATTCATCTTTCCTAAAGTAATATTTCTTATCATTCATTCTCACTCCCTTCTATATCCATTTGCCAAATATTTGTCTTCTTATAAATATCAAAGAGTCTCTTATATATTCCATTTGCAAGGATTAAATCTTCATGCTTACCTCTTTCTGCAATTTTTCCATCAGATATTACTAAGATTTGATTTGCATATTCTATGGTATTTAACCTATGAGCAATCATAATAACAGTCTTATCCTTGACCAATTCAGATAAAGCTTCCTGCATAAGATATTCATTTTCAGAGTCTGCAAAACTTGTTGCCTCGTCTAACACTAATATTGGTGCATCCTTCAAAATTGCTCTTGCTACTGCAATACGTTGTTTCTCTCCCCCAGATAAGTAAGTTCCTTTACCCAAAACAGTATTGTATCCATTAGGAAGTTTTTCAATAAAATCATGACACCTTGCTTTTTTACATGCTTTTATGACATCTTCTTTTGTAGAACCTGTCTTTGCCATAGCAACATTATTGAAGACTGTATCTGTGATAAGATCACTGTCTTGAAAAACAAATGCTATCTTGTCCATTAAGGTGTTTATCGGAATACTTTTTATATTAACTCCACCAATTTTAATAGAACCTTCTGAAGGATCGTAAAATCTTGGTATTAGCGTTCCAATGGTAGATTTACCTGCTCCCGAATAACCAACTAATGCTGTAACTTCTCCTTGTTTAGCACAGAAGCTTATATTCTTTAAAACCTCTTCATTTCCATAAGAAAAGCTCACATTATTAAATTCAAGATCATGACCTTTTATCCCTTCCTCAGTATTTTCAATTGCCAATTCTTTTTGATCTATAATTTCATAGACTCTCAAAACAACTTCATTTAGTAAATTCATTCCTTCTGCAAAATCTCTAAGCTTTAATGCAGGTACGCTAATTGCAGGTGCAAGAATCAAATAGAAAATAAAAACTGTAGCAAAATCCAAGTTATTATTTCGTGACATTAAAAGTATTCCTACAGGAACTATGAATGTAGCAACAGATAAAATAAACATTCTAAATGAGACAAATCCTGGTCTTATCATTGATGTCATCGAACTTGTAAAATCTCTATATTCTCCTACTGACTTTGAAAAAGTTTTAAATGATTTTGCTCCTGTTCCAAATATTTTCACTTCCGGCATACCTTTAACGTATTCAGTAGTTGCTGAATTAATTTGATCCAAAATCGCAAAGTTCTTCTCAAGTCCACCCGACTTTATAATCTTTGCCATGATTGCAATCTGAATTCCTAAACCAACAAATATAATTAACAAAGTCGTAAGACCTAATATTAAATTTATCTTCAACATAACAATTATCATTGCTAAAATTAGTGCTAAAGTTGAAATTAAATTTGGTAATTGATGAGAAAAATATCCCTCAATTTGATTCATGTCCGATCCTAATACTTGCCTTATTTTTGACTTGTTGTCTCCGGTAAAAAAACCTAAAGGAAGATTCCCAATATGAAATAATATCTTCTTTTTTAAGTTAGCTATTAAAACATATGAAAACTTATGGCATAAAATACCGCCAATGTAAGTTAAGCAATATGACAATACCACTGCTGCAAGTCCATAGATGCAGAACTGTATTGTACTTTGTTCTAATTTTCCATATAAAAATAGAGATTTTATGACTTTGTATATCACCAAAATTGGACAAATACTTAATAGCATACCAAGACTAACAAATAATATCCCTCCTACAAGTTGTCCTTTTTTTATTTCACTGTAGGAAATAATATCTTTGATTGATTTCTTCTTTTTCATCTAAAACATACCTCCTTCCGAACGAGTTCGTTCATTTGTCTTAAAACTAATACAAGGAAAACACCATTGATGTTTCCCTTGTAAAATACTTATATTTTATTTTTCTCTAATGAGGTCTTTGAAATAGCTCACTTATTATTCCAAAGGCTTCACTTGAATTTGTTTTGTTTTCTCCCTTAATAATATAGTCGTTATATATTGTGCCAACAGCTCCGTATAAAATAAAAGCTGCGAAACTTCTCACATTTTCTCTGTTTATTCCCATATTATTTTCTATTTTTTTATTTTCAATTCCTTCAATTATAAATTCTGAATAGACATCTATAAATTTTCCAATGTAATGAATCAATTCCCATAACCTGTAAGAGTTATCTGTAATTGAATTCTCTTTTGAAAAATTATATCTTGTCGTAAACTGACCGATATCTTTTACTATAAGTTCTCTTAAAATCTTTATTCTTTCTTCGTAATCTATTTCCTTGTTTTGAAGGATACCTAACTTATTTTTTAATTTTTCATCAAAGTATGTTTCCATACACGCCAAGAAAATATCTTCTTTTGATTTGAAATAATAATAAAACATTCCCGGCGCTCCATTAACTTCTGCAAGAATATCTCGCACAGAAACTTTCTCATACCCATACTTTTCAAAAAGTCTGGATGCTATATTTATAAGCTCCTGTTTTCTTTCTTCTGGATCTTTTACATTTCTCTTTGTCAAAACATCACCACCTATTGACCGACACTCGTTCTGTATGCTTATATATTAGTCCCTTCTAACCATTTTGTCAAGAGTATAGTAGAAAATTATACTTAAGTATGATACAATTATTAATAATTTTAATATATGCTTAATGCTTGTATTCTTTTGTAGCAAGCACAGTAAGTGTACGGACACTTACGGAAAAATTGATGAAGCAGCCCTTCGGGATCTGCTTCTTTTTTTATCAATTTTTAGCTTGTTAGGGAGACCCTAAAACCCCGAAATACATCTAAAGGAGGAACTATCTATGGCAAATAGGATACGAAATGAACGACTTGAAATTAAGTTGACTAAGGAAGAAAAAACTCTTTTTGAGGAGAAAAGAAAACTTGCGAAGTGTAGAAATATGAGCCATTTTATCCGCAAATGCGTTTTAGAAAAGGAAATTTATCAAGTCGATTTAGAGCCTTTTAGGGATTTACAAGGCTTACTTTCCAACGCAACAAACAACATCAATCAGATTGCAAATCGTGTAAATTCGACCGGTGTTATCTACAAAGAGGACATAGGCGATATGAAACAAGAGATTGAACATTTTTCAAAAGAACTGTGGCAAATTCATTCCTTGCTTCTAAACAGGACTTCCGGAGGTGATTAAAATTTATGGCGATTACAAAAATACATCCTATAAAATCAACCCTTCATCTTGCTATTGACTATATTGTTAATGGAGATAAAACAGATGAACAGCTTTTAGTCAGTACGCATAAATGCCATCAGTCAACTGCTCATACTCAGTTTTTAAGGACAAGAGGGGAGGCAGGAACTAAGGGAACTGTCCTTGCAAGACATCTGATTCAATCATTTTTACCGGGAGAAACAAGCCCTGAAATGGCACATCAAATCGGTCTTGAGTTATGTAAAAAGATCCTCAAAGATGAATATGAGTTTGTGTTATCGACGCACATAGATAAAGGGCATATCCATAATCATATCATCTTCAATAATGTGAATATGGTTAGTGGCAAGTGCTATCAGTCAAACAAAAAATGCTACCATAAAATTCGTTATCAGAGTGATAAGCTATGCAAACAAAACAACCTTTCCGTCATTGATGAACACTACGAAAGCTACAAGAAAAAATACAAGACGAGCGGAAAGTCTTGGTATGAAAATGAGCAGGCAAAGAAAGGTACTTCTTGGAAAAGTAGACTTCAATTTGATATTGACAGAATGATAAAACAGTCTAAGGATTGGGATGAATTTCTAAGGAAAATGGCTGAGCTTGGATATGAAATTAAGTATGGCAAACATATTGCTTTTAAGCCAAAAGATAAGCCGAGATTTACCAGAGCCAAAACAATCGGAGAAGATTACACTGAAGAAAGATTAAAAGAACGACTTGCAGAAAGATCATCTATTAAAACCCCTGCTGTCAAAAAACGCATCGGCATTGTTATTGATATGAACACCAATATGAAAGTAAAAGAAAGCAAAGGCTATGAATTTTGGGCAACCAAACATAACCTTAATACAATGGCTGAGTCTGTTATCTTCCTTAGAGAACACGGCATAAAATCTGTTCAGCAGCTTGACGAATTTATCAAGAAAAGTGCTGATGAAAGACAAAATTTACAGGATAAAATCAAGGCGATTGATAAGAAAATGGAACAGTTATCCACTACGATGGAGCAAGTTCATATTGTCAAAAAATATCGTGCCTATTACAAGGAATATAAGGCGAATACGTCTGATAGGGCATTTTTCGAGGAATACAAAGCTCAGATTACCCTCTATGAAAACGCTCTTTCCGAGCTTAAAAAGTCTTATTCCAAGCTGCCAAATTCAAGGGATATTTTATCTGAGCTTGATAAATTGCAAGAAAAAAAGAATACCCTTATGCAGGAGTATTCTTCCTCAAAATTGACTATGGACGAGCTTTATCAGATACGAAAGAACTATGGAATTTATATGGGTAAGGAGATGGAGAGATAATCTTTATCTCCTTTTTTTGAGCAACAAAAAAGAGCCGGTGCAGCCCTAAAGACCACACCGACCATCATCTTATCTTTCCGTTTCTTTTGACGATTCCTGCTTTACTTTTGGCTTTTCCTTATCTTCTGCCTGATATTCTTTGATAGCACCAAGTATGGATTTTTTATCGTTTTCTTTCCCTTTTTCAGAGCCGGTTAAGGTATTTAACTTGGCTTTCATTTTTTCAATATCTGCTCTAATCTGTCCTGATTGCTCCCAAGAATCTGCATAAAATAAGTCTTTTTCTCTTTCTTCTATCTTACTTTTCAGTTTAGCAATCTCTTGACTCTTATCCTGTCCTTTCATCTGTTCTTTCGCCTTTAAGAGCTTTGAGGATAATATCCTTACATTGCTATGCTCCTTGCCGTTATCATCAATAGAGGTTCTAAGCTGTCCGAATAGCTTTACGAAATCTCCCTGTTTAAAGTCCTTTGGAAGTTCACTCTTTTCTCCATAAGCGGAGCAATTATGATATACCTTATTACCCTCATCATCTTTGGAAACTACGGAGAAATTTGCCACCTTAAAGCCTTCTCCGTTCTTATTTTCTATTTCGATTACATCTACATTGCCTACAACATTTCCGACGATATTTACAAGGTCATCTTTCTCCTGCTGAACATAGGGCAGGTCTTTTATCTGCCCCTGTTCTCTTAAATCTTCAATCATATAGTCGAAATCTTCATGAAGCAGATTGATGGTATCATTTGCCATATAAGCATCATATAGCTTATCCAAGGCACTCTCATCATTGATGCCTTTTTCCATGCTGATAACCGCTTTTACGAAGTCCTTATGGTTATCATTTACCATATCCTCAATTTTATCTCGTATTGTTTTGTAATCCATGTTTTTATCTCCTTTCATGGTAAAAGGGAGCTTATAAGCCCCCTTATCTTGCATATTCCTGTTCTTTTGTAGTTTGTTTATCTTCCGTTTTGCTTTCACTTTGATAAGCTCTGATCTGTCCTAAAATAGACGGTTTATCTTCCGTTCTTTGAGAAGTTTCCTCTTTTGTATAAAGATTATCTTCCACATCATAGGTTGATTCAAAGTAATCACTGTCCCTGAAATCATTGTCATATCTGTCGATGATACCGTCATTATCGAGGTCTTTTGCAAGCGGATCATAGAAGTTTCCTTCATCATCAATATCAAGTCCCGTTGCTGCTCTTAAATCTTCGGAATCCACATAGATCAAATCTTCAAAAGAGGATAGCTCAATCTCATTTTTCATATTCCTTAGAGCTTCGTTCTCTCCCTTGTTTTCATAGTCGAAGCTCTCTGTTTTTACCACCGTATCATCAATATACTGTGTCCATGTTTTAGCTTCTAAATTCAGTTCGTACTGAATCCCATGTCTTTCATCGGGCGTATTGGTATAGGCAATCCCGATATGCTTTAAATCAGGATATAGCGTGTCAAATTCATCATAGCTGTGGTTTTCTTCATACTCTCTGTTACAGAAGTCAATAATCGCTCGTTTTACATCTTCCACAAGGGGATTGTCATTTCTCTTTTCTTCTACCTCTCCCATATCGAGCAGCTTATTCAGTTCGGCAAGCCTTAATACTTTAGTTTTCAGTTCATCTGCCTTTTCAAACGGCTTTTTAAGTTCTTCTTTGGCATTTTCAAGCTGTTCTTTGGTACTAACGAGCTTTTCTTCAAGCCTCTTTAATTTCTCAGGCATTTTCTCAAGAGCATTATCCAGTCTTGTCATATTTCCGTCTGCACTTGTGCCAAGCTCTCCTGAATGCTTTGCAGCACCGTTTAAGCTGAAATTATGCTCATTGGTAAAGAAGTTATAGCTGACCTCTAAATCCATATTTCTATACTTTCCTATCATCTTACTTTCATTGATTTTTACTTTTGAAATGGCTTCAAGAAGTTTTTCTCCTGCTAATTTCTTATCGGTAATCTTCTCGCCTAAAATAGTAATGGAAGTAAACTTTTCCTCACTGTCTGACTTAGGTTCAACTTCTGATATATCTTTCTTAACAGCTTCAATTAACTTTTCCGTCCTTGCAATTTCTTCCGGATAATTTTTAGCAACCTTGTCCTCTAATCTATAACGATTGGACTTATAGTTTGCTTCAAGCATTTTAAGTTTTGTAACCTCATTGTCCAAATCCATTTTTTCTTTGATTTTCGGATCTCCTGTGGCAAGAGCTTTAATTTCTGCATAGTTAAGGGAGCTTTCGTCCACATCTTCCGCAACACGAACGGGAGTCTTACTTGTCATAATTTGAGAAATGAACTTCTGCTTATTTTCTATGGTCTGCCACAAATATGCATCAAAGGTATTCTCCGTAACATAGCGATAGATATTTACCTCTTTATTTTCATTTCCCTGTCTTACAATTCTACCTGCTCTCTGTTCAAGATCCGCAGGACGCCAAGGTACATCCAAATCATGCAGTGCAATCAGCTTATTTTGCACATTTGTCCCGGCTCCCATCTTCTGAGTAGAGCCGAGCAATATCCTCACATCTCCCTTACGCACCTTTGCAAATAGTTCGTCCTTTTGCTTATCTGAATTAGCTTCATGAATAAAGGCTATTTCTTGTTTCGGGATTCCCATTGCAACGAGCTTTTCTCTGATGTCATCATAGATGTTAAACTCTCCATCGCCTTTCGGTGTGGACATATCGGAAAATAGTAGCTGTGTGGATTTATTCTCCTTGGTCTTATCCCAAATACTAAAGACATTTTTCACGCAAACATTGACTTTGCTGTCGGGATTATCAGGAAGTAGGGGATTGATCAGCCTTTGGTCAAGAGCAAGTTTCTTACCGTCATTGGTGATTTTCAGCATATTATCTTCATCAGGCTCTACCGCTTTGTTTCTCACATCATCTGCCCGTTTTGATAAGCTCTTTAAGATTTCTTTTTGCTCCTCGCTTGGCAAAGTCTTAATGACTTCATAGTGTGCTTCAGGTGTTGGAAGATTAAGCATATCCGCTGTCTGAATGTCCGCAACTTCCTTAAACATAGACATTAGTTCAGGCAAGTTATAGAACTTGGAAAATCTTGTCTTTACTCTGTATCCTGTTCCCTCCGGAGATAATTCAAAAGCTGACTGCGTTTCCCCAAAGGTAGAAGCCCAAGAGTCAAAATGCTCCAAATTATTCTTTTTAAGGCTTTCATACTGAAGATAACGCTGCATGGTATAAAGCTCGGTCATGGAGTTTGATACAGGCGTTCCTGTGGCAAAGACAATTCCTTTTCCATTTGTCATTTCATCCATGTATCTACACTTCATGAACATATCGGATGACTTAAAGGCTTCGGACTGCCCGATACCTGCTACATTCCTCATTTTTGTGTAAAGATAGAGATTTTTGTAGCCATGTGCCTCGTCAATAAAGAGCTTATCTACGCCAAGTTCTTCAAATGTAATGACATCATCTTTCTTAAAATCATCGTTTAATTTCTCAAGCCTTGTTTCAAGTTTTTTCTTTGTTTTTTCAAGCTGCTTTACCGTAAAGTTCTGATTTCTGTCATGCTTGTATTCCTCTACATAGTTTATGATTTCATCAATCTGATCCTGAATATGCTTCTCTTGGTATTCTTTTGACATCGGGATTTTTTCAAATTGCGTATGCCCGATTACAACCGCATCATATTCGCCTGTTGCAATTTTGCCGATAAATCTTTTTCTGTTTTTCGGCTCAAAGTCTTTCTTATCTGCGACCATAATATTTGCCGACGGATAAAGCTGCATAAACTCTCTGCCAATCTGTCCTGTTAGATGATTCGGTACAACAAAGAGAGATTTACTGCACATTCCAAGCCTTTTACTTTCCATTGCGGAAGCGACCATCTCAAAAGTCTTTCCGCTTCCTACCACATGGGCAAGCAGGGTATTTCCTCCATAAAGGCTTCTTGCAATGGCATTTCTTTGGTGTGGTCTGAGTTTGATTTCCGTATTCATTCCTTCAAAAGAGAGATTACTTCCGTCATATTCACGATTTCGGATAGAGTTAAAACGCTCATTGTAGAGCTTCACAAGTCTGCTTCTTCTTTCCTGATCACTAAATATCCAGTTCTTAAATTCTTCTTTTAGAAGTTCCTGTTTCTGTCCTGCAAGGAGAGTTTCCTTTTTATTTAAGACAGAACTTTTTGAGCCATCCGGATTTTCAATCTGGTCAAAGACCTTTGTTTCTTTAAGGTTTAAGGCATCTTCAATCAGCTTATATCCGTTTATCCTTGATGTTCCGTAGGTCATTTCAGCAAGGTCATTTCCTCTGTCTTTGCTCTTTCCTTCAATATTCCATTCACTTGTAAGATTTGAGAATTTGACCTTAATATCCCATCTTGCCCAGCCCGGTGTTTTCAACGTTTCAAAGATGAATTTCTCTATATCCTTAATCGGTATCCAAGTTGCTCCAAGACGAACGCTGATTTCACTTGCTTCCAGTTCTTTCGGTAATACTTTGGTAAGTTCCGATTTTTGATATTCCAAACGGTTCATCTCATAGCTTATCAGCTCTTTTTCTTTGCCATCTTCCGCATAGCCAAGATGAGGTAGTTCCCGTTCCGTTTGTCTTAACTTTGCAAGGTAACTGTCTACGATGGTAATCTTTTCTCTGATATTCCCTGATAGGTATTCGTCCTTTGTAACATAGCCATACTTATATGAATTGCTGCCATTTGCACAGGCGAAAGGCAAATCTCCATCTTCGGGGTTAAAGGATAGCGGTCTGTAAAAGTTCTGTTCTTCCCTGATACTTAGATAAATCTCTCCCCTTAATTCTTCTATTAGAGTAGGTCTATCTTTTCCCGTCAGGTTTTCCATATAGTCAAAGTCCACATAGCCTTTTTCCGACATAGATAACACAAGAGATTCCAAAGAAGTATCCACATGGTCAATGGTCTTTGCCTTTGTGATTGTCCTCTTGGAGAATATATCCCCCTTTGCCTTAAAGTTTTCTTCTTCATCAAGGATTTCAATGGAGGAAACAAGCGGGAAGTTACTGTCCTCTTTAAAGGCTCTGGTATTGGAAAGGTTATTGACATATCCATGCTTTTTAGAAAAGCGGTCATAGACTTCATTGAGCTTTTCTTGAGCTTTCTTTACCTCATCATCGGAATAGTCCTCTTTCTGCTTGTAGATAACATCTTTAAGGGCAGTATTCAGTTCAAGATAGTCCTTAATCTTCTCCTTATTCTTATCCGTTATCTCTTTCTTTACAAAAAGGGAATTTTCTCTGTAATACACTTCGTCATCAATGATAGTATATGAAAAATTTTTGACATCATCTGTGGCAGGGATAGATGTGATTTCATCATCAAGTAGCTCTATTTCTTCATAGGCTGTTCCTTTGGATATTTCTTCACTTGCCCTTGCAAGCAGCTCCTTTAAATCGGCATTTTCTCTTGGCAGACAAGCAAGGGCGTTTCCAAATCTTCCTGACACTTCTTCCATAGAGCCAAGCACCATCTGAGGATTCTCTACAAAGTATTTGTTATATGTCAGCCCATTTTCATCTTCTGCAAGATGTATCCAGTCCTCGTCCCTTTCTCTTATACTGTCCCTTTTCTTTAGGAAGATAATATCCGAGGTTACTTCCGTTCCGGCAACACCCTTAAAGGTATCGTTTGGAAGTCTGATTGCTCCTAAAAACTCCGCTCTTGCTGCAAGGTATCGTCTGACACTTTCATCCTTTTTATCCATCGTGCCTGAAGATGTAATAAAAGCGATAACACCACCATTTCTAACTTTGTCAATGGATTTTGCAAAAAAGTAGTCATGAATTAAAAAGTTATTTTTGTTATACTCCCTGTCATTGACCTTGTACTCTCCAAAGGGTACATTCCCGATAACCGCATCAAAGAAATTATTGGAAAAGGAAGTTTCTTCCAGTCCTTTAATCTGTATATCACTTTCCGGATATAGAAGTTTTCCAATGCGACCGCTTAAGGAGTCAAGCTCTACACCATAAAATTTACTGCTACTCATTTCATCCGGTAAACTTCCGATAAAGTTTCCGATGCCCATTGACGGTTCTAAGATATTGCCATTCTTAAACCCCATTCCTGAGAGTGTAGAGTAGATACTGTCAATGACTGTCTTAGGCGTATAAAAAGCTGTTAAAGTTGATTCCTTAGCAGCTTCGTATTCTGATGACGATAGATTTTCTTTTAAGAATGCTCTTGCTTCTTTCCACTGACCTTCTCTGCTTTCGTCAAAGACTTCGGAAAGTCCGCCCCATCCTACATATTTTGCCAAGACTTCCTGAGCTGTATTGTCAAGCTCTCTTTGTCCACTCTCCACTCGTTTAAGCATGGAGATTGCTTCAAGGTTTTGGTTTAACCTTTCACTTGGCGTTAATTTTTCAGGGAGGATTTCTTCGGTAATCTTAAAATTATGAGCTTCTATTTTTAGTTTTTCTGCCTTTTCATCAATGTCTTGAATCGTATCTTTAGCTTTCTTGTATGTCAGATTTTCAAATATTCTCTCAAGGTCGCTCTCTAAACGATAGGGAATCACATCGGAGCCTGTTATCATACCACTGAGATATTCGGTATTATCCTTAACCGTTACGGTCTTTAGGTTATTTCCCATATTATCAAAGCGGGTAATGGTACAATCCTTATCCTTATATTTCACTTCATCGCCAATCAAAAATCTCGGTCTTTCAATGCTTATCTTTCTTAATAGCTCCTCATTATCCATAAACGGTACGATTGCAATTTGCCTATTTCCATCTCTTGCCGGATACAGCCATACCTCCGGCTTTCCGTTTACTTTATTTTTTTCAATATCCTTTGCAATATATGTTTCATGGTCAAAATAGACGGTATCACCTTGTTTCACTGCAAATTGTTCTGCAAGGCTTTCCTCTTTTTCATTCAGCTCTACTTCTTCTTTTTGCTGAATGTAGTCAAACAGGGTAGATTGAACAGGACTTTTTTCATCAAGTAAATTATCTTTGTTATCTGTATCCTCTGTACTAATCCCTGATAACCTGCTCCTGTCGTTGATAATACCCTCGGCTTCTTCTAATGAAATTCCCATTTCATCGCTAAGATAAAAGATGTCCTGTTCCTTTTGATTATCTTTTGCGGAAAGCTGTCCGTTAAATACTCGGTCTATTTCTTCCTCACTCATCTGTTTTACAAGCTCGGTATCTTTGATTTCTTGAAAAGTCTTTGGAAAATCTTCCAACACAAGTCTTTGAGCATTAAGTTCTTTCAATTCATTCAGATTGAAATATCCCCATTCAGGTTCAATTCCGACTACAAGCCCAAAGGCTTCTCCGCTTTCCCTGTCATACTCTGTCATATACCAAGTCCAATTACTTTTAAAAGGAATGATATATGCTGCATGAACTTCCTTATCCGCTAAATCAATTTCTTCCTGTGCGTAAAGCTCCGGCACCCGTTTCAGCATTTCATCAGTCATCAAGTTTTCAGGATTATCTTTCGAGTAATAGTGTGGCTCTTTTACTTCTTCCTTCTCCGCTATATTTTCTATGTGCTGTTCCTCAAGGTAAAGGTTTTTAGAAAGCAGCTCGTCAATATGCTTTGCCACACTTGTCCAAGTGAGAAACACATCTTTACAATTATCCTTTTCAAGTTTTATTCCTTTGGCATCGTGCCATTCTCCACTACCTGTCAAGCCTGATACCGCATGGCTTCTTCCTCCTGTTCCATATTCATCTTTTAAGAAGTCGGCTTTTTCCTGTAAAGTGTGATTTTCTTTGAAAAACTTTGTAATTCGCTCTTTTCCTCTATCGATTCCGCTTCCCCTTGAAATAGTAGCAAGGACTTCATCTTCTGTAATAAAGGCTTTTACTTTTGGAAGTTCAGTAAGATTGGTACTGTATTCTTTTCTTGGCAGTGCAAGCTCCTGTAATTTCTGATAAAGGCTGTCCACCTTATGATAGTGAAACCTTAGTACATCTCTATCTTCTCTATATGCTTCTAAAAATCGTCCATACTCTTTGATGACATCCCCAAGGTGTTCAGGATTTTTCAGTGCCTCGGATAATCTTTTTGTTTCATCCGGAAAGCCACCTCCTTTTTCGAGAAATTCAAAAAAGCCTTGTTCTTTTCCTTCCTCACTCAAATCGTGAATAAGATACCATAGGGACTCTGAAATCCGATCTCTTTCATAATCCAAAGCTTCTGAAATCTCCACATTGGTAGCAAACTCTCCGTTTTCCAAAAGTTCAGCAATTCTATTTGCCGCATCACTCCAACTTAAAACCTGCGTATGATCTTCTCTTGCCGATGTTCCGGAAGCAAAATGAATCCCCTTATCCGAATACCAGGAAGATACCTCTCTTTCATCAATATACAGTCCGTTTCCACCGTTAAAGGTATCTTTTAGGTATTCTCCCAATTCTTCATTGCTTTTTCCTTTGGAAAACTCGGCAATGACAGGAAGTCTGCCCCCATCGTGATTTCCCCCGTTAATCAGGAACACATCTTTTTCCTTTTGGCTAAGAGGAACGGTCAGGATCAGTTGTCCGTAAGCATTTTCAGGCAAAGAAAAAGAAGCCTTGTCCGCTTCTCTTATCTCTGATTCGGTATTTTCTTTTAGATTTCCACGACTTCCTTGATGGTCATTTCTTTGAGAGCTGAAATCATCGCTCCATACTGCGGATCGCTCTTGCTCTCTATCTTCCAAGCTTCCATCAGTTTCGGCTTCTCTGTTCTCATAAACGCTATCGCCTGTTTCTGAATGTCCATCAAATGATTGGTCAGTTTCTTCTCCTTGTATAAATCCACTAACATCTCGAATCGGCTCTGCTCCTCGCTCTGTGAAAGATAATCCAGCCTCATCACTGCGTAGGTCGGATTGGGATATTCCTTGATGAATTCCGTCTGTTCCTCCAAGCTGCTTAGTGTATTCTCCCTGATTTTCTCTATTATCTCGTCCGTACTCCCCATTTCGGAGAACTCGCTCGTTTTCATTTCTTTTCTGATCATCTCGTCGAAGTACATTTTCTTCTACCTCCTCAATTTCTTCTCTAATCTTATTATATCCTGCTTCTTTACCTCTTAAAACTTCTTTGTCAAGCTCTTTACTTTTCTGAATGGTCGCATCAATGATATTTCCGCTAATATCCGATACGGTTTCACCAAGACTCATAAGAGATATACTATCAAGTCTTTCAAAATTTTCTCTTAAAAGTTCACTATCCATAGGATAATCAAGCTGAAACCTTGAAGATACCGCATAGCTCACTGAATCTCTCACAAACTTTGTAAAAGATATTCTATTCTCATCGGCTATTCTAAGCTCGTTCATTAGACTGTCTATCTTTTCATCTCCGTAAAGCCTGCTTAAAGAAAAGATATTTTCTAAGATACTTTCACTCTCTTCATATCCCTCACTTTTTATCATTTCCTTTAACACATCTTGATGCGCTTCTTTATCGAATCTCCATAGATTTACTTCATTGACATCTCTGTTTCTTGAAACTGTCTGAGCTATATCAAAGATGTAGTCAACCTTTTTATATGTGCCGTAGTCCTCTAAAATCGGAATTCCTTTTTGTCCTCGCATAACAGTTCGGTGAAAGCGTTCACGCCAATAATCGAACTTGGCGCAGGCTGTCGCTTCCGGATTTTTATCATAGATACTTAACTGACTTCTAAAATCATATCGTTGATTGTTTCCGACAACCTTTAGGAGCTTTAAATATTCCGCTTCACTATGCAGAATATCCTGTTTTACAAGCTCCAAAATATTATGAAAATCATTGATTCGCATTTTTACCTCCTTTTTCTAATATTCATTTTTCCTATTCATTCTTCTGGTGTTCCTCTACCGTATGTTTTATCTGTTCCTCAATCTTTTCTAAAAATTCTTTTTTGGAAGATTTGCCCTGTGCTATTTCAGACAATTCCATTTCCCACTGTGCCGTCATTTCTGCTGATTTGAAGTTATCTACGACAATCTCAATCAGGCTTTTTCCTTTCGGTGTTGCAATCAGATTCTTCTTATCTCGTTCAATAAATTCTTTGTAAATCAGATTTTCAATAATGCCTGCTCTTGTTGCCGGTGTTCCAAGTCCTTCTCTTTCCACTTCAACACCTTTTTCCAATGCATCATTACCTGCAAGCTCCATAGCTTTTAAGAGTGTGTCCTCCGTAAAGTGTTTCGGAGGTTTAGTGTACTTTTCTTTAATCTCTTTATTTTCAATGATAATAACATCTCCAATGCTTACATCAGGAAGCTCCAAATCCTCATTCTTATTGAACTTGTATTCTTTAAGATATTTTGTAAAGCCCTCGTCCTTAATAACCTTACCAGTACTCGTAAATTGAAAGCCGTCAAATTCAGCTACAATCTTCGTTGTATTTTCCACTAAAGGATAGCCCACACTTGCATGGAGCTTATTAGAAATCAGTCGATATACCTTTGCTTCACTCTCAGGAATACCCGATAAATCTTCACTCAGTGAGCTTACTGTAGGAATAATCGCATGATGATCCGTAACCTTTTTTGAGTTAAACACCGTCTTGATACGACCTGTATCAAAGTCATTTTTGCCCAAAATATTATTGACGGTACTTGTAATCATATCTTCAGTAAGGCATCTGCTGTCTGTTCTTGGATAGGTAATCAGCTTCTTTTCATACAAACTTTGAGCATAGTCGAGAGTTTGCTTTGCAGAATATCCAAAATACTTATTGCACTCTCTTTGAAGTGTCGTAAGGTCAAATGGTAAATCAGGCTTTGTAATTTTCTCTTTTTGGATAACATCAGTGATTTCAATCTTATCGCCAACTAAATTGATTAGCTGTTCAGCAGCAACCTCATCATCAATTCGCTCAGTCGAAAGTATAAAGCCGTTCATAGATAGCTCCACTGTGTAGTATTTATCTTTCTTAAAATTAGTTATCTCGTCATCTCTTTTTACAATCATGGCAAGAGTCGGTGTCTGTACTCTCCCAACACTGTAATTTTGCTTATATAAGCAAGAGTATAGCCTGCTGATGTTCATTCCAACAAGCCAGTCGGCAACCGCTCTTGCTTGAGCCGATTCAAAGAGATTATCATAGTCTTTTCCGTCTTTTAGCTTATCAAAGCCGTCTTTAATTGCACTATCTTCCATGGAGGAAATCCAAAGCCTTTTCATCTTCTTTTTACAGCTTGCCTGAAGATATACAAGTCTAAAGATTGCTTCTCCCTCTCGTCCGGCATCGCAGGCATTGATAACAGTATCAATCGCCTTATCATTCATCAGTTTTTTTAGGACTGCAAACTGCTTCTTTGTTGCCTTTGCCACTTCATACTGATATTCACTTGGAATAATCGGCAAGTCATCAATCTTCCATTTGGCATACTTTTCATCGTAAGAATCGGGATTTGCCATTTGAATTAAATGCCCGACACACCAGCTTACTCTGTACCCGTTTCCCTCATAGTATCCGTCTTTTTTATTCTTTGCTCCTATTATCTTTGAGATTGATAATGCAACACTTGGCTTTTCAGCAATTACAAGTTTCATATATATTTTTCCTCCCGTTTTCAATATAAGAGGGCGAAAGATTTTCTCTCCTTCGCCCTGTGTTTTACAGCAAATAGTATCTTTTTTACTCCTAATCTTCTTCGCTGTCCTCTGTTTCATCTTCCAGTTCCTGATTTTCAACTTCTTCATTTTCCGTTTCTTCACTGCCTTCCGCTTCCGAGAAGAAATCATCATCTTCCTCGAAGGCTTCCAGTTCCTTATCTTCTTTCTTTTTTGCCACCTTAAAATAATAGCCTGCTCCCAATGCCCCCAAAGTTACAAGAGCAAGCAGGATATATGTTCCGGTGCTGCTTTTTTCTTCCTTTTTTTCAGGCTTTGCTTCTTCTTTCGGTTCGTCCTTTATGGGTTCTTCCTTAACTACTTCTTTCGGTTTTTCCTTGATTTCTACCATATTGAGCAGATCATCTTCCGAAACTTCGGTAAGAAGCATGACATTTTCTCCCTGTTCATCATGATTGATAATGAGATGAAAGGTCTTTCCGTTCTTGGTCTGAAAAGTAATAAACTGTCTGGCATCCGCAGAATATTTATCCGTTTCTTTGTTATCGCTACTATCTCCATGATGAATGGGATACTCCTGATTGGCATTATTTACATTCTCCGTAACACTTGCCCTTGATTTGGTAGGCTCGGTCGGAATCCCTTTATTGGTATTGGTTGTTTCTCCGTTTGAAACCATTTTTTGCTTTAAATTCTCCGGCTCTTTTGCAGTCAATTTATTGGGATAACGCACTTCTTTTTCTTCTTCCTTTTTAATAACTGTAATTTCAGGTTTTTTCGGTTCTTCCTTTACTGTTTCCTTTGCTGCTTCTTTTTCATCAACTTGTGCATAGGCTACCGATGGGTAAGCTGCCAAAATGACCGTAACAGCAAGAAGTAATGCTGTCATTAACCTTGTAAATACCTTATTTTTCATAACTGTTCTCATTTGTTTTCTCCTTTTTCATTTCCGTTTGTTCCTTTTTAACCTTTGCCATTAAATCTGTAATTGTGATATTGTTTTTTCTGCAAATGGCAATAATCTCCTCATTTTCAAGTTCTTCTTCACGAATCAATAAAGGCTCCAATTCTTCATCAATCAGAGCCTTTTTATCCTTTAACTTTTGAATTTTGTTTTTCACTGCTGTAAGTTCTTTTTTCACATTTTACCGTCCTTTCTTTACTTGACTCTGCCGAAGCCGTAGAAATGCTCCCTCCAGTAAGGTGTATTGATACTGACAAAGCGAATCGGATCGCCTGCATGAATCATCATACCGTTTCCTGCATAAATGCCGACATGAGAAATAGGGGAGCCGCTGTCATAGGTGTTCTTAAAGAAGATAATATCTCCCGCCTTTGCTTCACTTGGAGATACGGGATTGCAGTAAGTTTTGTATATTCCCCAAGCGGTTGTTCGTGGCATATTCTTGACACCCGAATGGGTAAAACTCCAGCACACAAAGGACGAACAGTCGAAGTTATTCGGCCCGTTCGCCCCAAATACATATCTCTTTCCGATATGCTTTTCCGCTTCGTTAAACAGTGCCTTCACCGTTACATCGTCAAAGGCAATTCCCGGATTTGAAAAGTCGGGATTGTCTACAATCTCCGATAAATTTCCGTTTCCGCTTCCAAAGACAGTTTCCATGTTTCCCTTAGAGGCAAGCAAGGCTTCATAGTGAAGAACATTATCGGGATACTCTGCGAAGATTTCTCTTACGATACTGTCCATTTCCCTTTTCTTCAGTGTTACTATGAGCTTCTTATACTCATAAGCTTCTTCATGACTTTCGGTATGCTCATTGCCATCTTCATCGGTATATGTTTCCGTAACCGTCCTGTATCTGATTTCAATTTCTTCTCGATAAGATAAATCATACATCTTTGTAAAAATGTCATGGATGATACTTTGAACTTCCTTTGAATCCTTAATTTCTCCACATCTTGAAGTGATGTAGGATAAAAGCTCATGGGTGTTGTGTCCGATTTCTCCCTCTTTTTCTATGAGATATTCATCATAGCCGGGATAATTTTCTTCTACGGAACTGATTTCATCTTGCAGACCTTCTTCCAATCCCGAAAACTGTTGATTGATTTCACTTAGTACATTTTGGTCGGAAAGATAGGTTGTAGTTAATACGCCGCTTGTAGAGTTTATCATTCCGGTCATGGAGGTGCCTGCAAATTGAATGATAAAAGTCCCCAAAATAATAAGACCTATGACAATCATCATAAGTCCCTTTGCTTTTCGTA